>CAMWVE010000024.1 GCA_947177685.1 uncultured Porphyromonadaceae bacterium | reverse complement strand
GCCATAACCTACTGTGCTACTGAGAGCTACGGTGCTACTGTCAAGTGTTCATGGGTGGGTATGGCGGTAGCCATAGACATCCGCCCCGAGGGCGGACGCTCCACGAAGCGTCCCTACAGCCATAACCTACTGTGCTACTGAGAGCTACGGTGCTACTGTCAAGTGTTCATGGGAGGGTATGGCGGAAGCCATAGACTTCCGCTCCGAGGACGGACGCTCCACGAAGCGTCCCTACAACCCATAACCTCCGGGGGTTATTTTCTGCCGAAGTCGGCGGGAATTTCGCCCCAGTTTTCGGTATCCCATTTGATGACGGGATTGTATGTGGGGTGGGTTTGAACCCATGCGTCGGCGCGAGCCAGCAGCTCGAAGATGCGGACGTTGGCAGCGGTGCGTTCCAGTTTTGAGCGGTGCCCTCGGTTGCGCAACCACGAGAGGGCGGTGCGACTGTCCGAATAAACCGGCGTACGGTGGTCACCGCGTTTGTTAAGCAGGGCGAGCGCATGCACAAGTGCCAGATATTCAGCTACATTATTGGTGCCGTCAGGTAACGGTCCCAAGTGAAAAATCTCCTCGCCGGTGCCAATCTTCACTCCCCGGTATTCCATTGGTCCCGGCACTCCTGAACATGCACCGTCAACAGCTATTCCGTCAAGATTGATTTCGGGAATAGCCTCGTAGTTGGTGACCGACGGCTGATGCGAGACTATTGACTTGAGGATTCCCAAGTGTTCCGACGGGTTGCCTCGGAATGCAAGGGTGGCAGCTGTCTGCGAGTCGAACGATTTGTATTTGGCTCCCGGATATTCCTTCACCTGCAGTTCACATTCCTCCCATGAATCGTAGATGCCGGGGTTATGTCCGACCCACACTACATAGAATTTCCGACGGGCACTCATGAGAACTGGAGTATTAGTTTGATGTCCATGTGGCGCATACCCACAATCGATGCTATTCTGGCGTTAGTGACCTTGCCGAGGAAGGTGAACACCGCACACTGCATTCCCTGACTGAGTTTCAGCGCGTTAGTGACCCCCTCGAGTGTCACGAGGTCGCTGAGCATGGTGATCAGAGTGTTGCTCAGAGCCATGGCAGCGGTACGAGGAACGGCGCTTCCGGCGTGGATGTAGCACACTCGGTTGCTGTCGCTGCTGTTATCGCACGGACGTGCCTTCGCGAGGTTTACCGTAGGGAGCGACGGGAATATGCCTCCCTCACGTTCGCTAAGGTCAAAGGTTATGACACCCGCTTTCATGGCAGCGACCATTTCGGCTCCGAACGGTCGCAGTTGTTCGGTGTCAGTTACAATGACCACATCGGCGGTGGTGAGCGCCTTTGCCACAACTGACGGATGGAGCGCCGAGCCTATGATTTGCGGTCCGAGCTCGCGGATGGCAGCCCGCAATCGGTAGACGTTGCTGTCAAACATCCTGACAATCGAGCCTAAGCCCGAAGCGGAGCGTGCGGCAGCCATACCGGCTATTCCGGCTCCGATAACGGTTACTTCGCACGGCATCAGTCCGGCTATGCCGCCCAACAGGATACCTTTGCCGGTAACGGAGTCGGCGAGCAGCGACGAGGCTATCGCCATGGATGCCCTGCCGTCAATCTCCGATAGGATGTCGGCAAACGGACGGTGACCGCTTTCATCGCGCACGAGGTCGAGCGCCACGGCTATGATGCCACGCTCCATCAGTGCGGCTATGCTCTCCTTGGTCTGACATTCGGGGTGAAGCAGCGTGAGCAGAACGGCGCCACGGCGCAGCATGCGTATGTCAGACGGGTCCATAGGTGCCAGATGTATCACTATGTCGCATGCGAGAGTCTCACGGCGCGACACGATGCGGGCACCGTGGCTGATGTAGCGCCCATCGGGGTAGTGGATGGTCTGCGCCGCGCCATTCTCAATGTAAATCTGAAAACCATGCTGCGAAAGCACTTCCGCACCCTCAGGGGTAAGCGGGAATCGCCGCTCGTTGCTGTTGCTGCATCGTGGCAGCCCTATGCTGAATTTCCTGTGTCCGGTTGCTATTTCCGCCGGGCAAGGAGCTGTAAATTCTGATGATTTTCCCATGTGACAAGTAATGTTATGATTTGGTTTTACCGGTGCGCCCACGTTGGGGGCAGCGTCAGAGCCTCGGTCAGTCAGGCTCCAAGAATTTTTTGATGAACAGCGCTGCGGTCTGTTCAATCTGCCGCTCATCCTCCAGCCGGTCAGTGTTGAAGCGGTGAGTGGCTTTGGCATAGTGAGGTTCGCGTCTTTCCAGCTCGTGAGCTATGTATCGGCTCAGTTCCGCATCGTCCATGGCGGCTATCAGCGGGCGCTGTTCCCGAGCGGCAAGCAATCGTGAGAGCAGTACGGGGTGGGTAGCCTGAAGCCACACCGTCCGTCCGCTCCGGTTCATCAGCTCCATGTTCTCTCCGAAGCATGGTGTGCCGCCGCCGCAGGCAACAATCATGGTTTTGTCAGACTCCGCTATCCGGCTGAGTGTTGCCTGTTCGAGTTCGCGGAACTTCGCCTCGCCGTGCTTTTGCCAGAAAGCTCTGATGCTGCACTGTGCCTCTTGCTCAATCAGTTCATCGAGATCGGCAACCTCAATGCCTGTAATACGGTTCAGGGCGCGGCAAAGAGTTGTTTTGCCGCACCCCATAAACCCTATCAGGAATGTTATCACTGTTTGTTCTGTTTTTCGAGAATGTCGCGAATCTGAGTGAGAAGCTGCTCTTCTTTTGTAGGTTCGGGAGGAGCGATGGGTGCTTCTGCCTCTTTCTTCTTGAACTTGGTGATCACCATGATTGCAACGAAGATACAGAAGGCGATGATGATGAAGTCGATGATGTTCTGGAAGAACATACCATAGTTGAAGTTCACTGCCTCGGAGATCACTTCACCGGCTGCATCTTTGGTTTCGGGACGCAACGTGTACGAGAGGTTGTTGAAGTTCACGTCGCCTGTGCAAAGGCTGATTACCGGCATCATGATGTCATTGACCAAAGAAGTCACGATTTTGCCGAACGCACCGCCGATGATAACACCGACCGCCATATCAACCACATTGCCTTTCATGGCAAAGTCCTTGAAGTCTGATAAAAATTTTCCCATAAATAGATAGTTTGGTTGTTTAAATCACAAATTTAATAGTTTTTCTGCAATATATAACATCCGCACTCCTTTTTTTGTTCATTATCGGTTGCAACAGATTTAATTTTGTGAAATTTTCGTAACTTTGCATTATGACAAAGACATTATATATATCCGACCTTGACGGTACGCTGCTCAACAGCAGCAGCCGGGTGTCGCCGGAAACGGCAAAATTGATTTCCGGGCTTGGCAAACGGGGTGCCATGATCACCGTAGCCACGGCAAGAACCGCCGCTACAGCCGACCCTTTGCTGAAGGATTGCGACATCAGGATTCCTGCCGTGGTCACAACCGGAGCAGCCCTGTGGGATTTTGACCGCAGGCGCTACATCGACCCTGTGTTTATCGATGGCGAAGAGTACCGCCGCATAATAGCCTTGTTCCGCTCCGAGGGATATATGTCGTTTGTCTACGAACTTCAGCCCGACGGAATGATGCGGGTTTTCCACACACCGCAGCTCAATGCTGCCGAACAGCTCTTTTACGAGCAGCGCAAAGATTTGCATCTCAAGCACTTCCAGTTGAACGGAGTGCCTGCGGATGCTGACCGGGTGATGTTGATTTTCGGCACCGGACCGCGACAGATGATTGAACGCATAGCTGCACGATTGCGCGAGGACTGTGACTGCTCGGTGTCATGCTATCCTGATATTTTTAACCCGGAAGTGGCTCTGATAGAGCTGTTCGCTCCCGGAGTAAACAAGGCGGCTGCCATCCGTCGGCTCGCAGCGCAGACAGGCGCTGACCGTGTGGTGGTGTTCGGTGACAATCTCAACGACCTGCCGATGATGCGCGAGGCTGACCTTTCGGTGGCAGTGGCTAACGCTCTGCCCGAGGTGCGTGCCGAGGCTAAGTTGGTGATTGGTGGAAATGATGATAACGCAGTGGCAAGATTCATAGAATATGATTTTGAAAAAGCCTGATATAGCGCGATATTGGACCCTGCTGTTCCTGCTCGCCACGGTTTGCGTGGTGGGACTGTTCCTCTATGTGTCGAACAATCTTGTGCGTGACCTTGCCCGTCAGGAGCGCGAAAGGATGCAAATATGGGCTGATGCCACGAAAGAAATCATAAGCATTTCGGAGTCCGACAATCCCGAAGCAGCCAATGTGGAGTTCCTCTTTACAATCATCGAGCGGAACCACACCATTCCGGTTCTTTTGGTCAACGACGAGGATATCATTCTCGATCACCGCAACTTCGACCTCCCGGAGCCGATTGACTCGCTTAATCCCGGATTTCTCTCCGATATCAACACCCGGTTCCTGCACTCCAAACTGGAGGGACTGAAGGGGGGACAGAACGTTATACATATCATTGTGTCGCCCAACAATCTGCAGCACCTCTACTACGAGGACTCAAAACTGCTGAAACGACTGGCATATTATCCTTATATTCAGCTGCTTATCATGCTCACCTTCATCGGAGTGGTCTACTATGCGGTATCCTCGACCAAGCGTGCCGAGCAAAACAAGGTGTGGGTGGGGCTTTCCAAGGAAACAGCCCATCAGCTTGGTACTCCTATCTCCTCGCTTATGGGATGGATGGAGGTGCTTCAGGCTGAAGGGGTAAATCCGGACTATGTCAAGGAAATGAACAAGGATGTCAACCGACTCTCCACCATAGCATCACGATTCTCGAAAATCGGTTCTGCCCCCACACTTGAACTTGACGATCTGAACGCTCTTGTCGAGCATGCTACGGAATATATGTCAGGACGCATATCAAACCGTATCTCGCTGACAGCCAAGCTTTCATCCGAACCGTTGCCAACCATGGTGTCGGCACCGCTGTTCGAGTGGGTAATGGAAAACCTCATCAAGAATGCGGTTGACGCCATGGACGGAAGCGGCTCCATCACCGTCACCACGGGGCGCCGCGGACAGTGGGCGGTCATTCATGTTAAAGACACGGGCAAGGGGATTCCGCGCAAGAACTTCAAGACCGTGTTCTCCCCCGGATTCACCACCAAGAAGCGAGGGTGGGGGCTTGGTCTGACTCTTGCCCGAAGAATTGTGAACCAGTATCACGATGGCAAAATCTTTGTGCTTGACTCCGAGCCGGGCGTAGGCACCACATTTGCCATTGAACTACCGCTTGCCGACTGATGTTATAAGAACAACAAACATCAAGAAATCATGCAGAAAAAACAGATAATCAGCAATATCAAAGCCACTGGCATAGAGCAGCTCAACCCCATGCAGCTTGCCGTGCTCTCAACCGAGGCACAGAAACTTTTCATCATCTCACCCACAGGCTCCGGTAAAACCATAGCTTTCACCATAGCCATCCTGCGTCAGCTGCAGCCCCCGTGCCGCAAGCTGCAGGGCGTGGTCATTGCACCGTCGCGTGAACTGGTGATTCAGATAGCTGATGTAATACGCTCGGTAGCACCCGGTTACAAGATTCTTCCTGTCTATGGCGGACACCCTATGGCTGACGAAGTGAGCAGCATAGAAGGCTCCATGCCTGACATTGTCGTAGCCACGCCCGGACGTCTGCTCGACCATCTGACCCGTGACACGCTGACTTTGCACGACATTCGCGCCATGGTGATGGATGAGTACGATAAATCGCTGGAACTCGGCTTCCACGGCGAGATGAAGAAAATTGTTCGTGCCATGCCGCGTAAGGTGTCATCAGTCACGTTGACCTCTGCCACACGTCTGCCCGAGATGCCCGATTTCATAGACATGGAGGGTGCGGAAACCATTGACTACACGTCGCGCACCGAAGCACCACGCTCGCGCATGCAGATTGTGGAGGTGCCGTCGCCGGAGCGCGACAAACTCAACACCCTTACCGAATTGCTCGCAACATTCTCCTCTGATGCGCCCTACATAGTCTTTGTCAATCACCGCGAAAGTGCCGAGCGCGTCTATAACTACTTGAAAAAGAAACGTTTCCCCGTAGGACTTTATCATGGTGGACTCGAACAGCGTCAGCGTGAACTTGCAATCGACCTGTTCAATAACGGGTCCACACCATGGCTGATTTCGACCGATCTTGCCTCGCGCGGGCTCGACATTGCCGATGTGGCAGCTGTCATTCACTATCATTATCCGCTTACCGAGGAAGGGTGGACCCATCGCAACGGTCGTACTGCCCGAGTGGTGGCTGACGGCACCATATTCGTAATCACAGCCGAGGGAGAGAATATTCCCGACTTCATCAGCTTCGACCGCCGCTTCTTCCCGCCGGAAATCAGTGCGACACCCGAACCTTCACCTGTGACATCGCTCTATTTCAATGCCGGCAAGCGCGAGAAACTTTCGCGTGGCGACATACTCGGTTTCCTGATTCAGAAAGGTGGACTCGCCGCTGACGAAATAGGCAAGATTATTGTGAAGGACCATCATGCCCTTGTGGCAGTTCCCTCGGTTAAGCTTGCCTCACTGCTTAATAATATAAAAGGAGAGAAAGTGAAAAATAAAAGTGTGAGGATAACCGCCGTGTGAACCATTTTGCCGCGACAGACGTTATACTGACAGAAACTTAAAAACACACACAACTATGAAAAAACAGACAATCGCTGACGCCGCTGCACGAGTATCGGCAGCCGCAGCAGAAGTATCAGTTGACTCAGCAGAAGTCGCAGCAAAGAATGAGATGGATGTAGTAAAGGAAAAAAGTGCCGCAGCATTCAGCGCAGCTAAAGATGCAGCCAAAGCAAAGATCTCTCAATGCAAGGAAAAACATGCCGAGATGTTGGACACCCTCAAGGAAAAAGTCAAAGGTGTAGCATCGACCGTCCTTGACAAAGGGGGTGACATCGCCGATAAGGTAGCTGAAATGGCACATACCAAAGCTCAGACAATCTAACAGTAAGTATAAAACGAATCATAAAAATTGCGTCGCCTCCGGTGGCGCATTTTTTTTATCTCGCCCGCAGAGGAGCTCGTAGACTCCAATGCTGTTAAATTATCTTAATCAGTGTCCGTCGTTACGGATTAATTGCTAATTTTGAAATTCAAACTTAAATCTACAAACCTGTAATAATACATGAGCGAACTGAATTCTGTGAGCAAGGAGATTGCTCTAAATAAAAATGAACTTGTGCGGTTTCTAAACAAACCGATGGCTTCGTTCACACGCGAAGATATTATCCGCTATATTGTTGAGAACGATATTGAAATGGTGAATTTCATGTATCCGGCTGCTGACGGCAGACTGAAAACTCTCAACTTTGTAATCAACGACCTCGCATATCTGGAAACCATACTCACCATGGGTGAGCGTGTCGACGGTTCGTCGCTGTTCCCCTTCATTTCCGCCGGATCAAGCGACCTTTATGTGCTGCCGCGTTTCCGCACGGCGTTCCTCGACCCGTTTGCAGAGATTCCCACCGTGACAATGCTATGCTCGTTCTTCGACAAGGATGGCAATCCGTTGGAGAGTTCTCCCGAACATACCCTTCACAAGGCATGCGTGGAGTTTACCCGCGTGACCGGACTGCGCTTCCAGTGCATGGGCGAGCTTGAATATTATGTAATCAAGGAGGACGACGGCACATTCCCTGCCACTGACCAGCGCAATTACCACGAGAGCGCCCCGTTTGCCAAGACCAATGACCTGCGCACAGTCTGCATGCAGTATATCGCCCGAACCGGTGGTCAGATAAAGTATGGTCACAGCGAAGTGGGCAACTTCACGCTGAACGGCAAGGTCTACGAGCAGAACGAGATAGAGTTTCTGCCTGTCGACGCCGAATCAGCTGCTGACCAGCTGATGATTGCCAAGTGGGTGATACGAAATCTGGCGTGGGAATATGGCTACGATATTACTTTCGCCCCCAAAATCACCACCGGCAAAGCCGGCTCAGGTCTGCACATCCACATGCGAATGGTGGATGCTGACGGCAAAAACCGGATGCTTGACGCTGACCGCAAACTCAGTGAGACTGCACGCCGCGCCATTGCCGGACTGATGAAGCTTGCCCCTGCCATCACTGCTTTCGGAAACACCAACCCCACGTCATATTTCCGACTGGTGCCTCATCAGGAAGCGCCGACCAACGTGTGCTGGGGCGACCGTAACCGCTCGGTGCTTGTGCGTGTGCCTTTAGGCTGGAGCACCGGCAAGGATATGTGTGCCGAACTCAACCCCGGAACAGCCACACTTGAACTTGACACCACTCAGAAACAGACGGTGGAAATTCGCTCTGCCGATGGCTCGGCTGACATCTATCAGCTCATGGCTGCGCTCGCTGTTGCGCTCCGCTATGGTTTTGAATTGGAGGACGGACTGAAAGTTGCTGCTGACACCTACGTTGACGTCAATATCCACAATGCTGAAAATGCTGCCATACTCGACCGCTTGGAGCAGCTGCCTGTCAACTGTGGTGAATCAGCTAAATGCCTTGCCAAGGTGCGTGACATTTTCGAAAGTCACGGGGTGTTCAATCCTGCCATGATCGACGGCATTATCAAACGGCTCGAAAGCTACGATCAGAGCGAAGCTGACGCTGCCATGAAGGATGATGTGAAGATGCAGGAGATGGTCAACCGCTATTTCCACTGCTGATTAGAGCTTCTTCCGCCGCTGATTATCAGGAGATATACTACAACAAAAGGCTGCCGGAAAGCAGCCTTTTGTCATATCTGTAAAGAAGGGTTTATCCGTTCTATTCAAGGGGCTTGGCTTCCCAACCGAGAGCTGAGGCGCCTAACACAGCTGCGTCAGCTTCTTTCAGTTCGGAAAGCAGCAGTTTGACTTTACCTTTCCAAAGCGGCATCATGTTCTTTTCCATGCTGTTGCGGATGGGGCGCATGAGAATTTCACCGCTCTTGGCGAGTCCGCCGAACAGAATGAATGCTTCGGGAGCCGAGAATGTGGTGAAGTCAGCGAGAGCAGCGCCGAGAATGTCGCCGGTGTACTCAAACACTTCCTGAGCCAGCTTGTCGCCTGCAATGGCAGCATCGTAGACATCCTTGGAGGTGATTGAGTCAATGTCGAGGTCGCGCAGTTTCGAGGGTTCGGTGCGAATTTCAAGGAATTCACGAGCTGTGCGAGCCACGCCGGTAGCCGAGCAGTAAGCTTCCAGACAGCCTGTGCGACCGCAACCGCAGAGACGACCGTTGTTGCGCTTAACGGTGACGTGACCTAATTCTCCGGCGAAACCGTCATGACCGTAAACCATCTGACCGTTGATGACAATACCGCTGCCTACGCCGGTGCCAAGGGTAATCATGATGAAATCCTTCAGACCGCGAGCGGCGCCATAGGTCATTTCGCCGATGGCAGCTGCGTTGGCGTCGTTTGTGATAGCCACGGGAATACCGAATTTTTCGCTAACCAACTTTGCCAGAGGTATGGGGGTGGGCCAAGGGAGGTTCACACCGTCCTCAATGGTGCCGGTGAAGTAGTTGGCGTTGGGAGCTCCTATGCCTATGCCGTGGATTTTATCTTCTACTTCATGAGTTTTCATCAACTTGGTGATTTCTGTGTGAAGCTCGTCGATATAATCCTCGATGTTGCTGTGTTTTGCTGTTTTGATACTTGAACTGGCAATTACCGCACCGCGTGCGTCAACAATGCCGAATACCGTGTTTGTTCCGCCGATGTCAATACCGACTACGTAAGGTTTACTCATGTTAATCTGTTATTATATGGTTGGATTTATTTTGCAAATATAATAAATATTCGTGAATCTGCAAAGAGTTTACGTCGCCCAAAGGGTAGTGAACTGTGCCGGAGGCACTTTGCGGATCACAAATATTTATTATATTCGTGAATCTGCAAAGAGTTTACGTCGCCAAAAGGGCGGTGAACGATGCCGGAGGTACTTTGCAGATCACAAATATACCACAATTTTGTGAGTCTGCAAAGAATGAAAGACGCCAGATTAACTTACTTTAGGGTTTAAAAGTTTTGCGCCGCGCAAAAAATCATCGGTTTTCATCCGTTTGCGACCCTGAAGCTGCAGCTCGGTGATTTTCAGGGCTGTGTCGGCGCAGTCAATAAGCATCTCACCTTTGGCAGTGAGATGAACGGAGCCGGGAGCTTCGGCTGTACGGTCGGTTTTCTCGGTTTGGAAAATTTTCAGCTGGAGTCCCCCCTCGGGAAGCGACTGATCAGCGAGTGTTGTCCATGCGGCAGGGTAGGGCGATAGTCCGCGGATGTGGTTGTAGACCTTGGCAGCAGGCTGATTCCAGTCAATCATGCAGGTTTCCTTAAAAATCTTGGGTGCTTGGGTGGGGAGCTCACCCTTGGCGAGCAGTGATTCCTGAGGTGTGGTGCGCAATGTGCCTGCTACGATATCCTCCAGTGTGCGGATGGTCAGCTCGGCGCCCAGTTCCATGAGGCGGTCATGTACCGAACCCACATTTTCATCCGGCGCAATGTCAATTGCTTCCTGCGCTATGATGTCGCCGGTGTCGATTTCATGTTTGAGGAAGAAAGTGGTCACGCCGGTGCGTGTGTCACCGTTCATGACCGCACGGTTGATGGGAGCCGCTCCGCGATAGGCAGGAAGCAGCGAGGCATGGAGGTTGAATGTGCCTAATTCCGGCATAGACCACACCACCTCAGGGAGCATGCGGAAGGCAATGACCACAAACAGGTTGGCACCAATGGCACGCAATTGGCTGACAAACGCCTCATCCTTGAGGCTGACGGGTTGGAGAACCGGAAGCCCGTGGGCGAGCGCGGTCTGCTTCACCGCTGACTGTAGCAGATGGTGACCGCGACCTGCCTGTTTGTCAGGCATGGTTACCACGGCTGCCACGTTGAAACCTTTTTCAATGAATTTCTCTAATGAGTAAGCGGCAAATTCGGGGGTGCCTAAAAAGACTATCTTAAGATTCTCTTTTGTCATTGTCAATGTTGTTGGTGAGTATTTCCCACAGCGGTTCGCCCTGCGGCAGGGGTGCTGTGACATCGATTTCCTTTCCGGAAACGGGGTGTGTGAAGCGCACGCGGTGTGCCATCAGCGAGATGGAGCCGTCGGGGTTTGAACGTTTGTCGCCATATTTCAGGTCGCCCCGTATCGGGCACCCTATCGCTGCGAGCTGCACCCTTATCTGGTGCTTTCGTCCGGTGAGCAGTTCAACCTCAATGAGGTTGTAGCGGTCGGAGCGCGACAGAAGTTTGTAGCGCAGGCGCGCCTCCTTGCCGTTTTTGCAAGGCAGTGTGTGGGTGTATGACTTGTTGGTTTTTTCAACCGTGGTTATGTAGTGCAGCAACTCGTCAGACTCTTTAGGTGGAGTGTTGCGGGTGATTGCCCGGTAGGTTTTGTGGACCTCGCCGTTGCGGAACATTTCGTTCAGTCGTGCCAGTGCCTTTGAGGTTTTTGCGAAGATTACCAACCCGGCAACAGGACGGTCAAGCCGGTGTGCCACACCGAGAAACACGTTTCCGGGCTTGGCATATTTTTCCTTAAGCCATTCCTTGACAATCTCCGAAAGCGGTTTGTCGCTGGTTTTGTCGCCCTGCACAATCTCTCCCGGAGCCTTGTTGACGATGATTATGTGATTATCTTCGTAGACCGGTTGCATAGTGGTTATTTAAACAGACAGACTTCAACTATGTAGACTACGGCGCCGGCGATATAGCCTGCGAGAGCCAGCAGGGAGAATCGTTTCAGATACCAGCCGAAGTTGATGCGTTCCAGACCCATGGCTATGACTCCGGCTGCAGATCCGATGATCAGGAGCGAGCCGCCCACTCCGGCGCAGTAGCTCAGAAATTCCCAGAATGCTCCATCGACGACGAAGTTGGCTGCATAACCTGTGACATCGGCGTGAATCTCCACAGGATACATGCCTATGACTCCGGCAACCAGCGGCACATTGTCGACCACCGATGAGAGCACGCCAAGGAGTATGTTGATCAGGTACACGTTGTGAATCTGTTCATCGAGGAAGTTTGCGGTCATGGTCAGGATGCCGGTGCTCTGAAGCACTGACACAGCCATGAGTATGCCGAGGAAGAACAGAATCGAGGGCATGTCGATGCGGGCAATGATTTTGGGTATGCGGTGTTCGCGCGAACGTTCGAGCATCTTGCCGTTATACATTATTTCGGTGAAGGTCCACAGCACGCCGAGCACCAGCAGTATGCCGATGAAGGGTGGCAGGTGAGTGAGCGACTTGAAGATGGGGACAAAGATGAGACCGCCGACACCTAAAAAGAATATCAGCCGTTTTTCACGTTGCGAGATTCCTTCAGTGACCTTGTTTTCCTGCATGGGTGCGCCTAATTTTCCCTTGACCATACGGGTGGCGAAGAGCAGGGGTATCACCATGGCTACAATGCTGGGGAGCAGCACGAACTTGATGAGCGCTTCGGCAGTGACGTTACCTTTGACCCAGAGCAGGATGGTTGTCACGTCACCTATGGGCGACCATGCACCGCCGGTGTTGGCAGCAATTACAATCATGGCGGCATAGATCCAGCGCTCGTTCTTGTCAGACACCAGTTTTCGCAGAAGCATTACCATGACGATGGTGGTTGTCATGTTGTCGAGGATGGCTGACAGAATGAAGGTTATCACGCTGATGACGCACATGAAAAGTTTTTTATCGCGGGTGTTGATTTTGTCGGTTATGACGGTGAATCCGCCGTGAACGTCAATCAGTTCCACAATAGTCATTGCACCGATGAGGAAGAGCAGAGTCTGGGTTATTTCGCCCAGTGACTCAACTATGTCCACATTAAGGATATATTGCATGCACTGGTCGTGATAGGATAGCCCTCCGAGGGCTTTTTCGTTTTCGGCAACGTAAGCCTTGACAAATTCAGGATTGACCAGAACGTCGCACCATAGCGCGTAAACTATCCACAGAATCATGCCGAGCAGCAGCGCGAGCGCCGATTTGTCAATGCGCAGGGGGTGCTCCAGTGCAATGGCAAGATATCCGATGAAGAAGATGATGACTAATGTGAGAATCATTGATGGGTATGTGTTGAAATGGTATTATTTTTGAATTGTCCTATTAAGATATGTTGTTTTTCAGCGTGCGAAATCAATTACGGAAAAATTTCTGCAAATTTACAAATTTCTGATTTCCGAACAAAAAAAATTGCCAAAAACAAGTTGGATTTTTTTACTTTATTTTTGGTCAAAAGGGGAAGTGGTGGGGGAATGGGGTCTAAAACTGAGAGGGTGAGCCAAAATGAGATTTTGACTCACCCTCCTGTAAGGTTGGTAACCCCTGTTGAAACCAGACGGGGCACCGGGTTAGTGTGCGCTCTTATTCAATCTGTCGCACCAGATAGCCGGGAATGATTTCGCCTCCGCTGACTTTGGTGAAAGTGGTTGCGCCGAAGTTAGCACCATAGGCAAGCTCTTCCTGAGCCATGAAGCGGTTGTCCCAGATGAGATTCGGAACAGGCTTGATGACTGCGATGCGCTTGTAGACTGTCTTGCCATCTTTTTCTTGAGCTTCGAGCACTTCATATTTCGATTCCGGCGATACGCCTTCTTTCAGACCTATGTTGACGGTGATGGTGGGACTTACGGACACCACGGGTGACTTGATGCGGAACTGGTCATATTTTTTCTGGAGTTCCGACACATTTTCATCGAGTGCGCGCTGGCAAGCCTTGCGAATCATCAGTTCTGGCTCTTCCTCGCGGATGCCGAGGAACGATGTGCGACCACCTTTTGAGATAACATCGCCTACATATTCCAGTTTGAACTTGTCGCGGTTTTCTTCAAATTTCTTGGCAATTTCAGGGTTAGGGGTTGCGGCGTAGAACTCGTTGTAGAATCTGTTGCTGGTTTCGTCATCCCATTTCAGGCGGTAGAGACGTGTGTGGACTTTGACTGCAAAACCTTTATAGGAGCTGATCAGGTTGTTGGTTGAGTTCATGACGTTAGAAATCTGCTGTGAGCTACCACCTCCGGCAGCTGTGAGCGCACCCAAAGCAATGGCGCCTATCATACCCCATGTTTTGGAGCGTTTCGCTTTGTCAACGTAGGTGATTTCGTGCATCAGAAGGTAGGTGTTGCCGATGAGATCCTCGCCGGCATCTTCAAGCAGCGCTTTGCCGCGGGCTGAACGCTGTGCCATTTCATAGTCGAATGATGAGGCGTCATAAAGACCTCTGCTTTTGACCAGATCCATGTTGCAGGTGCCGTCAAGCAGGTTGCGGTTGAACCATTTTCCAGCAAGGCGGCTGCCCAGATGATTACGTTTGACAAACGCGGTGATTTCATCGTCGTCTTTCATTTTCTTAAGGTCAGTGTTGACGACACGCACACTGAGATTGTGGTCGTTATATTGCTCGGAAACAGGAATTTTGAGGAACTGTTTCTCTATTTCGTCAGCAAATTTCTCGTTGTCGTGCTTGACGAGGATGTTGCAGATGGATATGCGGCGGTAACGGGTGGGGTCATCGTTGGACCCGGCGAATGACGAGAAGGTTACGGCGGCTATCAGTGCAAGCAGTAAATATCTGAATTTATTCATAGTGCGCGTAATTAATAGTCCCAGAGTGAGGATTCGAGTTTTGAGGAAAGTTTGCCTTTGTTTCGCTTGGGGTTGGAATAGAGCTTGACACGGTATGTGTCAAATTCGCCCCATTCCTTGCCGGGATTCTCCTTCAGGAAGTTGTATGCTTCGCGAGCCTGATCTACGGAAAATTCGGCGGGTACAATCAGCTTGCCCTCCTTGGTTATTATGCCTACGTTGTTGGCGTTACTGCCGACGATGGCAACTTCGTCGAAGTCGGAGCCGAAGGTGCGGACCCATTTGTATTTGTCGGTAGAAACGAGTTTGTCATCGCTGATGCGCAGGAGCATGAATTGGGCATCATCGCCTTCTTCCTCGCTGACCCAAATGTAACCTTCTTTGGCGAAGTCACCGAGCTTGCAGGTTTTCCATTTGCAGCTGACCACTTCGTTGCCGGTGTTGTCAAGCAGACCCCAGCCATTGCTTTTTTTGGCGAGAGCAAGTCCGCCTTTGAACGAGTAAACGTTCTTGAGGTCACCTTTGATGACCCAGTTGCCGTCGAGGTCTTTGTATCCGGCTTCTTTGTCGTGGGTCATGCAGGCGATTCTGCCGTCGGCAGGGGGATAGATGTAGATGTGGTTTGCGGGGATAATCTCTCGACCCTGACGGTCAATGAGTCCGTAGAGCAGTTCTGAGCCGCTGGCGTCAGATTTCACGATGAAACGACCGTCGGTTTCCGGGAAGATGTTTTTGTAGAGCGGTGAAACCGGTTCGCCGTCGGTGTTCATGATTTCATATTTGTTGCCGTCGCGCGACACAATGGCGAGACCGTTGTTGAACGCCCATGCGTCAGAGAGCGGTTTTTTCAGGAGCAGTTTGCCGGTGTTGAGATTCATGAAGTTGAACTTCGATTTGTTGTCCTTGACAAGTGCGAAACCATCGGTGGGATAGAACACGAAGCTGAAGTTATTGCCATCTTTCACAAGCATTTCGCCTGATGTGGTGTAAACGGCATTTTTTGTCGCTCCGTTGTTAGCCGAGCCGTAGAAACCTTTCACACCTGCCGGCATTACGGACAGATTTTCCTGCGTGATGTGGTGGGGCGCGAACAGAGCGTTGTCAGGGGCTTCCTTCAGAATCGTGCGGTGGTTGTAGTGGAGCGATTCAAGATATTTGCTCGAGGGGTTGAACTTGTAGGGTGTGTAGTAACCGACCGCCTTGTATTTGAGGGGTACGATGGCTTTGCCCTGCAGGTCGAAAATACCCAGCTTGCCACCGGAGAATTTCGATGAGTTCTTTTCATATTTGGCACCTTCGGCAACCCACACGAAACCATCGGCATTGTATGAACCCACAGCATTATATTTGCAGGGGATTATGATGTCGATGTCGCGGTTGATGTAGCCGTAGAGGTTACCTTTCTTGATGTAAGCCACGCCATTGTCATTGAACGTGCCGATTTCCTCAAATTCGGGTTTAAGAAGAATTTTGCCATCTTTGCTGATGAAACCGTATTTCTCATCCATCAGCACACCGTCCTTCACCTTTCCGTCGGCAGCAACGCGATAAATGTTTTTGTTGGGTGGTTCAATGAGGTTGTATTTCACGGCGATCACTTCCTTTCCGTCGGAGTTTATGATGCCGTAGTTGTCACCTTTTTTCACGGTGGCTACCCCGTCGTCGAAGTAACCTGCCTCATCATATTTGTAGTCTATGATTTTGTCACCCTTGTCATTGACATAGCCCCATTTTCCTTTTTCGTTTTTGTCAGGAATCAGGGTCTGCGCCACGGCTGAGACGGAAATCAGAAGTGACAGGGACAATATTGATAAAACTTTCATTAACTGATTGGTTTAATGGTTTTTAATGTTTATTTCATCCACATCAGGTTAGTGGTCTGGGGCTGCTGACCGCGTCCGTAAGCCACACCCACTTCGCGAGCTGCGTTGATGCGGGCTTTTTCAAGGTCGACAGCGTCGTGATATTTCTCGTAGAGTTCCAGATCGCGGTCGCTCTTGACTGATGCCTTGATTTCTTTGGCGAGTGCCTGAGCGCGGGGATAAACCTTTGACTGCGGATCGATCTGGTTGAGGTAAGCGAACGCTTCGACAGCACCCTCTTCAGTGGGGTTGGCTGCCCAGCAGGCGTAAGCTTTGTTGAGAAGTGCCTCGCCGACCTGATCGATGTAAGCCTGATAATATTTGTTTATCGATGAGAGCGCCATGTTGTAGCCTTTGCAACATTCTGGGATGGAGGTGAGCATCCACAGGGCGCCTTCGTAGTCGTGGGTTGCAGCGAGACGGTCGGCACGTTTGATTATCTGCGGATAGTTTGAGTCGTAGTATTCAATGACTTTGCGCTTGCCGGCTTCCACGAATGAGGAGAAGGCGTTGTTTGAGGCGTTGAGACCGCGCAGGGCGTTGATGAACGCGCGCTGATCCGAAGTGCCTACTCCACGGAGGTCGATGGAGGTGGTGGCATAGACGGTTTCGGAAACCATGTCGCCGATGTAGAGGGTCAGTGTGGTGTGAAGGGCGGTCTGCATGGGCGGACCGGGCAGCACTTCTTCCATGATGTGGTTGAACTTGCCGGCAATGAAGAATTGTCCCATGCCGGGGTCAGCCACCACCCCTTTCTTGGTGATTACCTGAGTCAGACGGTTGTTGAGGTAGTTGAGCGTGGCATCAGGTATGTTCTCGTCCTGCGGAGCTTTTACAACTGCCAAGTTGACAGTACATTCTGCTGCCGCTGCGAAACCGCATAGAAGGGCTGCGCCGCAGATGGCAGATTTCAATATGGTGTTGATCGATTTCATTTTTCGCCTAAGATTAAGTCCACTCTACCCAGACCTTTGGTGATGATTTTTGACTGGATGTTGTAGGGGGGATGTTGTAAATATTTGCGGAGCTGGTTGGCAAAGTAGCGGGTGTCCATGGCATTGCCGTTGGGGCGATAGAGAGGTATACGCACCTGCTCGAAAGAGAGTCGGGTTTCGCCTGCGTCAGTGAGGTTGTAGCGATGGTTAACGGTGTTGTTGCCCATCCAGTTGTCAATGATGTCGGTGAGTTCCTCGCCGTCATATTCCTCCTCGAACGAGAGTCCGCTGCCGTTGTTGAACACGCGCACGTTGAGTGTTATTTCGCGACCGTTTTCAACGAGGTCGTCGAAGTGAGCCTGCAGCTGAGAGATGAAGTTATCCATGTTTTCCATCACGGCTTCTTCGAGCAGTACGGGGATTTCAGCCGAGAACGACTGGGGACCTGTGCCCTGAGCGCCGGCAACCTGCTTGTTGGTGTAGGCGTCGAGTCCGCGCAGGGTGTAAGTCACTGAGGTTTTGGGACCTATCTGTGTCACTTTCCAAGAGAGTTCCACAATGATGTCAGCTTTGGCACGGTTCATGAGGCGCTCCAGCGGAGTTTCGTCGAGTTCGGAGCCTTGTTTGCTGACGGTCATTTCATCTTCGGCGTTGGAGCGGTTGATGTCGCGGATGGTGCTCGAGAGGTCCTTCAGCGGGAGTCCGCGCTCGCTCATGAGCACACCTATTTTCGTGATTACGTTGAGCAGGTCGCTGTTTTCCTTGCATGCGCGCTCGTAATCGGGATTCGTAGTGGTTTTGCCCTGATTGGTGGTGGTAACGGTGTATCCGTTGTCATGGCACCACACTTCAGAGGGTACGACCATGATGGTAGGCTTCTTTGCCTGACCGTATGCGGCTGTAACACCGAAAAGCATCGCCATGAGGGCGATTGCGGTTACAAAAGTTTGTTTCATGATTTATCGGGGGATTACGTTGTCTTCAATCATTCTGGCTTTGAGCGCAGAGCGGTCAACAATTACCACCACGCTCCATGCTTCCATTTCGGAATTTTTTGATTTGATTCGCGATGTGCGCGATTCTTCGAGGTGTACATATTTGTTATATGCACCACCGTCGCGGAAGAATGCGTTGAAGTAGGCTTCATATTTCTCGCGGGCATTTACCTCGTTTATGACGGGGCGTTTGTCGCACTGACCGTTGCCGTCGATGATGCCTTTGAGCAGAACGGTTTCAACGGCGTTGCGTTTAGCCTGTTCTATGGCTTTGGCTTTATTGATGCCGTTACCCCATGTGCGTAGAATCTGTGCGCCGTTGGGATCTACGCCGATGCAGGTGGTGTTGAATCCGTAGGAACCATATTCATTGGCTATGTTGGTCTGGGTTTTGCAAGCGCCAAGCGCCACCATGCAGAGGATGGCTGCCGACATCATTAATTTGAATATCAGTTTCATCTGTATGTTGATTTAAAATTCGTAACCTATTGAGAGTGAGACGCCTGATGCGAATTTGTGTGCTGACTTGCCGGTAGTGCCCACTTCGTCAGTGTAAGTTCGGATGTTCTGACCCACATAGCCCAGCGACACAATGAAGGCGCTGCGGGGCTGACCTACGCGCGCACCTATCGAAGGGCGGAACATGACGCCATCGGGGAATGTGGCGCCAAGGTCTACTGACCAGAACGGAACCACGTTGCGGTAGTCGTTGGGGATGAAGTTTCCGCGGAGATCGAGGAAGAGGGGCATGCCGAATTTGTGGCTCATGTTGCGGACGTCATTAACATTATAATAATAGCGTACGCCGATGCCGACACCTGCTCGGAGGTAGTCGCTGAAACGGTAGCCGGCGATGCCTTCAAGGTCGGTGAATCCTATTGAGAGCGGTTTGGCATTGAAGGTGTAGGCGGTAGCCACCTGCCCCACGCAGAAGAAACCGGTTTTCAACTGTGAGTAGTCAGTTTGAGTTATGCCGAGGTTTGACTCCGTGGGAATCTTAACGTCGCGGTTTTGCGACCAAGCTGCCGGCAGCATGCTGACAGCCATCAGGCAGAATGTGAAGAACTTTTTCATTAGAATGCGGAATTAAGCCCTCTGATGACACCCATTTTCTGGAGATATTGCGCCAAGGCGTCCTTATTGACTGTCACGCGGGCTGTGATAACATATTTTTTGTCTACTTTTTTTACGGTTCTGGAGCCGGGTATCAAAGAGGCGAAGCTGGCGGCATTGCCATCCTCGGAGAAGAATTCCTTGTAGAAGTCGACATGCTCGGCTTCGTTGGCAGGACTGCCGGCAAGCGCTTTCTGAGAGTAGGGTTTGTTGCTGAAACCGCGGAAGAGCACTCCGTGGACGGCAGCACGTTTGATGGCGTCGTCATCAAGCTTCTTATCTTTGGTTTTTACAGATACTTCAACCAGATAGTTTCCCTGTGTGCCTGATCCGGCGCCGAAAATTTCGTATGACATTTTTTCCTCCCCTTTCTTGCCACCTGCATAGGATGTTGATGTGAAGGGGATGATAAAAAGCGCGATCAGGAGTAGTAATCCAAAGCGTTTCATTTGATAAAATCTGATGTCCGCCAGTCTCTCCTACGGACTTTGATTGGTTTAAAACAGGCGCGTGAGAGTCTGTGTCATCTGTCGGAACTTCTTTCAGTGAAAACCGCTGATTCAGTCGGTTCTGACAGGGTGAGAAACGTGCCTTTTGCTAACTATTTCGCTTGTGACAGCCGCATACGCCGGAGGCGGTCCGCGACTATGGTCTCAGGTTGCAAATTTAACGAAAATTCGTTATATTACAAAAAATATTTAAAAAAAACAGATTGGGAATTTTGGCGAGAATATTGGTAGAAAACGGCTCTCGGAGTTTCGGGAGGAGTTGGAGTTCTCAGAGCTTTTGGAGTTTTCGGATTACTCGGAGTTCTTGGAGCTTTCAGAGCCTTCGGAGTTCTCGGGCTCTTATTTTACTTTGTCGGGGTTTCGCTCCACAAATTCTTTCCATGATTTGGGCGACGCATTTTTTATGGGGCGCGATGATTCGTAGAAATGGCAGAGTGCTGCGGCAAGAGCATCGGTGGAGTCGAGTTGGGGCAGCAGTTGCTCGCGGGGAATGTTGAGTATCCTGACAAGCATTTCGCGCACCTGCTCCTTGGATGCGCCTCCATTGCCGGTAATCGCCATTTTGATTTTTCGCGGTTCGTATTCGGTTATAGGTACCTGACGTGAGAGTGCTGCAGCCATAGCCACGCCCTGCGCTCTGCCCAGTTTGAGCATGGACTGCACGTTTTTACCGAAGAATGGTGCTTCAATAGCCATTTCGTCAGGTAGATAGTTGTCGACCAACGACTGTACCCGCTGATAGATGTGGTTCAGTTTCATGTAGTGGTCGTCCATCTTTGATAGGGTTATGACCCCCATGGCTATTATGACGGGCTTTTTGCCACGAACGCCCAGTAACCCGTAGCCCATGACGTTGGTTCCGGGGTCAATGCCAATGATGACCTTGTCCCATTCCCTGTTGGTTTGACGTGTTGTAGGGTGAGCGTCCGTCATAGTGTCCCCACTTTTTCCATGAAGGTTGAGAAATAAACGAGTTCGCCCTGCAACTCCTTGTGAAAGGCGGCTTTAAGGAGCGATGCCTCGTTGTCGTGCCACTGCTCCGCTTCGTGGAGAGAACGGCAATGGAAGTGTATGGCGAATGATACGGTGCCCGGCTCCACCACGGTTAGCAGTCGTGTGAACAGTGGGTCGGAGAGATGACCTGTTGCGAGTGCGGCAGGAATGTAGGTTTCGCGTGCCCATGACATGAAACGGTCAGTGTGGCGTTCGGTTATGTGAAACGAGGTGTTGAGGATGTACATGGTTCAGTTGGAAAAGAGGAGGAACAGAAGCAACGCAAGGAAAAGTCCTGCGCCTACGGCAGCCAGAAACCAGTTGCGAGCGGCGGCTGATTCGGCGAAAGCTTTTTCGACCTCGCCGCTGTCGTATAGCTTGTTGACTTTAAGCGCTTTATATAATGCTACGGCTGCCACCGGGAAACAGAACAGGAGCGCCACAATGCTTTCGGCGAGGTAGTTGTTAGGGCGTGGCGAAAGATTGTCCCACGGCGGGGTTTGCTGCTGACCGGCATTGTTGAATTTGTCAGGGTCAAAGATTGGCGGTTGCGGTTCCTGTACCCGTTCGAGTGCTTCGGCAATCTCCGGGATGTTCCGTATGCGGGTCCAGTCGGTCAATCCTTTATACCAGATGTAGGTGTCAGGGGTGGCGCCATGTTGGGGCAGGTCGCTCAGAAAAAACGGACCTATGGTTTCGCCATTTATGAACAGATAATACTTTTTCATCGGATTTTTCGGGCGAGGTGACGCGCGAGGAACCGCAGGTGGTTGAACAGGGTGGGGATGGTGCCGTAGTATTGACACATTATGTTGAATCGCTCGCGGAGTGATTTTTTCCGGTTAGCCGTGGTCATCCCTTCGTGGAGATAGTCAATCAGCGTAGCATCGATGTACACGTTGCCGGAAGATTTCTGCAACACGCGTATGCACCAGTCAAAGTCAGCTGAGAAGCGATAGGCGGTGTTATAGTCGGAAGTGAGGTCGCGACGTGCGAAAAATGCCTGATGGCACACAACCATTCCATTGGCAAATGATTGAAATGTCAGCTGCCGGGGTGCGGTGAGATGTCGCGGACCTATGATCTGACGGTCGGCGTTGACCAATACGGTCTGACCGTAAGCCACACCGGGTCGTGGCACGGAAGCGTTGGTAATGGCATCGTGTACCAACTGCAAGGTGTCGGGGGAGTGGAAGGAGTCACCGGCGTTCAGGAATACGACATACTCTCCTGAGGCGCGGTGGAGTGCCTCATTCATAGCGAAATACAAGCCTTTGTCAGGCTTGGACTCCAACCGTGTTGCATCGGTGCCGAACTGCTCCACCAATCGGAGAGTATCATCTTTTGATGCCCCGTCCTGAATGATATGTTCGAAGTCGCGGAACGACTGTTCCTTGACCGAGCGCAGGGTGGGTGTGATGGTGTCAGCGGCGTTGTAGCAAACGGTTATGATAGAGAAGAAGGGCATATTCCGGAATAGAGATAAGTAAGGCGGTATGCCAAAATTGCTTTAGTCACACCGCCTCAAAAATGTTTTTTTTGAATTATTCTCCGGGAATGATAGCTTCGCTGGGGCAAACGCTTGCGCAGGTACCGCAATCGATGCAAACATCAGGATTGATAACATAGATGTCGCCTTCAGAGATAGCCTCAACGGGACATTCGGGGAGACAAGTGCCGCAAGCAACACAAGAGTCTGTAATTACGTAAGCCATTGTAAATAATTTTTAGTTTGGAATTATGTGCGTTATTGATTTACGATGCAAAAGTAATGATTAAATTTGAGTTTACAAAGGTTTGACAAAATTTTTTGTGTCAACTGGAGAATGAGTGTTACGAGAGAGGGCTCAACCAACAGTTTTAACAATTTCCACCCTCATTCCAAGTGCATCGATGATGCGGTAGAATGTGGTTACGCTTGGAGTGATAAGTCCGTTCTCAATTCTTGAGATATATGATTTAGTAACGTTAAGTTTCGCTGCGAGTTCGCCTTGTGTCATTCGAGCTTCCTTCCGGCTGTTTTTTAAGATTTGTCCGGCATAAAAAGCCTCAGCTTCAGCTCGGAAAGCTTCACGTTCCGGAGTGCCGGGAGCACCATATTCAGCGTCTAAAACCGCATCATAATCTCTAATTATATTATCTCCTGCCATTATAGTAATCTTTTTTAATTTTTAATGCTTTAGTAATCTCACTGTTAGGCGTTTTTTGTGTTTTCTTTTGGAAGCCATTGAACAAGACTACTATGTTGTTGCCATCAAAAATAAAGAACACACGATAGATATTGCCTTCCCATTCAGTTCGCATCTCAAATATACCTTCTCTAATATATTTAACGAATTTCTTAGATACGATGTCTTGGTATTTCAACAAATCCAAACCATAGTTAATTTTTCGGCGAACCTTTATGTCAAGGGTCGCCATAAATTCTTCGAAATATCCGCCATAGGTGAGAATCCTCCTTTCCATGGTGTAAAATTACAAAAAGTTTTAATATAATACAACTTTACACTTGGAAAAGTTGTATTATAATGTAATTATTAATGTGGGAGAAATGAAAATTATCTGTATAGTTCTGAAAACAGAGATGAATCCGTCAGGGAGTGGAGTGAGTCGATGGTGATGTCGGCGGGGGTTCCGGAGGATTGGGGATGGATGTTTTCGGTGGTGGCACGTAGCATGACTGTGTGCCAACCGTGGGAGCGGGCAGGAGCGAAGTCCTTGGCTGGGTTGTCGCCGATGTAAACGAAGTGGGTGAGGCGAGGGAAGCGTTTCATGATGACCTCGAACGGTTGCCCTGAGAGTTTGTCGGCACATCGTTCTTCTGAAATCCATATCTCATCGAAAAGGGATTCAATGCCGAGCAAACGCAGTTTGGCACGCTGACGGAGAGTGAATCCGTCAGTAATTACGGCGAGCGTGTAGCCCTGTCGCTTTAGCTTATCAAGAAGGTCAGGCAGATGGGAGGAGAATGGTGAGACTCCTTGGGCTGTCCGATAGATTTCGACCATTCGTGCGTGAACGGTAGTGTCGCCGGCTGCCCAGCGTTCCATTATTTCGTAAGGCTTTTTTATGTCAATGCCTTCGGGGATAGGAAGTTGATTAAACTCTGAGGCTATGGCACGGATTACGCCACGGATATAGTCGGTTTCGTGGAGCAGCGTGTCATCGAGATCGAAAGCAAGCAGAGTCTGCTCCGGTATCATGCGTGACACAGATCGAGGATGGCGTTGCTGACGGTTTGTATTTCGTCATCGGTAAGCGATGAGCCTGAGGGTAGACACAGACCGCGCGCGAACAGATCGTCAGACACTCCGTTTACATATGCCGGGGCGGATGCGAACACAGGCTGCGTGTGCATGGGACGCCAAAGCAGACGGGTTTCGATGTTGCGGTCGGCAAGCGCCACACGCAGCTGATCGGCAGTCAGAGGTGCGTCAGGCGACAGCAGTATGGTTGAGAGCCAGTAATTGCTGTTGTAATCGGCTGAGGGATTGGTGTGTACCTTTATGAAAGGATGCCCGCTGAATGCCTTGGCATAAAGGGCATTGATTTCGCGTCGGCGTTGCAGATGTTCATCGAGGACCTCCATCTGACCGCATCCGATTGCAGCCGAAATGTTTGACAGACGATAGTTGTAGCCTACATGTTCGTGGTAGTAATACGGACGGTTTTCGCGAGCCTGCGTTGCAAAAAAGAGTGCGCGACGGGCAGCGTCTTGAGTGGGGCAAATCAGGGCGCCACCCCCTGAGGTGGTGATGATTTTGTTGCCGTTGAACGACAGGATGCCATATTTGCCGAGTGTGCCGCAAGGTTTGCCTGCGAAGGTTGATCCGAGTGCTTCGGCAGCATCTTCCACCACAGGTATTCCGAACTCGTCGGCGACCGCGAGGATACGGTCCATCTGCGCCGGCATTCCGTAGAGGTGGACAGCGATGATGGCAGCTGGGTAGCGTCCGGTGACGGCATGGCGGTCAATGATGGCTTGGCGCATCAGCTCCGGGTCGATGTTCCATGTCAGAGGCTCGGAGTCAACGAAAACCGGCGATGCACCCTGATAGAGAATGGGGTTTGCCGAAGCTGAAAATGTGAATGACTGGCAAATGACCTCATCGCCGGGCTTGACGCCAAGCAATACCAGAGCCAGATGAATGGCTGCAGTTCCGGCACTGAGTGCGACGACATGGGGCGCATGGAGATATTCGCCGAGCAGTTTCTCAAACAGATTCACATGCGGACCGAGGGGCACAATCCAGTCATCGGCAAGAGCTTCGTCGATATATTTTTTTTCAAATCCACCTGAGTGTGGAAGCGACAGTTTGATATATTTCATTGTTTCTGACGGTTAAGTTGACCCGTAAGCAGTTGTGACAGGAGCGGGCTGAATGAAATCAGATAGTTCACGGCGAGGGTGACGGCAACGATGACGGCAGCGACCGGGACGGCTACAATCAGCGTTGGCACTACGTCGAGCGCGGCGTTACGGAGCGGTTCCTGCAGCCACGGCAACGGAAAGAGGAAGAAGTAGTGCAGCAGGTAGATGGCAAGGCTTTCGCGCCCTAACAGGTTCCATATCCGGGCTGACCGCGAGGTGTGTTCAGGTGTGAAGCTGACGGCGCACCACCGCCGAGCCACGGTTACGGCAGCTATGGGGAGGGAGAGGTGGAAAAGCGGCATCAGCCACGGTTGCAGCGGTTGAGTCCACGGGTAGTCCCAGCGGTAGGCAAGGAAAAAGAGTGAGAGCGAAGCCAACAGCAGCGAGGCGGTGTAGCAAGCCGGGCGTGTGGTCATGGAGTTGAACAGCCGGGAATGATGGCGGCAGAATAATCCGAACATGAACGGCACCAAGAACTGGGTTATCAGACCCAGTGATAGCAGCTGTGTGATGTAGGGCGTTGCAAAAAGGTTGACCGCCACGGTGGCACCAAGGATGAAGAGTGCTGTGAAAACTGCTTGCACCACGTCATTGCCCAATTTCCTGAGAATGGGTGCCAACAAACTGTAAATCAGAATTATGGCAAACAGTACGAATGGGAACCAGTAGCCGTTTTTGTACTCGTTGACCATGATTCCGTCCCAACTCATGTCAAGCGGGCTTTGCAGACCGCTGTGAGGAAAATACAAGCTCCAGAGCCAAAGCATCACGGCACCGGGAATCACGAGCTGACGGAAACGGTTTAGCAGGCGCGGAGTGGCAAACCCTTCTTTATAAGAGAAATAGCCGCTGATGAAGAAGAACATTGGCATGTGGACCAGTTCGATGAACTTGAACAGCAATGCTCGGTCGATGTCGCGGATGCAGAATGTCAGCACATGCCCTGTCACCACCAGAAAAATGGCGAACCCTTTGATGACGTCGAAATGTTGCAACCTTGGCTTTTCCAATGTTTCGCGGAATTGAATGGGTGATTGGAGGGATTGGAGGGCTTGGAGTACTCGGAGAACTCGGAAGGCTCATGGAACTCATAGGACTCATAGAACTCCGAAGGCTCGGAAAGCTCAGAGAACTACGATTTCTGTTGGCTTAGCCTCCGAAATTGTCGTAGTGGATTGATTCGGGATCAACGCCGAGTGAGTCAAGCATTTTGTTGACGGCGTTGCTCATCGGACCGGGACCGCACATGTAATACTCAATATCTTCCGGGTTTTCGTGATTTTTCAGGTATGTGTCATAAATCACCTGATGTACGAATCCGGGAGTGTATTTGACACCGGCTGCATCAGCGGCGGGGTCGGGACGGTCAAGTGCAAGATGGAAGTGGAAGTTGGGGAATTCCTTTTCCAACTGCAGGAAATCGTCGAGATAGAACACCTCGTTCAGGGCACGGGCACCGTAGAAGAAGTGCATCTCGCGGTCGCGGGTGTTGAGGGTTTTGGTCATGTGCATGATTTGCGCACGGAGGGGCGCCATGCCGGCACCACCGCCAATCCACATCATTTCAGCCTTGGAGTCGAAGTTGGGGTGGAAGTCGCCGTAAGGACCGCTCATGCGCACTTTGTCGCCGGGTTTGAGGGTGAAGATGTAGCTTGACGCAATACCGGGCATGACATCCATGAATCCCACCTCAGGTTTCGGTTTGAATGGGGGAGTGGCTATACGGACGGTGAGCATAATGCGGTCACCTTCAGCCGGATAGTTAGCCATGGAGTATGCGCGGACAGTGGTTTCGGTGTTCTTGCAGACCAGTGAGAATAGCCCGAATTTTTCCCATGCGGGGAGATATTCGTCGCCGATAAGCGCTTTGTCAATGTCGCGGTCATAGCTCATTTCGTAAGGTGGTATCTTGATCTGGGCGTAAGAACCGGGGATGAAGTTCATGTGCTCGCCGGGAGGGAGTGCCACGATGAACTCTTTGATGAATGTGGCGACATTCTTGTTCGAAATAACCTCGCACTCCCATTCCTTGACGTCGAGAGCCGAAGCGGGCACACCGATGTTCATGTCATCCTTGACCTTCACCTGACATGCCAGACGCCAGTGATCCTTCACTTCCTTGCGTGAGAAATGAACGGTTTCGGTGGGGAGAATCTCGCCTCCGCCTTCAAACACCTGCACACGGCACTGACCGCATGAACCTTTACCGCCGCAAGCCGACGGGAGGAAAATGTTGTTGTCAGCCATGGTTGACAGCAGCGGTTTTCCTGCAGGTGTCTCAACCTGTTTGGAGTTATTGATTTCGATTTTCACCAGACCTGCCTTGACCAGAAATTTCTTGGCAGCAAGCAACACTATCACCAGCACCAGAGTGGTGAGCAGGAAGATGCCTACACCGGCAATGAGGGTAAGTGTGGAGGTCTGAGAGGCTAATAATATATAATGTGTAGTCATTCGATTAAAGTTTAATTCCGAGGAAACTCATGAAAGCTATACCCATCAGAGCGGTGATGATGAATGTGATGCCGATTCCGCGCAGCGGGCGTGGCACATTCGAGTAGGAGCTGACGCGCTCACGGATTGCAGCCACGGCAGTGATGGCAACGAGCCATCCCAGACCCCAGCCGGCACCGGCGCATGTGGCAGTCCAAGCGTTGGCAAACTCGCGCTGCTGCATGAACAGCGAACCACCGAGGATGGCGCAGTTAACGGCAATCAGCGGCAGGAAAATTCCAAGCGATGCGTAGAGCGACGGACTGTATTTTTCAACCACCATCTCAACCAGCTGTGTCATGGAGGCGATGACGGCAATGAACATTATCAGCGAGAGGAAGCTCAGGTCAATGTCAGCATATTCCTCGCCGAGCCAGCTGAGCGCGCCCTCCTTGAGTACATAAGTTTCAAGCAGATAGTTTATGGGGAGTGTGATGACAAGCATGAAAGTGACGGCAATGCCGAGTCCGAACGCCGTCTTTACATTTTTGGAGACTGCAAGGAACGAACACATACCCAGAAAGTATGCGAACACCATGTTGTCCACGAAAATGGAGCGTATGAAAAGATTCAGGTTTTCCATATCTGTTATTCTTGAAGGTCTTTGTTATATGAGCGGTGTATCCAGATGATGCAAGCCACCACTATGAGCGCCATTGGGGGGAGAATCATCAGTCCGTTGTTGACATAGCCATGTTCATAGCACCAGTCAGGCACAATCTGTATGCCAAGCAGGGTGCCGCTGCCGAGCAGTTCGCGGAAGAAACCGACGATGACAAGGATGATGGCGTAGCCTACACCGTTGCCAATGCCGTCGAGAAACGATACCCACGGGCGGTTAGCCATGGCGAATGCTTCGAGGCGTCCCATCAGAATACAGTTGGTGATGATAAGCCCGATGAACACCGAAAGCTGTTTCGACACATCGTAGGCGTAGGCGAGCAGCAGCTGATTTACGATTACCACAAGTCCTGCAACCACCACAAGCTGCACAATGATGCGGATGTTTGTGGGGATTGTGTTACGAATCAGAGATATGATCACGTTGGCGAACGCGAGGACTGCAATCACTGAGAGACCCATGACAATGGCAGGTTCAAGCTTGGCTGTTACAGCCAGCACGGAGCAGATGCCGAGAATCTGCACTATTACGGGATTGTTCTTGGAAAACGGATTGAAAATCACGCTTTTATTTGAAATTTTATCTGCCATTGTCGCTTATTTTGTTAAGGTAAGCCTGATAAGGTTTGAGGCAATCGTCGAGCATGGCACCCACACCCTTGGAGGTGATTGTGCCGCCTGAGACGCCATATACATAATCGCTGTTGTCCTGAGGTTTCTGACCGGCTTTAACCACAGAAACGGGATAGAAAACCGAGTCCTTGAACAGATTCTTTCCGGCAAACTGTCCGCGGAAATGCTCGGTGGTTATTTCGGCACCCAGACCGGGAGTCTCGCCCTGATGGTCGAAGTAGGCACCATAAATGGTGGAGCCGTCGCTGTCGATTGCGATGTAGCCCCAGATGGGTCCCCAGAGTCCGGCACCGTAGAGCGGGATGATATATTTCTTGGAGCCGTCCAAAGAGCAGATGTAAACGGGGAGCTTACGGTTGTCAAGGTCGTTTTTCAACTGTTTCTGAACGCTGATGCCGAAAGCATCGTCGCCGATGGAGTCACCTTCCACGTTGACCACAAGCTGCGAGGTGATGTATTTGTCGAAATCGGCAGAAATCCGGTCCGGTGCGGGGGTGATATTGACCGAAGCGAGAATCTGCTTGCGGCGGTCATTGTCCTCGTTAGCCTGCTGCTTCTCCTTGAGAGATAGAGAGGTCAAGGCGAGAGCTGTGCCGACCACCGTCACTAACACAATAATATATATTATGGTGTAGATGTTGCTTTGTTTGTTAATCATGTGTCAGGCTTTAATACGTTTGAGACGACGGTTGATGTTGACTTGCACCACACAGTAGTCGATGAGCGGGGCAAATGCGTTCATTAGCAGAACGGCAAGCATGGCGCCTTCGGGATAGCCGTTGTTGTAGGTGCGGATGATGATGGCTATTACGCCTACCAGAAAACCGTAGATGTATTTACCCACTGTGGTGCGGGCTGCGGTTACGGGGTCAGTTGCCATGAACACTGCTGCAAAGGCGAACCCTCCGAGGCAGAGCTGGTCAGCCACGGTGAGATATGATGCGGGGTAGGTCGGTGTTTCAAATGAGTGGGCAATCCACGCCATGAACGCACCGCCGGCGAATACTGAAAGGATTATGCGCCAGTTGGCAATGCCTGCAATAAGCAGAATCAGCGCACCGATGAGGATGCACAGTGTCGAAGTCTCGCCGAAAGAGCCGGGAATCAGACCGAGAAACATGTCGCAGGTGCTGACGGCTTTGCCTGTGATGTCAGTGATGGCTACGTCACCACCCGAGGCGGTTGCCACCTGACCCAGCGGTGTGGCACCGGTGAAGCTTTCCGGCAGGTTGTGTCCCAGACCGAGGATTGAGTCAGAGGGTACGAACACTTTGTCGCCGCTCATGCTGGCAGGATATGCGAAGAAGAGGAACGCGCGGGTGACGAGCGCCACATTGAGGATGTTGTAGCCGGTGCCACCGAACACTTCTTTCACGAAAATTACGGAGAATGCAGTAGCCACAGCAATCATCCACAACGGGGTGTCAACCGGGCAAATGAGCGGAATCAGGATGCCGGTGACCAGAAATCCTTCCTGAATTTCCTCGCCACGCCACTGAGCCACGGCGAACTCTATGCCGAGACCGACGATGTATGCCACGGCAAGCGTAGGCAACACGGCAAGACAGCCGTAAGCCATAATTTCCCAGAACGGGAACACGGTGGCGCCGGCAGCGAGCCAGTTCTGATAGCCGGCATTGTACATGCCGAACAGCAGACAGGGCATCAGGGCGAGCACCACAATGATCATGGTTCGCTTGGAATCCCTGCTGTCATGGATGTGCACTCCGGAGGTTGATGTGGTCTCCGGTGTGTACAAAAATGTTTCAAAGCCGTCAAAAACCGAGCGGAACGCATGCAGCTTGCCGCCTTCCTCAAAGTTGGGCTTTATTTTGTTTAAAAAATTCCTTAACGCTTTCATCAGATTGTGCGAATGAATGATGGTTTATTCGGTTTCCTTGCGCATATATTCCAGACCTTCAGCCACAATTTTCTGCAGCTCAAGCTTGGAGGTGTCGACATATTCGGCAAGGGCGAAGTCCTCGGGAACTACTTCATAGATTCCGAGTTTCTCCATGTTGTCAATATCTTTGGAGAGTATGGCTTTGATGAGATATTCGGGCAGGATATCCATGGGCATTACGGCGTCGTATTCGCCTGACATGATCATGGCGCGGCGTCCTCCTTTGATGCGTGCGTCGGGTGAGAACAGCTTGCGGAGGAAGTGACCCGGGAAAGATCGGCTGACGCTCATTTTTGAGGGAGAGAGCGATGCCCAGCCCATAAATTCGTCGACATCGTCGCCTTCGGGGATAACCGTAATCTGATAGTAGGGACGACGCAGGAAACCGTCCTCGCCAACGTTGATGCCACACAGCGGGTTGCCTGAGATGTAACGTTTGTGGCGACCGTCGTCCTTGATGTTGTCTTTGAGTAACGCCTTCATGGGTGCGCCAACCAGAGTGCGGACATATTCCGGAGTCTTTACCTCGCTGCCTGTGACAGCCACGATGGTGGTTGAGGTTATGTCGCCGTTGATCATCATCTGACCTATGCGGGTGACGGAGGGGGCATCGACGGTCCAGACAACCTCGCCTTTGTTGACGGGGGCTATGTTTGCTATCGCGGTGCCGATGTTTCCGGCAGGATGCGGTCCTTCAATGTCGATCATTACCGCTCCGGGTATGTCAGGCATTTTGCTGCCGTGGTGACGTGTCAGATAAACGTTTCCGTCAGTGAGTCGGGTGAGGATGTCGATTCCGGCTTTAAGGAAATCGATTTTGTCACTGAGAATGAAGTCGAAAGAGGGCGCGAGCGGATTTGAATCGAATCCTGACACGAAGATGTCGCGGGGACGCACTTCGGGGTCGGGCATTATGCCGTAGGGTAACTGGCGTAACAGTACCCACATACCTGATCTGGCAAGTCGGAGGATGGTTGATTCCTCATCAGTCGGATCAATGTCCTGTATGTATCCGTTGTCGTATTCGTCGGGATCTGGGGCAATAACCACACGCATGATTTTCCGTCGCTCACCGCGCACCACTTGCTTGATGACGCCGGTCACGGGGCAGACCAGATTTACATCCTCATGAAACTTGTCGTGAAAGATTGGTTCACCCTTGCGAATTGAGTCACCTTCCTTGCAGCTGAGTTTAGGCGTGAAACCGGGGTAGTCGTCGGGGCAGATTGCAATTTCCTCAGGAATAATGAGTTTTTCAATCTCTTCAGACTCAACTTTACCGGCAATATTCAGGTCAAGACCTTTCTTGATTTTTAATTGTAAGCTCATTTGGTCTTAATTTTGCAAAATTTTTGCAAAGATACACAAATTTTTTGTGGAGCGAAAACTTTTGTGCCGGAAATTAAGTGGAGAGCGGGGAGAATTCAACGCGGCGCAAGTGCCGCTTGCAATGGACGAACAGGGAATAGGAATCCAGCCGCAAGCGGCTGATGCGGGGAACGAACAGAGGAGAGCAGAGGTTAATTAGCAGCCGAAAGGGGCTGATGCGGGGAACGAACAGAGGAGAGAGGAAGTTAATTTGCAGCCGAAAGGGGCTGATGCGAGGAACGAACAGGGGGAGAGGAGAAGGGAGAGTGGGCGGCTATTTGTAGCGCGCCCACTTGATGAGTTCTTTGATGGTGGGTTTTTTGCCATACATGAATATGCCCACGCGGTAGATTTTGGCAGCGAACCACACCATGAAGAAGAAGGTGGCATAGAGCAGCGCCAGTGAAGTCCATATCTGCCATGCCGGGATGTCGAAGGGGACGCGTACCATCATGACGATGGGAGAGATGAAGGGTATCATGGAGAGCCACATCGACATAGACGAGCCGGGGTCGGAGCCTACCATGGTGGCAAAGGCGATTGCCAGAATGAACGGAAGCATGGCTACGGTCTGCAGCTGCGAGGCGTCCTGAATGTTGTCGACGGCTGAGCCGATGGCGGCAAAAATGGATGAGTAAAGGAAGAATCCGCCGATGAGGAACAGGGTGAGGTAGCCGAAAATTTTCAGGAGGAATCCTACCTGAGTGAGCTGTGCCATGGTGCTGACCATGTAAGGATCGTTGATGGCTGTTGCGGCGTCGAACTGACCGCTGTTGTATGCCGCAACTTCAGTCATGACATCGGCAGGCATCAGGGCGGGCAGTAGCAGGAATATGCCTGCGGCTATCAGCAGTACCCAGATAGCCACCTGAGTAATAGCCACGAGTCCTATGCCGCAGATTTTGCCCATCATGAGCTGTTCAGGTTTCACGGATGACACCACAATCTCCAGCACACGGTTGTTCTTTTCTTCGATGATGCTTGTCATGACCATCTGACCGTAGATGATGAGGAACATGTAGAGGATGAATGCCACGCCCAATCCTATGGCGAAACTGATTTCGGAGGGTAGCGCGGAGCTGTCGGTGCCATCCTTTTCATCGATGCGGTAGGTGGTGATGGTGACGTCAGCCTCCACCTCTTTGATTATTTCCTTCAGGTTCTCAAGGTTATAGGCTTTCAGGCGCTCTGTTTCCACAGCCTTCTTTATCTGGGAGCGGATAGCCATTTCGCCATCCATGTTCGCTGCGGAGTGGTTGAGCAGTGTCACCTCCGACGGGTTTGAGACTATGTCGGCTCCGATGACAAGCACGCCGTCGTAGTCGCTGTTCTGCTTGGCTGATTGCAGCGAGTCCTCCACTGCCACGAAGTGCAATGAGGAGGTGTCCTCGAGCTGGGGCATGACAATGCCGCTCCGGTCGATGACGGCGTAGGTGGTGGTGTCCGATTCGTGGATCGCCATCAGCAGTGCGGGCAGAATGGAAAGCCCTATGAACAGTAATGGCACTAACAGGGTGGTGATAATGAAACTTTTCTTTGATACGCGTTCCTTGTATTCGCGTGCTATGACAATTCCTATCTTGCTCATTTGTGTTCGCTGTTAAATTTTTCGACAGTTGAAATGAATACCTCGTCCATCGAGGGGAGAGCCGGTGAGAAAAGGGTGACATCGGCTGCTTCGTTGGCTGCACGGAGCAGTTCGCGGCGTGTCACACCGGGGTTGACACGGAGAATGAGTGTGGTGGTGTCGCCATCGGTTTTCTCAATCCGGTGTTCCTCAATCATGGCATCGACGCCCTGCAGGAGCTGCTGCGGCGGGTTGGTGACGGCGATGCGGTAGCGGTTGGCACCCATCTGCTGGCGAATCTCAGCCACGTTGCCTGTCAGTATGTTACGCGACTTGTTGATGAGGGTGATGTTGTCGCAGACAGCCTCTACGCTGCTCATGTTGTGGGTGGAGAAAATTACGGTAGCCCCTTTGTCGCGCAGGGCGAGAATCTCGTTTTTGAGCAGATTGGCGTTGATGGGGTCGAAACCGGAGAAAGGCTCGTCGAATATGAGCAGTTCCGGCTCGTGGAGCACGGTGATGATGAACTGCACCTTCTGAGCCATACCTTTTGAGAGTTCCTCAACCTTTTTGTTCCACCACGATGTGATTTCGAAGCGGTCAAACCACTGGCGCAACTTTATCTGTGCGTCGCGGTTCGACAGACCTTTCAGGCGGGCGAAGAACAGAGCCTGCTCGCCAACTTTCATTTTCTTGTAAAGTCCGCGTTCCTCAGGCAGGTAGCCAATGTTTGCCACATCGTTTTGCGACAGGCGGTGACCGTTGAACATCACTGAGCCGGAGTCAGGGGCGGTGATGTGGTTGATGATGCGGATGAGTGTGGTTTTACCGGCGCCGTTAGGTCCGAGTAAACCGTAGACCTGACCGCGCGGAATGTCGAGCGACACGTTGTCAAGGGCGGTGTGTCCCGCATAGTGCTTGCTCACATTTTCTATTTCGAGAATTTTATCCATTGCAGTTATTACTTTTATATATATGACGCACGAATAAGGAAAAAATTACATCAGTGTTGAAAACTTTTTTTAGCGAGACAGTGCGGGAAACTGAAAAAAAAGTTATAACTTTGAACAGACAAACCAGAATTATCATGAACCGAAAGGGTAAACTTTATTTCCGCTATGGAACGATGGGCTCGGCAAAAACCGCACTTTTGCTGACCACGGCGTTCAATTTTGAAGAGCGCAACATGAGCTACGTCTGCATGAAACCTATTGTCGACACGCGTGACAAGCGCAATGTGATAAGGTCGAGAATAGGCATTGAGCGTGAGTGCATGTGGATTTATCAGGACAGCGACATCTATCAGATGGCGTGCGAGCTGTTCGGCTCCAAGAAAATAATGGTTGAATGGTTCTTGATTGACGAGGCTCAGTTTCTGAGCGAGAAACAGGTTGATCAACTCTCGCGCATTGTGGATGACTTCGGGTGCAACGTGATATGCTACGGATTGCGCACCGATTTCAAGTCGCATCTGTTCGAGGGCTCGCGCCGTTTGTTCGAGATTGCCGATACGATTGATGAGATAAAGTCGACCTGCAACTGCGGCAACAAGACCATCATCAATGCCCGCATCGACGCCAACGGCGATTTCGTGGAGGAAGGCGAGCAGGTGGAAATCGGCGGAAATGACCGCTATATAGCTGTATGCCGCAAGTGCTGGCGTAATAAAAAGATTGAACAGTCACAGCGTGACGCACTCCCATTTCTTTGACCCATGATAATAGGTACACTTGACAATATTGAGCGATTCCGCAACCTCGACCCGCTGATTTTTACAGCTTTGGAATGGGCTGCCGGGCATGTCGACGATCCTTTCGTGAAGGGTTCGCAATGGATTGTGGAGGATAAGGTAAAGGTAAATTCGGAAGAGGTTGCCATGCTGCCACGCGAACGCCGCCAGATGGAGGTACACCGGCAGTGGGCTGACATACACATACCGCTTTCGGATGATGAGCATATTGGATGGGCACCGACTGAGTCGTTGCGTAATCTGACTGAGCCATACGATGAGGAGCGTGACATAGCATTTTACGGCGACTCGGCTCAGACGATTGTCAATGTGCGGAAAAAACAGTTTGTGATACTGTTCCCGGAGGATGCCCATGCACCGAACATTGGCGTGGGTAACCACCGCAAGCTTTGCATAAAAATCAGACTATAATATAAAGGGTTCACCGGAAGTTGTGTTCCCGGGAATTGAGCCCATGGAATTGAGCCACCGGCTGTGGATGGGTGTGAACCTGCTCTAAAATAAAATGTAATCTGCCGGATTCACCCGGTCGCCGTCAAGCCACAGTTCAAACTGCAGGGTGGGACTGCTCTGCGACATGTTGCCCAGCGACTGTCCGGAAGTTACTTTATCGCCATCGCTGACACGGGCGCGATCCATGCCTCGATAAACCGATATGAAATTCAGCGGGTGCTGCACAATGACCGTGGCGCCTCCGTTCTGTGAATAATATGAGGCGATTACCCTACCGCCATAACAACTGTTGACCGATGCTCCGGCAGGGGTGTTCAGCTGAACCTGTGTCAGCGGAGAGCCATCGGCGATGACCGCACCCTTGACAGGATTCACGAAGGGGAGAATTTTGCTCGGCAGCGGTGACAGCACCGAAAGTTTATATTTCTCCTCCTGCTCATGCTGTTTTACAAAGTCTGACTCAATCTTTGACGTGGGCAGAAGCGAGTCCACCGGAATCAGGTGGATTGAATCCTCTGTCACAATCACCGGATTTTCCACCACGTCCGGGTCGGGGCGCAAAACTGCCATAAGGTTTTCGAGATATACTGTCTGATTGGCGACCACGGCATTGAGCGAGTCAGTCTGCAGGTTGAGGTGTTCGTAGGCATTACGGCTGTCGCGGTTCAGGTAGCCGGGCAGCAAAAGGCTGAACGGAGTGAAGGTTATCAGCAAAACGCCCAAAGCCAGCGAAAGCAACAGCATTGCACCCGCAGCGGCTATGACACGCTGCCGGGTGAGTCTGACCTCCCACACTTTCCTGAGTCTGTTAAGGTCGACGATGGTCAGTTTCCAAGATCCGCGGAGCTTGTAATCGTTATCTCCGGCGTTTTTATGTGACGGGTGTTTCTTCATTTTTCTAACGGCAAAAGTAAGAATAATCTGTGAAATTTACAAATCCCCGATAATTAACTTTTTGTATTAAGATTGTTAAAATTAGATATATCGTAGTATATAATCGGTTTGTTTTTAGGTGTATAATATCTCAGGGAATAGGATGGATGCCGGTGGAGTTTGTTAAAATGAGTTTCGTAGATTGAACAAAATACAACTTTGTTACGTTTTCATTACAAACACATGATGCAGACAAGTGCTGCTCACAATTCAACTAAAAAAACAAGAAATTATAAATAATCAAAATTCAATCAAGATGAAAACACACACTATCGTAGCAATGGCAGCAGTTGGCGCCGCTTTTTTTGCAACAAATCAGGCAAAAGCTCAGGACACCGTAGTTGTTGAAGATGAATCAGTCAGCGTAGTACAGGCACCTGAATGTAAGACTCGTTATTATTCCGACGGAGGCGACAACTGGTTCATTCAGTTAGGCGCAGGTATTCAATCACCATTCGTAGAGAACTATCTCACCAACGGTGACCCGAAACACCACATCACACCCGTTTACAACGTGGGCTTCGGTAAATGGTTCTCACCATATATAGGATGGCGTCTGTCATTCAACGGTGGCGCAATTCACTATGATGACGGTGTATATACCAAAGCAAAAATTGTTAACGGTAGTCTTGATTTCATGTGGGATATGTGTAACTCCCTCGGAGGTGTGAACAGCAGCCGTCCCGTCAGCGTAATACCTTTCATCGGAGTTGGTGCCAACTATCTGTGGGACATCCGTGGTAATCAGGGTAACATCATGGCAGACAATGGCAAGATCAAACATACACAATGGAGCATCCCCGTATCGGCAGGTATCCAGTTCCGTTTCCGTCCCAGCCGCTATGTTGACCTCTTCCTCGAAGGTCGTGCACAGGTGATGGGTGATAACTTCAACAACATTGCGTTCGGCGAACCTGTTGATGTGAACATCATGGCAATCGGCGGTATCTCCATCAACATCGGTGGTGCGGATTTCAAGAAATACAATCCTTGCGACAACCTCGCATACATCAGCTCACTTAACGAACAAGTCAACGGTTTGCGTGCAGAAGTGGCAGCTACCTCAGCAGCTCTTGCAGCAGCTCAAGCACAGCTTCCCTGTCCTCCCCAGACAGTTGTCGTAAACGAAGAAGTGACAGCAGTAGCACCTGTTTATCCTACAGTACGCTTCACCATCAACTCAGCCCGCATCAGCGATGAAGAAATGGTAAATGTCTACAACATGGCACAGTACATGACTGAAAATCCTGAAGTCAGCGTAGTAATCAAGGGTTATGCCGACGAAGATACCGGTACATCAGCCTACAACATGCAGCTCTCAGAACGCCGCGCACAGGCAGTCTACAACGTACTCGTCAACACTTACGGCATCAGTCCTGACCGTCTGTCAACCGTAGCTGAAGGTAGCAGCACTCAGGTTTACGACACCAACAACTGGAACCGTATCGTAATCTTCGCAGGAAAATAAAACAGAACACTTATCTAATATCATAAAACATAAAAATAGCGCCCACCAGTTAGGTGAGCGCTATTTTTTTGTGTTGTTCAACAGGTAATTATGGCGAATTCGCCATAATTGAAACTCGGATTTTGAGTTGAGGATATTACCACTTCTGATAGTGGATGACCTCAGGATTCCATTTGTCCTTGGGGGCGAACTCGCCGTCGGGATAGCCCATGGCAATGAGGTTCAGGGGAACTATATTGCCGGGGAGTTCCAGTACATGGCGGACGCCTGACACGCGTTCGGCAGAGGGGTAGACACCGCACCACACGGCTCCGAGTCCCAGTCCGTGGGCTGCCAGAAGGATGTTTTCGGTGGCAGCGGAGCAGTCCTGAACCCAATATTGACGCAGGGTGTCATCGTTGTATTTCTGCATGTCGCCGCATACGATGATGGCGGCGGTTGCGGTAGCGAGGTTGGAGTAGGGATGTACGCTTTCCAGCGAGTCGAGGACGGCACGTTCGGTAACCACCACGAAACTCCACGGCTGGATGTTCATGGCGGTGGGTGCTGCCATGCCGGCTTTAACTATGGTTTCGAGAGTGTCGGCAGCGATTGGCTGCGAAGTGAAACGGCGCACGCTGGTGCGTGTCATGATATTTTCAATGACAGCCTGCGAGTCATTGCTCTCGGCTTGGGGTTGTTCCTGAGTGCCGGCGCATGAGCTTAACAGGGCTGCCAGACAGAGGAGTACTGAAAATTTTGTTTTCATGTCAGTATATGATTTTTGATGATTTGTTGCCTTGACGAAATATGTAGAGCTCGCCTTTTGCGGGATGAGCCACGCGGATGCCCTGCAGATTGTAGTATTCGGCAGGAGCGCATTCCTGATCATAGATGACATCGTCGACGCCGGCGTAGGAAGGGAGCGGTGCGGCAGGAGTGGTGTCACGTTCAGGCTCGCTGTAAGTTCCTGCTGTGTAGTCGCCGAACTGTCCTTTGAGCCATTCTATTTTGCGGCTGAGATGGCGCAGTACGCTCTGCTTGCGGCTTTGAATGTCAGAATTGTCGACTACTTCACAACGGGCTTCATAGTCAGGGAGCGGTGCGTTTTCCCAGCGTCGGCGGTCAGCTTTTGCAGCTTCGGCGATGAGTGAGCAGTATGCGTCGATGTCGTCAGTCAGACCGTCGTAGCGGTTCTGCATGAACCAGAGCCATGTGGCTTTCACCTTGGCGTTGAAGGTGGCATTGGCGCGCATCGACGGAATCCATGTGTTGCCGAACGGGTCGCAATTGTAAAGGAAATCCGTTTCGCTGCCGTTGAAGGCGTTTCCGCAGTCCCACAGCGGTGAGAAGTGCCATTTCTGACCTTCGCCACGGTCGCGGAACAGGTAGGTGGAGCCGTGGTAAGCCTCTACATGCGAGATTATTTCAACGGCGAGATAGTAGCGGGCAGCGTCATCAAGGTCCATGTAGCTCCATAGCTGATCGGAATTGGCGCCGACATAGTCATTCATGGCTGTGAACTGGTCGGTGATGAACTGTTTCTGAATGTCGGAATAGTCTTCGGGGGTATCCCATGTGATGCGCAGCGCGTCGAGGTTATGACCGTGAACGCATGATTTTTCAGGCATGCGGATCTGGTTGTCCTCGTCGTAGTTGTCAAGCTCGACTATGTAGCCTCCGGAGATAAGCGCGGGGTCGGTTGTGAGGTCGTCAAGCTCCTGAATGTCAACGCGATCAGCATCGACACGGATTGATTCGGTCAGGAAGTAAAGACCACGGTAGTTGCCGTTGATGACCACTTCGACCGGTTGCTGCCACGGAGTCCAAGGGAGTCCGAGTCGCTTGCCGAGGTTGAATCCGGTGAAGTTGCGCATGTAGCCGTAGTTGTCATCGGCATGCGCCAGCAGGGCGAAGTGCTTGCTTTTTGTCAGTCCCAGCATGGACTGTTTCTTTTCGAGTTTGAGCTTGAACGGCTTTTTTGAAAAAGCCTTACGGGTGAAGTTGCCACGCGCTTTTATCTGCAGCGGAAGCGGTGATTCTTCGGAGCCTATAGATTGGGCTCCCATGGCTGCAAGCTGTTCGCATCCGTTGAGGTCGAGCCAGTAGTTGCCTTGAAAATAATTCTTGTGGCTAAGGTTGCGGCTGATGATTTCATTGTCGATGGTGACGCCATCTTCGCCATATACATTAATATATAGTACTGGGAGTGTTCCGGATACTCCCGGCACCGGTTTTTCCTCCACGGTGAAAAGAATGGTGGTGTTGAGGAAGTTGCCGTTATTGTCGCGCTTTACGTCGAACTCAATTTTCACGTTATGCAGATTTTCGGCTATGAAATTCTGACCGTTTAGCATAGCTTCAACCGCAGTGGATTGGGTAATGGTGAGTTTCTTGTTCTCAACAGTTCCGTAGTTGTAGCCCCACTCGTTGCTGCCGGCTTTGAAATCGCCGTCGAGTTGCTTAAGGGTGATTGAATAGTGGTCGCCGGTGCGTGTCATGCGGTAGTTTTCAGCCGCAGCCCAGTTGTTGAACGCACCACGGATGTAGAGAATAGGGTAGCCTTCCCCATCCATGAGGTCAGCGGCGTTGACCGGGTGCAAGGCACTGACAAGCAGAATGTTGATAAAAATTAGTAATAGTTTTTTCATAAATGTAAGTATGCAAGGTGTGTTATTTGAATTCAAAGTAGGTCAGCACGGGGAGGTGGTCGCTGCTCCCTTCGTTAATGACATCCATGTAGACCGGATTGAGTCCGGAACTGTAGAGTACCTGATCAATATGGAAGTAGAATCGGTTGGCACGATAAGTGTAGGAGGGTCCGAAGCCGGCGTGTGTATAAGCATTTTTCAGTCCGGCTGACTCCAGTTTGCGCATGGCATAGCATCCGGGGATGTCGTTGAAATCGCCGCATATAATGACATTTTCCGCAGGCATGCCTGTGATGAGTTCTTTCAGGCGCGAAGCCTGAAGCGCCCTGTTTTTAAATGCGAGACTGAGCTTGGAGAGCAGACTTGACTTGGCTTGCCGCAGGTTGTTGTCGGTTTTCCCTTTTGTCAGTTCCATGTAAAGCTCCTTGTCGTCATCGGATAGCCCTATGGATTGCAGATGGACGCTGTAAATCCTGACTTGTTTGCCACGGATGGTGACATCGGCGATCATCAAATCGGCAGTGGCACCGGGAAGTGCCGGATTCTCCACTTTCTCCACCGGATATTTTGAAAGAACGCAGAGCGAAGGATTGGCAATCACCTTGTAGGGGTAGCGCGCCTCAATGCTGTCGAGGCTCGGCGACGCCAAGGTTTTACGGTAGTATTTGTTTGAAAAAACTGTTTCCTGCATGCAGACCACATCGGCATCAGCCATGAGTATGGCATCTAAAGTGGTGGTCATGCTGTCGCGTTGCTCGGTAAGATAGTTTAATTCGAAATATGTGTTGTAGGTAAGCAGAGTGAATCCGTTTTCAATCTCAGGCTTGTGGAAGCGGAAGTTAAGCGGACAGAAGTCAAGAAACGGACCTATGCATAACACCATGGTTATCAGCGGTATGAGAGCCATTTTGCGTTTGATGAAGAAGCAGACCAGTGCTGTCAGCGGCGTGATGATGACCCACACGGGGAATGTCATTGCGGCTATGGCAGGAATGGAGTGGAAATGGCGCGGATTGAACATGCCGCCGTAAGCAGCCAACAGTGTGGCAAGGGAAATCAGCAGCGTCAGAATAAGCAATATAATGAGCAGCGTACGTTTCATTTTCCTATCCGTTTGGTAATGTCAATAAGCAGTGAGCGCTCGGCTGGAGTGAGCGAGGTGTAGCCCGAACGACGTATTTTGTCAAGTAATCCGTCGAGAATCAGGTTGTCATCCGGGTCAGCCAAAAGGGGTTCGCGGGGAGTTTTATGTGATGTTTTACGGCGCGCGGGCAGTCGCAGTAGCAGTCCGGCAACGACTCCGCTGAGTACACCGCCAAGGTGTGCCAAGGCAGCTGCGGGAGCAGAGAAATCGGTATCGGCAAGATAGAGAAGCAGTGAGACAGCCACCACCCATATCAGTTTCACCGATCCGAAAAACAGCAGGTTAAGCCTGTGGGAAGGACCCGTGACAGCCGCACAGGTCATCACGGCGAGTACCGAGCAGCTGCTGCCTGTAAGATAACCGGCTGTGGGGGATAACATGCCATAAATCAAGAATGTAAGGGCTCCTGCAAATCCACCGGCAAGGTAGACGGTCACAAGTGAGCGGTCGCCGTGGAGAGTGGCGAGCAGTCTGCCGGTCCACCATAGCCAGAGCATGTTGAACAGAAGGTGCCACACGTCGTATTGCGCGAACATATAGGTCATCAAACTCCATGGTGAGTGAGCGAGCGCTCGCCATGAATCAGGGAGTGTGAACATGGAAATCCACACATCGCCCGCAATTGCGCTTGACACTCTGATGGCAATGAATATCAGGATGTTAAGCAGTATCAGTAGCGCTGTAGCCGAACGCAGTGACTTAATAGAAATCATTCCTGATTATCCCTTTTTTCTTCCAGTAGAGAATGATGAACAGACCGATAATCATGCCGCCGAGGTGGGCGAAATGTGCAACATTGTCGCCTTGGAACCGACCGATGCCCTGAAGCAGCTCAATGATGCCGTAGCCTAACACCATCCATTTGGCTTTGATAGGAACCGGTATGAACATCAGATAGAGCGGTTGGTTGGGGAAGAGCATGCCGAAACCGAGAAGAATGCCGTAGACAGCTCCGGAGGCACCGATTGTGGGAACAAGGAAGTAATGTCCCACGCCGGTGAATAGTTCAGCTGATTCTTTAGGGGTAAGCATGGCGCTGGTCTGTCCGTTCTGCAAAGCAGTGACAACGGTTTGTGGCAATTCGTAATCGCCTATAATCAAAGCGAATACGCCCATCTGAATCAGAGCCGCGCCGATGCCGCAACTGATGTAGTAAAACAGGAACCGTTTGCTGCCGAGTGAGTATTCCAGAATCCTGCCGAACATGAACAGGGCGAACATGTTGAAGAACAGGTGCATGAAATCCTGCTGGATAAACATGTAGGTGACAAGCTGATAGGGTTTGAACAGCGGAGAGCCCATGTAGTAGAGCGCTCCATACTCAACCACCACATCGCCGTGGCGTAGGAAGTTGATTGCCACCCATATTATCAAGTTGATTATGAGGAGGTTTTTGGTTACCGGCGGAATGTTTTGAAAATATTGTCGGAACATTGTGATAGGTCATTGGTTTAAAACATGCAAAGATAGTAAATCTTGCTCCGTCAACCAAAAATAGAGTGTGAATTTAAGCAAAAATCAACGGAGATGCGAAAAAATTGTGCAAACTCCTTGCAGGATTAAAAAAATAGTACTACCTTTGCAAAACAAAAGGCAAAACCGCCACAAAGGAGAGGTGGGTGAGTGGCTGAAACCACCAGTTTGCTAAACTGACGTAGGAGC
>CAMWVE010000023.1 GCA_947177685.1 uncultured Porphyromonadaceae bacterium | reverse complement strand
AGCATCTGACTACGGATCAGAAGGTTACAGGTTTGAATCCTGTAGGAGTCACTAATTGTTTGTGCATACATTTTTGTTCATATCGGCTCCTTAGCTCAACTGAATAGAGCATCTGACTACGGATCAGAAGGTTACAGGTTTGAATCCTGTAGGAGTCACATCAAGGGATGTTCGTGAGAATATCCCTTGCTTTTTATATCCATGGCTTTATTCGGATGCTGACCGAAGCAGGTCGGCTATGACCACGGCGTTGTTGTGGAGCACGTCGTGCGAGGAGTATAACAACGTGACCGTGGATTTACCGGCTATCGCCTCCTTCAACGAACTGAAACCTTCTCCTTCACTCAGTTCGGCTCGAAACCGCCGGCAGAATTCTTCCCACCGCGTGTCGGGATCCTGATGAAACCACTCGCGCAACTGCGTGGATGGCGCCACATCCTTTTCCCACAAATCATAATGGAATGTTTCATGTGACAGCCCGCGGGGCCACAATCGGTCAATATACACCCTGAATCCATCGTCGGCTGACGCCGGTTCGTATGCTCGCTTTATGTTTATTGTCTGTTTCATAAGTCTGGTTTTCAAATCTTTATCTTTATAACAACCATGCCGAATGTTTGTTTATGCTCAGCGCTACCGGATGGCAATATGCAAAAAAAATAGACTGCCACGTCAAGAAAAAAGAAAAAATTCTGTAAATTAATGAATTTATTTCTTAATTTTGCAGGATAAAAGTGTAAAAGGCTCTTTTACAGCTGTAACGAAATTTGAATAAACTATCAATCATTACTCCTTAAATAACTAATCACAGATATGAACATTTCTCATATTGAACACATCGGCATAGCAGTTCCTTCACTGGACGAGGCTATCCCCTTCTACGAAAACATCCTTGGTTTCAAATGCTTCGCTATCGAAGAAGTTGCCGACCAGAAAGTGCGCACCGCATTCTTCCAAGTTGGTCAGACCAAAATCGAGCTCCTCGAAGGTACTTCTGAGGACAGTGCTATCTCAAAGTTCATCGCCAACAATGGCGGTCGCGGCGGAATCCAGCATGTTGCTTTCGCAGTTGAGGACGGTGTGGCTAACGCACTGGCTGAGGCAGAAGAAAAAGGCTGCCGCCTGATTGACAAGGCTCCCCGCAAAGGTGCCGAAGGTCTGAACATCGCTTTCCTGCACCCCAAATCAACCGTTGGTACTCTGGTTGAACTCTGTGAGGATCCCAAAAAGAAATAAGTCTTACACATTATATATAATATACACTCATCATGAGCAGTCAACTTGAAAAAGTCAAAGAACTTATCGAGCTCCGCAATGAGGCACGCCTCGGCGGTGGTCAGAAAGCCATAGACAAACAGCACGAGCGCGGCAAATACACCGCTCGCGAGCGCATCGCTCAGTTGCTCGACGAAGGTTCATTCGAAGAACTCGACATGTTTGTACGTCACCGCTGCTACAACTTCGGCATTGACAAAAAATCATATCTCGGCGACGGCGTCGTTACCGGCTACGGTACAATCGACGGTCGTCTGGTCTATGTTTTCGCACAGGACTTCACCGTTTTCGGTGGCGCGCTTTCAGAAATGCTCGCACTGAAAATCTGCAAAATCATGGACATGGCAATGAAGATGGGCGCACCCGTCATCGGTCTGAACGACTCAGGCGGTGCCCGTATTCAGGAAGGTATCAACGCACTTGCCGGCTACGCTGAAATTTTCCAGCGCAACATCCTCGCATCAGGCGTTATTCCTCAGATTTCTGCCATTCTCGGTCCCTGCGCCGGTGGCGCGGTTTACTCACCCGCACTCACCGACTTCACCATCATGGCAAAAGGCATTTCATACATGTTCCTCACCGGACCGAAAGTTGTCAAGACCGTAACCGGCGAAGATGTATCGCAGGACACCCTCGGTGGTGCCGAAGTTCACTCGCAGAAGAGCGGTGTGGCTCACTTCGCAGCCGAAGATGGCGAAGATGCACTCCGCATCATCCGCAAGCTCTTCAGCTACATTCCTCAGAACAACCTTGAGGAAGCACCTCTGGTTGAATGTACCGATCCCATCGACCGTCTCGAGGACTCATTGAACGAGATCATCCCCGACTCAGCCAACAAACCCTACGACATGTATGAGGTTATCGGCGCCATTGTCGACAACGGCGAATTCCTTGAAATCCAGCGCGACTACGCCAAGAACATCATCGTTGGTTTCGCACGCTTCAACGGTCAGTCAGTCGGCATCGTGGCTAACCAGCCCAAATATCTGGCAGGCGTTCTCGACTCAAACGCATCGCGCAAGGCAGCACGCTTTGTCCGCTTCTGCGACGCCTTCAACATTCCTCTGGTAACACTGGTTGACGTGCCCGGATTCCTCCCCGGAACAGGTCAGGAATACAACGGTGTCATCCTCCACGGCGCAAAACTGCTCTACGCCTACGGCGAAGCCACAGTGCCCAAAGTTACCGTTACCCTGCGCAAGAGCTACGGCGGCAGCCACATTGTGATGAGCTGCAAACAGCTCCGCGGCGACATGAACTACGCTTGGCCCACCGCTGAAATCGCAGTTATGGGTGGTGCAGGTGCAGTGGAAGTGCTCTACGCCAAGGAAGCTAAAGAATCAGCCGATCCCAAAGCAGTGCTCGCTGAAAAAGAAGCAGAATACAACAAACTCTTCTGCAACCCCTACAACGCTGCACGCTACGGCTACATCGATGATGTCATCGAGCCCCGCAACACCCGCTTCCGCATCATCCGCGCACTCCAGCAGCTCGCTACCAAGAAGGTTACCAACCCTGCCAAGAAACACGGCAACATACCTCTGTAACAACGCCACAGATCATGAAAAAGAACGTTTTATTATTGATAATCGCCCTATTCTGCTGCGGAATGGCTGCAAGCGCACAAGGTCGTGCAGCCCTCCGCATCAATGAGGTGATGGTCGTTAATGATTCAAACGCCATGGATGACTTCGGGAAGCGCCACGGATGGATTGAACTTTTCAACTCCAACCACGCTCCCATGGAAATATCCAGCGTCTACATCACAAACGACCCCGAAAATCCCAAGAAATATCCCGTGCCTCTGGGCGATGTCAACACACGCATCCCCAAACGCCAGCATGTGATTTTCTGGGCTGATGGACAACCCTCGCGTGGCACATTCCACCTCAATTTCATCCTTGAGGAAGGAAAAGATAACTGGATCGGTGTATATGACGCCAACGGCATCACACTCATCGACTCAGTGACAATCCCTGCCAAACTCGGTCGCAACCAGTCATACGCCCGCACTCAGGACGGTGCCGGCGTGTGGGAAATCCGCAACGACGTAGGTGAAAAATACATCACCCCCTCAAGCAACAACGTAATCCGCGACCAGAACGACAAGATTGCCATGTTCAAGGAACGTGACAAAAACGGGTTCGCCATGACAATCATGGCAATGGCGATAGTCTTTTCCGCCCTGCTCATCCTCTGCCTCTGCTTCCTCGCCATCAGCAAAATAGGTGAGTCAATAGCACGCAAGAACAAACTTCAGGCACAAGGAATAGCCCATGACAGCATCGATGACCACGATGCCGTAGGTCACGACACAGGCGAGGAAATCGCCGCAATCGCCATGGCGCTCCGCGACCACTTCGACGCTCACGATCAGGAATCTACAATCCTCACCATCAACAAAGTACGCCGCAGCTACTCACCTTGGAGCTCGAAGATCTACAACATGCGTCACCTCCCAAAATAACAAACCATCACATTATCGGAAAAATGAAAGAATACAAATATAAAATCAACGGCAACAACTACAACGTAGCAGTAGGAGACCTTGAGGACAACATCGTCACCGTAGAAGTCAACGGCGTCCCCTACAAAGTCGAACTCGACAAAGCTCCTGCCACAAAAGTTGTGAAGGCAGCACGCCCCTCAGCCGCTCCCCGCACCGAAACCGGAGCTAAAGTAATCAGCAAACCTGCCGCACCCAGCAACGGCGCAGCCGGCGTAAAAGCTCCCCTGCCCGGAGTAATCCTCAGCATCAACGTCAAAGTCGGCGACACTGTCAAAGCCGCTGACACCGTCATCATGCTCGAGGCAATGAAAATGGAAAACGCCATCCACGCCGGACGCGACGGCAAAATCGCCTCAATCAACGTGGCTCAGGGCGACTCAGTCCTCGAAGGCGCAGTCCTGCTGACAATCGAATAACTAACACCAAAACACAACTGAAATGGAAATATCTTTTGGTGATTTCTTAATGTCAAACCTCACCCAGTTCTGGCACTTCACCGGCTTCTACAACGCAACATGGGAGCACTTCGTGATGCTGGGCGTCGGTCTCTTCTTCATCTGGCTCGCCATCAAGAAAGACTTCGAACCGATGCTGCTGGTGCCCATAGGCTTCGGTATCCTCATCGGCAACATACCGTTCAACACCCATGCCGGACTGGAAATTGGCATCTATGAAGAAGGCTCAGTCCTCAACATTCTCTACAACGGCGTAAGCGCCGGATGGTATCCTCCCCTGATTTTCCTAGGAATCGGTGCCATGACAGACTTCTCAGCCCTTATAGCGAACCCCAAGCTCATGCTCATCGGCGCTGCCGCCCAGTTCGGCATCTTCGGCGCATACATGGTGGCTCTGGCAATAGGCTTCGAACCTGATCAGGCAGGTGCTATCGCCATCATCGGCGGCGCCGACGGTCCCACAGCAATCTTCCTTTCATCGAAACTCGCACCCAACCTGATGGGCGCAATCGCAGTGTCAGCCTACTCCTACATGGCACTCGTGCCCGTGATCCAGCCCCCCATCATGCGACTGCTCACCACCAAGAACGAGCGCCTGATAAAGATGAAACCCGCTCGCGCCGTATCGCAGAACGAGAAAATCATCTTCCCCATCGTCGGCATGCTTCTGACATGCTTCGTGGTTCCCTCAGGTCTGCCCCTGCTCGGCATGCTCTTCTTCGGTAACCTGCTGCGCGAATGTGGCGTGACCACCCGCCTTGCAAAAACCGCAAGCAACGCCCTGACAGACATCGTGACCATCCTGCTCGGCATGACCGTGGGTGCCTCCACTCAGGCAACCACCTTCCTCACCCCTGAGACAATCTTCATTTTCTTCCTCGGCTTCATGGCATTCATCATCGCCTCCGCTTCTGGCGTATGCTTCGTGAAGATCTTCAACATCTTCCTGCCCAAAGCCAAGAAAATCAATCCCCTCATCGGTAACGCAGGCGTATCAGCCGTGCCCATGTCTGCACGCATCTCCAACAACCTCGGTCTGGAATACGATCCCTCAAACTATCTGCTCATGCACGCCATGGGTCCGAACGTTGCAGGTGTTATCGGCTCAGCCGTGGCTGCAGGTGCCCTCCTCGGATTCCTCGCCTGATAAGGCAATCCAATACTAAAAACGCGGTGCGTCAACCCTTCGCAGGTCGGCGCACCGTTTTTATTCCGATACATCATTTAGCAACACCGGAAACCACAAGGTCCGTAACTGCGCTCCACACGGAATCGACACCGCTCGTCAAGCAGACACTCCGTTATCTCCTTGAAACAACTCACCACCTGTCCGAACGTTGGATTCACCAACTCGCGCCACTGCGCCATGCAGTCAGAAACGAAACGTGGCAGTTCCTCAAACCTCACGCCGTGGCGTCGCGCCATGCGCCGCGCATCCCCGCCGTTAACCACGGCTGCCGTAGAGCAATTATAGGCAGGGTTGTTATAATCATGGAAATCCACCGAGACTACAAGCTCATCGTTTGAGTTGATTCCCACGCAAATCTCCATCACCATCGGCTGATCATCGTCCGAGCCGAACGGATAGCTGCAACAGCGCAGCCTGTCACTGAAATGTTTTCCCATAACATCAACAATTTTAGATTACCAATAAATAAAGGAACTCCACCCCCGGCAACCGCGAAATGGTCACGTCAGGACGCACCATTGGCTGTCAGGGCTGTTCAAAGCAATTGTTGATGGGGGAATTATGCCACAAAGTTAACAAATATTTCCGGTCCCTGCAAAAGCTACCCATTTTTCCCTATTGGCTTTTCAGAAATTTATGCTATCTTTGCAACACGCCCTACATCCACCGGGCAATGCGAAATTGAAACATAGCGTTATGAGTAAATATCTTCAACATACCGTTTTAGCGTTAGTTATCATCATCCTTATACCCATGTCAGGATGCAAGATAAATAGTAAAGAATCAGATAACGCTGTCGGACTTAAATACGAGCCGGTAAAGGTGGAAACACACCCCGATTTGTCTGAGCTATATGAAAAACTTGGCTTTGTATATTCTTCTATCGAAGAGGCGGAGGCGAAAATTGTTGCCGAACTGGATTCCTTATTCGAAACTGAAGATGGATATTTTATCTATCGAATGAATAATGATAAGTTGGGTACACTTATCAAAAACGACCCAAGAGCATTTGAATACGATTTCCCTTTGATGCAGGAGCGTGAATATGTTAATCTCGTAACCTCTGACGATAAGAAACTCCGGCTTTTCTATTGGGACACCGGCGAAGGAGGCACGATGATATCATGGGGAAATTTATGCCAGTTTGAGTCAGATGGAGAAATATTTGTATATGACTGCGGCATTTATGAAATAGAGAATGACGAGGGTGTAGAGTATACTCCCGGATGTGCGGTCTGGAGGATACATACTCTGCAGGCAGATAATGGCGACACATATTACCTTGCTCAGATTTACATTCGTGAATCAAGTAATTTTGGTTTTCAGGAGATATATCCTGTCAAAATTTCAAATGGCAAGCTGATTCCACTAAAAATATTTAATGAAGATCCGGAAAACGAGTATAATAACTGCACCAGCCGTGAGTACTATATTGCGGAACTGTATTTTAAAACAAACGCAGGTGAAGGTTGGGATTGGCTGTATAGTTTTGACAAGGAGAATCAGACTCTCTATGTGCCGGAAGTAATTGATCTGGAGTTTACTGATCGATATAATCTCTACCAATTCAACGGCAAGAAGTTTGAATATGTAGGCAAAAATGGAGGATTCTGGCTTCATCCTGACATACGGGAATACAAGCAGCTTGAACTGTTGTTTTGCACTGAGGACTACCGGATAAGGATAGACCGGATGGACGATGACACCTATCGCTACACTTCATGGCGGAAAAACAAGCCCATGTCCGATATGCCCGACTTGATAATTCCGGACGGAATCTATAACGAGGATGACGGAAATTTTTACTTTGAGAACAACGGCTACACATATTGTATTGAACCCGATGCCAACAATTCGCAATTAACAGTTTGGCACGGGCACAAAGAGATCCTTCATCAAAAGCAGATTATTACGGATGACGACAGCTCTGAGGCGAACTAATCGACAGTTATTCCATAAACCACCCCTACAAACATCTGTAAATCACACCATTACACCATCTAATATGTAGGAACACTCCGTGGTGCGTCTGTATATCAAGGCAGGGGGAGCGGTCATCGCGGAAGCAATATTACTCCCGGTGTCCCAGCCACACCCGTTCATAACACAGCAGCAATCCGCCTTATAGAAGCCAATCGCTCCATGAACGATTTATCAGCTTGCGCCGTCTGCATGTCATATTTCATTTGTAATTTGAGCAACACCGCTGCCGGAATATCCAAAGCTGCCTCCAAAAGATATGCCGTGGTGGTAGTAACCGAACGTTTGCCATTCAGAATTTCATTCAGTACCGTATGCGACATGCCAATCTCCGCAGCCAATCTGCGCTGAGAAAGTTTCCTATACTCTATTTCCTCCTTCAGAATAGCGCCGGGATGTGTGGGGTATGCCCCAAATTTTTCGCTTGCCATATCTCTCACTTATAATGATTTGACAGTTCTAAAATATTACATACGGTGATAACAGTATCATTTACAACTCTTTCAGTTTTGAATTCCACTCTATATTGATCATTTACCCTTACTGATTCACGACCATTCTTGTCACCTTTGAGAACCTCATAGTTGAGGCTATGGAATGGGAATAAATCTTCCACCCTCTCTGCAGCCTGCAAGATATCAATAACCCTGATATAACGCTTTATGATTTGTGGTTGGAAAAAGTGTTTTTTATCAGAACACTTCCCCTTATAGTAAAGATCTGAAAGGTATTCCTTTTCAAATGTTATCTCCATACCTTATTTCTTTTCGCAAAGATAATAAGAATTTTCAATATTCACAAAATTTGTGAACTTTTATTTTATTCACTTTTAAACAAACTTTTTAGCCTGCTCTCAACTGACATGTGCAAAATAGGGATTTGCTTGGACAATCGCAATCATCAAATAATTTCGCGACGCGGCTATTTACCTGTAAGCCTGTGGTTGCAATACTCCGTCGGGGTTTCGCCGGTGATTTTCTTAAATGTGCGCGAGAAATGCTGCGGATAATCAAAGCCGAGTGAATAGGCAACTTCGGAGGAACTCATGCCGGAAACCAGACGGTTCTTGGCAAGTTGTATCACAAAACGCTTAATGTAGTGATTGGCTGTTTCACCGGTAGTTTTCTTAATCAGATCGCTCAGATAACTCGGCGACATGTTCAGCTGTTCGGAGCAATATTGCACCGTGGGCACACCGCATTTCAACTGGTCCTCCTGATCAAAATATTGCTTTAGCAGCTTCTCGAACCTCGACAGGATGTCATTGTTCTGAATGGTCCGCGAAACAAACTGGCGGTTATAGAACCGCTGCGCATATCTCAACAGCAGATTGATAAACCCCACGATGATGCGGTTCTGCACTCCGTCCGACGGAAATTTCAGCTCAGTTTCAATCTGGCGGAACAGCCCCACCATTATCTCGCGCTCCTCATCGGACATGTGCAGAGCCTCGTTAACCCTGTAATCGAAGAACGAGAAATCCTTGATTTCCTTCTCAAGCCCGGTGCCCTGCAATATGTCGGGATGGAACAGCATTGCCCACCCGCCCAGATTCACCAGCTCACCGGTATCCTCTTTTCCTCCGAGCTGCCCCGGCGCCACACAGATGAGGGTCCCTGCCGAATAGTCATACCTGCCGGTGCCGTACACAAGCTCCGCCTCCTGTTCTGCCTGCAGAAACAGACCATAAACTCCATAATTGTTCAGGCTGTAACGGATGGGCGACACCCTGCTGTAGTTAATCACCGTGATAAGCTCATGTGAATCTTTCTGACCCACCCATGAACTATAGTCAGAAGGTTTGGCGACTTTCAGAATCTTACTCATGTGTAGCTACTGATTTGATTTACAGCACCAAAGTTACAAAATTTTCGCGACTTTGAGCTATTCTCAGTCACACCTCATCAAAAAAATTGGTTAGACCTCAGTAATATTTGTCACATAATCCTACTCATCATTATCTAATTTTGCAACATGAAAAAAGAAATGAAAACAAAAATCATGTTATCGAAAGACTTCTGTGAGATGGAGGCAGTAAAATATGTAGCCTTCCGCTACGGCACCACTCCGGAGCGTGTTCTGGAGCATTATTTCATTCAAAGCGGAATAATTCCCTCGAATGACCGGCACGCCATGGACTTTTGCCTTACTCCGAATGAGATGGCTTTGTTCCACGATCTTGGAGTCCAGCCATCAATGGTAGAAATCAATTAAAAACAACTTGTATGAAAAGAACTTTTTTATCACTCATTCTATTGGTGTCAGTATTTGCTGTTCATGCAAAGACTCTTGTGGTCTATTACAGCTATACCAACAACGTGCATAATATCGTCACTGAACTAACTAAACAGATTGATGCGGACGTGGTACGCATAGAACTGGCAGAGAAAGGACTGGACTATGCTGCCAATAACTACGCTATCGGCAGTGCGTTAATCTCAGCCATCCGCAACAGTCCTAATGATGCGGCTTCATATCCGGCGATTGACCCTGTGAATGTCAATCTCGCAGATTATGACTGTATCATCATCGGCGCTCCATTGTGGTGGAGCAACATGGCTGCCCCGTTGCAGACTTATCTTCTCCATAATGGCGCGGCTATGGCAGGCAAGAAAATAGGTCTGATAGTGTCAAGCGCAAGCAGTGGAATCAGCGGCGTGGAGGGTGACGCCAAACGTCTTATTCCGGAAGGAGATTTCTTTAACCCAAGCCTGTGGATCCGTTCCTCACAGACTTCAGGCGCCACATCCATGATATCGCAGTGGCTGAATACAATCAGATATGATGAAGTTGCCAAGGTGGAGAACGTGCCCGCTGACCAAAATATCGGTAAATTCACCATTTTCTCAGTCTCCGGTGCAATGGTGGCGAAAGATGCGTTATCAATGAAGGACCTTGAAAAAGGGGTGTATATTGTAAACGGAAAGAAAATCTGCATAAATTGAGAAAACTACCAAAACGCTCGCGGCAAAATCCTATGGCATGAAAAGATTGGTTTCACTCTTTGCAACATTGATGACTCTATTTGGTATGACTGCTCAATCAAACATCCCGGCGATAGACGTTCATTCGCACATCGTAACCGATGAGTACCTGAAGTATCTCGCCGACAACAACGCGCTGATGGCTGACGGCTACCCGCTCCCTTCATGGGACGAGCAGTCACACCTCGCCTTCATGGACAGCTCCGGAATTGAACGCGCCGTCCTGACTCTTTCATCGCCACAACCATGGTTCGGTGACATTGCTGAAAGCAGCAGGGTGATCCGCTCCGTCAATGAGAGAATGGCTAAGGCAAAGCGAAATCATCCTGACCGTTTCCTATGGTGTGCCGTCCTTCCGCAGCCGGACATCAATACTTCTATCGATGAGGCTGTCTTTGCACTCGATTCACTCGGTGCTGACGGAATAAAGCTCGCAACAAGTGTTGACGGGGTTTATCTCGGCGACTCAATCTACGAGCCACTGATGAAAGCGCTCGACGAACGGGAGGCTGTGGTGATACTTCACCCGGTGAAACCGAATCCTGTCAATGCAAGCACCTTCACAGGAGGACCGATCTTCGTGTATGAGTATCCGGCAGAAACGACCCGTGCGGTTCTCAATATGGTAGCTCATAACGTGATGACACGCTATCCGAATATCAAGGTTGTGGTTCCTCATGCAGGTTCATTCATGCCGTACGCTGTGCCTCGGCTAAAAGGCGGATATCCATTGCTTATGAAACAAGGGCTGACCGGTTCGATTGACATAGACGGCAATCTCTCAAAACTCTATTATGACCTTGCGGGAGGACCTTCGGTTCAGGCTATCAAGATGCTGCTTACAGTCACCACACCGGACCACATAATGTTCGGGACTGACTATCCGTTTGTCCCCGCTCCCATTCTTGAGAAGGTGGCGACAAAGGTCAAGAATGAAATCACTCAGGATGCGGAACTCGGACAATATGCCGGGGACATCATCCGTAACAATGCAATGAAATTGTTTAAAATCAAAGAATAACTATGGCAAAAAAAGTAAATTTGGGCTCAAGGTTAGCCCTTTATCCCACTCCGGTCACCGTAATAGGGGCTGATGTGAATGGCAAGGTAAATTGGATGGAGCTTTCACATATCGGTATAGTCAGCCACGACCGTGTGCTTGTAAGCATGGCGCAGGCACATTACACAACTCCTGCTCTCGGTATCGGAAAACGTTTCTCTCTCAATCTTGTAAGTCCCGATATGCTTGAAAAGGTCGATTATGTGGGCAGCGTGGACGGCGACAAGAAAGACAAGTCGGATGTGTTTGAGTTCCATCGCGGAGAAGCAGGTACACCCGTCATCGACGAAGCTCCGCTGACCATGGAACTGGAGATTGTCGACATCTACGAATGTAACGGCTTCAACAACTTCATCTGCTCGATTGCAAACACATACGTCAACGAGGATAACCTTGATGAAAACGGTAAGATCGACTACAACAAGATGCACACCGTTCTCTTCGAGTTCCCCACTTACTCCTACATCCTGTCGGGAGACGTGATCGGTAAATGCCGCAAGATGCACGATAACTGGAGCAACAAGGATTGAAGATGATCCGACCGATTAAAATACTGTTGACTTTTGCCACGACACTGGCATTGCTCAGTGCCTGTGGCGATCGCCATTCTGAGGAATCCACTTCAAAAAACAGCAATATGTGCGAAAAACTGTCTATGCAACCAGACGGCATAGTACGTCTGTCGAAGATTCAGGTTAATCCTGACTATCTTGATGAGTATATGAAGTATGCCGTCGAGGTGGGAACTACATCACTGGAAACTGAGCCGGGAGTGCTGACTATGTATGCCGTTGCAGACAAGGAGAATCCCTGCAACATCACAATTTTGGAGACCTACGCAAGTCAGGAAGCTTATAAAAGCCACATAGCATCGGCGCATTTCCAGAAATACAAGCAAGGGACACTTCACATGGTTGACTCGCTACGGCTCGACGACGTGACACCATTAAATCCGAGTAACATCCTAAAAAACTTAATAAAAAAATGAACCGAATAATAATTTCATTGATATTCAGTACAATAACACTATTTTCCACTATGGCACAACAAAAAATTGTTCAGACAGCCGGACGTCAGCAGCTCGGCGATTTCGCACCGGAATTTGCGCACCTCAACGACGACATTCTCTTCGGAGAAGTATGGAGCCGCAACGATCTTCTTTCGCTGCGCGACCGCAGCCTCGTGACAATCACATGCCTCATTTCACAAGGTATCACTGACACTTCGCTCATCTACCACCTTCAGGAGGCTAAAAAGAACGGTATCACCCGCACCGAAATTTCCGAAATTCTCACCCACATAGCCTTCTATGCCGGCTGGCCCAAGGCATGGGCAGCATTCCGTCTTGCCAAAGATGTATGGAACGAGGATACTAAAGGCGATGATGCAAAGGCTCAGTTTGCCCGCACCATGATTTTCCCCATCGGCGAGCCTAACACCGCATACGCTAAATATTTTGTCGGCAACAGCTACCTCGCACAGATTTCCACCGAGCAGATACCGTTTGCCAATGTCACCTTCGAGCCGGGATGCCGCAACAACTGGCATGTTCACAAGGCAGAGAAAGGGGGCGGTCAGATGCTCGTAGGAGTAGCCGGTCGCGGATGGTATCAGGAAGAAGGCAAAGAACCTGTTGAGATACTGCCCGGCACGGTAATCAATATTCCTGCAAACGTAAAGCACTGGCATGGGGCAGCAAAAGACTCATGGTTCGCCCACTTGGCATTTGCCGTACCCGGCGAGGAATCGGAAAACGTGTGGCTTGAACCGGTGTCAGATGAACAATATAACGCCTTACCATAACCCGGTCAGCCAAGAGATGGCAGGGAGCTGAGAGTTTGGAGGGCTTGGAGCTTTAGGCGAACTCAGAGGACACAGAGTTCTCTGCCCGGTCTGATTGAGGGGATAAAAATGACGGGCGGTGTGTCATAATAAGCCATCTGCGGTGTCGCTTTCGGAAGTAGCTTCAGCCACATTCTTCAGTATGCTCACATCAGACTAATCCTCAGCGACTTGCATCTGACCTATTCTGACAAACCTAAAGAGGGCATGTCAAAATCTGGATTTTGACATGCCTTCCACTATTATTAGGATATCGTTCCTCCACGGTTACTAAAAAGCATATCCCAGACGAAGTTTCAAGGACTGGCTTTTTATTGAGTAATCTGAGTCAAACATATTGACAAAGCCACGTTGCCAAGAGAAGTCAAGGTTAAAGTGCCCAAACCATACACCAATACCAATATTCATTCCGGCATCAAAACGACTATAATCTTTCAAATCTTCGAGACTTGTTTTTGATGAGCTTTCCTTGACTCTATCTTTACCTGAAGAGGTTTGCCAATCGTATGTATCTCTCTTACTGTTTCCTGCAAAATCATAAGATGCAAACGCACCAATATGAGCATCTAAAGTCATATTTGATAAAAGTTCATATTTATATCCAAACATTACGGGGGTAAAATAAGCATTGTAAGCCATCAATGTTTGACTTTCCTCAATTCTATGACCAATATAATCTCCCCATGTAGATGAGATGTGCCCACTTTCCCATTCTGCATTAGCTTTATAACCTCTTGTTGACACGCCCATTTCCATACCCCAATATAATGATGGAAGTTGTTTTATTGATTTATTAAACGCAATGGATACATCGAAGCTTGTATTTGATGGGAAAGTGCCGTCCTTAAAGTCAATATTGTGGGAATCCTTCCAATCTGACAGCATCTTATCTTTCCAATCACCTGTGGCACTATTAAAATTTGCTCCTGCCCTAACAATCCAAGTCATCTTATCGCCTTTAAAATCAGGTCGCTCAAAAACTTGTGCATCTGTGTTAAAAACAGTCATCCCAAAGCACATTGCCAGTAATGCAACTTTTACAATACATTTCATAATATTACTACCTGCCGCCGGACCCTCTCATTGGCTTTTATCAACTTTCATTGAATGAAAAAAAAGAAAGCGCAAGGTCTGTACCGATTACCCGCTCCATAGTTAGAGGCCTTCGCATTGCCCATCTCGATAGAACGGGCAACGATGAAGCCTCGCGCGAATATGAATATTGCAGACAAAAAGGTATAAAACTACCTGCAATAGTTTCCCATATTCACATAAGACATCTACCGCTGCCGCATCTTGATCGAGATTGAAAGTTGCGAAGTTTCTAACTATCAAGAAGTGCGTCCGATAAACGCTTCCAATTATTTATTTAAGAATAACGCCACTTTTCTTCTAAGAAATCATAGTAGTGCTATTCACGTCTGCAAAGATAAAAAGAGTTTAGAATTATACAACGAGCGGGAGTGATATTTAAGTTAGAATCCACCAGTTCAGCAATTTTTCGACCAAAAGGATAGCGGAAGCCATAATGCCTTTGAGGGTAAGGCGGAAGCCGGAGGGATCTTGCTTCGCAAGCGCTGCGCGATAGCCGCTCCGCAAGCGCTTTGCGGTGACAATTCTGATGGCGGACACTCCACGGAGTGTCCCTACATTCAACTCCTTGAATATCAACTTGAAGGAAACACCCCGCGGAGTGTTCCCTACAAGAGGATGGCACCTGCCTATTGTATGTAGGAAGCCGGAGGACTCGGAGACTGGGAGAGTTCAGAGCTTTCGGAGGACTCAGAGTTCTCGGAGAACTTGGAGGGCTAAGAGGGCTGAGGGCTTGGAGCTTTCGGAGGACTCGGAGGGTTATGACTGAGGAAAAAAAACGGAGGGTGCGCCGCATGGCGCACCCTCACTACTAACTTTCCGACGATTCTATAAACTATTACAATCCGACATTTTTCTTAAACCAATCGCGTGCTGAGTCGCTCATGGGCTGCTCATCGGCGATGCGGTCGAGATCGGCAAAGTTAGTACGGAACTGGTTGATCAGTTCGTTGGTTTTTTCGGGGGCATATTCAATTGCCTCGTAGATTATGCTCATGGGACCGAAGTCTTCGGTTACTTCAAGGCGCGCATAGCGGTCCTTGAGTCCGCCGAAGGTTTCGACAAAGCGGCGCATGTTGCCGATTGTGCCATCGGCAATGACGGCGTCAGCGGGGAAGGTCATGGTCACGGTGCGGGCTTTGTCAGCAGTTTCAAGGGGCAGATCAACTACGGCTGCAAGTTCCTGAGGAATGTAGGTGTAGTTGACGTCCTGACCGTCAACGGTGACTTTTTCGGGACGTGCTGTGGCAAGCACTTTCACCTGATACTGACGTTTTTCGGGCATATCGGGATATGAACCCTGACGGGGGTCAATGGTTACTTTGACTGTGTTTCCGTCGCGAACCGATGACACATGTGTGGTGGCATATTCGGTTTCGTAGCCGCGGTCGTTACCGTTGTCCTCATAGATGGTGAATTCGCCGTTTCCACCGGGGAACACGTTGAGCGAATAAGCTGCATCGTTGGTGGTCAGACGACGGTTTTTATCAACATGGTAAGGGAGGATTGAACCTGCCTTGATGTAAACGGGAACTTCGTTGAGCGCGAACTTGCGGGTGTAAACCTGATTTCCTTTCAGCATTGTGCCGGTGGCATTTTCATACCAGTCGCCTTCGGGCAACCATACTTCGACTGTTGAATAGCCGTTTTCACCGGGGGTGATTACGGGCGCCACGAGCATGTTGTCGCCGTACATGTACTGGTTCTTGTACTCGTAGGCTTTTTCCTCGGTGGGATAGTCGTAGTACATGGGTCGGCAGATTGACACGCCTGTGTCATGACCCTGACGAGCCATGGTGTAGATGTAGGGAATCATCTCGTAGCGGCGCTGGATGGTGTTGCGGAGCAGGTTGAGTGTCTGACGGTCGAAGCTCCACGGTTCTTTTTTCAGCTGTGCGTTTTTGCCTGAGTGGGTTTTCATCATGGGGCTGTAGGAACCGAACTGGAATGAACGGACATACATTTCGGGGTTGATGATTGAGTCACCGGGAGCCATGTAGAATCCGCCGAGGTCGTGACACCAGTAGCCGTAGAGCACGTTTGAGGCAGTGGAGGTGAAGTAGGGCATGTAAGCGAGAGTTTTCCAAGTGGCATAGCTGTCGCCTGAGAAACCTATCTGATAGCGGTGGTTGCCAAGTCCGCCCCAGCGGTGATAGATGAGGGGACGCACGTCGCGCTCGTTCTTCATTTTGTTGAAGAATGTGTGGTTGATCCACCAGATGTTGCTCAAATCCTTTACTTTGGGGTCAGTGGGATCCTGCTGCCAGTCGAGCCACCAGAATGATACACCTTCGTTGGTCATGGGGTCAAGGATGTTCTTGAACATGGAGTTGATGAAGGTTTTGTCAGAGCTGATCCAAGGTATCTCAGCTTCGGTGGCGGGGTCAACTTTCATGTCGCGGGCAATCTGGGGATATGCAGCCTCGAATTTCTTCACGCCGTCAGCGGGGTGGAGGTTAAGGGCAATCTTGAGGTTTTTGTCGCGCAGATAGTTGAGGAATTTTTCGGGTTCGGGGAAGAGTCGGCGGTTCCAAGTCCATCCGGTCCAGCCACCATGTGCTTCATCGGTGTAGTGCCAGTCCATGTCGACGATGAGGATGTCGATGGGAATCTGGTAGTCCTCGAAGTTCTTGATGAGTTCGCGGAATTCATGTTCGGAGTAAGCCCACCATCTGGACCACCAGTAGCCGAAGGCATAGCGGGGAGGCAGAGGCATTTTTCCGGCGAGGACGGTGAAGTCCTTGAGGGCGCCTTTGTAGTCGTCGCCATAAGCCATGAAATACCAATCCTGAGCGCCCTTGTTGTTCTTGCGGACTTTCACCCAAGGGAGTTCAGGGTCGTTGTCAAAGAGGAAGCCATCAGTGTCGTCGAGCAGAGTCCAGCCGTCGCGTGCGAGCAGACCTGTTTCGAGGGTCTGTTGTTCGCGCTGCCAGTTGCCGTCGTCGTCCTTGTTGAAATAGTCGTCGCCGTCCCAACGGTCAAGAGTGGTGGTTGTACCCATGAGGTTTTCCTTCTGCTCCATGCCGGGGGTCCAAGTGAATGACTTCATGCCGGGACCGGAAGTGACTGTGAGGTTCTCAGGGGTGAACGGACCTTTTGACTTCACATATTTCACGGTCATTTTGGGAGTGGTGATTGTCACCGTCTTGCCATCGTCATTGACGGTGGCATCAGTGGCGGGATATTCACGCTCAACGGCAATGAATGATTTGTCGTCGACAAACTTGCCTTTGGGTTCATACTCCATTCTGACAATGCCGTCGGTCACCACGGTGAAGCGGACATGCTTGTCTTTGTAAACGACGCCGTCGTTGTTGGCGTTATCGGCAAAAGCCGATAACGCCAGAACAGCGGTTGCAAGTGATAATGCAATTTTTTTCATTAACTATAGTTTTAGGTTATTATCGACAAGTGTCGAACAGAGCCTCAATATCAACAGGCTGTGCACCAGCTTCGGCAGAGGTGATGCCTGAGTGGATTCTCTCAACAGTCATGTCGCGGAGTCTGACCACAGTGCCTCGTGAGGTTGAGCCGGAGAGTGAAGTTGATGAGAATGAGTGAAGCTCGAGATAAGAGATGGTGTAGGGGTTATTGCCCGGATCCTTGAACGGAATGATGGTTCTGTATTTGCCATTAACCAATTTGAATTCGGGTTCGCCCTTCATCTGCCAAGAGTTTGACCAAGTGAAGTAGTTGCCGCGATCAACGGGATCGTAGTAAACGAACACGGTGTAGATGTTATCTGCGCCCATTGTACCGCAAGCCTGACCACCACGGAGGGTGAATGTGTGGCTGTTGGTGTCAAACGAAACGGGAATGTTGAGGTTGAGCGCAGTGATGTTGATGCGGTAGTTGCTGCCGACTTTCTTCAGAGCTGCCTGGAAGTACATGCGAACGCCTTCATCGTTGGTGAAGAACAGACCGTAATCGTTTGAGGCGAGGTCTTTGTTGAAGTCGCACTGACGCACGTTCACTGTTCCTTTCTTGGTTCCGAGGATGTAATCGAACTTGCTGGTACGGACGTGACCTGTGTTGTTTGCTTCGGCAGTGATTTTCCAAACTCGGGTAGCGGGGTTGTAGCTGCTTACAAGCCAGTCGGGGTTGTCAGTGCTGAATGAAACGGGCACATCGAACGGCAGTGTGAGTGTCATTGTCTTGCGTGAGTCAGGACAGGTCCAAGTTTCCAGATCGAAGATTTCAAGATAGATACCTTTCTGTGAAACGGGAATCTTGGTTTTTGTCACACCGCTCTTGATTGTCATGTCGCATGTGCGGACATCGAATGTGGGGTTAGCGTCGATGTTGATTTTCAGGATACCGTCGACACATTCGCCTGAAATCCAGTCAACGTCTGAAACGACTTCAACGAGTGCGTTGGAGTGAACTTCAATTTCATAGGTTGAGGCTGTACATTCGAAGTCGAGTTTATCAACGTTGGGCACTTGGAAGTAAACGCCTTCCTGAATGATGTTGATGTCAGTGGAGCCGGCTTTGGTTTTAGCGGTAATCACGCCGGTACGACCCTGCAGTTCATCGTTCTGAGTACATTCGATTTTGATTTCGTCACCTTCGACGGTTGCTGTGATCCAGCTGTTCTGAGTAGAAACGGTCACAGGACCATCGGCGGTGAATTTGACACTGCCTGTAGAAGCGGCAGCCGGGAAATTGGTGGAGCGGCTGACGATTGTAATCGCCGGAGGAGTCATCAGCTCGGTGGTTTCATTGTCATCACACGAGGTAGTGATTGTCAAGGCGATGGCAGCTATGAGGAATGATTTGAATATCTTTTTCATTGTCATTGCTTTTTGATGATGTGATTACTTCTTGGTGAGCGATTGGAGTTCGAACTCGTACATTCCGCCGATTTGCCAAGGTGTGGAGCAGAGGTATGCTACACCGTCGACAAATTCGATGATAACGAAATATCGACCTACTTCACCTGATTTGCTCATGCTTGAAACGATTTCGGCATTGAACAGGTTGGGGTTTTCAGTGTCTCTGTGGAACTGCACGCCTGCCATTCCGGGAGCCTGATAGAAACCGCCACCTGTGCCTGAACAGAGCTTGATGGGATTTTTGCCGTTCATGCCGAGTTCCTGCGATGTGAGGCTGATTGTGCCGTAGCCTTTAGAATACTGTGCCACGATGTCGTAACGGTTGTTGAGATCTTTGATGAGCACGGTGCCTTCAGCGGGATTGGGTTCGAGGGTGCAATCGACATCCTTACCACCTAATCTCATGGTGAATGGACCTGAGTAATCTGTGATGTAAGCGTAGTCAGCGGGGATGTAGGTTGCAACCTTGACATCGAGTGAAGAACCGGCTGCCGAGGAGTATTCGCCTGCTTCGGTTGCAGCGTCGAACTTGTAGTCGAGGCTTTCAACAGTCTTGCCGTCAATTTCAAGGGGTATGGGGAAACGGATGCCTGTGGGTGAGAAAGCGAAGTAAGCTTCAGCGGGTTCAACCGAGGGATCGTCGAAAGTGATCTCAAAACGGTTCACGTCGAGATTGAGGAACACCTCAGCGCTTTTGCCTGCGACAGTGCCGGCAGCGCGCACCAGAAATTGCTCATCGGCTGAAGCCATGGTTTTCTTGATGTAGGTTTCGGCATCTTCCTGCAGGGGAGTGAGGGCCATGAGGTTGCCTGTACGTTTTCCTTTGAGGACGATACGTTCGGGCTTAACGTCCATGATGATGAACTCGAAGTCGCCGTCGAGTGCCTGATAGTGGCTCCACGAGGGAGTAGCGAAGTAGTGCATCAGGGTGTTATAAGAGTCGAACGAAAGGCTTGGACCGTTGTCGTTGGTGAGTTTGTAGAGGCTTGTTTCAAATTCGCCGGGAGCTATTTCCGAACCAACGGTTACTTCTCCGGAGTTGAACTGGAGAGTGTAAAGAATCATGCCGTAGGAGTGGTTGCGGTCAGGAGCATAGTCGAAAATCCAGCCGTTGGGAGCTGACATGAGCACCTCCTTGGCGTGGTCGAGATACTGCTGCATGCGCACGTTTGAAGGGTCATCGAAAATATCTTCCTGATTCTTGAGACATGATGTGGGTATCAAGGCAAATAATGCCAGTGCTACCGCTATGTATGTTTTGAACAATTTCATATCAAAATTCGTGATTTAGGATTAGTTTACTGAAAGATCGAGAAGGTCCACCTTACCGGTAGCCACATCTTCCTGACGGCGCTGGATAACATCGCGCAGTTCGTCAATGTCGATGTTGTAGTAGGTTTCGAAGTAAGAGCGGATGATGTCGAGTTTCTGCGAGATTGCAGACTGACCTTCTTCACTTGCACCGGCAACGAGTTTGTTCCAGTATTGGGGTGTGTTGGTCACATAGATTGACACCATTTCGGCAAAGTCCTCCTGATAAGAGTGCTGAGCGTAGTTTGAGATGAAACCGTTTTCGAGGTAGGTTTCGTTGTAGGGGGGCTCGCTCCACATGTCGCTTACATAACCAGAGAAAGTCACGGTCTGATAAGCTGCGGGGATGCTCTTTGTCTGGTTCAGGATGTGGGTGAACTCGTGGTGGATGGTCTTGAAGTAATATTCATTGAGACGTTCGGGATTGCTTACGCTCTCGGGGAGATAGTTCAGACCGGCGAGGAAAATCTTACGACCGCCCTCGGCAGTACCGAGCACGAATGTACCGTTGTTGTTATACTCCCATTCGCCTACGGTGTAGAACATCTTGGGGAAGTACTGGCAAGTGAAGTCGGGACCAGCCACTTCGTTGTAAGCTTCGATACACATGTATTTGATCAGATGAGCCATGGTTATGGCGTCCTCATAGCGGGCAGGAACCAGATAGTAGTTGTAGTTACCCTCGATGTGTTCGTAGCGGTATTTGTAGTCGATGTTGTAAGGTTTCTGGAAGTTTGCAGTCAACCAGATGTCAAATTCGTTGCGCTCGGTGTTGGGAGTGACGATATTTGACGGTTCCTTTGTGAGGTCCTCATCCGAGCATGAGCAGAACCCGGCTGCAACGGCACCCATCAACATCAGTCCTAATATTTTGTTGTATTTCATTTTTCAAAAATTGATGTGTGAAACAATGAATTGGTTTTATCGCGGATTGGGCTGGAAGCCGGCGTCACGCACTTTCAAGGGAATCTGATAGGTGCGGCGGGGGTCATCCTTGCCGAGCCAGTCAGTTTTGTGGTCGGGACGGTTCGAAGCGTTGATTACGCGACGGGGAATTTCAATGCCGTAGCGGCGGATGTCATACCAACGCAGACCGTGGTGAAGAGTTTCGATTCGGCGCATTGCCAGAACGCACTGGAGCATGCACTCCTGAGTTGAGCCTTCTTCATCGATTTCGAATGCGGGGTTGAGGTGTTTTTTCAAGCCTGATGCAATCTGATCATTGTCGCTGTAGCAATAGTTTTTATTCTTGTAGAATGAAACGACTGACTGGGGAGTCACGGTCACCTTGCTTGAAGTGAACGCTGACATCCAAGCTGAGAGGTCGGCAGCGGCTTCATCGAATTCACCGAGCATCACATGAGCTTCGGCACGGTTCAGGACTGCTTCATCGGCGGTGAGCACGGGGATAACAGTGTGGGTGTATCCGACGCCTGCCACGGGGTCAGTGTATTCGAACAGGTAGCTGCACTTGCTGATCACTGACTTGTCGAAGTTAGAACCGGTGTAGGTTGCATAAACAGAATAGGGAGTAGAGCCGTAGATGTTATTGGCGCGGAAGTCCTCGTTGATTGCGAGATACTGACCGTGGCTGTAACGGCTGTAGTTGGTGTAACCTCCGAAAACAACGCCGATGCGTGAGTAAGAAGTCTGCAACAGCAGGTTAGCGTTTTCGTTGGGCGAGATGTAGGCATTGGGTTTAACCTGACCTGTGCCGGGGATGCCTGCAAAGATTGACCAGTTGCGGAGCATTGACGAGGGGTCGGTGCCGACGCACTCTGTACCGGCTTTAACAGCTTTCTCCCACTGTTCGGTGTAGAGGTAGAAGCGGGTTGCGAAGGCATAGGCTGCTTTGCGGGTGAAGTGATATTTGGGCACGTCGTAGTAAGAGTCGCCCACGAGCTGCAGACCTTCTTCGAGGTCTTTCTGGATCAGATTGTAGAAGTCAGCCAGATTGCCGCGTTCGTAGCGGGGTTTAAGCTGAGTTTCGGGGTGTTCCATGTAGGGGAGACCGAGATACTGCTCTGCATCCTGAGTCCAAGGGTGACAGAAAAGGTTTGCGAGCATGAAGTGAATGTAGGCGCGGCACATCAGGGCTTCGCCTTTGAGTTCAGCCATCATGGGCGACACTGAGGGACCGCCAAGGTTTTCGATAGCTGCGAGTGCTTCGTTAGCACCGGCGATTGCGATGTAGCTCGCTTCCCAGTAGCGGTCGAGTGATTCATTGACGCTTTCTGACTCATCTTTCCAAGCGAAGGTGTCGTCCATCCAGCGGTTAGTGTTGGGGTTCTGTTCGCCGTAGTCATCGCAGTTGTCCGATGAAAGCTCGTTGACCCAGGCACACTCCGAGTCAATGTAGGCTGACACAAGGATGCTCTTGATTTTGTTCTCGCTGTCAAGCGTAGCACGGTTGTCAGGCATTGTGTCGAGATAATCGTTGCACGAAGTAAGGGCGGCAATGGGGAGCGCCGCTACAAGTGCGTATTTTATATATCTGTTCATTGTAATCATGTATTATTTAGAAACCTAAGTTAACAGTGAGTGTAAACTGTCGGGGGGTAGGAGCTGCCACACCACCGGTGTTGAAGAATTCCGGATCCTGACCGTTGAGTTTCTTGTCAGCGTAGATCAGGAAGAGGTTGGTTGCCTGCAGTTTGACCATAGCGCTCTGGAAACGGATTGCGTTCAGTATCTTCTGGGGAACCTGATAAGAAACGGAGATTTCTTTCATGCGGATGAAGTCACCCTTTGCAACGCGCGCTGTTGAGTAGTTGTAGGCGTTGTAAGCATACGAGAGGTTGGTGTCGTTGCGGTTCTGGGTGGTTGAGGCGATAACGGGAATATTGGTGTGGTTCTCGTCACCGGGCACTGTCCAGCGGTTAGCAAATTCTTTGGTGTGGGCAGTGAGGTCGTTATACTGCTGCTTGAACACGGGGTCAAGACGAACCACGTTGCCGAATGAGTAAGTTACATAAACGTTCAGCGAGAGGTTTTTATAACGGAAGATGTTGCCCAGTGAACCCATGTCGGTGGGGTCGATGCTACCTGAATACTCAAGGAATTTGAGTTTATCGGGGTCAGAGGTCTGGAAGTAGATGCCGGTGGTTGAGATGTTGCCGTCCTGATCGAGGAAGGTGGGGAGACCTTCGTCATTCAGACCCATGAAGGGAATCGAGAAGAGTGAACGCACGGGATAGCCTTCCTGAGCGAAACCGCTGCCGGTGATGAGCTGCATCATGGTCATAGAGGTCTTGAGTGACGACACTTTGTTCTTGGTGTGAGAGTAGATGAAGTTGGTGGTCCAAGTGAAGTCGCGGGTAACGATGTTCTTTGTGGTCAAAGAAAGCTCGATACCGTGAGATTTCATTGAAGCGATGTTACCGAGTTTGTCAATCTCACCGCCGATACCCTGAGTGGTGGTGTAACCGATAAGGTCAAAGTTGTTACGTTTGTACCAGTCGAACTCGAAGTTGATGCGGTTGTCGATGAAACCGGTTGAGAGACCTAAGTTGAGCTCATGTTTCTTTTCGTAGGTGAGGTCCTGATTGGCGAGCTGTGAAACGTAAAGCTGGCTTTCGGTCACACCTGCGGAGGGACGCCACGGGTTGCTTGAGCTGAGGACAGCGAATGCGTTGCTGACTGAAGGACGGTCACCGGTCAGTGAGTAAGATGCCTTGAGGGTCAGGTGGCTCCATGCGGGACGCATGTCAGCCCAGAAGGGTTCTTCATGTGCGTTCCAAGAACCTGAAATGTTCCATGTGGGCAACCAGCGTGACTTGCGGCTCTTGCCCAGTGAGTTGGTACCTTCGTAGCGGAGGGTTCCGTTGATGGTGTAACGACCCTGATAAGAGTAAGTGGCGTTGCCGAAGAAAGCGACGCTGCGTTCGCGAGTGTTGGTCAGAGTGAAGTAGTCGGTGTTTTCTTCTTTACCGCGTTTGAACACTTCGTAGGCGTAGTTGGCAACTTCGCCCATTGCATACTGCATACCCCAGCCGCGGAACCATGTTGAGTGACGGTTCACGGAGTTGGTTTCCATACCGGCATAGAAGTTTACGATGTGGTTCTGAGCGAACACGTCGTTGTAACGCAAGCTGGCACGCATGTCCCATTTGTACATGCCGCGGTCAGCGCGTTCGTAGATACCGCCGTTGGGAAGGATTGACACGGGGAGAGCGAAGGGGTTGTCAGGATCTTTGTAGAGGAAGGGGTTGGCATCGCGGATGGCAGCTGTGGGCATAGCGCGGTAAGCCATAGCTTGGTTTGATTCATCTTTGATGAAGTGTTCCTGTTGTGTGCCTGTGTTCTGCACGCCACCGAGCAACTGGAGTTCAAGTTTGCGGAGGGGCTTGTAGGTGAGGATACCGGTCAGACGGAAGTCGTTCACACCAAGTTCCATGTAGTTGTTGTCAAGCTCGTGCATGATGTTGAAGGGAGCATAGTTGCGGGTGTAGAACACGTTGGGGTCAAGTGTACGTGATGTGTTCATCGAGTAAGAATAGGGGTTGATGTCGAAGTCACGTTTTACTTCACCGCTGACTAAGTCCATTTCGCTACCGAGAGTACCGGGAGCTTTCTGGCGACGGAACGATGCGTTACCTATGATGTTGAAGTTGATTTTGTCAGAGATGTTGTAGCTGGTGTTGAGGTTGGCAGTGTAGCGCTGCACGCTGCTCTGTTTGTACCAACCCGGATCGTACATTACCGATGCTGAAACATAGTGCTGTGCTTTTTCTGAACCTGAGGAAACAGAAACAGAGTGTGTCTGCATGACGGAGGTTTCGAACAGACGGTCGAACCAGTCGGTGTTGCGGAGCTCGGCGGCACGCAGATATTCTGCACGCGCTTCGGCAGTGTTAGCCAGACCGAACTGACCGGTTGTGGCATCGTATTCAGAGATGAGCTGATACATTTTCCCATATACACCGCTGCTGCCGGCGTTGGCGATTTCGGCATAGTTCAGGTAGCCTTTGGCAGCCATTTCCTGATATACACCCATCTGGTCATGAGAGTTCATGATGTTGAAGGTGCTGTAGCTGGGTTTCAGGCGCAGGGTGAACTCACCGTTGTAAGTGATGGAGCTGCGACCGGCTTTACCTTTTTTGGTTGTTACAACGATCACACCCGCCATTGCGCGCGCACCGTAGATTGAAGTTGCCGAACCGTCCTTGAGGATGTCGAAGCTTTCGATGTCGTCGGGGTTCAGACCGGCGATAGCTGATGAGATAAGGGTTTCTGCGTTACCTGACGAGAGGTCGTCAGCCGATACGTTTGTCACGTCCTCCATGATGACGCCGTCAACAACCCAGAGGGGCTTGGAGCTACCGTAGATTGAGGTGGCACCGCGGACGCGGATTTTGGGGGCTGTACCGAATGTACCGGATACGTTCTGGACTGACACACCGGCAGCACGTCCTTCAAGGCTTCGGCTGATATCAGCCATACCGCCGATACGTGCTTCGTCGGCGTTAATTTTTGTGGTAGCACCGGTGAAGAGTCGTTTGTCCATCTTGGTCATACCGGTTACGACAACTTCCTCGAGCATTTCAGCTGCGTCAGTAAGTTCGATTGTCAATTTACCGGGTTTGATTGCTACTTCTGCCGGATTCATACCGATGTAGGTCACGACAATGGTTTTAGCCGATTCGGGAACATTAGTAAGTGTAAAGTTACCATCAATATCAGTTACGGCAACAATACTGGTGTCCTTGACCTTTACGGTCGCACCGATGACCGGCTCCTGGTCAGTTGCCGACATAACCACGCCCTCAACCTTCCGGGTTTGGGCACTTGCCAATCCGATACTCGAAAGTATCATGACCAAAAGCAAGAATAAGGTCTTTTTCATACGCTGTGATAATAATAAGGTTAAATTAATTAAGAATAAGTAATCGGGTTAGAGTGAATGTGATTCTGATTGTTTTTTTGGGGTTGGAATTTTTATAATTTATATTAATTTGTGTGTGTTGCGGATTTTAATAGAAGTCAGCCCCGGTCAGGACCGGGAACTGACTTCTACGAACCCTAAAACCTAAAACACTATTGTTCAAAGAGCTAACTTGACAACTTTGTTGTCGTATTTTACAAGCACGATGCCTTTGGCAACGGTCTTGATGACGGTGTCGTTACCTGAGTAGATGAGGCTTCCGGCAACGTCATAAACTTCGATTGAGTAAGCCATGGGGTTGAGGATGTCACCGCCGTTGACAGTGATGTCTGCGCCGTCAGCTTCAATTTCATCAACGCCACCGAATTCTTTTTCCACGACGTTCACGAAAGCACTCCAAGTTCTGTTCAGCGGATTTTCAACATATTCAGCCTTGCAGCCAACGGGAACATAGAGTGTACCGAAGTTGGTTGTAGATGAAGAGAAAGCGTTGCCGGTGTACTGAGTGCTGATGCAGGTCTCGTTCATACATTCAACTGTGCGGATGTTGTTAGCGTTGTTAAATGCTTCGTAACCGATGGAGGTGAAGTTCTGCGGGAAAACAACTTTTTCGAGGCTTGAGCAACCCTGAAGCTGATATTCGCCGAGTTCGGTGATGAAGTAGTCACCGAAGTTGATTTCAGTCACAGGTTTGCCTTTGTAGTAGAGAGCGGCTTTGTTACCCATGGGGTTAGACCATGAGTCAGAGTAAGTGATGTTGAGGAATGATTCCATGTCGGCAACTTCAACTTTTGATAACTCACCGTAGCCGAATGCGAGGCTACCAACAAATGAGATTGAAGCGGGGAGGTAAAGTTCTTTAATATGGCTGAAGTTGAAGGCAGCTCTGCCGATGGATTCAACACCTTCAGAGAGAGTGACTTTGTTAACATGCCATACCCAAGCGAAAGCATCCTCACCGATTTCGTTAACGCCACCGGGGATTACAATGTCATTTGTCAGCAGACAGCCGTTGAAGCATGCACGACCAAGGGTGGTCAGTGAAGAGGGGAAGTTGATAGTTGAGATGTGTGCATCCTTGAATGCTTCTTCACCGATTTCTTCGATGGTTTCGGGAAGAACCATTTTCACTGTACCGGTACATGCGACGAGGTGAGATTTACCTTCGGGGGAAGTGCCGGGGCACTGCAGTTCATAGAAACCTTTGGGAGCGATGGCTGTAACGGTGTAGGTCACGCCTTCGATTTCAACTTCCTCGGGAATGATGATTTCAGTGATGGTTTTGTCCTGAAGAGCTTCTTCAGTGAAGCCGACAGCAACACATTCATCTTCAAGGATGGTGTAAACGTAGTTTCCAACAGTGATTTTGTTACCGGTTTCAACTTCTTCAACAATGTTCTTGAAGTTTTTCCAGCCTGCGGCAACTTCATAAATGGGCTTGCACTGTGCGCCTACAAAGAGAGTTGCGTTGTTGTAAGTGGCAGTGGTGAATGCGTTGTCAGGACACAGGGGAGCTTCCATGGGGAATACCTTCACTGATTCAAGGGTGAGACCGCCGAAGGCGTTGTTGCCGATCTTAGCAACTGACTGACCGATTTCAACTGATTTCACTGTGCTGCCTACGAAAGCGTTTTCAGCGATTTCAACAACATTACGGAATGCTGCGTTGTATTTTACTGCATTGGGGATAGTAACCGAAGCAGGAGTACCTGCCACACCGATAACTTTAACTGATGAACCGTTGATGACACTGTAACGCAGGTCGCCGATGGTGAATTCATTGTCAGAGCTGTAAGCGAACTCCTCGATGTTGTTGAACTGTGACCAAGGAGCAGTGTTGCGGTAAGACTGAGTTGAACCAACAGGCACATAGAGGGTAGCCGAGTTGTAGACATCATTGGCAAATGTGTTGTCAGAGCCACCTTGAGGAGCTACTTTAGCACCGCAGATAACGGTTCTGATCTGTGATGATTCGCCGAAAGTCTTGCGTTCAAGGGTGGTGAGGGTCGAAGGCAGTGAAACTGATGTCATCAAGTTGCTGCAAACGAACGCTTCAGTTTTGATGGTGTTTACACCTTCAGGAATGATGATAGATGTAAGTTTGTTCCATACACAGGTTTCTTCGGGAATCACTGTGAGGCTGTTTGAGAGTTCCAGAACCTCAGTGGTGCTGGGGAACACTTTGTTACCAAGGTAATTCACTGTGTTGGGGAGAATGAAGCGCTTGATGTTAGTGTTCAGGAAAGCATGTGCTTCGATACGCTCCAGACCTTCGGGGAGTGTGATTTCTGAAAGCTGTTTACATTCCTCGAATGCAGAACCACCGATGGTTTTTATTGAATTAGGTATTTTCACTGAAGTGATGTTTGATTTGTAGAACAGTGAGCCACCGATTGAAACAATGGTGTACTGTTTACCTTCGTATGTAACCTTTTCGGGGATGGTGATTTCTGTAGCATTACCATTATATGAAAGAATTGACACTTCGCCTGCATTTACAATACCATATTTCCAGTCGCCAACGGTAAATGCCTGATAGCTGCCGGTGGTGATGTTGGTGAACTGACCCCAGATGGGATCGCTGCTGTAGTTGCCCACGCAACCTTCGGGAACGAAAAGCGTACACATGTCGAACGCCATGTCACGGAACATGCCTGCAGGACCTGCGGGAGGAGTGGTTGACTTCATGGTAAGTGCGCTCAGTGAAGTACACCAGCCGATGGCACCGTCACCGATTTTGGTAAGGGTTGAAGGAAGTGTTATGCTAATCGCACCTGACATTTTCTCCATTGACCAGTCACCGATTTCGGTCACACCTTCGGGAAGTTCGAATTCTTTTACTTTGTTACAGTATTTGAACCCGTGGTGTGCTACATATTTCAGGTTTGAACCTTCTTCAAATGTAATTGACTGGAGATTTTCAGCATACTGGAATCCGTAAGGAGCCACCTCAACGACAGTCTTGGGGATGACAACTGAAGTGAATTTACAGTGTTCGAAACCGGATTGTGCGATGATTGTGACTTCATAGGTAGTGCCTCCGTTGGTCACTTTTGAGGGGATGACAACAGCATCAGTCGAATTCTTGTCGGCTGCTGCAACTGACACAGTCAGATTGTCAGGATTGACAGTGTACTTCAGGTTGCCCTGAGTAAACTCCTGTCCCCACACTGAAAGCGATGCTCCGAGCATAGCCACGGAAAGCATCAGGCTTTTTCCTGTTAGAATTTTTTTCATTGTGTTGGATATAATTGATTAGTTTATAAAAATTTTTACAGTTTTATTGTCAGCTGCCACCAAGTAGAAGCCGCTTGCAAGGGTGATGACGTTTTCAGTGCCTTCGTAAACGATGTTGCCTGCCACGTCATAGACTTTGACGCTGATGCCGTCGGGATTCACTACGGTGTTGCCGCTGACGGTGATGCTGTTGTTGTCAGCTTCCACGCCTTCAACTCCGCCGAAGTTTGTCTCAACGATGTTCTTGAAAGTAGCCCAAATCGTATATTTCTGGTTAGTGACATACGCGTTTTTGCTGCCAACGGGAATATAAAGGGTGCCTTTATCGGTTGTTTCAGCCGAGAAGGGGGTGTCATGCCAATCGGTGATTATGCAATCAGGGTTCATGCACTCCACGGTGCGCAGATTTTTCGCATCATAAAATGCCCTATAACCTACTTCGGTGAAGTTGCGCGGGAACACCACTTTTGTCAGGCTGTTGCATCCATAGAGCTGAAATTTACCCACAGTTGTCATGGAGTAGTCACCGAAGTTGATTTCGTTAACAGGTTTACCTTTGCAGTAAAGATCGGCACCGGGATACAAGGGATTGGACCAGTAGTCAAAGAAGCTGATGTTGAGGAACGATTCAAGATCGGCTACCTCTACCTTATTAGTGTACTTATCGAAAGCCAAGCTACCGATTTCATACAATGACGCCGGGATGTAGACTTCCGCAAAGCGAGAACTACCAAAGGCAGATTTACCAACTTTTTCCACACCTTCTGACAGGGTGAGCTTGTTGACATACCATATCCATGAGAAGGCGTCAACGGGTATTTCCACCACTCCACCGGGAATAACGATGTCATTTGTCATCAGACAGCCGTGGAAACATCCTTTACCAAGAGTGGTGAGTGAGTTGGGGAGGTTGATGGTAGACACATGTGCATATCCGAAAGCTTCCTCACCAATTTCCTTGATTGTTTCGGGAAGCACCACTCTGACGGTGCCTGTGCAGTTTGCAATATGCTTTCTTGTGTCAGGACACTGCAGCGCATAGAATCCTTTGGGAGCGATTGCAGTCACGGTGTAGGTCTTGCCTGAGATGTTGACCATATCAGGTATGATGATTTCCGTGATGCTCTTGTCCTTAAGCGCCATTTCAGTGAAGCCTGCTTCAACACGCTGATTCTCGAGGATGGTGTAAACAAAATTACCCATGGTGATTTTGTTTCCGACCTCTACCTGCTCAACAATGTTCTTGAAGTTACTCCAGCCTGATGAAGCCATGTAGTAAACCCTGAGCTGAGAGCCTACGGTGAGGGTGGCATTTCTGTAAGTGTCCTCGGTGAATGCGTTGTCCGGACACACGGGAGGATCAGAGGGAAGCACCTTCACGGAGGTCATGTTCAGTCCGCCGAATGAGTTGTTACCGATTGCTTTCACTGAACGACCGATCACCACCGATTTTACCGTACTGCCGGCGAAAGCGTTGTCAGCGATTTCAACAACCTTTCTGTCGAGTGCGTTGAATTTCAATTCATCGGGGATGGTGACAGAGGCAGGATTGCCGGCAACGCCGATAACCTTCACTGATTCCTTGTCAATGACTCTGTAACGGAGGTTGCCGTCAGTAAACTCATTGTCAGCGGAATATACATATTCTTCAATGTTTTTGAACATTGACCAAGGAGCGGTTTTACGGTATGAGTCTGATGAGCCGGTCGGCACATAAAGGGTTGCACCTTTGTAAACTTCGTCGGAGAAAGTGTTGTCCGAGCCGCCTGCGGGAGCTTTGGTTGAGCCGCAGATGACTTTGGTGATCAACGGTGAATCGCCGAAAGTTTTTTCTTCAAGGGTGGTAAGGGTTGTGGGGAGAATCACTGTGGTCAGCTTTGCGTTGCGAACGAAAGCCTCTTTACAGATGGTGGTGACACCTTCAGGAACAACAATCTCCGTGATCTGGCTCCATGCACACACTTGTAAAGGAAGCTCCTTCAGATTTTTTGAGAGTTCCAGAACCCGAGTGGACATGGGGAACAGCTTTTCACCCAGATGTTTGACACTGTTGGGCAGGATGAAAGACTTGATTTCGGAGTAATTGAACGCTTTTGCACCGATGCGCTCCACACCATTGGGGATGGTTAAGTATTCAAGGCTCTTGCAGCTCTCGAATACCGATGGACCGATGATTTTAACGGTTGAGGGGATAGTTACTGAAGATATGCCTGATTTGTAGAACAAATAGGGACCGAGTGCATTCACGGTGTATTGGATGCCTTCGTAAGTCACTTTTTCAGGAATATCAATCACGGTGTTTTTGCCGAGATAATCTATCACTGTCACCACGCCGCTGTCAGTCACACCAAACTTAAAGTCTGATGTGGTGAACGACCGGTAGCTGCCCGCCTTTATGTTGGCGAACTGACCCCACACAGCGTCGAAGCTATATTTGCTGACAGCACCTTGGGGAACTAAAAGCGTACAAGTGGCAAAAGGATCTTCACGGAAAACATTTTCCCGTACGGTGGGAGGAACAGCTGCCTTCACGGTCACTACGCCGAGCGACGGGCACAATCCTATAGCACCGCTCCCAATCTTTGTCAAGGTTGAGGGAAGGGTCAGAGCATACAAGCCTGTCATACTCTCCAATGCCCAGTCACCTATTGCAGTCACTCCTTCGGGGAGCTCGAACTCATTAATCAGACTGCATCCTTTGAAAGTGTGATCTGCTACATAGGTCAGTTTTGAACCTGCCTCGAAGGTGATGGACTTTGTATTTGAGCAGTATTGGAACCCACAGGAACCTATCTCAGTGACGGTCTTAGGAATCAGGATTGATGTGAACTTACATTCCGCGAATCCTGACTCCTTGACAGCAGTCACTGTATATGTCTTTCCGTTGTCTGTAACCGTTGACGGAATTACAAGCGCATCGGACGAGTTCCTGCTGGCTGCCGCTACTGACACAGTTGTGTTGTCAGCGTTGACAGTGTATTTCAGATTGCCCTGCTGAAATTCCTGTCCCCACACTGAGAACGATGCCCCGAGCATAGCTGCAGAGAGCAACAGACTTTTTGCGGTCAGATTATTTCTCATTGTGAACGGATACATTCAATTAGTTTATAGAAATTTTTGTTGTTGTTTCGCCTGCAGCAACGATGTAGAAGCCGCGGTTGAGGTTGATGACTGAATCAGAGCCTGAGTAGATGAGGCTGCCTGTCACGTCATAAACTTTTACATTGGTGCCATTGTGATTGATAACGGAGTTGCCGTTGACGGTGATGCCATTGCTGTCAGCCTCGATTTCATCAACGCCGCCGAAATCTTTCTCGATGACATTCACGAACTCACCCCAAGTTCTGTTAAGCTGGTTATCGACATATTCTTCCTTGCAGCCAACGGGAACATAGAGAGTGCCGAAGCTGGTGGTCGACGGGTCGAATGCATTGCCGGTGTACTGGGTCTGGATGCAGGTTTCATTCTGGCACTCAACGGTGCGGATGTTGCGTGCATTGTTAAACGCCTGATAGCCGATGACTGTCAAGTTTCTGGGGAAAACAACCTTTTCGAGGCTTGTGCAGCCATAGAGAGCATATTCGCCAACCTCGGTGATGAAGTAGTCGCCGAAATCAATTTCGGTCACGGGGTTGCCTTTCCAGAAAAGATCGGCATTGCTGCAGAGCGGGTTGGCACCGCTGTCACCGAACGTGAGATTAAGGAATCCTTCAAGGTCCTCAACCTCCACTTTTCGCTGCTGACCGTAGCCGAATGCCTGATTGCCGATTCTTGAGATGCTTGCGGGAAGATAAAATTCCTTTATTTTACCGAAAATGAAAGCGCTTTCATCGATTTCCTCGACACCGCTTGACAGAGTGAGTTTGTTGACATGCCAGAGCCAAGAGAAAGCATCTTTGGGTATTGTGGTCACGCCGCCGGGAACGACAATGTCATTTTCCATCAGACACTGTGAGAAACATTCTTTTCCGAGGGTGTGCACAGACGAGGGGATGTTGATGGTTGATATGTGAGCTTCACAGAAGGCGCGGTCACCGATTTCCTCGATTGTTTCAGGGAGGAACACTCTCACTGACCCGGTGTGCCCTACAAGGTGAGTGGTACCGTCAGGTTCTCTGCCACCACAGAGCAGTTTTTCAAAACCGCCGGGAGCGATGGCAGTCACGGTGTATGTCACACCTTCATATTCCACTTCTTCAGGGATGCGGATTTCTTTGAGGGTTTTATCCTGAAGAGCCTCAGGAACGTAGCCGAGTGCAACACACTGGTCCTCAAGGATGGTCAGGATATATTTGCCTACGGTCACCACGTTGCCTACTTCAACTTCTTCAACGATGGTGCGGAAGTTTTTCCAGCATGGAGCGTTTTCATAATTCTGCTTGCACTGTGAGCCTACAAAGAGTGTTGCATTATTATATGTGTTTGCGGTGAACGCATTGTCCGGACACACCGGAGGTATCATTGAGCGTACCTTCACAGAGGTCATGTTCAGACCGGCAAACGCACTGTTACCGATTTTGGTCACCGACTGCGCAATTTCGATTGATTTAATTGAAGTGCCTTCAAAGGCGTTGTCAGCGATTTCCACAACACTCATGAACGAGCCGTTGCGTTTTACTGCGTTGGGGATGACAACATCGGTTGCGTTGTTATTAATACCAACCACTTTCAATGAAGAACTGTTGATGGTGCTGTAAAGGATGCCGCCGAACTCAAAATCAAGATCGGGTGAATATTCAAATTCCTCGATGTTGTTGAACTGCGACCACGGCATGGTGCTTCGGTAAGCCTGTGCGGTGCCGACAGGAACATTGAGAGTCGCTCTGTCATAAACCTCCATGGAGAAAATATCTTCAGAACCACCTTCAGGAGGCACTTTTGCGCCGCAGATGATATTGGAAATAGCAGGGGATTCAGCGAAAGCACGTTTTTCAATGCTGGTAAGAGTGCTGGGGAGCATCACTTTTTTCAGACTGTTGCTTACCACGAACGCCTCCTCGCCGATTGAAGTCACCCCTTCGGGAATATTAATCTCTGTCAACTTACTCCACACGCAACATTTTCTGGGAACTGCTTTCAATGAATGAGAAAGTTCCAATACTGTGGTGGCAGTGGGGAAAGGCTCATCGTTACCGATGTAAACCACACTGTTGGGAATATTAAAAACACTGATGTCTGTGGAATTAAACGCACCTCCACCTATTCTCTCAAGACCCTCAGGCAGAGTTATTTCCTTGAGTTTATCACAGTATCTGAAAGTCTTGTCACCAATGATTTCCAGACCGACGGGCAGGCTGACAGAAGTTATCTTCTGGTTTGCGAACAACGATCCGCCGAGCGCGACAACATCGTAAGTAACACCGTTAGCGGTAACCTGGGCGGGGACAACCGGAGTGGTGGTGCTTCCGTCAAATTCTACCACTGAAACCGCCTTGGGTCTGATGGCAGCATAGGTGAACGCACCTTGCTTGAACATGGAGAATTTACCGGTTGTGATTACAGAGAACTCATTCCATCCCGGTGTCTGGGCATAGGTTTCAGTGCAACCGTCCGGAACATAGAGCGAAATCGCCGCAAAGGGTAAATCACGGAAGGGGAAACCGAACGAACCAACCTTGTCATAAAGTGTCGGAGGGGTGGTGGCATTGACTGAAATAACTGACAGCGCATAGTTGTAAGCCACACATCCGCTTCCCATGTAAGTCAGAGTAGAGGGAAGGGTGAGCGAAATCATCGACTCCAGTGATTCAAGACTCCATTGACCGAGAGATTCCACACCTTCAGGAATCTCCATCACTTTTATCTTATCGCAATGCTTGAAACAGTGGTTGCTGATGGCTTTCACAGCAGTGCCCTCTTCAAAGGTTACAGTTTCAATCTCACGACAATACTGGAATGCCTCATTGCCAAGTGTCGCGATGCTTTTGGGAATATAGACTGACTTGATTTTACTGTTAGCAAATCCTTGTTGAGCGATGGCTGTAACGTCATATTTGATGTTGGCGTTAGTCACCTGTGCGGGAATGACAACATGGTCAGCCGCATTTTTGTCGACCAACGACACGGTTACGGAAGTGTTGTCAGGATTCACTTCATATTTCAGGTTGCCCTGTGTGAAGTCAAGACCCCACATGGAAAGTGATGCACCGAACATAGCCACGGTGAGCATCAGGTTCTTCTTTGAAAAAATATTTCTCACGATTGTTTAAATTTAGGCTAACGATTAGTTAATACAGATTTTTTTAATTGTTTCTCCCGCTTCAACGATATATAAACCGTTGCTCAGGGTGATGATGTTCTCTTTTCCTTCATGGATAAGCGAGCCTGTCACATCGTAAATTTTCACGTTTTGTGACGCGGGATTGTGTATTTCACAGCCGTTGACTGAGATATTGGTGTTGTCAGTTTCCACGCCTTCCACACCTGCCGAAGCTTCGATGACATTCCGGAAAGGTTGCCAGATAGGCTCCTGCATGTAGGCTGCCTTGTGCCCGGCAGGCACATAAAGCGAGGCGTTTTCATATACATTGGCGTCGAAACCTGCGTCAGGATCAGACGGTCCGCTGATTGCATTATTGTTTTTGCAACCTATGACCTTGATTTCCTTGCAGCGGGTAAGCGCCTTATAACCTATTTCGTCGAAATCCTCGGGGAACAGGACGACTACCAGACTGTTGCAGCCGTAGAGGGCGTAATCGCCGAGCGAGGTCATACCGTAATCCTCGAAGTTTATTTCGGTGACAGGTTCGCCTTCATAATAGAGTCGTGCTCCACCCATCCAGCTGCCGTCACACATAGGATTGGATTTCTCCGTGTCAAACGTCATATTGAGGAAAGTTTCCAGATCTTCCACTTCCACTTTCGCCATGTTGACGGTGGCAGCAAACGCATCACTGCCAAAGTTGACGATCGACGCGGGAATATACACTCCGCTCATACGGCATCCGTTGAATGCATTCGCAGGAACTTCGGTGCATGATTCCGGAATAACTATGGTTCCGGGGTACAGACACTGTGCGAAACATGATTCGCCCAACAGAGAGAGGTTCGAGGGCAAATTGATGGCGAGGATATGAGCGCCATAGAACGCTTCCTTGCCTATTTCATCGATTGTCTCCGGCAAGGTCACGGTCACGGTAGCGCCACAGGCTGAGCCATGAACGCCTGCCTGACAGCCCAATCCCTTGAATCCGCGGTCAGCAATGCGTATAACCGAATAGGTCTGACCTTGGAAGGTTACCTGTTCCGGAACATCGATTTTTGTCAGTGTCATATCTTTGAGAGCCTGCGCTGTGAGCGCAATCTCCACATAACCGTTATCAATGATGGTGAAGCTGAAGTTACCCTGAGTGAAGTTGTTTAGGTCCCCGACTTCTTCCGAAATGTTGCGGAAGTTTTTCCATCCGGCAGCTGCTGCATAAGCCGAACGGCAATCCGCTCCAACCAAAAGGGTTGCGTTTGCATAGGTCGATGCGCTGAAAGCATCGTCGGCACAGGCGGGAGGCACAATGGCACGAATCTGCACCTTACTCATTGCCAGTCCTTTAAATGCGCCGCTTCCTACTTTTTCAATAGTCGCAGGGATGTCAACTTCTGTCACACGGCTTCCGTCGAAAGCGTTTTCCGCTATCTCGTTCACTGTGTAGGTGATGCCCTCATGGCTCAGAGTCGACGGAATGGATACAGATGACGACGTACCGGTCACTCCTATCACTTTCAGGGAGCTTTCACCATTGACGTAGAATTTCATGCCGAGAGCCTCTATCAGGTTGTCATCGCCGAATTCAACTTCAACGATGGTTCTGAACGAGGACCACGGAGCGGTGGTGCTGTAGCTGTTATAGGAACCTACGGGCACACGCAGAGTGGCTTTTCCCGGTATGTCAGAGCGGAACATGTCACCTTCGGCACAAACCGGCGGGGTGACAGCCTTGCAGCTGACAGTGGTGAGTGAATAACAGTCATTGAATACTGCCTCACCCATTTTCTTAAGAGTTGACGGAAGAGTCACTTCCTTGAGTGAACCGCAGAAGTAGAAAGCATGCCGCTGGATTTCGGTTACCCCTTCGGGCACTTTCAATGTTGATATACCTGACCATTCAGCCATCTGTTCAGGAAGAACAGTAAGACTGTTTGAAAGGCGCAGTTCCTTGAGCGTCACGCCGAAAGTTTTTCTGCCGAGCGACTTGACGCTGTTAGGCATAATGATTCTGGCTACACCGGAACCCTTGAACGCCAATTCACCGATACGCTCCAGTCCGGAGGGTAAAGTCAGCGCTGTCAGATTCCAGCAGTCTTCAAACGCACCTGCACAAATTTCTTTTGTGTTTGACGAAATCGTGAGGGAGGTCAGACTGCGGTTTCCTAAAAACAGCGCGCCTCCAATTATCGTCACTTTGTAATCCTTGCCATTATAGGCAATCTGATCAGGAACAGCAGCGGTTCTTATGTTCTGATCACTGTCGATGGCAGCCGCTTCGTCATCTGAGATTGTGGCATAAGTCAGACTCCCTGACTTGAAAATGTCGAACGGATTGTCTGAAACCACGCCGAACCGGCTCCAGAAAATGTTTCCTTTATAAAATGACAGATCCTTTGCCGGCACATACACCCAGCAGTTCTTGAAATTGAATGTCGTGGACGAAAAGGAGGTGAATACTGTTTCATTCAATCCTAACTGCTTTTCCGACTGAATCTTTAAGAAACGCAAGGCAGGACACTCTGCAAGAGCCGAATCCTCAATCTTGGTCAGTGCCGGAGGCAGAATGACTACCGACAGAGAGGTCATGGAGAGAAACGCACTTTTACGGATCGTTTTCACCCCCTCAGGAAGTTCAAGTATCTTCACTTGGGTGCATTGATTGAAAACAGATTCGGCAATCTCGGTCAGTACCGAGCCCTTTTCAAAAGTGATGGAAGTTGCGTCATTACACCATCGGAAAGCATCTTTACCAATTTGTTCCACCGATTTGGGAATGGCAATTGATTTGAGATTCGTAGCGCTGTTGAAAGCTGCTTCGCCAATGGAGGTCACTGATTGCGGAATTGTCACCGAGTTGAGTTTGGTATTTTCAAATCCTTGGTCAGCAATGGCAGTCACCTTGTAGGTTGTGCCGTTGTTCTTTACCTCCGAGGGAATGACGATGCTGCCGGTGGCTGTAGCGTCAACAACCGACACTGCCACGGATTTTCCGTCGCTGTTGATGGTATATGCCAAGTTACCGGATACGAAGTCCACACCCCACACAGTGGCGGATGCCAGAAGCATCGCCACCGTGAGGATAATGGATTTAATATGTGTGGATCTTATCATTTATATAATCCTGTTACAGATTTCAGATTATTTTACAAGAACTTTTGAAGCTTTGCCGTCTTTTACAACGATGTACAGACCGGCTGAGGGATTCTCAACTTTCACGCCCATCATGTTGTAATAAACTGCTGCACCGTCAGTTGAGTCAACAACCACTTCAACGCCGGTCATAACTTTTTCTTCAACGTTGGTGAATTTGCTCCAGATGGGATCAGCTGCGTAAGCTTCTTTTGAACCCTGAGGAATAACCAGAGTGCAGGTGTTTACAGGGAAGCTGTTGAAAGCGTTGGCATTGGTTACTGTGGGAGGAACAGCGTTGTTGACCTGAAGGGTTTTACATGCTTTCATATTATTAAATGCATAGTCACCGATTTTGGTCACACCTTCGGGGATAGTGAGAGCTTCAATCAATGTACAGCCATTGAAAATACCGTTTTTAAATTCGGTAAGCTGTGAACCTTCTTCGAAAACAACTGATTTCAGTTTGGAATCGTCCCAGTGGAATGCTTCCACACCGATTTCCTTAACAGATGCGGGGATGGTGATGGATTCAAACTCTTTGGCGCGCTGGAATGCCTGAGTTTCAATGGTTGTGATGGTGTTAGGCATGGTAATGGCATAAATTTGAGAATACTCAAATGCCAGTTCACCAATGTTTGTAACTGTATATTCTTTATCTTTGATGGTCACTGTGGGGAGAATCTCAACTGCCTCTTTTGCATTTTTGTTAGCAACAGAAACTGTAACGGTTCCATTCTCATTGACAGCATATCTGATCGGACCGATTACAACAGCTATTGACATGTTACCGAACTCGTTCCAATACTGAGCTTTTTTATAGGCGCTTACAGAACTTTCAGGAACAATGAGGTCACATTCACCGACATTAACACCGTCAAATACATTGGCATTATCTACTGCCGGGGGATTTACTGCGTTAACTTTGAGAGTTGTAAGAGAAGCGCAGCGTGCCAGGGCACCACCGTTAAGTCTGGTCAAGGTAGAAGGAAGTGTAAGAGTGGTCAAAGATTTCATGCTTTCAAGTGACCACTGACCCAGCGAGTTAACACCTTCAGGAATAGCAAATTCTGTTACATTTATACAGTTGTTGAATGTGTGGCTGTTGATGGCGCTGAGTTTTGAGCCTTCAGCAAAAGTGATTGAGGTCAGACCTTCGCAATATTGGAAAGCATTCTGACCGATGATAGATACTGAAGCGGGAATTGCAACAGAGTTGATGCCTTTAGCGTTCTGGAAAGCATAGCTGCCGATGTATGTGATGCCTTCGGGAATAACCACTGAGGTGATCTTAGTTCCCTGGAAAGCATTATCAGCGATTTCAGTAACAGCGAAAGAGTTTCCGTTATGAGAGATTGTAGCAGGAATAACTGCGTCAAAAGCAACACCTTTTGAGTCGGGTTCAACTGCAACGCTCACTGACTTGGCATCAACGGGCATATATTTCAGATTGCCTAAGGTGAGACCGTCAACAGGGAATTTCAATTCGCCTAAGTCAGCACCTTCAATATTAGTGCCATCTTTAAATAATGAGAATACGGGTGAAGCCTTATAAGCGTCTACCGACTGGTTGGGAACGTAGAACTTACAGGTTGATGACGCTTGCCAGTTCTGGAAAGCTGAGTTACTTCCGGATGGAGGATTGAAAGCCTTGAATGTCATGCTTTGCATATTCGCTGATTTGTCACCACCCAGATTATAGAAAGCACCGTTAGCCAATGTCTTCAGTGTGGAGGGAAGTGTCATCGTTGTCATCGATGTTGTTCCTTCAAACGCATATCCTGCAATATTTGTTACACCTTCAGGAACATCGAACTCCTTAAGGTTTACACATCTGATGAAAGCATGATCCGAGATTTCTGCAAGGTGGCTGCCTTCTTCAAAAGTAACTGATTCCATTGCTCCCGCCTCGAACGCATACGAAATCATGGACTTAACAGTAGCCGGAATGGTAATTGCCGATGCCTTTGCGCTCTTGAAGTTATCAATAGAAGTCACAGTGTAGGTAACTCCGCCGTTGGAAACGGTTGACGGAATGACAATAGGACTTGTAGAGCTCTTGTCGTTACAAGCCACAGAAACTTCGGTGCCGCCTGTCACGGTGTACTTCAATGCACCTTGGGTGAAAGTCTGAGCGCACATCGCACCCGCACCTGCAAGCATTGCCACTGAGAGCAACATCTTCTTAAGGAGTAGATTTTTTTTCATTGATAAAAATATTGAGTTAATGATTAAGGTTATTGTTTTCGTGACTTGCGGTATTGAAGTCTCTGACGCACCCTACATATATTATATATGTATTTAAGAACATGTCAAAAAACCATCAATTCCGATATACATGAGTTATTATTAAGTGACTGATTTTATGGTATATAAATAAAGTTTACAATTAAAAACTATTTCATTTTTACAAATTCGTATCAGAGTGCCCGTTTTCGTAAAAATATTTTACAACGCAAAGATACGAAATTTTCGAGAAATTACCCCCCCCCATGTGTTAAATAATCTTAACTCAATTTTATTTTATTTAAGTTGACTTTGTTTTTATATTTTTTTTGCTTGTACTATCTTTGTGCAATAAAAACTATATTAACATTATGAAAAAACTATATTTTTTAACAATTTTGCTAATTTCAGTTACATCCGTAGCGCAAAACAAAGTAAACATTAACGGTTTGCTACAATTAGAGGCTATTCAGACGGCAGTTTGCTCGCAAGAGCGTTCTAATGAAACTGAAAGAATAGAAGCTCTGGTGCTTATGAATGATAACTGGAAGGAGTCTACGCTTCAAAAATATCAGATTGAAATCGTAACTGATGTTTCTGATAACCTTTTTCTTGCAAGCATCCCGGCTGACGAGGTCATCGAGTTCTCCGAGGAACCCGACGTGAAATATGTCGAGTTCGGCAACACCTACGACGTGGCTCTCGACATGGCGCGACCGGCTACTGACGTAACCCGAGTTCAAGACGGATTCCGCTACGACGGCAAAACAATGAAATTCAACGGCACCGGAATCGTCACCGGACTCATGGATGGCGGTATGGACCCGAACCACCCCATGTTTCTGGATGAATACGGAGACTCACGAGTGAAGGAGGTCTTTGACTACAACAACAACATCTCAGCTGTCACCCCCTCGCAGATAAAAGCCTTCACCACTGACAACACCTACTCCACCCACGGAACCCATGTGGCAGGCATCATGGCAGGAAGAGCCTACAAAACCGGTGACTACAGCATCAACCCATCACCCGTGTCAGGTCCCACATCGAACTACAACGGCAGAATTCCTTTCTACGGCGTTGCCACCGGCAGCGACATAATCATGGCAGGCGGCTATCTGACCACAAACAATATCATCAAGGGAATCAACGCTGTGGCTGATTATGCCGAGAAACATGGTCAGCCTTTCGTAGTAAACCTGTCGATCCAGAGCAACGAAGGTCCGCACGACGGCACCGGTCTGTTAGAATCAGCTTTCTCAAAAATCGGCAAGAAAGGCATCGTCTGCGTGGCATCGGGCAACGATGGCGACAAAAAGATATTCGCCGGAAAGAAGCTGACCGCAGCTGACAACTCCATGAAAACCTTCTTTGCAAACAACTATTTCAAAGGCGCCGACCTGTGGTCGAACGACGAGCGCCCGCTGACCGTAACCGTGTCGTTCTACAGCAACGGCACCATAACGCCGCTCGCCCGCATAACAGCTGCAAACCAGACAGCATCGCCCAGCCAAGTAAAATTCACGGAATACATGAACGGCTCCATAACCATGAAGTCGGAGGTGAACAGCCTCAACAACCGCTTCCATGTGTCACTCTCAGGCAGCTTCTCGGAAAAAGCTTCCGGAGCGAAAGTGATGATTTCAGTGGATGGTGTTGACGGACAGCAGGTTTACCTCTACGGCACCGGTGGAACCATCTTTGCCTCTGACCGTGTGGAAGGATTCACTGACGGCAGCTACAACGGTTCGATCAACAACCTCGCCACAGCCAACGATATCATTGCCGTAGGCTCCTACACCACCCGCAACTGCTGGGGCACTTTCGTAGGCGCATACGCCTATGCCGACATCAATGCCTATCCCGTGGGTAAAGTCAGCCCGTTCACCGGCTTCGGTTACGCCTTCAACGGCACTCCCCTACCCACCGCATGCGCTCCCGGCGCCATGATTCAGTCGTCGCTCAACCGCTATTACACCAAAAGCCTCGACTCCGGCAGTCTTAACAGGATGTGCGCGCGAGTAAACAGCGAACCCACAGCATACTGGGGCGAAATACACGGAACCTCCATGGCATCGCCCTTCATGGCAGGCACCGTGGCACTCTGGCTGCAAGCAGACCCCACACTTAAGCAGGCAGATGTAGTGTCCATATTGAAAAAGACATGCATCAATCCTCTGGGCTACAACGCCACCGAAGATGAGAAGTTGCGCTGGGGAGCAGGACGTCTCGACGCCATGGCAGGCATCAAGGAAGTTCTCGCCCGCAAAGCCGCCGGTGTTCAGGGTGTGCTTGCCGATGACTACGAAGCTATCATAACCATGACCTCTGACCGCACCATCAGCATATCGGTTCCCTCAGCCTCAGGCATCGCAGCGCGTCTGTACAACATGCAGGGCATTGAGGCAGCTGCGGCTCAGTCAGCCGGCTCCGATGTCGAGCTCGATGCTACCGGCACACCCTCAGGAGTCTATATCCTCTCCGTAGAGACTGCCCACGGCAACACCACCACCCACCGTATGCTGCTCAAATAATAGCTTCAACGACAATTTCGTCATAATTTGCGGAAGCCCGAGCCTTCCGCTCCAACAACGGGCACTCCACGGAGTGCCCGTTAATTTTTTATCGCCCTTCTCGCCTTTCGGAAGCTCCACCCTCTATTCGTCTCCCGCATACGCACCTTGGTGCGTAAACCATGCTATCAACGACAATTTCATCATAATTGCGGAAGCTGGAGCCTTCCGCTCCGACAACGGACACTCCACCCTCTGTTCGTCTCCCGCTTACGCACCTTGGTGCGTAATTTATAAAAATGAGAACCATATAAAAAAAATGAGAACCGGCATCTGCCGATTCTCATTTCTGCTTTTAAATTTTGTCGGGGTGACTAGACTCGAACTAGCGACCTCACGCCCCCCAGACGCGTA
>CAMWVE010000022.1 GCA_947177685.1 uncultured Porphyromonadaceae bacterium | reverse complement strand
CGCAAAGTTAACTATCTTTGCCCACAATTTAACAACCTACTTTTTACATTGACCCGTGTTTCGTGGCACAATCTTCGATTCGTGTGCCGGGAATGTTCCGAGCAATCCGGGTTCCGAGTTATATAACGGTCTAAATAGAGTCCTTCCGAACAATCTAAAATGTTTAATAGGTAGAGAGATTAGTTCCTGAATGACTATATGCCGACCACTTTATATAGCAACGCATCATTGTCAAGGAATATAACCAGCAACCAACCTACCTACGGCTATATGGCTATATACTATTAACTTCGACCGTAAGATTACCGTCTTTCTTGTATCTACTCCAAGACTTGCGAGACGACCAAATAGGAGGTCGAATGGGAGCGTTGGAAATTTGTAGCTTTGGTCGAGGGAAATTTCACCAAATATTGCTAACTTTGCAATATTAAGGGTAATTATACGCCATCCTCGCTAAAGAGCACTAAGAACGGGCTGTTTATTACAGCGATTTTCATGGTTTTTCTGTTTCTCGCGCAGAAGGGCTATGGGAATCAGCGTGTGATTTCGGAGGTTCTGCGTATTGATAATGCCACGGGACTTAGTAGTCAGAAGGTATATTCTATTGCTGAAGATGAGAATGGGGCAATTTGGGTAAGTACCAAGTCAGGAGTTGACCGTTTTAATGGTCGAGTTCTAAAGAATTACTCGCTTGAGAGCAACTCGTTCTATGGCGATAGAGCCGGTCGCATAATTAGGTTATATCTCAATAAGGGAGATTTGTATGCTTATGAGAATACAGGCAAAGTACACATATATTCACCCATATATGACTCGTTTATATTGACGAGCAATCTTTCGGACTTAAGTCACGGCGATGTTGTGTTGAACAAGATGCTTGTCAATAGCGATGGCAGTATATTGTATGCAACCAATGACGGTCTGTTCAAATACGTGTCAGATAAGGATTATCGCCCTATCCTGCCCGGCGCGGCTGTCAACGACATTATTATTGCAAAGGGTTATTTGTTTGCAGCTACATCATCAGGGCTTAAAATAATGCGTAATGACCACGCAGTCAAAGATGTTGAGCTACTTAAAGATACCAATATACAGAGTCTGTATTTCGATGAGGGAAACAATACGCTGTATATCGGAGCTTTCAACAAGGGCTTATATCAATTTGATATGTCGGATTTCAGCGTTGACCAGATCCATCCTACAAACACCTTGTTGCAGAAACCAATCCGTTCTATTGTCAAACTAAGCCCCGAACGTCTTGCCATAGGTGTTGACGGGAGCGGTGTTTTGGTTTATAATATACCTGACAACTCATTGACCGCACTTGTCAACACAGAACTGGCACCGGAGTTTTCATTTACAGGCAACGGCATATATGCACTGTTGAATGACGACCACGGTAATCTGTGGATAGGCAGTTATACCGGAGGGGTAACAATGGTAAGTTTGTCGCAGTCACCCGTTCAGATTATTACTCATGTCAAAGACAATCCCAACTCTCTCGTCAACAACAATGTGAACTATATCATAGAATCGTCTGACGGGAATATATGGTATGCAACAGATCGAGGGATAAGCATTTATAATCCCCGTACCGGAACTTGGCGCAATTCATTATCCGGGGTAGTCGTTGTATCGCTGTGTGAGAGCGGCAACAGAAATGTTCTGGCAGGCTGCTATGGCGACGGCGTATATCGTATGGATTTGTCGGGTAACATCAAAGGGCACTGGACTCAAAGCGATGGAGCCTTGTCGTCAAACTACATATTCGCAATTCAGACTGATTGTCGTGGTAAAATTTGGGTCGGCTCGCCTCACGGTTCTCTCGTAGCCCTTAACAGTGACGGTTCGTTATACCATAGGTTTGAGATTAACGGCGTAATGTCAATCGATGTCATTGACAAAAAATCAATTGGCGTCGCTACCGGCAACGGGTTTTACATTATTGATGCCGACACAAACAGTTATAATTGGTACGCTAATTTTCAGGAACTGTCGGAGCACGATGTAAGTGCATATATAATCCCGATGATGTTCTTAAACAACAATACCGTGTGGCTCGGAACCGAAGGAGGGGGTCTTAACCTATATGATTATAAGAAAAGGAAAATCATACGCGAGGTTAAAATGTCAGACGGATTACCCTCAAATGATATATACGGACTTGTACGTGATGAAAAGGGACGTCTTTGGGCAAGTACAGGCAATGGGCTTGCAATCATAGGCGATTCAACGGTTTCAAGCCTCAATTTTATCAGCGGAATTGCACGAGAGTACAACAAGTCATCGATATTAAGGACATCGGATGGAGAATTAATTTTCGGGAGTACGGCAGGCGCAGTCAGGCTGTTGCCTGACAAAATCAGTGTTGCCGAATATTCCGCACCATTGAGAATATCCCGATTCGCTATTGACGGCATCAGTGATGAAGAGTCTGCCGAGATAAAACCGGAGCTATTTGAGATGCTGCAAAATCGGAATATAGTACTCAGTGCGAGTCAGAATTCGTTTGATGTCGATTTTGAGGCAATAAATATCGACTATCGCAATGACATCGCCTATCAATATATCCTTGAAGGGTATGACAATGATTGGAGTGAAATGACTATGGACGGAACCGCCCGGTTCCGCAATGTGCCGCCGGGAGATTATCATCTTGCAATTAGGGCGCTTCGCAAAAGCGACGGACGTGTCATCGATGAAACCGGAATTGACATAACTGTTAAAAAACCGTGGTGGAACACAATCTGGGCTAATATCTTCTATCTGGCGATAATAGTGTTTGTCATATACTTTATCATGCGCTATAAATGGTATCAGCTGCGCAAAGAACATGATGAGGACAAAATCAGATTCTTCATCAATACGGCTCACGACATACGAACACCGTTGTCGCTTGTCATGTCGCCCATTGAAGAGCTGAGGACCGAGTCCGGGTTGTCGGAAAAAGCACAATATCTGCTGAATGTTGCTGGCTCCAACATCAGGAAACTTAATGCAGTGACCTCACAACTTCTTGACTTTGAGAAAATTGATTCGAGAAAAGCTAAAGTCAACATCGAGCCGATCAATCTGAATTATCTATTGTCAGAAGAGCTGAGTTGTTTCAGTAATGTCGGTGAAAAACGTGGCATCACACTTCACTTGAATGTTCCCGATGAGCAGGTAGTGATTTCAGCAGACAGACACCTGCTGGAACTCATGCTTGACAATCTTATGTCGAATGCCTGCAAATACACCAATCGTGGTGGCAGAGTGGAAGTGTCGCTGACTGCCGGCAAGTCTAAAGCGACAATCAAAATCGCCGACACCGGAATTGGAATTCCTCTGAAGGAGCAGAAAAACATATTCACCAATGTTTACAGAGCCGAGAATGCGAGAGCCTCGCAGGAAACCGGCAACGGATTCGGTCTGCTGCAGGTAAAGCGTATAGTGGAAATGCTCAAAGGTAACATAGGCTTTACATCCAAAGAGAATGCAGGAACCACATTTACAATCTCGTTCAAGCGTATCTATGACGAACCAGTCATTCACTGGAACCCGAATAATCTGAATGAGGCGCTGAATGAAATTCGCATACCCACCCCTGTAGTGTCATCAATTTCTGAAAACAAAGATAATACCCTTCTTATCGTTGAGGATAATGATGATTTAAGAAATTACCTGACAGCAACATTTTCAGCAGAATACAATGTTGTCTCGACGATTTCGGCAGAGGATGCTCTCAGATTCCTTGAGAATCACTATCCGGATATTATCATCTCAGACGTGATGATGCCCGGTATTCAGGGTGACGAGCTGTGCAGCATTATCAAGAACAATCCTGACACAGCAAGTATTCCGGTGATTCTGCTGACAGCCAAAGCCACTCATGATGCGATTGTGAACGGCATTGAAAAGGGTGCTGATGATTATATCGCCAAGCCATTCAGCCTTGACATCCTCAAAAGCAAGGTCAGAGGTATGCTTCACAACCGCAAGCGTATCCGCGAGTATCTGATGAGGCTTGCACTGATGAGAGCTGAAGGTGAAGCAGCGGAAGTGAAAACAATCACCCTGCCCACCGAGGAATCTGCCGGAAGTAATCAGTCCAATGAAATGCCGGCATCTGACAAGGCATTTGTCGATAAGGTAGTTGATATAATTATCGCAAATATGTCAAACCCCGAGTTTGACATTGAGCAACTGTGCCGTGAAATGGCAATGAGCCGAACACTGTTTTTTGGTCGCCTGAAGTCATTGACCGGAAAGGCTCCTCAGGATTTCATAAGGATACTTAAACTTGAACGCGCCGCTGAATTATTGAAGCAAAAAATGCCGGTGGCAGAAGTAGCGGTGATGACCGGTTTTGCCAATTCAAAATATTTCAGCACTGTTTTCAAGAAGCATTTCGGGATTTCACCAAGCAAATTCTGTGAGGGAAATTAACAAATCCACCGCGCTTAACAGGTTGATTATCTGCGATATGACGAAAATGTCAGAAATCAAACCTCAAAATGTCAGCAATCAAACCATGAAAAACAGGTCATGATAGTAATTTTGCAGCAAAACGTATAAAGTCTATACGGCAGCAAAATCACCTCCACCATGATCAAATTCAATATCAGACATTTCTTATTTTCCACACTCGTCCTCGCAATCACAGCCGGATGCAGTGGCTCGGATGATGAACCCACATTGACACCACCGGTAAACAAGCCGGGTGACGATGTGGTATTTTTTGATGATTTCGATTCTTTCAACTCCGCTTATTGGTCAAAAGAGACCCATGAAGCCGGATGGACAAATCAAGAGTTACAATCCTATAGTACCAGTCAGGTCAAGGTCGGAAAGGACGATGGCAAATCCGTACTGATCCTAACAGCCAAACGCACTGGCAACAAGGTAGTGTCTGGTCGTGTGAACTCAAAAAACAAAAAGTGTTTCAAGTATGGAAAAGTTGAGGCAAGTATAAAACTGCCTGAAACTGCAAATGGACTGTGGCCGGCGTTCTGGATGATGGGAAACAATAAGCAGGAGTGGCCCGCCTGTGGCGAAATAGATATAATGGAGATGGGAGATGCCCAAGGCATAGCCGACGGGACAAGCAACAAGCGAGTTAATACCGCACTCCACTATGGACCTGATGTTGCCGGGCATGAACTGCAGTATTTCGCCGGAGATGCCGGTTCAAATTTACAGGATGGCAAATATCACACATATACGCTTACTTGGAATGAAAATAAGATTGATGTTTCAGTAGATGATGTCAAATTTCATAGTTTTGACATTACCGGCAATCCTTATTTTCAAAATGACTTTTATATTCTGTTCAACCTTGCTGTTGGCGGATCATTCACCGGTATCTATGACATCGAAGGCATTACTGCCTTAAATGATGGTCAGACGGCATCGATGTATATTGACTGGATTAAAGTAACTAAAATAAATTAATCAATACACATGAAACAGAGAACTTTGACAAACAAGCTCTTGTGGGGTTTCCTGCTTGTCGGCGCGGTATCCTTTGCTATGCCGCTTCAGTCGTTTGCAGAACCCAGTGCAGCTGAGGCATCGCCATCTCAGAAGATAAAGGTGACCGGTGTCGTTGAAGATGCTGAAGGTCCCGTTATCGGTGCCTCGGTAATTGAGAAAGGAACCAGCAATGGAACAGTTACCGATCTCGACGGTAACTTTACGCTGATGGTATCGCCGGATGCAACACTGAAAATCAGCTATGTCGGCAGTGACCCTGTGGAGGTCAAGGCTACGGAAGCTCCAATGAAAATCACATTGGAGCAGAATACGCAGATGCTCGGTGAAGTGGTGGTTACCGCTCTTGGAATCAAGCGTGACCGAAAAGCACTCGGTTATGGCCTTGACGAAGTAAAAGGCGATGCCTTTGAAAAAGCTAAGGAAACTAACGTCATCAACTCAATGGCAGGTCGTGTGGCAGGTCTCGTTGTGAGTCAGACCGCAGGTGGTCCCTCCGGATCTACCCGTGTAATTCTGCGTGGTAGCACTGAAATGACCGGTAATAACCAGCCATTATATGTTGTCGATGGTGTGCCCTTGGATAATACGAACTTCGGTAGCGCAGGAACTTCCGGTGGTTATGACCTCGGTGATGGTATCTCAAGTATCAACCCCGATGATATAGAAAGTATGTCAGTTCTTAAAGGTCCTGCCGCTTCCGCTCTCTATGGTAGCCGTGCCAGCCACGGTGTAATTCTCATCACCACCAAGAAAGCCGGTAAAGAAAAATATTCAGTAGAATATAACGGAACCCTGACACTTGATAAACAGCTCTCGAAATGGGATAACGTACAGCAGATTTACGGTATGGGCAGCAACGGCACATACAGTATCGACGCCGTATCAAATACCAACAAGAGCTGGGGTCCGAAAGCCGACGGAAGCAATGTCCTTCGCTATTTCGACGGAGTTGAGCGTCCCTATCTGATAATCCCTGACAATACATCAGGATTTTTCAGAACCGGTCTTACCGCAAACAACACTGTTACGGTCTCGTCAAACTCAGGCAGTACAGGCATACGTTTCACTCTCACGGATATGCGCAACAAGGATATTGTCCCCAAAACTCACATGAGCCGTGATATTTTCAACTTGCGTGCCAATACATCTATGGGAAAGGTTGACCTCGACTTCACCGTAAACTATACCCACGAAAATGTAAAGAATCGTCCTGCTCTTGGCGACAGCAAGTCTAACGTAGGCAAGAACCTTATGACTCTTGCAACCACCTACGACCAGCGTTGGTTGCGTACATATCAGGATGCCAACGGTGAATATTCCAACTGGAACGGTATGGACCCCTATAATGTAAACCCGTATTGGGACGTTTACAAGAACTCCAATGACTCAAAAAAGGATCTGTTCCGTTTACACGCATCAGCTATTTACAATGTAACATCACACCTCAAAATCAAAGGAACAGCGGGTGCAGAACTCAACTGGTTCAACTTTAATGATTTCAAAGCTCCGACAACTCCCGGTTATGAGTCCGGTTACTTACAGCAGAGCCAGTTCAAAAACCAGATGTATAACTTTGAACTCATAGCGACCTATAACAACCGTTGGGGTGACTTTGACTTCACAGGAACAGCCGGTGGAAATATCTATAAGGTCGATAACCGTACAAACATCACTACAGCTCAGGAAATGCAGATTCGTGAAGTGGTTGCACTTATGAGCTTCAACGAGACAAGCCTTCAGGAAAACAGCTACCGCAAACAGATTAACTCGTTGTTCGCAGCTGTCAATCTGGGATGGAAAAACCTGTTATATCTTGATGCGACTATCCGTGGTGATAAATCTTCAACACTTCCTACCGGGAATAACACCTACATTTACCCCTCGGTGTCGGGTAGCTTTGTGTTCTCTGAACTGATCAAGCGTGGTGACATTTTACCTTATGGTAAAGTCCGCCTGTCATTCGCTCAAGTTGGTAGTGATACAGATCCCTATCAGTTAGGACTGGTATATACAAAATCAAAATTCACATATCCCGGTTACACTATCGGATTCATTGACAATACCACTATTCCCAACAAGAAGCTTAAACCGACCCGTACCAATTCATTTGAAGTCGGTTTTGAAACGAAGTTCCTCAACAACCGCATCGGTCTTGACTTCACTTACTACAATCAGATAAGTAAAGACCAGATTATGGGCATGGCAAGCAGCTGGGCTACTGGTTATCCCTATCGTCTCATCAATGCCGGTGAAATCCAGAACCAAGGTATTGAAATCGCACTTAACACACGCCCCCTTATCATCGGTGACTTCTCTTGGGATTTGGGTATCAACTTCTCAAAGAACAACAATAAGGTGCGCAAGCTTGTAGATGACATGGATATGTTTGAGCTTGAAAAAGCTTCATGGCTTGATGTTCAGGTTGCTGCTAAGGTTGGCGAGAACTTCGGTTCTATCGTTGGCCCTGACTTCCAGAGAAACGACAACGGTGACATTCTCATTGATCCGGCAACCGGTCTGCCGATGTACGATAAGAGCAATCATGTACTGGGAAATGCCTCTTGGGACTGGACCGGTGGTCTGAACACGACATTCCATTATAAGAACTTCGGACTTACCGCACTGTTTGACGTAAAGGTCGGAGCCGATCTTTATTCGATGTCGGCACGTGCCGCTCACGAATCAGGCAAAAGCCTCACAACACTGGTGGGTCGTGAAGAATGGTATAAGTCGGAAGAAGAGCGTCAGGCCGCAGGTATTGCGAAAGGCGCCTCAACATGGACTCCCACCGGTGGTTTTGTCGCACCCGGTGTGATTGACAACGGTGACGGCACGTATCGTCCCAATGACATCAAGGTCAACCCCGAAGACTATTGGATGAGTGTCTGCCGCAATGCACCTTCTATGTTCATTTATGACAACTCTTACATAAAGTGTCGTGAAATCACACTTACCTACCAGTTCCCGAAGAAATGGCTCGGTAAGGTAGTGCAGGATATGTCTATTTCATTTGTGACACGCAACCCGTTCATCGTATGGAAGAACATTCCCGACATCGACCCTGATTCCAACTACAACAACACAACCGGTATGGGTCTTGAATATGGTTCGTTGCCTTCACGCAAGAGCTATGGTTTCAACCTGTATGTTAAATTCTAAACGTAAGATTACCAATGAAACTACATAAGATATTCACTCCTGTTTTGGCGGCTCTTGCGCTCATTGCAGGTTCATGTAGCGACAGCTACATGGAGGATCTGAACACAGACCCTTCAAAAGCCAAAGGCATTGATCCCAATGCCCAGCTGACCACAGCCCAGCTCCAGACATACGGCGATCTGGGTATGGTGGAAATCTACCGCAACTACCATTATGCATTCTCTCAGATGCTGATGGGTTGCTGGAACACAACCAACTATGGCGGCCGCCACACAATCGACAACAACGAAATGTGTCGTATCTGGACTTCGCTATATCCCAATGCTATAAAGAACCTTACTGACGGAATTCATAACAGCGAGGAAGAAGGTCTGACAAACGTGAATTCGGCACTGCGCATCTATCGCGTCTATATGATGTCACTGATTACCGATGTGTATGGAGATGCACCTTTCAGCGAGGCAGGTCTCGGTTATATTGCCGAGAAATTCAATCCCCGATACGACACTCAGGAAGAAATCTACTCAGCCTTCTTCAATGAACTGACGGATGCCTGCGAAGCTTTGTCATTGTCAGGCGACAAGATTACAGGTGATGTAATCTACAACGGTGATGTGACTAAGTGGAAGAAACTTGCCAACAGTCTGCGACTCAGATTTGCCATGCGTATATCCGATGTTGATCCCGACAAGGCTAAACAGGAATTTGAGGAGGCTCTGACGGCTGATGGCGGCGTGTTTACAAGCGCAACTGATGACGCTCTCATAAAATATATTGAAGTGTCTTTCAGCTTTGGTCAGGAGACATATTCCGACTATCGTGGCAATGCCCTTTCCAAACTGCTGTTTGGTAATGACCCTGCAAACAACCCCAGTTATCTCTGTTCTACATTCTTCAACCAGATGTATAACAGCGGAGACCCCCGCACATTTATCTTTGCCCGATTCTACTATGACGGTATGATGAGCCTTACAAGCCCCGAAAACCGCATTGACCTTACGGAGGAAATTCTTTCAAAAGGTATTCCGATGAATCCGAGAGATCCGGGAGCTTACTCGTGGGAACCGTGGCCGGCAGGCTATGACAGCGATATCATGAAAGAGATTGCAGAGAACAATCCTTCGGTCGAAATAAATATGACCCGCGAAACCGAGCCCAAGCTTGCCAACAACTTCCTTAAGAGTGATAATCCCGGCGTGGTAATGACATACGCAGAGGTAAACTTCCTTATGGCTGAGGCAGCTCTCAAAGGATGGGCAGTCGCCGGCAGTGCCGACAGTTACTATAAAACAGGTGTACGCGCGTCTATGGACTTCCTTACTGACAACTACGGCTGCCGTAAGATTACTGATGAGGAATTCTCTACTTTCATAGCCAACAACGGTTTCGGTTACACCAACGAGCAGCGTAAGGCAGCAATCAATACTCAGGCATGGATTCTACACTTCACCAATCCGTCAGAAGCATGGGCAAACGTACGTCGCTCAGGTTATCCTCGACTTAAATCTCCGGCTGAATACGGCTTCGGTCAGTTCCTCACCGGAGGACAGGAAATCCCCGTTCGTCTTTGCTATCCGGTTCTTGAATCATCGTATAATAAGACCGGCTATGATGAGGCTTTGGACCGTATGGGCGGAAGCAACAGCTGGTACATACCTATGTGGTGGGACGTTGACTAATAACATAAAAAGAAACTACAATGAAATTTATATATAAGACAATTTTGACATTGCTGCCGGTAAGCGTCATGCTTGCATCATGCAGCAGCGACGAGCCGTTCTCTGTGGCAGGTCCGGATGACGAGCCCCATATTCTGGCACCGACTTTCCCTGACCGAAATAATGGACAGTTGCCCGTAGTAGCCAACATTAGCCGCGATGCAAATTTCGCTATGGAACTTACCGTGACACCGGCTGACTATGTTGATGTGACATGGTATATCGACGGAGAACAGACTGCAACAGGAAAGGCTATTGATATGCCTCTCCCCGCAGGTAAATACGAGATGAAGGTTGTTGTCACAACCACTCAGGGTAAATCAACTTCACGCGAAGGCATCATCAACGTCAATCCGTTGGATAGTGATCCATGGGCATCTGAAGTATCCTTTGAACGCATTGTCGCTCCCGGACAGAACGCTGTACTTTACGGTCGCAATCTCAGCTCGGTGAAATCAATCACTATCGGAGATTCTGAACCGATTCCTGTTGTCTATTCTACTAAAGACGGCAATGATGTTCTCACATATACCGTTCCTGCAAATGCCGTTAATGGTACTTTCAGACTTGAGCTCATTGATGCCGAGGGTATGAATTTCGGTGCAAATAAAGTGACTGTAAGCTCTTCCGCTCTCATTACTTCAGGTGCTGACCGCATTATCTCGGGCGCTACAACAACACTTACCGGTATCAATCTCGACAGAGTGGCTTCTCTTGAAATCGGAGGAACCAAGATTTCTGATTTCACCGAAAAGACTTCAACTGCAATCAGCTTCTCTGCTCCGGCTCTCGAAGATGGAGAGTATCCCATGTCGGGGGTTATGAATGATGGTGCAGAAGTTCAGTTCTACAAGAACGGTCAGGTTGAGACCGCCACATCAGTGGTTATGTCATCTCAGCAGACCTTGTGGTCAGGACACCACTATGTATCATGGGATTTCCCCGATGACAATCCTAACAAGACCTTCAACCTTATCGGCATGGATGTGTTTGCAGGCATTAAACCGGGTGCTGTAATGTCAATTCACTATTCGGTAGAACCTACCGCTGAATATCATCAGCTTCGCACCACTACCGTATGGTGGAATGACCTTCCCGGAACAGGAACAATCGAATTCTCAACTGACGGTGTCGCAGAAATCACACTGACAAAAGAGGCTCTTGATATGATTCAGGAGCAGGCGGGATTCATCTGCGTCGGACATGGTTACTATGTAGACCTCGTAACACTTCGCTAATATGTTGAAACACGTAATGACATTTTTAGCCGTCACTTCAGCAGCCTGTTCAATGCAGGCTGCCGGAGCGGCGATTCCCTCCGACCCTGATATTGAGGCGGCTGTGGAACGCACATTGTCTAAAATGAGTCTTGACGAGAAAATCGGTCAAATGACCGAACTTTCCATTGATGTGCTCGGCGACTGGAAAGACGGTGAGTTCTTTCTCGACCCTCAGAAGCTTCATGAGGCTATCGCCGTGTATAAGGTAGGCTCTGTTCTGAATGCCCCGGGCGGACCGACAGCACAGACTCCGGCAAAATGGGAAAAGCTGATTGGTCAGATACAGGAGGTGTCAATGAAAGAAATAGGCATCCCTTGTATCTATGGTCTCGACCAGAATCACGGTACGACCTACACTCTCGGCGGAGTGCTGTTCCCTCAGAACATAAATGTAGGTGCATCGTTTAACCCTACGTTGGCTCGTAGAGCAGCGGAAATCACCGCATACGAAACCCGCGCTGCCAACTGCCCATGGACATATTCTCCTACCGTTGACCTTACCCGCGACCCGCGTTGGAGCCGTGTATGGGAAAACTACGGGGAAGACCCACTGGTCAATGCCATCATGGGAGCTCAGCAGGTCAAAGGTTTTCAGGGTGATAACCCGAATAAGGTAGGCCGACATAATATCGCCACCTCGGTTAAGCATTATCTCGGCTACGGTGCTCCCCGTACAGGTAAAGACCGCACACCGGCATATATTTCGCCGTCCGATCTCCGCGAGAAGTTTTTTGAGCCTTACCGTGCCTGCATCGAGGCCGGGGCATTGACAGTAATGGTCAACAGCGGCTCAATCAACGGTCGCCCTGTTCACGCCAACAACGAGCTGCTCACAAAGTGGCTCAAGGAGGACCTGAACTGGGACGGAATGATTGTGACCGACTGGGCAGACATCAATAACCTCTATACCCGCGAGTATGTGGCTCACGACAAAAAAGAGGCTATCGAAATGGCTATCAATGCCGGAATCGATATGTCAATGGAGCCATACGACCTGAATTTCTGTACTCTGCTAAAAGAACTCGTAAATGAAGGTCGCGTATCGCAGGAGCGTATTGACGATGCGGCACGTCGTGTTCTGCGCCTTAAATATCGCCTTGGCTTGTTCGACACTCCCAATACCTACCCTAAAGACTATGCCGACTTCGCCTGTGACCGTCATGAGAGTGCCGCACTTCAGGCTGCTGAGGAATCGGAGATTCTGCTCAAAAACAAAGGCGGAATCCTTCCGTTGAAGAAAGGCACAAAGATTCTGCTGACTGGACCTAATGCCAACTCAATGCGTTGTCTTAACGGCGGTTGGAGCTATTCATGGCAGGGACATCTGACTGACCGTTTCGCCTCGAAATACAATACCATCTACAAGGCATTGGTAAACAAGTTTGGTAAAAAGAATATCGTTCTTGAACAGGGTGTCACTTATCCTGCAGAAGGTGCCTATCACGAGGAAAATGAGCCTGAGATTGAAAAGGCAGTGGCAGCCGCGTCAAATGTCGATGTCATTGTCGCTTGCATAGGCGAAAACTCGTATTGCGAGACCCCGGGAAACCTGTCTGATCTTGCTGTTTCTGAGAACCAGCGCAATCTTGTGAAAGCACTTGCAGCGACAGGCAAACCTGTTGTGTTGATTCTCAACGGCGGACGTCCGCGCATCATCAGTGATATTGAGCCTTTGGCAAATGCAATAGTCAACATTTTGCTCCCCGGAAACTTCGGTGGTGACGCACTTGCCAACATTCTTGCCGGTGATACCAATCCGAGTGGCAAAATGCCCTATACTTACCCACGCCATCAGGCAGAGCTCACCACCTACGATTATCGTGTGAGCGAGGAAATGGATAAAATGGAAGGTGCTTACGACTACGATGCGGTAGTATCGGTGCAGTGGCCCTTTGGCTATGGACTCAGTTATACCACTTTCAAGTATGACAATCTTCGCTGCTCAAAATTTGAATTTGGTGTCAATGATGACCTCGTTTTCACAATCGATGTCACCAATACCGGTAATTGCACCGGTAAGGAAGTTGTGATGCTTTTCAGCCGTGATATGGTGGCATCTCTGACCCCTGACAATCGTCGACTGCGTGCGTTTGAAAAAGTCGAACTCAAACCCGGTGAAACCAAAACTGTGACCTTGCCAATCAAAGCCAGCGACCTCGCATTCGTGGACTACGACGGCAAGTGGGTTCTTGAAAAGGGACAGTTCCGTATGCAAGCCGGCACCAGTGTAATGGACATTGCTTGTAACGACACATATAAATGGGCAACCCCGAATAAGTAAAATATTTCCTAAGGTAAAGAAGGTTTGAATAGGTATGATATAGGCTTGCAGTGATGGCAGGCCTATATTTTTAAATGACAATTTTAAATACTAAATATTATAATAAAATTGTCATCACCAATTCCCAAGAAGAATAATCCAAGACAATATTACTGGAATGTCACACACCTTACAACCATGCTCTATTATGACAGTTTTTAATGTTCCAAGCACTTGAAAATAGGCAAAAAACATTAACATTGTAATGCCCTAATGGAACAATGGGTAAGATTATTGAAATAATGCCGTGTGCAATTCGTGAACAAACGGATTGATGGCATTACAATATCTTGAATACTACTTAGTTACAACGATAAAAAAACAACCTCTCCGGGGTCACCAGACAAAAAGGCAGAATGCCACGGATCGCTGAAACTAATACAGTTTCAGCGATTTTTGTTTTATCACCCACACTGTCCGGCAGAGTTGTGGTGAATTTTATACTATACATAGCGCAATATTAACTACTGTTCTGCCGAAGTAATTTCGTAAATTTGCAGTTTAAAAACTTATATTCTGTGAATTATGAAATTTGGCAATAAAACTTTAATATCATGTGTTGTTTTTGGAGCATTAGTCTTATGTTCCTGTAGCCATGATAAACAAGAGAGGCAAACGGCTCCTGTCAGGGTTGAAACCTTGACGTTAGTGGAAACACCTGTTACCGAGGGTAGATCTTATAGTGGTGTTATAGAAGAGTCGTCAGGTACGGTGCTGAGTTTCAAAATACCCGGAACACTCACGAAACTGGCTGTTCAAGAGGGGCAGTTTGTAAGTAAAGGTCAATTTATAGGCGAAGTCGATGCTTCATCTCTTGAAAGCAACCTCCGTATAGCCGAAGCGACTTTAGCAACGGCTCAGGATACTTATGACAGAATGAAAATGCTGCATGATGCTTCTGCGATCACAGATATGAAATGGGTTGAGGTGGAGAATTCCCTGAAATCGGCTAAATCTGCTGCTCAGATAGCACGAAACACACTGAATGATTCAAAAATCTATGCTCCGACGAGTGGATATGTTTCAAAAAAAATCGCGGATGTGGGTAATACGATGGCACCCGGCGTGCCGGTAGTCAATCTTGTGGAAATAAATCCGGTTAAAATCAGCATCTCGGTTTCAGAAGATGAGATAGCTTCTATTTCCAACGACACTGAGGCTTATATCACGGTCGGTGCATTGGAAAATTTTGCCGCCGTGGCAAAACTGTCAGATAAGGGTATTGTAGCGGATCCCTTGTCAAGGACATATACTATAAAGTTCTCATGTCCTAATCCGGACAAGAAAATGCTTCCGGGGATGCTTTGCAATGTGACTTTATCGATAAACCAGACTCAGCAAGCTATGGTAGTGCCTGTAAATGCTGTTCTGCTTGACGCCAATAATCAATGTTTTGTGTGGCTTGAAGAAGATGGCAAAAGTGTAAAGAGATTAGTTACCTTGGGTGACTACACCAATAATGGGGTGATAATCAAAAGCGGTCTGTCTTTAGGGGATAAGGTTATCGTCAAAGGTATGCAGAAAATAAGTGAGGGCATGGGGGTTGAATCCATAAATAAGTAAACTATGGCAGAGGTTAATAGTAATCAGGACAATCCCCCTGTAAATCTTTCCCCTATTGTAAAGTGGGGCTTCCGATACCATAGTGTTGTAATGCTGGTCTCGGGTTAATGACTCTGTTCGGCATTTTCGCTCTTGACAAGATGAACAAGAACGAATTTCCTGAGATAACCATCAGAGAGGGGGTGTTGGTAGCCGTCTATCCCGGTGCGAACTCCAAGGAAATGGAAGATCAGGTGATGAAACCTATGGAGGATTACATATTCTCATTCAAGGAAGTAAACAAGTCAAAGACCCGTTCCAACGCGACGAACGGACGGGTCATGACTTTTATTGAACTTGATGATGACGTGTATGATTCCGACCAGTTATGGGCGAAGTTCAATATGGGTCTGAATGATTTGAAGATGAGTCTTCCTCCCGGTGTGCTGGGCATGAAGCTTATTTCAAATTTCGGAGAGACATCTTCGATTCTCCTTACAATGCAGAGCGAGTCAAAGACATATAGGGAACTTAAGGATTATATGGACCGCCTGACCGAAAGGCTCCGGACCATTCCGAGTATCGGCACGATGACGGTAAGCGGTATGCAGAATGAGCAGATTGCGGTTATTGTCGATCCCGAGCGATTAAGCAAATATGCCATTGATGATAAGGTTATTTCCGCCACCCTGATGGCTCAGGGATTTAAGTCAACCGGAGGAAATGTGCGGTCCGACAAATACACTTCGCCTATTTATGTGCAGAAGCCTGTCACCACCGTAAAGGAGCTTGAAGATCTTTTCATCATGTCGCTTCCTTCGGGACAGACCGTAAGGCTGCGTGACGTGGCGGATATCAAGACAGAATATCCGGAGCCTGACAGCTACATCACTAACAATGGTGTCAAGTGCCTGCTTCTCAGTATCGAGATGAAAGCCGGAAACAATGTTGTGGAAATGGGTGAGATGGTTGACGAGAAGATTGAAAGCTTTGAGTCATCCATACCCGATGACGTTACATTGTTCAAAATCACTAATCAGCCTGAGGTTGTCAACAACAGCGTCTGGGACTTTATGCGTGAACTGCTTATCGCTATCGTTGCAGTTATATTGGCTATCATGATATTGCTGCCTTTGAGGGTGGCAATCGTGGCGGCTACACAGATTCCCATCACAATTTTTGTGGCTATCGGAATCTTCTATGCTTTCGGATTTGAATTGAATACAGTGACTCTGGCATGTATGATCGTTTCTTTAGGATTGATTGTGGATGACTCCGTTGTAATCATAGACAATTATGTTGAGCAACTTGCGGATGGTGTCGACCCTAAAACTGCCACTGTCAAGAGCGCTTCAATCTTTTTGAAGGCTCTGGTTTCCGCGACATTGGCAATTTCTGTTACCTTTTTCCCATTTCTTCTTACAACCACAGGTACAATCCACGATTTCCTACTTGACTTCCCTTGGGCAATCACAATAATACTGGTAAGTTCATTTGTCATTGCCACGCTTCACATACCATTCCTGCAGTATTCATTCATAAAGCCTGCGAAAGCTGCCGCTATGTATCAGAAATCGGTAAAGAGGAAGCACAAATCTGTCCTTGAATTGTTACAAGGGTCCTACGATAAACTGATAGAATGGTGTTTCAGACATCCGGTTATGCTTACCGTAATCTGCACTGTCCTTGTCGGCATCGGTATATGGATGCTTGCCAATCGTCCTGTGCAGATGATGCCCATTGCCGAGCGAAATCAGTTTGCGGTTGAAATAAATCTTCCGACAGGCACGGCACTGGAACGTACCAGTGAGATAGCCGATTCACTTGAGGCTATTCTATCCAAAGATGAACGAGTTGTCTCAATCGCCAATTTCCACGGGTGCGCTTCGCCGCGTTTTCAGGCAACCTATGCGCCTCAGGTGGGCGGACCGAACTTCGCACAGTTTATTGTTAATACAAAGTCAAACAAGGATACTGAAGCAATCCTGCATGAATATACCTCAAAATATGAGGCATATTTCCCTGAAGCGGTAATCCGGTTTAAGCAGCTGAGTTACAGCAATGCAAAATTCCCGGTCGAAGTCAGGGTCAGCGGTGAAAACATGACTGAGATCCGTAAAGTAGCCGATACCATTCAGGCTATCATGCAGCGCGATGAAAAACTCAGCATTGTCCGTTCGTCACTTGACCTGCCTACGGTCGCAACATTAGTTAAGCCTGATCCGGCAATGATGTCACGTTTGGGCATGAGTACGGGAGCCCTTGAGTTGAATTTGGGAATGCGCTATGGCAAAGGTATGTCAGTGGCTACGATTTGGGACGGGACTTACGCAAAGGATATCGTAGTCCGAACACCAACTGCTGATAAGTCAACGGCATACGATCTTGAAAACGGTCTTGTGCCTATCATGGGAGTAGAGAACGCTCCTTTGAGTCAGATGGCAGAGGTGGTGCCGTCATTGTCAATCGGAGAGATAAGTCATCTTAACGGAGTCAAGACACTCTATCTGACTGCCGGAGTTCCCTATGAGTATAATACGGTGGACGTCACGAAAGCCTTGCAGAACAAGATTGCCACACATGATGTTCCGGAAAGCGTAAGTATTTCATACGGTGGCGAAGTGGAAAATACCGGAACATTGATGCCTCAGATTATTGCTGCGCTGCTTTTAGCAATTGTCATAATATTCATCATACTTCTGGTACATTACAAAAATGTGCGTCTTACACTGTTGTTTCTCTTCTGCATTATCTTCTGTATTCCGGGTGCCGGAGTTGGACTTTGGATTGGAGGAGTCGCCTTCTCGATAACCTGTACTCTCGGCATTATCAGTCTGATAGGTATTCTGGTCAGAAACGTAATAGTGATGTTTGACTTTGCCGAAGATTTGCAGACCGGCGAGAATATGAACATCAGGGACTCCATTCTGGAAGCTGCCAAACGAAGAATGAGACCTATATTCCTGACTTCCATAGCGGCTTCGATGGGTGTAATACCAATGATTCTTGGAAAAAGTCCCCTATGGATGCCGATGGGAACTGTCATATTCTGGGGCACACTCATCACATTCTTCTTTATCGTCACCATAATTCCGGTTCTATATTGGAAAACGCAAAAACTTAAGAACGCAGAACAATGAAAAGATATGTAATAACAACATTAATATGCTTGGCTGTTTCCTTTGGGATATCAGCTCAACGCATCCTGACGCTTGACGAGTGTCGGGCACTGGCGTTGGAAAACAATGTAGCCATCCGCAATGCCGGTCTTATGAGTAAAGCCTCCCATGAGACAAGAAAAGAGGCTTTCACAAAATATTTCCCCAATATTTCGTTAGGTTCTGTTGCGTTTACAACCAATCACGGGCTGCTCCAGCACAATTTCAAGGGAGAGATACCGGTGCCTCCAATTCCCGGCATCACTGATGGTGGTGTCTTGGATTTTGATCAGGATTTCACGCTGCTAAAAAAAGGTATATCCGTAGGGGCGAGTCTTGTTCAGCCGGTCTTTATGGGTGGTGAGATTGTCAATGCCAATAAGTTGACAGAGATAGGAGAGGCAGTTGCGGAATTGCAATCACGTCAGAGCGCTGATCAGGTTCGCCGGACTGTTGAGCAATATTACTGGCAGTTAGCTATGCTTAAGGCAAAGCAGCAAACCGTTCTTACGGTGATTAATCTTCTGGATACATTGCAATATCAGGTGGAGGTTTCGGTCAGAGCCGGAGTAGTGTTGCCTAATGATTTGTTGGAAGTAAAGCTGAGACACAATGAGGTGGTGACTGACTCAATTAAGCTTGCAAACGGCATAAATGTATTGTCATCATTGCTGGCTCAGTATGTAGGACTTGGTGTTGAACCTGTAGATATCGCCGAAAGGATTACACCGGAAAATAAAATTGCTCTTGACCCCGGTATCTACATAAACCCGAATGAAGCCCTCAGCTCTACTGTCGATTACCAATTGCTCTCACAAGGTGTGCGTGCTGCTGAGATTGCCAAACGTATGACATTGGGAGCCAATCTGCCCAAAGTAGCCATCGGTGCAGGTTTTTCTGAAAGCAATCTTGCAAAACAATGGCACAATAACGGCACTCTTTTTGCTACTGTGATTATTCCGGTGAGCGAATGGTGGGGAGGGTCTCATGCCATCAAAAGAAGCAAGCTTAACCTTCAGGTAGCACGCAATAATCTTTCAGATGCCTCAGAACTGCTGATGGTCAAAATGAATAATGGCTGGAACAATGTCCGGACTTCATTCAGGCAGATTGAGGTTGCTGAACAGTCCATAGAGCAGGCATCTGAAAATTTACGGCTGAACGAGTTATACTATAAGGCAGGAACAATAACCGTAACCGACCTGTTGAAGAGTCAGACGCTATATAGGAGTGCGCATGACCAATATATCGAAGCCGTGGGTAATTATCAGGTTGAAATAACTAAATATATGATTGACACCGGCCGTTAGTAAATAACTCCATGATAGCAGAAGATAAGGATATTCTTACGTTTGCAAAAGCAGCAAATATATTTAGGAAATCCGTCAAGATAGTTGACGGACTGTTGTTTGTGCCGGAACATGGCGTTGAGCTTTGTGGCGACCATACGATCAGCGATGATGTTTTCATGGCTGGAATAGTCAAAGAAGGAAGCGTAGGGATAACCATCAGGGGAGTTAAACATCAGTTGACAGCCGGAGATATTATGTTGTTTTTCCCCGGTGACACGATTGACGGTAGGATTGAAGTTGAGAATCTTAAGGGCGCCCTTTTCATAAGCTCGACAAACAGGGCTATAGATCTTGTGAAAGATAATTCGTTATATCTTTATTCATTGCGTCTAAGATCCGAGCAGGTTCTAAGATTGCCTGAAGATAATTTCGACAATATCAACTGTTATGTGTCAAAAATACAGAGCAAAGCAGCCGCACAAACCATAACTCATCTTTTGTCACAGACGTTGCTATCTCTTACAAAAGTGTGTATATGTGAGCTTTTTGAGGGTATTCAAAACTTAGGTTATGAGCAGGAAACAGAGGGAGTCTCTCGGATTGAAAAACTGTATAAGGAGTTCATCACACTTCTTTCTACCACACCCATCCGCCCCAGAGAGGTTGAATGGTATGCGCGACAATTGAATATAACCCCTAAATACCTTTCCAAAATTTGCAGGGAAAGCAGTGGACGGTCAGCATCGGAATGGATAAGGGAATATGCTAAGATTGATATAACCTGTCATCTCAGAAATTCTGCCCTGTCAATAAAAGAAGTAGCCAATAGACTGGGATATTCTTCGCTTGCTTTCTTCGGGAAAACAGTAAAGCGATGGTTTGGAGTTACACCAACAGAACTTAGGGAAAACCTGAGGGACTACAATTCAAAGAAAATAATTCAGTAGAAATGAGCACAATAAAAATCCATGTACTGCATTGCGGAATGGTACGGACCACCCGTTGGCTGCCATTCAATAACGATCATGTCTCGATGGCGAGGGTTGCAGGATTGTTTGTAGCTGCAAAAGACTGGGAGTGGCTTCCGGTCTCTTGCTATTACATCGAGCACCCAAAAGGTAAAATCCTCGTTGACACGGCATGGAGCCGCCGTATGAGTCCTGAAGGCGTGGAAGATAAGTCAGCGCAGATACGTGAACTTGGTTATTTCCTATATCGCATAAATCAGGGATATACCCAGAAAGGGAAAACGGTCGATGAACAGTTGAAAGCTATGGGAGTAAACAGTTCAGACCTTGATTATGTAGTGCTGACGCATCTTGACTGTGACCATGCATGCGGTCTACATCAGGTTGCCGACGCTAAACGTATCCTCGTGTCGGAAGATGAGTTGAAATATGCCAACAGTGTCCTTCCCACCCATTTCGACAATATCGTACGCTATAAGAAAAGATGGTGGCAAGGTATTGCCATGACACTTTTCGCCTACAATGGAAAGGAGGGTCCGTTTTCACGAAGTTTCGATCTCTTTGATGACGGCACCATCCAGCTTATAAATATTCCCGGTCATTGTGCCGGATTATCGGCAGTGAAAATCACCGGTAGTGACGGTAGATATGTGCTTCTTGACGCTGATGGAGCTTACAGTGCGAAGAACTGGGAGGAGATGATAACCTCCGGCATAGCTGCAAACCGCAAGGACCAGATGAAGTCACTTCAGTGGATTCGTGAAATGAGCATGAGTGATAAATGTATCGAATCCCTTGCGACCCACGATCCTGATGTCGAGCCTCATACCATCGAGTTACAGCTTTAAGTAAATAAATAATTGTGAACCGGCTTTAATATTAAAACAGTATAGCTCACCAACGGCAAGATTTTTCCGGGTCCCTTCTGCATAAAGTCGGGACCCGGTGTTGTTTTGAGGCTATTCTCAAAACATAAATTACCGGCTTTGATTTTGTGGAGGTTTTAATTTATAATGGAAAATGATGGATTTTGTTGGGAAAGCTAATTATTTTTTGAGATTTTCTTGCATAATAAAAATTTATGTTGTAAATTTGCACCATTAAAATTAAAGGTACTTGATAAGGACCGCAGTTTTTCATAATGCATATATTTTGCTGCGGAATCCGTAACTTGTAAAGTTGGTCAGTCTCGCCGTAAGTGATTATATGAGGCTGATCGGATAATTAGGATTGGTTTAGTATTGTTCATGCCCCATCGGTGGACATGAGAATGGAAAAGGGTGCGATCGTATCCTTTTTTATTTTGCCCGTTTATTAACCATATGGCATATAATAAGTGTCTGGTGCAAAACCGGGTTGAACTGTAAAAATGCTTATCACACAGTCTTGATAAAATTGTCTCTCCGAAGCTCCATCCGGAGGAGGTTATCCCACTCAAATATCAACATTTGTTTATAATTCACCTTCTCAAAGAGGAATTTACCTACCTGTTCCGGTCTGTTTCAGTCTTTATTGCTAAATTTACATTTGTTTTGTCTTTTCAGACATGAAACGTTATAAATAATTTGGTTAAGAGCCTGCCGTAATAATTTTTGATTTATGAAAAAGATATATCTTTACCTCATATTATCGCTACTTTGTTGCTCCGTTTATGCCGAATCTATTTGCATACCTGACGCAAAACAGATGCAAATTAGGGTTAAGAATATTCCAAATCGAACCACAAATGATGTTGTTTATAAGGACATAACTCTATCCGCTTCCGGCACATTAGCCTCCTCGATTGGCGATGAAATAAATGATGTCGATTCGCTCGTTGTGCGGGGACCAATGAATTCTGCGGATTTTTATACGATGTGGAGAGGCTGTTTTTACGGCAGATTAACCGTTGTAAATCTTGAATATGCAAAAATTCAAGACAACAGGCTTCCTAAGAATGCTTTTTGGCATCAAACGGAACAATTCGCTCCCGGCTCGGAGTATATTGATTGCATTCTCCTTCGCAGAATTATTCTTCCCGAAGGATTGGAGGAAATTGGTGAAGGTGCTTTCGCTTACGCCATAAAACTTGAAGATGTAAACTTCCCATCTTCTTTAAGGACTATCAAACGAAGATGCTTCACCGATTGCATTAGTCTGAATGTAAATCCGCTTGTTATTCCTGAGGGTGTGGAAGAAATAGGATATATGTCATTCGCCAACTGCAAATCCTTAACCGGCAAAATCGTATTGCCTGAGACTTTGAAAATAATCAATGCCGGTGCATTCTTCTCATGTAAAATTACTGAATGTAATTTTCCCGAAGGACTGACAGAAATCGGCGATGCGGCATTCTACGCAACTCGACTTAAAGAGGTTTCCTTACCTAATTCGTGCCGGACTCTTTCGGGGTTTGACCATTTTGCATTGAACTATGAACTCGAAAAAGTTTGTATTCCTGATGGGTTGAAAGAAATTCCCGAAAGTTTTGTTGATAACTGCATCAAATTGACGGAATTTATTATGCCGAACAGTATTGAGGTAATTGGAAATAGAGCATTTTGGCAGTGCGGAGCATTAAAGGAACTTCATATATCATCAAACTTGAAGTCCATAGGCACCGAGGGGCTATACTATTGCAAAGGATTAACTACAATATGTTTTCCTCCTGCTTTAGAAACTTTAGGTGCAGAAAGTTGTGAGTGCTGGAAAAACATCGAGAGCATATATTGTGCGGCTCAAATACCTCCTATATGCGTTAACAGCGAGGTTAATCCCGGTTGGACACCGTTCGGAAGATATGGTGATGATTTTGAAAATAGCACGCCTCAGGACACCCCGGTTTATGTGCCTGTTGGAACTGCTGATTTGTATCGCAATGCGTGGGGGTGGAATTACTTTACCAACTTTATTGAAACTGATGATTTCCCATCGGCTGGAGTTGACGCAGTATCAGCCTCTTTGAAGGAACAAGACACCGTTGTTTACGATTTGTTCGGGAGAAAGGCTGAGACACCTGTCCGCGGAAATATCTACATCAAAAATGGCAAGAAGATAATATTCAAATAGCTTATGGAGTATCGGCTGCAAGATATGAAAAATGTTTATGTTTTTATAAGTATATGTCTTTGTGCTTTTAGTGCAATGGCGCAAAAAAATGTGTCTCAGGACAGCTTAAAAACCAAGGAACTGAGCGAAGTTGTCGTTGAAGCTCGAACACAACGTGTAATTGAACGTGGTGTAGAATATATTCCGACAAAAAAAGTAAAGAAAACGGCTATTGACGCAACACAACTTTTGGAGCTGATGAATATTCCCCAACTTGATATAACTCCCGGTAGCATGTCGGTAAAGACTTATGCCGGAAAGGAGGTCGCTATGTTCATTGATTATAAGGCTGCAACTGTTGAAGATTTGCAGGGATTACGTCCGGAAGATGTTCTTCGGGTTGAGGTATTGCAATATCCCGATGACCCTCGGTTTGAGGGACAAGCTAATGTTGTCAACTTTATAATGAGGAAATATGAATGGGGCGGTTATACTAAACTGAGCGCCGTAGGCAATTCACTGAATATCGACAGAGGCGAAGGTATATTATATTCAAAATTCGTAAAAGGTAACTGGACGTTTGATGCCAACGCAACAGGCTCAATCACGCAAAGTGATAATTTTTGTGGATATGACGTAGAAACATTCCGTGATATCAGTGTCGGGAACAGTCACTATGATGAAGTAATCCGCACCACACAATCGGGAGAACATTATCTTAGACAAAGTAACACACAGTCAGTGTCCTTTCGTGCATCATACGAAACAAAGACAACCGAGATAATCCACTCTGGTTCGTATAGCCGAACAGGAAACCCTCATACAAGAAATTTTTCAGAAGTCAATTACTCTGAAGATGTTTTTTCGGCTTCGTCAGCACTTTCTAACGAATCCGGTCAGACTATCTCACCTCGTTTAAAAGGCTATTATTATTTTTCTCTCCCTAAAAACAATTCTCTGATCGCGTCTTGGAGTTTCACTTATGGAAGTACACGAAGAAACTCATCTTATCTGCTCGGCGATATGTCTCCGATAATTAACAACAACAAAGAAACATCCTACGCACCTGTTGTCATAGTTCAGTATTCAAAGAAGTTTTCCAACAACAACACATTCAGAACCTCTTTAATGAGTTACAACACCATTTATCATACTTATTATGAGGGGTCATATAACGGTTTACAGAAACTTCTCTCATCCGAAAACATGATGTTCCTCGAATACCTGCAGAATTGGCAATGTGGCTTAAGCCTGTATTCGCGTCTTGGTGTATCTTATGTAATCGGGCGTTTGAATGGCGTCAATACTCTGGAGCAGTGGAATCCCCGCCTTGGGCTGCAATTACAATATAAGATAAACGATAATAACTCGGCTTCAATCGAAGGATGGTGGGGCAATAATCATCCTACTCCTGCCTCCTCAAACTCCGCGATTGTGCAGAGCGATGAACTTTTGTGGCTACAGGGTAACCCTGAACTTCGCAATACTACATTTACTACCGCGTCTGCATCATATACTTACATGCCCACAAAAAAATTCAACTTGTCAACAACTGCGGAGTATCACGGCTATTTGAATAAAACAGCATATCAATATTTTTCCTCAAACGGTTATGACGGTCTTATCCGCAGGGAGATAAACAGTGGAGATTTCTTTGATTTTTCGGGATATGTCTCCGCTACGGTTAAACTACTCAAAAATTCTCTTTCACTCCGTGCTTCCGGAAGAATCGCACACCTGAAAAGCACCGGCATTGATGCTCAATCGATGAATATTGTAACAGCCCATCTTCAAGCCAATTACTATTTCAGGAATTTTTCATTCATTTTATATTACCAGACGCCAAATAAAGCCCTTGCACCGTTTGATAATGGTGTAAGGATTCATTATAAAAGTACATACGGCTTTTTGTCGAACTATTCAGTTGGTGATTTTAAACTCGGTTTACAATTCCGAAACTGGTTCAACAAATATAAGTATTACTCCGATTTTGATTCGGAAAGATATTCATCTCACGGCTGGCAATGGAGCAGCGACCTATCACGTTCGGTTCAACTTACGCTGTCGTACACTCTCCCATACGGCAAAAAAGTTAATCGCAATAATGAAATTCAAACATCGATAGAAAGCAATAGCGCAATATTGAAATAATTTAATAGCAACTCATACGATATGAACCTTGTCAGTTATATAAACCTAACAACTCATTGGGTTAACGAGTTAATGAAGATAAATAATAAAAGATACATATTCTTCCTTTTTATCCCCTTATGGATTCTGACTTCTTGCCAGTCGGATGAACCGGTGCGTGAAGAAATAAGAAATGAGAAAACTCTGTTTATGTATTTGCCATGGTCATCCAACCTCACGAGCTATTTCTATCAGAACATCAATGATATGGAAGCTTGCATAGAGAGTATGGGGGGATTGCATAACGAAAGGGTCATTGTGTTCATTTCCAAGACCTCAACGGAGGCATCGTTGTTTGAGATTAAATATGAAAACGGGAAGTGCCGGCGAGTCGATATTAAACCGTATTCTGCACCTGCCTTCACTACGGAGGTGGGTATCACGCGGATTCTTGAAGATGTCATATCCTATGCTCCTGCAAAGCGATATTCAATGATTATAGGCTGTCATGGCATGGGATGGCTTCCGGTTAAGGCAAGCAGAGCAATCCGTTATAAGGAGAAACTGCACTGGGACTATACGGACCGACCTCTGACCCGTTATTTTGGTGGAACAACAGCGGAATTTCAGACCGACATCTCCACTCTGTCGGCAGCTATTGAAAATGCCGGCGTGAAGATGGAGTATATTCTGTTTGATGACTGCTATATGTCGTCCATAGAAGTTGCTTACGAGTTAAAGGATGCAGCGGATTACCTGATAGCTTCAACCTGCGAAGTAATGGCTTACGGGATGCCATACGCAACTATGGGAAAACATTTGCTCGGTACGCCTGACTATAAGGCTGTGTGTGATGATTTCTACGAGTTCTACTCAAACTATTCTGTCCCTTGCGGTACTCTTTCGGTTACCGACCTGTCAAAAATTGATGGGATGGCAGGTTTCATGAGGCAACTCAACAGCATCTATTCTTTTAATGAATATCAGCTTGGACAGCTCCAGAATCTTGATGGTTACTCGCCTACGATTTTCTATGATTTCGGTGACTACATACGCTTGATGCTGGAGCAGAATGTGGCTCCTGAAAGCATGAGAAATGAATTTGAGGTGAAGTTGAGCGGGCTGGTTCCGTATAAAACCAGTACGGCTCAGTTCTTCACGGCAACGCGTGGTCCTTTAAAACTGAACCGTTATTCCGGCATTACCACGTCTGACCCCAGTGTGAGTCAGAGAGCAGTGGATAAGTATAATACCAAATGGTATTATGCCACTCATTGAGTCTGAGGTCGCAACCTTTAAACAAAAGATTTCCCATTAATTTTGCTGACCCATAATTGTGCGCCACTTGCGGTAGCCGAGGAGGGCGACGATGGTGTAGACGGCATATAAGAAGGCGTAGAAATAGATTTCTTTGTAGATGTAGAGCCCGACACAGACGGCATCGACGATGAACCAAGCGAGCCACTGCTCGACATATTTGCGGGCAAGCATCCACATGCCTACGATGCTGAGCGCCGTGGTGAAGGCATCCCAATAGGGGACGGTGCTGTTGGTGAAGCGGATCAGCGCCCACGCTAACAGTGCGAAAATTCCACCTAACACCACCAGCACGGGAAGATAATACGCTCCCGGCATACGGCTGATGGGGAGCGTGCGGCTCTTCTTTTTGCTCAGTGAGAAACTCCACGCAATGTAGCCATACACGGCTATCACCAGATAATAGATGTTGATGGAGAAGTCGGCATAGAGACCTGCCTTGAAGTAGATAAACATTGAAATCATGGGCATGATGATACTCATCAGCCACACAAGCCGGTTGGCGTGATACTCAAAGTAGAGATATGCCAGCCCTATCAGCAAGCCGGCTATCTCTAAAATGCGGTCGAAGGTCAAAAAGCTTTCCATCGGTTGAGGGGGTGGGTGATAACTAACTTTTAATCAGTTGGCTGGGTTGGCGTTAGAATGTCAATGCCACGGTTGCCATAACGTTCGTGGGGGCTTGCGCCGCATAGCCGCTGTAGCGGTATATCACCTTCTGACCTGCCTCGTCGACATAGTAGCCCGCACCGGCGTAGCCGTTGCTGCAATACTTTTCATTGAAAAGGTTGTAGATGGTGAATCCGGTTTTCAACTCTTTTACTGACAGGATGTTGCGGAATGTGTAGGTCAGATGCAGGTCGGTGACGAAATAGGCGTCAAGCGCTTGCTGGTTGTTGCGGGCGTTGTTGAGATACTGCTTTGAGACATACTTGCTGTTGAGGTTAGCTTCAAATCCTTTGCAGGTGAAGGAGAATGAGTTGAACAGGGTCACGTCGGGCGAGAAGGAGATGGGGGTGTCGCCGAGATCGAATGAAATGGGGTTGGTCCACTCATCTTCGTAGATATACTCAACGAAGTTCTTGATGCGGTTGCGCGACAGGGTGGTGTTGAAATTCCAGTTGAACCAGCTCAGCGGACGGAGCGTGAACTGCAGCTCGATGCCTGCACGGTAACTGCTCGGAACGTTGATACTCAGTGGGTTACCGGTGTCAGAGAGCTGTCCGGTGGCAACCAGCTGGTCCTTGTAGTCCATATAATAGAGGTTTGCTCCGGCGGAGAATATCGCCGAGTTGTAGCTGTAGCCCACCTCATAGTCGAATAGACGCTCGGCATGGGGCAGATGGTGCATGTCGCCATCGGTGAAGTTGTCGCGTACCGGCTCTTTGTGTGCCACGCTCCACGATCCGAACAGGCGGTTGGAGGGGTTGATCTGCCAGTTTACTCCAACCTTGGGGTTGAAGAAGTTGTAGGTGCGGTGTATGTCGAGCAGTTGCATGTCACCGGTGTTGTAGTCGAAGTTGTCGCTGCGACCGGTGATGGAATATTTGATGTAGCGATACTGCAGGTCGGCGTAGGCACGCACGGTGTTCGACACTGCCACGTTGGCGCGGGCATAGATGTTGGCATCGAGTTTCTCACCTTCGTTGCGGTAGTATTCCTGCAGAGGGTCGATGCTCCCCACATAGTTTCTTACCCATGCCACCTGCCCGAAGTGGTTACCTTTGAAATTGTTGATGGCACCGCCTGCCTGCGCCTGAACTATTCCTTTGTTATATGCCAGCGAGAAGAGACCGCCACCGAAGCCGTTGCGGTTTTTCTTCAGGCGGATGAGGTCGCTCTTCTTCACCAACTCGCCATCGAGATAAAACGGATTCAGACCATACTCGGCAAGCGTACGCTTGGTTTTGTACTGGTTGTAGTAGCCGTCGTCCTTGGTGTAGTGCAGTCCCACGTTAAGGGTCAGATTGTCAGAGAGGTTCTGGGTGAGCAGCAGGTGGAAATGATGCTGGATATAGTTGTCGGTCTGGTCGGGGTAGTATGCCACGTTGCCCTCCGCATCGATATATTCGCCGCAGGGGTTATAGCGTCTGCCATACTTCTCCATATCCTCCTTTGAGGCGTAGTCCCATGCCATGTAGGTCTGTTCCTTACCCCCGAAGGCGAGCAGGCGTATCAGGGTGTTATCGGATTGATATGCAGCCTGACCGAAGTAGCTCCATAGCTTGGACCATGCGCGGTCAATGTAGCCGTCGCTGCTCAGATGACTGAGCCGGGCATCGAACATCCAGTGGTTTTTGATCAGTCCAGTGCCTACGCGCAGGGTCTCCTTGTTGGAATTATATGATCCGTAACTGCCTGACAGGTTGGCGTAAGGCACTGTCGACGGGGTGTCGGTGATCATATTTATCGATGCTCCGAACGCTCCTGCGCCATTGGTAGAGGTGCCGACACCGCGCTGAACCTGAATATCCTGCAGCGAGGAGGCGAGGTCGGGCATATTTACCCAATATACGTTGTGGCTTTCGGGGTTATTGATGGGCACACCGTTGGCTGTGACGTTGATTCGGGAGCCGTCGGTGCCGCGCACGCGAATGGAGGAGTAGCCCATTCCGGCGCCTGCGTCGGAGGTGGTTATTACCGAGGGGGTGTAGTTGAGCAGGAAGGGAATGTCGTGCCCGTCGTTGACCTTTTCAATCTGTTTTTTACTGACCGTAGAGAACGCGACCGGCGTTTTGTAATCGGCACGGTTGGCAACTACGACTACGTCAGTGAGACTGACGCTGAGCGAATCTGCCGGGGTGGAAACCTCGCCCCGGACCTGCGATGACACAGCAATGGCTGCCATCGCGAACAAAATTTTTTTCATATCAAATTTTCACTACGCCGGTATTACCCGGATCAGGTTATAAGGGTATGATCTCAGCCAGCCTTTCGGGCTTAGCACCCCTAATCGCTGCAAAGTTACAACTTTTTTCCGGTTTTATCTCTATCTGACCAATAAAATGGTGTAATTATTGGTAACGGGGTCTTAACTTTGCGGGTTGTGTTCGGGCAGGTTTTAGCGCTTGAGCAGCGACGTGTTGTTGTCAGAGTTATTGAGCGAGCGGCGCGATGAGCGGAAAATTGAGCCGAAGTCTGCCGAGTAGCTGACAGACAGCACGACCATGTTGCCGTTGTTTTTGATGTAACGCTCTTTGTAGTAGGGGTTTACAAGCGAGTAGCCCCATGAGGGGTATTGTGTGCCTTTTTTGTCGAACATGTACATCCAGCTTGCATTGAACGACCAATGTTTGTCGGGCTGGTACTGGAAGCTGAGGGCATCGCCGTTTTCATCTTTACCGACATAGTTGCCGCTGAGATATTTTCCGGGTATTTTCCGCCAGTAAGAAATTGTGTAGGGACCTTTGTTCCACCACAGGTTGATGCTTGCATTGAATGAGGTGAGTTTGTGGCTCCAATCAGTGCCTTCGGTCCGGTAATGGCTCAATCCGAGATTCAGGTTTACGCCGAAACCGCGGATGTCGTTCAGCTTCAAATTCAGGTTTGCCCATGCCGCGTGCGAGTTCTTGGCATTTATTGATTGCGACAGAAACAGACGGTCGCCGAGATAGAACATGTCGTCCATGACAAAGTCAGCGACATTGCGATAGTTCATAAGCAAGGAGGCGTTGAACTTTTTGTATTGAAACGATGGCATCAGCTGATACATAAAATTCTGCGACACTTTCAGGTCAGGGCTGCCGTTCGAGATAAGATATGGCGACAATTGCTGCGGATAGTCGGTGAGGGCTGACAGCGAGGGTATGCTCGGTGAATACTGGAAAGCTGCGGCGAGATTCCACATTTTAGAAATATTCCATGACAGCTGAACGGTTGAGAGATTCCGCACGAAATGGCGCTTGTTGAGGTCATTTTTAATCCAATACAATTTCGCGCCGGTGGAAAGCGAGAGATACAGTTTGCCGAGCTGTTGACCGAAGCGGGCGTAGACGTAGTTGTTGTTTTCAGTCAATACCGGCTTATAATCTGATAAGAGATAGGTGTTGGTGCTATGGGAAATGGTGTTTTGATAGCCTGCTGACAGAGATGTGGAGTTGCTGAACTGATGACTATAGCAGATTTCACTTATAAGTGAACGGCGGCGGCTGTCGACGTCCATTATGTATTCGGAGATGGAACCGTCGCTGAACAGATATTCGTTTGCCCTGCGATAATCGTTGGCGCTTAATGTGCCCACGAGCTGAACTTCCAAGGAATTGTTATCGTTGAAGTCGCGTTTGAAAAATAAATCGAGCGACGGGGTGAGGTCTTTGCCTTTGTTAAGGTTAATGTTCTCATAATCGCCTAAAAATGAATCGAGTGTGTTAGCCAATGACCTGCTTTTGTTGAAAAACGGAGTCATACGCATGGTTGCGGAGAACAGTGTGTTGATGTTCGGGCTGAAATCATATTTAGCCATAACGTTATGTGTGTGGTAGTAGAATGGGTTACGGTCATGCTCTTCGAGATTAACCCTGAAATCGTCTCCGATGTAGCTTTCGGTCGAGTTGTCGAAAACATCATGGTAATTTCGCCATGATGGGTTGTATGACAGTGTGAACTGTGAGGGACCCTGATGATATGAGGCACGCATGTTGCCGTCGACAAAGGCGGTGTTGACGGCGCTTCGCCCCCAGATGTATACCTGTCCGCCGTCGTTGCGCTTTTTGAGGGTGATGTTCAGGAAGCCATTGTTGCCACGATCGGCATATCGGGCAGGTGTTATTCGTGAAAATTCGATTTTTGCGATATCCTTTGGCTGCAGACCGTTAAGATCGTCGATTGTAGAGGGGATTCCGTTGATAAGTATGACGGGAGTGCCGCCGTCGACGCTGATCGAGCGGTTGACGGGGTTGGCGTCAAGACCGTTAAGCGGCAGTTTCTGGAAAAGGCTGATTGTGGTGGATGAAGCCTTAACGTCGGCGACTGACGGAAAAATGACCGTGCGACCTTTCACATCCGTAAGCGTGTTAGCCGTGACCTGCACCTCGTTCAGCAGCCCGGAGGCTGAGAGATAGATGGTGCCTACATTTATGTTTTTGTCGGAATCAATAACTATTTCAGTGGGATTATAACCGGTCATGGAAATTCTGAGGGTGATTGCTCCTTTAATGCTGGTAGACAGTTCAAAATTGCCATTGGCATCGGTGGTGATTCCGTCGATAAACTGATTGCCCGACATGAGTCGGCAAGAAGCTCCGATAACAGCTGTGGAATCGTTGTCAGAACGGACTTCGCCGCAGATAGTCCGTGCTGAAACTGACAGTAACGAGAGTAATGTGATGATAATAATTGAAAGGCGTTTCATTATTATTTATATGAAGTTGGGTTCATGCGCCGTAAAATTCGGCGTAAAGTAATGGCAAAGTTACAACTTTTTTCCAGTTTATCATCCGTCAGATTAAAAAATGGCTGTGTGCTTTTCCCGGTTCTTCTCCATCAAAAAAAATGGTGGTTATGAAAGGATTGATTGACAACATCGCCGCTCCGCGGCTCCATTCATGGAAGATGCCGTTCCCCGCACTCCCTTCGGTCGTACGGGGTTATGAACAACATCGCCCCTCCGGGGCTTTTCTATGCTAAGAAATTCCGAAAAGAGGGTGTGTCAAAATGCAATTTATACGGTAAATGATTATATCAACCATGTAGGGACGCTTCGTGGAGCGTCCGATAAGCAGCTGATATAATGAATGTTAACAGCGGACGCTTCACGAAGCGTCCCTACATGGATAGCGAATTTAAGCTGAATAAACTCGTTTTTATGCACCCTCTCGCTGAAAAGGTTACGGAGCGTTATCAGAGCAGGTTCTCACGCTCGGTGACATCGGCATCTGTCATGGTGTAGCCGCCGAGGCTGCCCTCTTTGGCTTGGATGCAGATGTAGACCAACGGTTCGGCTGATGTGCATTTGATGTTACGGTCAGAATGGGTGGCAACGCGGATCACCGATCCTTCGGCGATGTCGAACACCGTGTCGTCGACCTGAAATTTCCCTTCGCCGGAAAGGATTATGTAGTTTTCTTCGTTTTCACGGTGGCTGTGGAAGAAAGGTATGGCAGCTCCGGTGGGCAGTGAGCCGAAAGAAATTTCACATGATGTGGCGCCGGTGGCATCCTTTACAAACTGTTTCCCCTCGAAACCCTTTAATGAGCCTACCGAGGCATGGGCGAATTTTTCGCCCTTCTGGAGAGTCTTTATTTCACTCATAATGCTTTTATTGAAAATTATTACTAACTTTGCAGTGGAAAGCCGCTATCAATTTGATAGTGCAAAGATAGTTACAAAATACCGATAAAACAACAGGTTACGGAATCGAAACGGGCTTTCGTTGAGGTAAGTATTATTGAAAATGAACAGATTAGAGTTAGAAGAAAGTCTGAAAAAATATTCTTGCATTGAGGAGTGTCCGGTCCGGAATGTCATTTCGCGATTCACCGGCAAGTGGTCGATACTGATATTGTGTGTTCTTTCCGAGAATCCCGGCACCCGGTTCAGTTCCATAGAGCGTGCCATCCCCGACATTTCGCCCAAAGTGTTGTCATCCACGTTAAGGACGCTTGAGCAGGAAAATCTCATCAGACGGGAGATGTTCGCCGAAATTCCGCCAAGAGTGGAGTATTCGCTGACCGAGAAAGGGCGTTCCTTGATGCCGATTCTTTTTAATCTTATCAGCTGGGCACTTGAAAACCGGAATAAATAGGGGAGCGATAGTGGCAAAATTGGCTTGACCGCCCTAAAAAACAAAAAAATTATTCGTCATCACGACGAATAATCTTCTTACCTTAAATCTAATACCATGAAAAACTTGTGCAAAAGTAGTCATTTTATGTTATATAGCATAGTTTTGTGGCAAATTTTTTCTTTGTTTTAGCAAATATTAACACGGGGATAGTGTCAGTGTTAATAATATTTAATTTCAAAATTATGGAATAAAAGATGGGGTTAAAAAAGATAAGTAACTGTTGCACAAGTGGGAAGAAAGCATTAACTTTGCAGTCGCTAATTTTTCCGGCAGGGGCATGATAAAGCAGCAGTCCAGAATGACGGCTCGCCTCGCGGAGTAACCGTAAAATCTATAAATAAAAGATGTACGCAATTGTAGAAATTCAAGGACAGCAGTTCAAGGCAGAAGCCGGCAAGTTCTTGTATGTTCACTATCTCGGCGAAAAGACCGAGCAGGGCGCGACTGTAGAATTCGACCGCGTTCTTCTGGTAGACGCTGACGGTGCCGTTAAAGTGGGCGCACCCACCGTGGAAGGTGCAAAAGTAGTATGCGAGGTTGAAACACCCCTCGTAAAAGGTGAAAAGGTGATTGTTTTCAAGAAGAAACGTCGCAAAGGCTATCGTCGTAAAAACGGTCATCGCCAGTATTTCACCAAAGTTGTTATTAAAGATGTAGTTGCTTAACCCTTAAAAAGAACAGAAAAATGGCACATAAGAAAGGTGTAGGTAGTTCTAAGAACGGCCGTGAGTCAGAAAGCAAACGACTCGGTGTAAAAATTTTCGGTGGTCAGTTCGCTAAGGCAGGCAACATTATCAAACGTCAGCGTGGCACTGTACACCACCCCGGACTGAACGTGGGTATGGGTAAGGATCACACCATCTACGCACTCGTAGACGGCACTGTGGTGTTTACCGAAGGCAGAAACGGACGTCGTTTCATCAACATCCAGCCTATCGCTGAAGCCTGATAAGGCTCTTGACTGACTAACTAACAGGGAGATGCGCCATTGCGGCACATCTCCCTGATTTTTTTGCACCTGCGGCAAATTTGAGTTGTAATATATATATATATATATATATATATATATATGTGTTTGCGCTGGCGGGTGCTATTCGGGTGATGATTTGCTGAGTTCCCAACAGGCTACGGCAGCGGCAGCGGCTACGTTGAGTGAGTCAACTCCGTGTGCCATGGGGATGCAGACGAGGTGGTCCGCCTCGTTGATGACGCGGTCGGCGAGTCCGTCGCCTTCGGTGCCCATGATGAGGGCGAGACGTGGCTCGCGGTGTAGGGCAGGGTTGTCGATGTTGATGGAGTTGCCGCGGAGAGCCATAGCTGCCGTGCGGAATCCGAGGGGATGAAGGTCGCGGTTGGGGTCGTCAATCCATGTCCACGGCACTTGAAAGACGGTGCCCATAGATACCCGGATGGCGCGTCGGTTCAGGGGGTCGCAGGAGGTGCGTGTGAGCAGGACGGCATCGATGCCGAGTGCGGCTGCGGAGCGGAATATGCTGCCGATGTTGGTGGTGTCGACAACGGAGTCGATTACAACCACGCGCCGTGCGTCGCGGCATATTTCGGCAAGGGGTGGTTCGGGTTTACGGCGCATGGCGCAAAGCACGCCGCGGGTGAGGGTGTAGCCTGTCAGCGATGCGAGCAGGGTGCGGTCGCCGGTGTAAACGGGAAGGTCTTCGGGGAGTCGCTCAACAATGTCGGCTGCGTCGCCGGTGAGATGTTTTTCCTCGCAAAGGAGTGCCACGGGTTGGTAGCCGGCGTTGAGCGCCACGCGGATCACCTTGGGGCTTTCCGCAATGAAGATGCCTTTTTCCGGCTCCAGACGGTTGCGCAGCTGTGCCTCGGTGAGGGTGCCGAACATGGCGAGTTCGGGATTGTCGAGCGATGTTATTCTGGTAAGTTTCATCAGTGCGGCGTGTCGGTTGGGTGGTAAAGTTTTTACAAATTTACGGAAAAAAGGGGAGTCAGGGAGATGAAAATGACATAAATAGAAAAAAAGGTGCTGAAATTAATGAAATTCAAAAAAGTTTGAGTAACTTTACCCCCAAATCCAATCGCTAATAGTATCCGTAGATGAAAAAACATTCCATAAAATTGCTTTTTGCGGCGCTGCTCCTGATTCTTATGGGAGCTACAGACGCCATGGGTCAGAAGAAGTATGTTGTCCGTGGTGTAGCGTTCTACAATCTTGAGAACCTGTTTGACACCATCAATAACAACGGTAAGTATGACCTTGAGTTTTCTCCTCAGGGTTCACGCCAGTGGAACGGGGTAAAATACCGCTCGAAATTGGCAAATCTGGCTCGTTGCATTGGTTCAATGACCACGTCGACCACCCCCAACGGACCTGCAGTGATAGGTGTTTCTGAAATTGAGAACCGCTCGGTGCTCGAGGATCTGGTGAAGGCTGTCGATGAATATCTGGTCAGCCATGGCAAGAAGCCGTGGGGATTGCAGATTGTGCATCACGACTCGCCCGACCGTCGCGGTGTGGATGTGGGATTGCTTTATAACCCCCGTCAGTTCAGGGTGTTAGGCGTGAGCAATGCTCGTCTGGATATCGGTTATCCCACTCGTGACCAGCTATGTGTGAAAGGCGTGCTTGCGGGCGACACTATGAATTTCATTGTGAACCACTGGCCGTCGCGATTAGGTGGTCAGGAGAAGTCGTCGCCTAACCGCGAGGCTGCTGCCGCCCTCTGCAAAAAGACTGCAGAGGCTATCTGGAGCGAAACTCCGTCGCAGCCGGTCATAATCATGGGTGACCTCAATGATGACCCGCAGGACAAATCGTGTGCAGTGGTGCTCAACGCCAAGCGTGACATGAAGGATGTGGGCTACAACGGTTTCTACAATCCTTTCTGGCGCGTGCTTGACAAGGGTATAGGCACTCTGGCTTACAAAAGCGCGTGGAATCTGTTCGACCAGATTATAGTTTCGGGTCAGCTGTTGCCTGAAAATCAGAAGAAGAATTCTGATTGTATGGAATACTGGAAGTGTCAGGTGCTGAATTTTGACTTCCTGCGTGACACCAAGGGAACCCGCGAGGGTTATCCTCTCCGCACATTTGCCTCAGGGGTGTTCCTCAACGGCTATTCCGACCACTTCCCCACTGAAATTTTCCTGCGCAAGGAGATCCAGACCGAGAAGAAATAACCCTCCCCCCCCCGATCATCGCATCATGATGCGCCAGTTCTGGGGATAAAGGTTGTTGCACCGGTTACCCAGATTCTTGACAAATCCGAGCGGATAGCCTCCGTAGGTGACGGCAATGAAGCCGCGCGGAGTGTTGTCGGGGAGCGTTATGGCATCGCGGCGTAGGTAGTCAAGCGCTTGATTCAGCGATAGTTCCACTTCGGGGAAGCTTCCGCGACGATACAGTGTGGAGAGCGCCAGCGAGTGCTCGGGAATGAGGTCTTTTCCTTTTACCGTAGCCACAGCCACGCCTGCCTGAATTACGCGTGCATGGCGCCGTAACGTGTCGAGCTGACGGAGATAGTGCCGGGGGAAGGCTGTGACCAGACCATTGTTTTCAGTAAGTTCGTATTCCGCCGGGCTGTCAATCCATCCGGCGCACTGAGATGCCACGCCCTTCACGGGGGCAGATGCTTTCACCTTGTCGCGATTTTTGCCCGGTGCAGCCGGTGTGTCATCGTCGGGCTTGCGCATGACTGCCATGAACAGACCTTCGCCCCGCAGCATGTGCGGCATGAAGCGGTAGCAATCTATTCCGGGTCGCGGATGAGTAACGGTTATGCCGGAACCGACGGGGATGTCGAGGCTGACCGGTTGAGATCCGAAGGTGTCAGTCATCCACTCCATCATCGACTCATTTTCCTGAGTGTTGAAGGTGCATGTAGAATAAATGAAGTAGCCGCCGGGTCGCAATGAATCCCACAAATTGCTGATAATCAGTCGCTGACGCTCGGCACACTCGCGGACCAGTGCCGTCGACCATTGTGCAATGGCTTCAGGGTCCTTGCGCATCATGCCCTCGCCGGAGCAGGGTACGTCAGCTGCCACGATGTCGAACATGGCGCCCACGCGCCGGAATGCCGCCGTGTCGCCCTGAGTGACAATAAGGTCGGGATAGCCCCATTTGACCATGTTTTCGCGAAGCACCGATGCCCGTCGTGGGTCATATTCATTAGCCACAACCAGCGATTGCTCAGGGAGCGCATCGATGGCTGCGCCGGTTTTGCCGCCGGGTGCGGCACAGGCGTCGAGATATGTGACAGGAGTGTCGGCTGTGCAGAGCTGACGCAGGGCGTGGTGGATGAACATGGATGAGGCATCCTGCACATAGATTCGCCCCTGATGCAATTCCGGAGCGAGTGTAAACACCGGTCGTTCAGCAAGATATGCACCGTTTTCGCACCATGTCACAGGTTCCGTGTGGCTCCACGGCAGCGTTGATGGCTTGCGGGGGTTGGTGCGGACGGAAACCACAGGGTCGGACTGTGTGAGCGCCCGGAACAGCAGTGAGGTGTCGGTGACGTCAGCCAGAGCGGCTGATGTCATATCCTCGAATTGCGGCGGCAACTGACGGTCCATGTCAGAGAGTGCCGCGCAGTGCGGTTGCGAGTTGATCGGGACAGGAGGTTGACTTGTTGCCGCAGGTGATGCCTTCGAGTCGGGCTATCACCTCGTCGACCGGCATACCTTTCACGAGCATGCTTATGCCTTGGGTGTTGCCGTTGCATCCGCCGTGGAAAATCACTGATCGGACGGTGTTGTCATCGTTTATTTCAATGTCAATCCGGCGCGAGCAGGTGCCGGTGGTGGTGTAGTTGATTGTTTTCATTCGTTGGAAGTCTGATGCATCGGAAAAAAGTTTTGCGGCTGATGAACAAAAGCGGTGACGGGGGCGTTATGCTATCAAAAGGATAAAAGAAACTTTTTCCATTGCAAGTTAAAAAGAAATGTGATAATGATTGGTTAAATGAATTTAGAGTTGTCGTGAGACAACTCTTTTTTTTTATCCGCAGATCTTGCAGTTTATGATAGCCTCGACACGAAACATGGCGCGGATGTCATCGCGGTTCACCTCCATGTCGTCGTAGTTTGGGTTTGCGCTGTGCAGAATCACTTTGTCGTGGTTGGTGGGGTGGCGTCTGACATATTTGACAAGGCGGAAATCATCAGTGACCACCACATAGATCTGTCCCCAGAAAATTGTGTCGGTGTTAACCACCGGTCGCAGGGCAATCATGCCGCCGTCGATGATGTCCGGGGTCATGGAGTCGCCGCTGACCCTGACAATCAGGGTGTCAGGCGACAGGCGTGGCAGCGACACATAGCCGGTAATGCGGTCAGCCGTGAGTTGCGCCTCCAGAGGGGTGCATCCGGCAGTCACGTCAATGTCGTAGACCGGTATGCCGTCAGCACGTCTGCCATGCTCCTGCAACATATCCACCACCGGGAGAGCCACTCCGGCATTCTTGCTGAACGGCAGGTCCTCGCCATCTTTCAACCACTGCTTGCTGACCCCCATGTCAACGACAATTCGGTTGATCAGGGCATCGGAGACAGCCAGTTTTCCGCTGAGGTGCTTCGACAGGTTCGACGGGTCGATGGAGAGCATGCGAGCAAATTCAGCCTGCGATTTGCCGCTGAGTTTGATGAGGTATTTGATTCTACCGATAACTGATTGCTGATTGTTTTCCTTCATGTTGCAAATATTTATTCGCGGGTCGGCAAAGAGTGAACGTCGTCCGCATGACGCATGCACGTTGTATAATCACTTTACCAACTGCAAATATACAACATAAATTTCAAAAAGTCAAGGTGAATTTACCATTTTTTCTGATGGGAACAAAAATAGATTGTCTAAATGTACTTGACCGTGCCAACATTAAGTAAAGTTTGAGAAACAAAATAAATTAAATCATTGCTATTGTGAAATAATAAACTTTGATTCTCCTAAAAGAAGTTCATTCAATAAAGTTTGCAAATTTTGCATATGTTGTTGTACACTACAATTTTAGAAATTCTGGTTGTTTTAATCTATAGTTTTGAACGATTAGAAAATATTGTTTAAATTTGCATTATAAAACACTTTAGATTTTTAAATGAGAGAATGAGCGATTTGATAAAGGAGCATATAAGATTTGCACAAGAAGAAATTAAGAATATCACTGGAAATAATATTTCACCAGAACTTGCGTTTAGTCACCTTCTTCTAAAATATCGATTTGATGTGAACTATTCTGACCAAATTGGACTAGTTACAGATGGATCCAATGATGGAGGCATAGATTTTTTATATTATGATGAAGAGGATGCAAAGGTAGTTCTTTGTCAATCAAAGTATGCTGATGAATTACAGCTCAATGATATCATTGCAGAACTTCAAAAAATGCATAGTACAATTAGAAATTTTAAAAAGTCCAATACTGGTATATATAATGAAAACCTTAGGCAATCATTACAGAATGCTATTGATAGATTGCCGGATGATAATTCTTATAATTTTGAATATTACCTTTTTACAACTGCCCCAATTAATGTAATCAAGGCTTCAAAAAAAATAGAAAATACATGCACTTTTTATGAGTCAGTTTCTATTGTTACTTCAGACCAAATAGAGAAATTGATTGAACAATCCTTAGAATCTCTGTCAACCGTGGAATACGAGAAAATTAGAATTGACAGACCACATAATTTTTTAGAGTATGAATCAGATGATTCGAAGGGCATAATGTGTAATGTATTGTCTAAATCCCTAATCTCTTTATGGAATAAATATGCTGGGAACGGATTATTTGATTTAAATATCAGGAGATATATAAGAAATACCCTCGTAGATAATGGGATAAATAGGACCCTTGATAATAACAGGAGTAATTTTTGGTTTCTAAATAACGGAGTTATAATAGCGTGTGAAAATTATGAGATCGACGGTGACACCATTAAATTATTCAATTTTTCAATAGTTAATGGAGGTCAAACAACGACATTAATAGGAAATTATAAGGGAAATAATTCGCAAGATTTTTATATACCATGTAAAATTGTAGCCACAAAAGATGATGCAAAATCAGAATCGTTTTTTACCCATATTGCAGAGGCAACCAATTCCCAAAAACCTATTTATGCTAGAGATCTTAAATCAAACGCACCTGAAATGGTTCGTCTACATAAGTGGCTTAAATCACATAAAATATATCTAGAGATCAAGAGAGGTTATAAGCCTAAATTCAAACCGGTGGTTTCGATTAAGAATGATGAGCTCGGACAGTTGATACTTTCTTTTGCATTCCAAAGACCTGGGACATCAAGATCTGGTAAGAAAGTCATATTTGAAAATCAGGCACTTTATGATCAATTATATAAGGTTAACTATGAAAAAGATGAACAGAAAAAGTCTTTTCTGATTGATTTGATTGATCTTAAGAGTCGATACGATGAAATTGAAATAAAATTAAAAAAATCTTTCCTCAATTCAATAGAATTGGAAGTTCTAAAAAATGGGCGTCAAACAATTTTTGCATTAATGGGTATGTGTTATCGTCTGATAAATGATGATATTACTGAAAAAGATATACAGGAAAATCCCAAATCTTTAGAAAGTATCCCTTTTATATACGGAGCCATATTATCTCATTATCAAAGGGATGACATAAATATAAGGATAGAAGCGGTTATAAAAGATATTTTACAGTTGTTAGCAGAGGCATATGAAAAAGCGGTCAGGGATGGTATTACAACGAGTGTAAGCAATTTTATGAAGACCGATCAAAGATATTACAATGATATAGCATCAAGTATCATAAAAAATCTTAGGTTCTCTGCGGGGAAGGATTTAATTGAAAATAGTATCATTTTCAAAAGGGAATTGCGATAGAAGTTGTTATTAATTGGTTTGATAAATTAAATAAATCTTCTGAGATCATTAGGATACAGCAACAATGACCGAAATAGAATTACAAACATATCTTAAAGAGCGTTTCCCTTGTGAGAATGAGGCTTGTGACTGGAAAGAATTCAAGAGTCTCAAAAACTGTTTTAATGGGAAGGAGGGAGATGATATCATTTCTTATGTGGCAGCTATATCAAGTATGGATGGTGGTCATCTTGTCATCGGTGTAAAAGATCACAGTTTGGATATAGTTGGCACGGATACCTATAATTATGAAAGACAGGCTGCCACAATGAGATTGGTGCGAGAATGCTCCAATCTCCCGGCTGAAGGATTGAAGATTGAAGAATTTATCACGTCTGATACCAACAAAATGGTATGGGTAATAAATATTCCCAAGCACATGCCACGCCTTCCGGTTTATGCTCATAAGAAACTGTGGCAACGAATTGAGGATAATCTTGTTGAAATGACTTCATCGAGAAGGGATAAGATACTTGCCGAACCGTTGGCAATAGATGATTGGTCTGCTGAAATAATCCCTGATGCAACCATTGATGACCTTGATCCAAGGGCGATAGCAGTAGCGCGTGAAAAGTTTAAGGAGCTATTCAATGGATCAAGAGATGCCGAAATTGATAGTTGGACAGACGAAGTCTTTTTGAATAAGGCGAAGCTTACAAAGAAATCTGCCATTACGAGAACTACTATTATTCTCCTTGGCAAGTCGGAAAGTGACCATTATTTGAATCCATCTATTTGTAAAATTCGTTGGTTCCTAAGGGATGAAAAAGACGGGAATAAAGACTTTAGGGTTTTTACCATACCCATGATTTTAGCAATTGACGAATTAGGCTCTTTGATTCGAAACACAACTTATACATATACTATATCTGGTTCAATGTTCCCGGAATCTATGTCACGTTATGATGCCTTTACTCTTCGAGAGCCTCTTAACAATGCTATAGCACATCAGGACTATTCGAAAGGTTGTCATATAGATGTGATTGAGTATGAGGATGAGAAGCTGAGTTTTAAAAATGCAGGTGAATTCATTCCTGAGTCAGTGGAAGCGGTGGTTACTAACGACTTTCCTGAATCTCACTATAGGAATCCGGCACTCGTTGAGGCTATGCGAAATGTGAAGATGGTTGAGACGGAGGGTGGAGGCATTAAGAAACTGTTTATGCAACAACGTAGACGATTCTTCCCGATGCCCGAATATGATATTAAAGATAGCCATGTGGTATGCACAATAGAGGGGAGGGTGTTAGATGAAAATTTTGCAAACATACTTGTTTCAAATTCCTCCCTTTCGTTAGCTGATATATTGCTATTAGATTACGTTCAAAAAGGTAGTGTCATTTCTCATGATGAGGCGAACTATTTACGAAAGAAGGGATTTGTGGAAGGACGCTATCCAAATTTATTTTTATCATCAAAAATTGTGTCCTCTACACGTCATATTGGATTAAAAACTTCCTATATTAAGAATAAGAGTTTTGACGATGACTATTTCAAGAAACTGATAATGGAATATATAAAGGAGTTCGGAAAAGCAGAAAGACGCGACATAAATGCCCTTATAAATAATAAACTGCCAGAATATTTGACAGATAGACAACGCTATGATAAGATAACTACACTCCTCTCAGCACTCAAAAGAAAGAAAATTCTTATATATGACGGTAAATATTGGCTATTTGTGAAGTGATTACTTCACAAATAAAAAATATAAAACTCACAAATTGGAGTTGGTATATTCCTAAAATTCAGCTACTTACAAAACTACTTATTCACAAAAGATTAATTGCGTGTCACAAAAAGAGATAACTAAGAATTGGTCCAATATAAAGAAACAGGATGTTGCAAGTCATAAGCTGTTAATTTCTCACCCATAACATCGCTTTCCGATGCTCATTTTGAATGGATTATGCCCCCACACACTTGGAGAGTTACGCTCTGTATTGTGTTGGGATTCAGATAGTTGGCAAGTCCTCTATTCGCACTACAAACTCCGTTTGTCACTTTTTAGTGAACTATAGGCTTATTAAATCAACTCTTTCTTTCACAAAAACAGAGGTTGACTAACTTTGATTGTTTGTCAACCTCTGTTTGTGGGAGTGAGCGGCAAACGGGGCTCGAACCCGCGACCCTCAGCTTGGGAAGCTGATGCTCTACCAACTGAGCTACTGCCGCAAGTAGCGGTTTTGTGATGCAAATTTATGGAAAAGTAATGAGATAAGCAAGCGAAGATAAAAAATAATTGTGGCTATTCAGTTCGAAGATTTTTGCACTTCGTTATTGAATCTACAGGCAATTCAGGCAATCCCTATGCGGTTTGCCAGCAGGGATATCAGGGCTCTAAGTTCTTGCTGCTTTTCGTAGGGGAGGAATGATTCACTTATGATTTCAGTCCATTTGGGGAGAGCTTTTGAAAACTTTGAGAATGTATTGGCAATGGCTTTTTCATCCATACCGCTGTCACACATTGCCTTTTCAAAGTCTTCACGTTTAATGTTTTTTTTCTTGCCGTTCAATGTAAGTGCCAGTTCCTCATCATCTTCCGGCATGGCTATTGAAGTTGATAGAAGGTCATACGCGGGAGTGAGCATATAGTTTGTATTCGGCTTATAGAGTGAGAAATTTTTCAGGTGCATGTCAGCGTTGCCTACGAGCCACGAGAACATTACTATCTCCCAGAAGTTGACAATATCCAATAGTGGGGCAGATGAATATTGACGGATAAGTTTGGCTATACGCTCGTATGATCCTTTATATTTATCCTCTGTCAATCGCTCCGACAGCTGGCACATATCCTCCATGGCGATTTTTTCGCCTTTTTTGGTGCGGTCGATACGCCGGGTGATGTAACACAGTTCTCCGTCAGCAAAGCGAATCAGTGAATGGGGCACTGTTGTTATGCCGATAGTTTCTGCCAAGTGCATAATCAGATCTTCGTTTTCCGGGAGATATGAAAAGCGGTCAGTCTGAGGTTTAAGGATAAAACGTCCCCAAAGACCCACTATGGTGAATCTTTGAGACTCCCCTTTTGTTCCACGAGTAATATCAAGCGAGAGTTTTGCCTGCACGCCTGTCACGGATGTGCTTGCTGTAACTATTTCCTTAGCCAGTTCCCTTATGTTGTCACGAGTATAGGGGAGTTCAGGAACCACTGCCGATTCAAAAATCTTTCGGGCGCAGCGTTTGTGATAGTCCTTTTCCCCTTCATCAAGAGGCTTATAGCAATAAAGACATTTATTCATCTGCCACCTCCATTTCTTTTT
>CAMWVE010000021.1 GCA_947177685.1 uncultured Porphyromonadaceae bacterium | reverse complement strand
CCGTCCCAAAAGCGAGTGCAAAGTTACAACTTTTCTCCCATTCCACCAAATTTTTCGACAAGAATTTTTGAGTATATATGATAATTTTTTGTCGTGATTTAAATAACCAGCTATGATTCAGGAGTTTACTTCCAACACTCAACTGAATATTTTTTCCGCCGAGGAAAAAGATACTGAATCTACAGCCATAATCCGAGAAAAATGGTGACACAGAATTTTAACACATTTCTATTGATGAACAGTTTGCCGACTGAGTTTAATTTCGTATTTTTGAAAAAAATTTGGAGAGCTACCTCCGCATAAGTTTTACTGATTACACATTAATTAATATATAAGGGGATTGACAAGCCCCGCAAGCTACCGAATGGAACCATTCATACATCTGCACGTTCACTCGCAATATTCCATCCTCGACGGTCAGGCATCGATCAATGCTTTGGTTGATAAGGCAATAGCTGACGGAATGCCGGCTATAGCGCTTACTGACCATGGCAACATGTACGGGGTTAAGGAGTTTTTCAATTATGTCAATAAGAAAAACGGCAAAGTCAAGGATGCCATCAAGGCGTTGAAGAAAGAGATTGAGAAAGCCCGCACCGAAAATACTGATACTGAGGAACTTGAAAAGCAACTTCAGGAAAAGGAAAAGGCGATTTTCAAACCTATCTTCGGTTGCGAGATGTATGTGGCAAACGAGAGCCTGCTTACACACACCGACAAGCGCGACACCGGGCGACACCTTGTGGTGCTTGCCAAAAACCGGACCGGCTACAAGAACCTGATAAAGATTGTGTCGCGAGCATGGGTTGAAGGATTTTACTCACATCCGCGTACGGACAAAGAAGAGCTGAAATCGCACTCCGAAGGTCTGATTGTATGTTCGGCGTGTCTTGGCGGTGAGATTCCGCATCTGATAATCCGGGGTGAGATCGAGGAGGCTGAGCGCAGCATGCTATGGTTCAAAGAGGTGTTCGGTGACGACTATTACGTTGAGATTCAGCGGCATAAGGCAAACAAACAGAATGCCAACCATGAGACATACGAGGTGCAACAGCGAGTAAATCCTATCTTGATTGAACTGGCGCGCAAGCACAACATAAAAATCATCTGCACCAACGACGTGCACTTCGTCAACGAGGCTGATGCCGAGGCTCATGATCACCTTATCTGCGTGTCAACCAACAAGTTCGTCAATGACACCAACCGCATGCTCTACACCAAGCAGGAGTGGCTGAAAACCACCGAGGAGATGAACGAGCTGTTCAGCGATATTCCCGAAGCGCTGAGCAACACCATGGAAATCTACGACAAGGTGGAGAGCTACACCATTGACCATGAGCCTATTATGCCGAACTTTGCCATTCCTGAGGAGTTCGGAACCGAAGAGGAGTACCGCCAACGGATAACCGAGCAAGAACTGTTTGACGAGTTCACCCGCGATGAAAACGGCAATGTGGTGCTAAGTCAGGCAGATGCCGAGGCAAAAATCGAGAAATTAGGAGGTTACGACAAGCTCTACCGTATAAAATTCGAGGCAGACTATCTTGCCAAGCTTGCCTACGAAGGTGCCGTGAAACGCTACGGCGACCCGCTGTCCGATGAAATCCGTGAACGAATCAAGTTCGAGCTACACATAATGAAAACCATGGGTTTCCCCGGATACTTCCTTATCGTTCAGGACTTTATCAATGTAGCGCGAACCAAGTTGGGAGTCAGCGTAGGTCCGGGACGAGGTTCTGCCGCCGGTTCATGTGTGGCATATTGCCTTGGAATCACCCAGATTGACCCGGTCAAATATGACCTCCTGTTCGAGCGTTTCCTCAATCCTGACCGTATCTCGCTCCCTGATATTGATATAGACTTCGACGATGACGGGCGTGCCGACGTATTGCGATATGTAACAGAGAAATACGGCGAAGAAAAGGTAGCTCACATCATCACCTACGGCACCATGGCAGCAAAGTCAGCCATCAAGGATGTGGCACGCGTGGAACAGCTCCCGCTCTCGGAGAGCGACCGCCTGACCAAACTTATTCCCGACCACATGCCGGTGGTTGACGGCAAAGAGCTGAAGCCCACACTGAAAAACTGCTACGACTATGTGCCTGAATTTCGTCCAGAGTTAGCGAGTTCCAATCTCACTATCACCCAGACACTTAAGTATGCCAAAGAGCTTGAGGGCAACGTGCGCAACACGGGTGTGCATGCCTGTGGCGTCATCATCTGTCGCGACGCCATCACGGACTGGGTGCCCGTTTCAACGGCAGAGGACAAGAGCGACCCCAAAAACGGGAAGCAGCTGGTGACACAATATGAAGGGCGAGTAATCGAGGAAACCGGACTGATAAAAATGGACTTCCTCGGTCTGAAAACCTTGTCAATCATCAAAGAAGCGGTGGAAAACATACGCAACACACGCGGTATTGAGGTTGACATTGACAACATACCCATCGACGATCCCAAGACATATCAGCTATATTGCAACGGACAGACAACCGGCACATTCCAGTTTGAAAGCTCCGGCATGCAGAAATATCTCCGCGAACTGCAACCATCTACGTTCGAGGACCTTATAGCCATGAACGCGCTCTATCGTCCGGGACCTATGGAGTATATTCCCGACTTCATCGCGCGCAAACACGGACAGTCGCCGATTGTCTACGACATACCAGTGATGGAGAAATATCTGAAGGACACATACGGTGTGACGGTCTATCAGGAGCAGGTGATGCTTCTGTCGCGACTGTTGGCTAATTTCACCCGTGGCGAGAGCGACACTCTGCGTAAAGCCATGGGTAAGAAGCTGATAGAGAAGATGAACCACCTGAAAGGTAAATTTCTGGAAGGTGGACAGAGCAACGGCTACGAGGTAAAGACACTTGAAAAGATATGGGCTGACTGGGAGAAATTCGCTTCCTACGCCTTCAACAAATCGCATGCCACCTGCTACAGCTGGGTAGCATTCCAGACCGCATGGCTAAAGGCTAACTATCCCGCGGAATACATGGCGGCGGTACTCAGCCGCAACCGTGCCAATTCCACCAAACTCACCGTGTTCATGGACGAGTGCAAGTCCATGAAAATTCCGGTCAAAGGACCTGACATCAATGAAAGTTTCAGCGACTTCGGTGTTAACAAAAAAGGTGACATACGCTTTGGACTGTCAGCAATCAAAGGAGTAGGCGAAAACGTTGTGGCACAGATAATTAACGAGCGCAAAGCCAATGGAGCTTTCGATTCGATCTACGATTTCGTGGAGCGCGTTCCCTCACAAGCCATCAACCGCAAGACCTTTGAGGCACTGGCATTGTCAGGTGCCTTCGACTGCTTTACGGATATGAAGCGAGAGGACTACATGGAGAAAAACATGCGTGACGAAACCTTCTCCGAGGTGCTTCTACGCTACGGTCAGCAGTATCAGCAATCAAAAATGCAGAGCGCCGCATCGCTGTTCGGCGATGATCCGGCACTCGACTGCGCCGGACGTCCGTCGTTCAAACCGGCAGTGGAGTGGCTACCGGCAGTAAAACTTGAAAAAGAGCGCGAACTGGTTGGAATGTACCTGTCGGCACATCCGCTCGACCCATACTACATGGAATTGCGCTACGGCTGCACGTCAATAAAAGATTTCAATGAGCTGCCACCCGAAGAAAACCGCACATATTTCCTCGGCGGAATGGTAACCGACTTTAAATCAGGCAATACCAAGCGTGGAGAGAAATATGGGATAATGAAAATCGAGGACCTCAGCGGAAGCATGGAAATACGACTGTTCGGTCAGGATTATTACAAATTCTCGAACTACGGCGAGCCGGGCACGTCAATCCTCATAACCGGCAGCTACACACGCCGGTTTGCCAACAGCGATGCCCGATTCACCATCGGCACCATCGACCTGCTTTCAAACTGTCAGGGGAAACTTATTAAAGGAGTAAACATCAATGTGCCATCGAACCTGACATCCGCACAAGTGGATATTCTCAAGAGTATCAACGGATTAAAAGGAGAAAAGAACGGCACCCTGTCGCTGACCGTCATGGATAACGCAGTCGGGCGATCGATAAAAATGAGTTCCTCTGCCCGAATACCCATGACCAAGCAGCTGGCATTGCTGCTTGATGACATGGAAATAGAGTATAACTTTGAAACATAGCATATTACAAACCAAAAACATAACATAATCATGGCATTTCAATTCACAGACCAAAACATTGAAGAAACCATCGCCACAGGCAAGCCGGTGGTGGTAGATTTCTGGGCAACATGGTGCGGACCCTGCATGGCACTCGCGCCAATCATTGACGAACTTGCAGAACAGTACAAGGATCAGGTTATCATCGGCAAATACAACTGCGACGAAGAAACCGATTTCGCAACAGAAAACCGTATCATGGGACTCCCCACCCTACTCTTTTTCAAAGACGGCAAAGCAACAAAAATACGCTTGAGCGGCAGCCAGACCCGTGCAAAAATCGAAGAAAAGATTCAGGAGCTCCTCTCACTCTGAAACCTCACAGTCTATTACGCAGGAACTTAAGCCTCAGTGTTTAGGTTCCTGTTTTTCTGTATTATATGTATTGCGGATAACTTTAGCCGGATTACCGCCAACAATCACACTTTCAGGGAAATCCTTAGTCACCACGGCACCCGCAGCCACAACCGTGTTCGGGGCTATGTGACGTCCGGCAGTGATAATCGCACGCTCACCAAGCCACACATTGTCCCCTATCACCACCGTTCGCGGTTCAGTCATTCCCTGCTCGCAAAATGGCAGCGTCGGGTCAGAAAACCGGTGGTTACGGTTAAACACAAGGACCTCAGGCGCCATCATCACATATTTCCCTATTTTTATGTCGTTAGGCAACTTGCTGTGGGCGCCTATGGAACTGTAATCACCCATTTCTATATCCTTTCCCGTGCCAAAATAGGCGCATCGGTTTATGTTCGACACCCGTCCGCACTTCTTGAAGATGAATCGACAGCAGAAAATCCTCAGCCAGTTACTGATTCTGCCGAATATTGGTGAATATGAGTCAGGCAGATAAGTGGCGAATCCGTAATATATTATGAGAAAAAGATAGCGCATGAACATGTTGTTAATATAATTTGAAAACCGCTTTCCAGTCGTAGTCCTCCGGTGAAAAAGTTTGCGTGACGATTCGCGCCGCACACCGCACCATGTAACTGCAAAGCAATATGACCACCACAATCAGCAGTAGATTAAGCGGCCATATTGAATTAAATTTGTCAGTAATAAGTGTGTACTGAATCAAATATGATTCCAGACACAATCCGGCAACAGTCAGTATTATTCCCTTGATAAACCGGTTCCTGAACAACACTTCGAAAACAGGGTGTTCAAACAGCCGGTAGATACCGTAAATTATTCCTAACAATGGGAAGATGGTGACAATCTGCCATGGGGCAACCGCCGGTACATGTTTTGCTGCCAGCTGGAGTCCGTAAAACAAAAGACACGACCCCAGAACCAGAACAAAGTTGCGGAGCAGACCTCCGGAATAACAGTCGGTTCCATCAGCTCGTTTCCTTCCCAAATATGCGCCCAAAAGCATAAACGCAAAGTATGGAAGCCAGCGGAATGGGGTGGATATGCCATACAAACCACGCTCACCAACCTCATATTTATAGGGGAAAAAGAAAATGTAGACGACAATACTCAGCAACAAAACGCAACTGAGAACGATAGGGATGGCATGCAACGCATAGCGTCGGACAAAATACAGAATGACATAGTAGCTGAGCAATGCCACGATAAACTCCCCACCTGCCAGTTCAAGTGCTGAGAATTGGTGACCGGGGTTGGCAAATTTGATGAAAATTGCCGCACACAACACCGATGGGAAAATCCTGCGCAGGCGTCGCTTATAATAATTGTCGAATCGCCGGGAGGCACCGAGAAACAGCGTGTATCCCGATAAAAACAAGAACAGGCAGTCACCGATGGCTCCACCCGTAGCAAGTGCGGAAAAGCGCGGATACATTATGTCAGCATGCGAGTTGATGATAAGCAGAACCGCAATGAATTTCAACAATTCAACTGTCATGTTCTTTTCCCGCTTGATATTCGCTGAATCACACTGCGATGTTATTCCTTCTTCAAAACTCATTGATTAATGCGTCAGTCGGAGTTCCCGAAATCTGTTGGTTTAAAACATTAGCAAATATAATGAATGACATCCGTACAGCCACGCGGTTTAATCATTTTTAACACAATAAGCACCAAAACTTGGCAATCAAGCAAAACACTGCAATCCTGCAAACTCTGAAATCCTGCAAAACTCAAGAGGGGGCATCAAAATTTGCATTTTGATGCCCCCTCGAACTTAATTATTCCTTAAGTAAAAATGTTTATCAATCAGTTTTCACAACCAGATAAGGCGACTGGTTCCAGAACTGGGTGGGATTGATGATGTTCAGCACTTTTTCGCCGTTCACCTCTTCAATTGAATAAGAAGATTCAGGCTGCGCAGTCATCACTTTTGCTTTTTTAGAATAGAGAGGAATTGTGCGCAGAGTGCGTTTGTCACCGCGAATGAACAGGTTGGCATCGAAATCAGCAGGGTTGATTTTTGCGCTGCGCAGGAAACCGCCATCCTTCATCAGACCTGATGACTTGAGTTCCTTGGTGGTTCCGATAGCATAATAAACCGTATTCATTTCGGTTGTGAGGTCATTGTTGACCTGTTCCTGCTGTTTGATTTCAGCCTGAGCCACAGTTACCTGAGTGTTCAGCGAGTCAACTTTGTCATTGAGAGAAACAATAACAATATTTGCTTTGGCAAGCTCATCACGCAGTCCGTTGATTGTTTCTTCCTGCATGGCGATCTGCTGTTTTAGTGTTTCTATGGTGCGTTGTGCCAGTGCATTGGAGTTGTTTGAACTTTTCAGTTTTGCTTCAAGTTCTTCCAGACGCTGACGGCGATCCTGAAGGGCAGCCTGTATGGTTTTCATATCTTCGCGGATGCGATCACGACGCGAAACTGATTCGCCGCTGAGATTAGAAGTATTGGCGAGCAGGTTTTCCATGCTCTTAATCTGCATCATATCTTCGGAAATGTCATTCATCAGCACAAGGAGACTGTCCTGATTTGCGAGGGCATATTCCAATGAGTCACGGGTTGTCATTCCGCCATCGGCTGACTCAGAGCCGGCTCCTGATCCGCTGCCACATGATGTCATTATAGCACCTGAAGCAATCACAGCCATGAATGTGCCCAATACCTGAATTTTGATGTTTTTTTTCATACCAGTTTCAATTTTTTTTGCGAGTTAGTCAATATCTTTGTATTTATTATGATGAATTTTGGCGGAATCTTCTTTTATTCCCGCTACAACAATAACAATCTCTCCTCGCGGAATGTTCACGGTGAAAAATTCCACCAGTTCGTTAAGGGTGCCGTTATGGGTTGTATTGTGAAGCTTGGAAATCTCACGGCTTACCGATGCCTCCCTGTCGCCACCACATACTTCGGCAAGTTGCCGCAGGGTTTTGAGCAGTCGCACCGGCGACTCATAAATAATAAATGTGCGCGAATCTGCCGCAAGCTCCTGCAGGCGTGTGGCACGTCCTTTTTTCAGCGGCAAAAATCCCTCGAACACAAAACGTTCGCAGGGCAGACCTGAATTGACAAGTGCAGGAACAAATGCTGTGGGACCGGGCAGAGTTTCCACCTCTATCCCCTCAGCCCTGCAGGCTCTTACAAGCAAAAAACCGGGATCGGAGATGGCAGGCGTACCCGCATCGGAAACCAATGCAAGCTGTTGTCCCTCGCACAACATATCCAACACGCCCGCCACCGAGTTGTGCTCGTTGAATTTGTGATGACTGGCTGTTGGTGTGGTGATATTGAAATGCTTAAGCAATATGCCGCTTGTGCGCGTATCCTCGCAAAGAACCATGCTGACCTCCTGAAGAATCCGAATAGCACGAGGCGACATATCTTCCAGATTGCCAACCGGAGTCGGGACTATGTAAAGTTTGCCGCTCATGCCTCGAAATGGTTCTTCACAATTGCAAGAAACGCCTTTACGCTGTCATCCTCAGGATTCCATCCGTATTGGTTGATGAAATAATCTGCCGTTTCGTCATAACTGTCCATTTGCGCTATCAGGTCCAGAGCATCGTTATATTGAGCGGTATTGTTGCCGAACAACGCCCTGCGGAAACGGAACATGTCATTGATATTGAATGCCTTATGAATATCGCGGGTTGCATGTCGAGCCAACTTGTCCTCTACGCGTACAACGTCGTCCTGTTCCTTTGCAGGTGTTTCCTTCGTCTCTTCCACCACTTCGGTCACTACCTGTTCAGGTTCTTTTTCAGCAGGAGTTTCCTCTGATTCGATAGATTCAGTGGGTTCGGTGGCTTCCTCAGGTTCGATAGATTCGGCGGATTCGGTAGATTCGGCGGGTTCGGTGGCTTCCTCAGGTTCGGTGGCTTCCTCAGGTTCGGCATCTTCGGCGGACTCGGATGGTGCGTCAGGCTCATCGGCATCTTCCTGCTCCTCGAACTCAGCATTTTCTGCTATCTCCTCATCAGTTGTTTCATTATCAACATCATCCTGTGCGGGAACAGATTCCTCAACTAATTCCACCTCTGTTTCATCATCGGTCATAAGCTCGTTAATCTGTCGGAGCAGTTCCTCCGCGATTGCCATATATGGGGTGATTTCAGACTCCTGTTTTGACTTCATCACCATAAACAGTCCCTCCAGTTTGGCTGAAAGTACCCAAAGTTTATGAACTTTATCCATTGTTCAATATTTTTATGTGTAACTATATTTCAATAAATCAATGACTTAATTCATTAACCAACAGTTTCTCGATGGCTGCGTTGACCACACTGCGGTTGGCAGTGAAATCATTGACCATAACAACAACCGTCTTGGTTGGTTCTCCACGCGAGTTCAGATAATACCCTGCAAGGCAGCGTACCCCAGACATACTGCCTGACTTGAGCGCCAGACGCCCCTTCAGAGCGGTCTTGACAAATAGATTCCTGACTGTTCCGTCACGCCCGACACGCGGAAAGCAGTAGACAAAATCAGTTTTCAGTGGTGACTTAGCCATGGCGCGTAGCACCTTGCCAAGATACGCTGCAGAAACAAAGCTGCCGCGGGTGAGTCCGCTGCCATCCATGATTCTGACATAGCGGTTCTCCACGCCCAAACTGTCTTTAAGCAGCTTGAGTTCCGTGTCAAGCGCCTCCTTGATTGTAGCACCGGGGGCAAGCAAGCGCAGGGTAGCCTCAGCCATCATATTGTCGCTGCGGAACATCAGACTTTTCACAATCTCCTTCAAATCAGGTGATTCGTATGTTGCCAAATGGATTCGCTCACGGGTGTCGGAATCCTCGAAATACTCATCGGTGAAACGTATTCCGCGGTTTTCCAATGCCACGGTCAGTTCCTCGGCAAACGATGACATAGGATTGCTGTGAGGGAACACCAGCGTGGTGCGTGCCGGAGCATCGCCACGCAGTAGGTAGGTGTCAGTGAAGGCGCCATGGTAGCGCTGCAGTTCCTCGCCTGCCACAAAATCGTATGTAACATCGGCATCTGTGAATCTCGGATCCGTTATCATCTCGTCAAGCTTCAGCGTGAAGTTGTTGTCATGGTAATTCAGCGCATATACGCCGGTTCCGTATGTGAAAAAGTTATCGTAAATCTGCCATGACGGAAGAGGTCCCTGCTGTGGCATGCAGCGGTCATCCAAAAGTATATCCCCGCAGATGCTGCGTATGCCCAGACGTTTGACTGCATTTGCTATATCAGCGATAAACGTCTGGTTCTCGGGGAAATGCCGGCTATACAGTGTTGGGTCACCCGCACCGGTAATAATCAGATTCCCGATGGCAGTGCTGTCAACAATCGACCCTACGAACTCTGCCTTTGTGCGATAGCGGTATTGAGGACCATACTTTGTCAGAGCTGCGGCAGAGGTCACAATTTTCAGTGTACTCGCAGGAGTAAGCATTTTCTCGCTGTTGACTGCGAGCTGTACCTTACCGGTGGCTATATCACGGATTTCCACACTGATGTCAGCATACTCGCTGCCGGGGAATTTCAGCACCTGTCCTGAAAGAGGAATACCGGCTGCAAACAGCAGAAAAAACAGAATAAGGCGGATTTTCATAGGAGAGAGTTATAATTTATGATGGGAAAAACTTTCTTACAGAGTAGTATAGCGAAGCAACCAGCTGCAAAAGCCTGTGGTTGCGAGTGCGGATACAGTAATAAATCAGCTTCTCACCTTTTCCGAGCGGGGCGGTGTCGATTTTCAAACGCCCCCACACATCTTCATTCACAAGCTGCTTGAAATAGCCGGGTCGGAGATTTGAAGGACAATTGAACAGATACATGTATCGGACAATGACTATTGCCATGTAAAGCATCAGGAAATCAGCCTGATGGTGATTGCCGGTGGTTACACCGAACATGGTGTTCAGCCTGTCGGTAAGATTGATGTAACGGGTGAACAGATCATAACGGAACACGCGGGTCAGCGATGTGTCGTTATAGCGATAGAAACAAAGATGATCAGGGATGAACACCACTTTACGGCATTTCAGAAACACCGAAGCCTTGAACGGAATATCCTCGCTACCTACGATTCGCTCCGAAATATAGCGGCAATTGATGGCATCACGACGAAACAGACACACCCATACCGCCGCATGCAACAATCCGGTGGTCAATCCGTTATGTCCGTTGACAAGGGCATTTGCAAGGCTCCTACATTCATCGCCTGTAAAGACACGCACCTTGTCGAAGTCACCTTTTTTCTTTACCGATCCATCGCAGAAAAACTGGTTGTAGTTACACTGAACCACATCAGCATCATACTTCAAAGCCGCAGCGACCATTTTTTCATACATGGTCCGGTCGACATAGTCATCGCTGTCAACAAATCCTACATATTCACCCGTGACATGCTCCAGCCCGGTGTTACGAGCCTCGCCGAGTCCGGCATTCTGCTTGTGAATCAGCTTAATGCGGCTGTCGCGCTCGCGCCACTGTTCGCAAATGACAGGAGAGTCATCAGTAGATCCGTCGTTAACCACAATTATTTCCAGATTGCGGTAAGTTTGGTTCACAAGCGACTCCAGACACTCCGACAGGTAGGGCGCCACATTGTAAACCGGCACTATTACTGACACCTTAGGCTCTTTCATAACCCACCGGCTTTAACGGTTTTAACATCTGCGGACTCAATCTGTTTCTCCTCCGGCACCATCACACATGAGCGGAACATAAGGTAAAACAGCACAAAGTCCACAATCGAGTACGACAGCAATGTGCCATAGCAGACCTGCAACAGGACAATCACCGAAATATACACTTTTATATTCAGGCTCATGGAGGTTCGCCTGTTCTTGTAGCGGATTGCCGAAATCAGGTTCCAGAAGAACCACGCCACACCTAACAGTCCCATCTGTATAATCAGGTCATAAAGCATGGGCACCGTTCCGCGCAGCATAAAATCGTTCTTACGGGCAAATTCGGTCTTGTCCATGTTTGTACCACCCTTGAACTGACCGAGTCCCACGCCCCAGATCAACCCTCCCTTAGTGCCTTTAAGCAAAGTGGGACCGGCAAAAATCTTATAGAAACGCGGCAGGTCTATAGCCCACTGATCTTCTAATTCATAGTAGTCGCCATCCTGATAATTCTCACCGATTTCAAGCAGATTGTCAGTGTCTTCACCAAACAGATAAGCCTGATAGAAATCTGCATCGACAAACATTTCAGCATCCTGCTTGGTGACATTCAAATAGACATACGCAGCCACACCGAGCAGCACTACCATTACCGGTAACGCCAGCATAAGCTTGAACAGCGAACGTACGTTGACACCGAACAGCAGCAGGAAAAACAGAAAGAAGTAGATGAAACTGATTTTTGTCTCGTTAAGGAACGACGGTATCAGAAGCAACAGATACATCCAGTTCTCACGCAGCGACCTCAGATAGTTGTGCGAATCCCAACGGCGTGAAATCAAATAAAAGGTGCCCAGATAAATGATTGTCGACACGGCACCTGACATTCCGTCGCCAAGCGTACCGCCACCATGGTCGCCCACTCCATATTTCACTGCCTGATAGGGAATCGCTATCAACTGTAGCATAAGAAATATTAGCAACTGACGGTCAAGCGACTTAATATACTCTTCACGCCGGTAATTGGTCACGATGTAGCGCACTATGGGAGCCATGAACAGCAGACCCGCAAACTCTCGCACACCGTTGGCATAGGTGAAAATGCTCTCCTTGTTCAGAAACACGGAAGAAAAGAACGTAAGAATCAGGAAAACTGCAATCACCGCAATATCCCTGCGGTCGCGGAGCGTCATGATACCCACCGTTATCAAGCCCACGTCGAGAATCATGCGTGTGGCACTCCACATAGGCATCAGTCCGGGAACTATTTCCTGAAGGACAAATCCCCACGTTGCCAAACCCCACAGAAGCAGGCAGAACGAATAGTAATAGAACTTGCTCTTTTCAATCATTGCGGTTCACAGGGTCAACTAAACCATTACAACGGACACCCGACCTCAATTGGCAGGCATCACTTCTTATCTTCGCCGTAGCCGTAGCCGTAGCCCTGACGCGCATTCGTACCGTTAACCACAAGCGACACATTCTTCAGGCGCTTGCTTTCAACAACTTCATTGATGTATCTGACATCAGAGAACTTGGTGTAGTTCGCACGGGTAACATACAGCGTCACGTCAACCACACGGGATATGCTGAAGCTGTCGCTGATCACGCCCACAGGAGCCGAATCAATGATGACAATGTCATACTCCTTGCGCAACTGTTCGATCAGATTGTCGACACGCTCGGTCATGAGCAGTTCGGCAGGATTAGGCGGAACAGGACCGGCGCTGATGACATCGAACTTGATTCTGTCACCCGCGGGGGTAATAATATCCTTAAGGGTCAACGAATTGTCCGAGAGATATTCGGTCAGACCTTTTTTGGGCGATATTCCCAGATATTCAGCCAGACGCGGTTTGCGGATATCCATTCCAACAAGAACCACACGTTTCTTTGCCAGTGACATCGATGCTGCCAGATTGATGGCAATGAACGACTTACCCTCGCCGGGGATAGTCGATGTAACCATGATTACCTTGTCGTCAGTTGATTTCATTATGAACTGCAGTTGTGAGCGGAGCAGGCGGAACAACTCGGCTGTTGTGCTGCTGCCACCTTCGCGTACTGCGATGGTCTCACCGCGGCGGTCAATTGAAATCTCACCCAAAATGGGGAGTGTGGTCTTGCGGCGGAGCTCTTCCTGATTTCTGAACTTATCTCTAAGCAGGTCGGCAATCCACATGTAAGCCAGCGGAAGCATGAGTCCGAAAATGAATGCAAGCAGCAGACGCATCATCCGTGTCATACCTAAAGGCTTCTGAAGTGCGTAAGCCTCATCAACGATTATCGCTTTGGGAGTAGAGTTAGCTATAAGTATGGCTGTCTCCTCACGGCGCTGAAGCAGGTAGAGATAGAGCTGCTCCTTCACGTTCTGCTGACGGACAAGCGTTCGATACTGTTTCTCCTGAGTCGGCACACCCGCGAGTTTGCCTTGGGCACCGCCGAGCTGACGGCTCAGATCGTTCACAATCAGCTGCTGCTGTGCTATCGAACGGTCGAGCGACTCGATGATGTTGCGGCGCATTATGTCAATATTCTGGTTCAGACGCTGCACGGAGATGTTCGTTTCCTTGGCAGTGTTCAGCAGGGTCATGCGCGACATTATCATTTCGTTGTAGTTTGAAATCACCTCCTGAAGCGCCTCATTCGTAACCGTTGTGGGTATAATGTCAAACTTGTTGCTTGGATTGATGAGGAACTCCTTGGTCATTTTGAGAATATCAAGCTGAGTCTCCGCACTTACTAACTTCGATTCGGCAGTACTGCGCTTCGAGGTCTGATAAGCAGCCTCGGCGCCTACGTCAATGATACCCTTCTCTTTCTTGTATTTTTCAACGTCAGTTTCGCTGTCAGCCAAATCGGTCGAAAGCATTTCAAGGCGCTGGTCAATGAAGTCGAGGGTCTGACGAGCCTTTTGCGCACGCTCATCCACACCGCGCTGGTTGTAAATCTGAATAATCTCGTTCAGCACATCCTTGCCGTATTCGATATTCGGGGTTTCTATGGCGAGCTTGATTACATTTGACTTGCGGTCGGCAATGTAGATGTCAAGCATTTTAGCCAGATTCTCAGCCTGCGCGTCATAGCTCATGAAAATAATCTTTGTTTTCAGGTCCTTGCCCGGCTCGAAATCCTTGGTCTTGTCAACCACGAATTTGCCGTATTTGGTCTCGACCGTCACAGGGAAACCGTCGGCTTTGACCTCTGCCAAATCATTCTTGGCATCCTCAACCGATACGTTGACCTTACCCTTCTCATTCACTTTCACGGTGAACAGCAGTGATGTGCGCAAAGTGTCGGCTATATTTTCTTCGCTGAACACGTCAACAGGGAAATCATCATAGCGGAAGTCATTGAGCACCAGCATCTTCTTATTGACGTGGGTCTTATGCAGATTCAACTGGCGGGCAACCTCGCGGTTAACCGAGTGTGCGGTAATGACATAAAGCTCATCCTGCACATAGCCTGAGTTGCCGAAAAGCTGGCTGAAATCGCCAAGCGAACCGAGTCCGCTGCTATCGTCGGTTGATATCAACACATCTGCCAGTACCTGATAGACCGGTTTCTTTACCTTTGTATATAAAAACATAAGCGCCACGCAAACAAATGCCGAGATGGCAAACCAATACCATTTCGAGATACATTTGTTCAGCATGCCGCGTACATCAAAAAAGTCGCTGCTGTTCAATTGCTTTTCCATATTGAATGTGTGTCAGTTCAGGGGATTTAGGGATTATTTCACGGTCAACGCTATCACGAGCGACGCAATCACTGAAGCGGCGCTGACGATGGTCGACACTACGGAAATCTTATATGAGTTGTAGGTGTTGTATTTCGAATTTTCCTGACGGATTTTGTTAGGCTCAACATAAACCACGTCGTTCTGCTGAAGGAAGAAATAGGGTGATTCGAGCACCGCTGCATCATTCAGATTCAGGTGATGGACAGTGCGTTTACCATTTTCTTCACGAATCAGTACCACATTTTCGCGCTCGCCGTATTCCGTCATGTCACCTGCCATGGCAAGTGCATCCAGAATTGAGATACGTCCGCTTTTCACCGGTATGCGTCCCGGCTGGTGAACCTCACCCATCACATTGACATTGAAATTCATCAGCTCCACGCGCACAACGGGGTCAACCACATCCTCGGCTATCCTTGCCTGCAGATAATCAGCAACCTCCTCGGTGGTCATCCCTGCGACATGAATCTTGCCTAACACCGGGAAAACGATGTCGCCCTTGGAATCCACGATATAGGTCTGCAGACGGGGCACCGTTGTCACCTGCTGCTCGCCGCGTATGGTCTGATCGCTGACCGGCATATTATAAAATATGGTGGCGGCAGGATCTGACGATGACACGAATATTCCGAGTTCGTCATCCGGAACTATCCTGACATTGTATTTCCCTACCATGTAGGTCGAATCGGTTTGGGGTGTGGAGTTCTCAAAATATGTCAGCGACGACTTTGAAGTCGAACAGCTTGCCATAAGCAGTGCCGCAGATATTATTGCGAGTATATTTCTGAAATTCATTTCTTAATGTGATAAATTATCGGTTTTACGCGCCGCAGTTTCCCCACGACACGACAATCTTTAAAACTAACGTAAGAACATCGCCGTTTATTATATTCCATTCAAATAATTTTCATTATTTTTGCAGAAAAATTTCCACCATAATGGAGCAATTCAGTTTCGATTTACCCATCTATATCTACATACTCTTAGCAGTCAGCCTTTTAGCAGCCACGCTGACGCTGACGCTGTTCCGCAATTTTTTCATTCGTCCCGCGCAACTTTGCAACAGACAGAACCGTCAGGCAAAACTTGGCGACGTGCCCCTGCTCCCAGCCTCTGTCATAATCTACTGTCGCGACAATGCCGGACAGCTTGAACGGCTGCTGCCGCAGATTCTCGAGCAGAACTACGATGCTCCTTTCGAAGCCATCGTGATCAACGACGGCGATTCCGAAGATGTAAAGGATGTCTACAAAAGCCTCTCGCAGAAATATGACAACCTGCGCATCACATTCATTCCGCCGGACTCTCACTCGTTGAGCCGGAAGAAACTTGCCACCACACTCGGCGTCAAGGCTGCCCGACACGACCTTGTGTTCTTCACCAACGCTGACACCGTCATCCCCTCCAACTGTTGGCTGCGGCAAATGTCCGAGCCTTTTTCCGCGGGAGCTGACATAGTGGTGGGGCATGCGTCGATCAACCTCAACCTGCAGCACGACCGGCTCAGTTCATTCTACCGTCTCGACACACTTCTTGACACCGTCACCTACCTCTCTTATGCCATCGCCGGAAAGCCCTATCGCGTCAACATCCGCAATCTTGCCTACCGTAAACATCTCTTTTTCGATAATAAGGGGTTCTGCAATTCACTGAATCTACACAGCGGCGAGGACGACATCTTCATCAGCGAGATTGTCAGCGGGCGCAAGGTATCAACCGTGCTTTCGTTCGACTCACAGATACAGATTGACTGCTACAATCCCCGCAAGGAACATATTCTCAGTAAGACCAGCCACATTTTCACATCGAAGTTCATCTCGTCGCGCGGCTCCGCGACCCTCTCGGCTGCATCGTGGACCAAGTGGCTGTTTCTCGGTTGCGGACTGGCGACAGCAATCCTCTCCTACCCCAACCTCATCGCCACCCTTTTCACCGCGGTGCTGTTCTTGACCCAGTGGATCATCATGGGCATCACATGGCGCAGAATCGGCAACCTGCTTCACATAAAGGCTAACCCTTGGCTGGCATTCCCGTTCATGTTCATACGCCCCGTCTACAACCTTTATTATCGCGTACGCGCGCGTATCACCCGGCAGCGCAACTACACTTGGGTTTAGACCTCTTCCTTAATACCGGCAAACGCCAGCGCCTCGGCACGTTCGCGGCAGGTGCCACACTTGCCACACGGTTTTTCCTCACCTTTATAGCAGCTGTAGGTGCGTGAATAATCCACGCCAAGACTGACGCCGCGCACCGCAATCTCCCCCTTGGTCATATTGGTGTAAGGTGCCACCAGAGTGATGCCGTCGTAGGTACCGGCAGCTATGGCAGCTGACATGTTGCGTACGAATTCCGGACGACAATCAGGATAAATGGCATGGTCACCGCCATGGTTTGCCATCATCACATGTTTCAGCCCTCGGCTTTCCGCGACACCGGCGGCAACAGAGAGCATTATGCCGTTGCGGAACGGAACCACCGTCGATTTCATGTTCTCATCGTCATAATTCCCTTCGGGGATAGCGTCGGCTCCTTCGAGCAGCGAACTGCTGAAATATTTTGACATGAAACCCAGTTCAATAACCAGATGCTCTACGCCAAGCTTGCGGCAATGATAGCGTGCGCACTCAATTTCACGACGGTTGTGGTTCGACCCGTAGTCAAACGTGACAGCCACGGCAATCCGGTCGAGGCAGTCATAAAGCAGGGTGGTTGAGTCCATACCCCCTGACAGTATCAGCACACTGTCCTTCATTTCATCTGAGCTTTGATTCCATACTCGAACGCAGCCAGCCGGCGCGCCTTCACCATTTCCTGATGCTCCGCGTCGCCGTAGTTGGCAAACGGATAGATGGCTATGCCGCCACGGGGAGTGAACAGCCCCGTAACCTCTAAATAGCGAGGCTCCATCAGCGCCACGAGGTCCTTCATGATTATGTTTATGCAATCTTCGTGGAAATCGCCGTGGTTGCGGAAACTGAACAGATACAGCTTCAGGCTCTTGCTCTCCACCATCCGCCGGCGGGGTATGTAACTGATGACTATACGCGCGAAATCAGGCTGCCCGGTTTTGGGGCAGAGCGACGTGAATTCCGGGCAGGTGAACGTCACCACATATTCGTTTTCCGGATGCTTGTTCTCAAACGTCTCCAATATTTCAGGAGCATATTCCGTGGGATATTTTACCCCGGTGTTGCCCAGCAGGCTGACACCTTCAAGTTGTTCTTCGGTTCTCGACATCTTTATTCTGTTACGTTTTTGAGTCTGTCGCACACCAAAAAAAAGAAAGATGTGTCAAAATTTGCATTTTGACACATCTTTCATATAAGAGCCACATCAAAGGATGCGATGAAACTCCGAATGACAGGATTTGAGCGCTCGCCGACCTTTGTAATCCTCCGGGTTGACCTTCCGGTGCCATCCCCTAAGGGATCGAGGCCCGCCATTGACCGGCTAAGCTTGTCTCGGTATTTCATTATAATTTGATGAGTTTCCCAATCTACTTTGATGTGGTATTCGATGTGCTCTCTTGCTTTAATAACACAAAATTATCGCTTTTTGTTTGATTTTGCAAATACTGTATTAAAAATTTTTTAAGTCCGCTGTAACTTTTTTCACACTAATAACGTCTAACTGAAAAAACTTAACACAATTTAGTCTTAGATTAAGTTATTTTAAAATCAACGATAACATAATTAAGTTAATTTTGCGCCACATATTTCAACTATTTACCATCAGCAATGATCCGATTGATTGACATAAACAAAACCTATCCCGGAGTAGTGCCCCTGCATGTTCTGAAAGGGATTGATCTTGAAATCCGCAAGGGCGAGCTCGTTTCGATCATGGGTGCCTCCGGCTCCGGAAAGTCCACGTTGCTCAACATCCTTGGAATTCTCGACAACTATGACTCAGGGGAATATTACCTCAACGGCACCCTCATCAAGAACCTCTCGGAAAACCGTGCCGCCGAACTCCGCAACCGCATGATCGGCTTTGTGTTCCAGTCATTCAACCTCATAAATTATAAAAACGCGCTCGAAAACGTTGCGCTGCCGCTGTTCTATCAGGGTGTTTCACGCAAAAAGCGCAATCTGCTTGCCATGGAGCAGCTCGAACGCATGGGGCTTGCCGACCGCGCACACCATCTGCCCGGCGAACTCTCAGGCGGTCAGAAGCAGCGTGTTGCCATTGCCCGCGCCCTCATCACCAATCCTGACATCATTCTCGCCGACGAACCCACCGGCGCTCTCGACTCCAAGACCTCCCACGATGTGATGGGTATTTTCCGCCAGCTCAACACTGACTCAGGCATGACCATCGTCATTGTCACTCACGACCCCGGCGTGGGCGAGCAGACTAACCGTATAATCCGCATCAGCGACGGCGTTATCGTTTGACCACCATGTTCGACCTGATTTCAGAAATACTCCAGACTCTGGGCAACAGCAAACTGCGAACTGCCCTCACCGGATTCTCCGTCGCTTGGGGCATCTTCATGCTCATTGTGCTGTTAGGAATGTCACGCGGTGTGTTCAACTCCTTCAACAACAGCATGATGAGTCAAGGCTCAAACTCACTGACCGTGTGGGGCGGACGCACCGGCAAACCTTATCACGGCTACGAGCAGGGACGTCAGATTTCGCTCCGTCAGCGCGACATCGACCTTGTCGGCTCCGAGAACACTGACCGCGTGGAGGGTGTTTCCTCGCTCAAATCGCTCGGCACCTCTACTGTCTCCACCTCGTGGGACTATGTCACCGGAAGCGTCAGCGGCGTTGACCCCAACCTCATCAACCGACGCGGTTTTGAAATGCACTCCGGTCGTTTCATCAACGACATGGACATGCAGCAGTCACGCAAGGTGATGGTTCTTGAAAAGCATAATGCCGACGTGCTGTTCCCTGACTCCACCAAAGCTATCGGCGGAAAAGTAGTCTGCAACGGACTGGCATTCACAGTCATAGGTATTTTCACAACCGACTTCAACCGTGACACCTACATTCCCTTTACCACAGCCATGATGATGACCGGAAACGACGGCAAAGTGCGGCAGCTGGAAGTAGATTTGCGAAATGTCTCCACCATGGAGGAGGGCGAAGCCGTGGAGCGTGACGTACGCCGCACACTTGCTCAAATCCACGACTTCGACCCTGACGACACCTCGGCGGTGTGGGTGTGGAACCGTCTGACGCAGCATCTGCAGATGGGCGACGGACTCCGCATCCTCAACATGGCAATATGGATTATCGGCATCTTCACCATGCTCTCCGGAATCGTAGGCGTCAGCAACATCATGTTCGTCTCCGTCCGCGAGCGCACACACGAAATTGGCATACGCCGCGCCATCGGTGCCAAGCCCCGCAACATCCTCACTCAAATCATCGCCGAAAGTATAGCCATTACCGGCATTTTCGGCTACATCGGAATCTTTTTCGGTATCCTGATAACCGAGGTTCTCAATGTGGCGTTCAGCGGATTCGATGGCATCAAGGACCCCACAGTTGACATTTCCATAGCCATAGAGGTGACTTTAGTACTCATTTTTGCCGGCGCCCTCGCCGGGCTGTTCCCCGCACTCAGAGCGCTCAAAGTAAAACCCGTGGAAGCACTGCGCACCGAATAACCCCCCCACTGTTAAAGTTATGAAAACAAACGTTTTTGACATAGAAAACTGGAAAGAGATTGGTGCCACGCTGGCGCGCAACAAAACGCGCACTTTCCTCACAGCCTTCGGTATCTTCTGGGGCACGGCCATGCTTGCCATGCTCATGGGTGGCGCTCAGGGACTCAAGGATATGCTGATGATGAATTTCGACGGATTCGCCACAAACACCGCCGTGATCTTCCCCGGGCGACTCACCGTTTCATACAAAGGCTTCAACAAAGGCACAATCATTTATCCCACAACCATCGACGCCGAACTGATCCGCGCCAATATCCCGGAATTCGAAGCCGTGTCGTCAGTTCAGACCTCTTCCATCACTGCGGCATACCAGAAGAAACATACCACCGCTACACTCTCCGGCGCCGACGAATATTATTCACGGATTTTCCTCCCAATCATCTATCAGGGACGATTCATCAACGCTGCCGACTCCAAGAACGAGCGCAAGATATGTGTGCTCGGCAAGCGCGTGGCAGGCGACCTTTTCGGGTCTGAATCCCCGCTCGGAAAATATGTCAACATCTCAGGCATATATTATAAGGTGGTGGGAGTTGCCGGGCAGACCTCTGAGGTGCAGATAGGCGACGAAATCGACGAGTCAATCATCATACCCGCATCCACAATGCAGAAAGCCCTCAACACCGGCAACGATGTCGACGGTCTGATGATGCTGGCGCGCAACGGAATCTCGCCGTCATCGCTCTTGGGCAAAATAGAGCATGAAATGCGCAAGAACCACCCCATCAGCCCCGATGACCACAACGCCTTCTTCTTTTTCGACGTCTCCGAGCAGTTCAAGATGGTAGACAATCTTTTCCTCGGAGTGAACATTCTGGCGTTGTTTGTCGGTTTCGGCTCGCTGCTCGCCGGCATCATAGGCGTGGGCAACATCATGTGGGTAATCGTCAAGGAACGCACTCAGGAGATAGGCATCCGCCGCGCAATCGGTGCCACTCCGGCTGACATCGTCACCCAGATTCTCTCCGAAGGGGTACTGCTGACTCTCGTTGCAGGTGTCGGAGGCATAGTGTTCGCCGCAATCGCCCTATATGTCACGCAGATGCTCACCGCCAACGAAGTGGCTGTCCCGCGCTTCCAGCTCGAATTCGCCACTGCGGTTGAAATCCTGCTGACATTTGCCGTCCTAGGAACGGCTGCCGGACTGATTCCGGCGCTTAAAGCAATGAAAATAAAGCCCGTAGAGGCTATGAACGATAAATAGAATTTAACAACTCACACCATAAGCAATGAAAAAAATCCTGAAAATCACCCTCTGGGTTCTTGTCGCACTTGTTTTCCTCGGCACTTTCGTTTACCTCTTCATGAACTCACGTCCCAAAGATGTGATCTATGAAACCATCAGTCCCTCGGTGACCGACATCGAGCGAACAACCGTTCTGACCGGCAGCATCGAGCCCCGTGACGAAATTGAAATCAAACCTCAGGTTTCAGGCATCATAGCCGAAATAAACGTGGAACCCGGCGACCAGATCAAGGAAGGTGACATCATCGCCAAAATCAAGATTATCCCTGACGAAAGCATGCTCTCATCAGCCCGTAACCGCGTCAACGTGGCTCAACTTGACGTTGACCAGAAACGCCTCGAATATGAACGCACACGCGCCCTCTACGAAAAGAAATTCGAAAGCCGCGAAAAATATGAGCAGGATCTGAGCGCCTACAACAAAGCGCTTCAGGAGCTCAAGGCTGCCGAGGACAACCTCTCCATTGTCAAGGAAGGTGTCTCCAAGGAAAACGAGCAGCAGAGCCAGACTCTGGTTCGCGCCACAATCACCGGTCTGGTGCTGGAAGTACCCGTGAAGGTCGGCAGCTCCGTAATCCAAGCCAACACCATGAACGACGGTACCACCATAGCCAAGGTCGCCGACATGTCTGACCTCATTTTCAAAGGTAAAATCGACGAAACCGAAGTCGACATGCTTTCCGAAGGGATGCCCATGCACATCTCCATCGGCGCCATCTCTGGCTCAAACCTCGAAGCCGTCATAGAAAAAATATCACCCATCGCAGTCAATGACAACGGCACCAACACCTTTGAAATAAAAGCTGCAATAGCCGTTGACAGCACCATGAACCTGCGCGCCGGCTATTCAGCAAACGCATCGGTCGTACTCGCCCGCGCTGCCGAAGCACTCGCAGTTCCTGAACGCATACTCGAATTTGCCGGCGACAGCACATTCGTATATGTCGAAACCGACTCTGCCAAACATGAATATCTCCGCACACCCGTCACCACAGGCATCTCTGACGGCATAAACATCCAGATTGTTAACAGCGACCTCACTACTGACACCCGTCTCCGCGGCGCTCAAATCAAATAAACGATTATGAAAAAAACACTCCTTCTTTCAGCCGCACTACTGCTGTCAGCCTGTTCAGTCGCAAACGCAAAAGTGTGGACACTCACTGACTGCATCGACTACGCCATCGAGAACAACATCGATGTCAAAAACACCCAAGCCCGGCAACTGTCAGGCGAATACGATGTCACCGAGGCAAAGGACAACTTCCTCCCCTCTATCTCAGCAAACGCCTCGCAGACATTCAACTTCGGGCGAGGTCTGACATCTGAAAACACCTATGCTGACCGCAACACATCAAACTTCCAGTGGGGCGTGGGCATGCAGCTGCCACTGTTTCAGGGATTGCAGGCGACACGGCAGCTCAAGTATGCCCGCATAAACCTGCGCACACTCGCCCTGCGCACCGAAGCAGTCAAAGAAAACCTCACGCTCAACGTCATAGCACAATACCTTCAGGTCCTCTACTGCCGCGAGCTCCTTGCCACAGCCGGCGAACAAGTCCGACTGTCAGAATACGAACTTGAACGCCAGCAAGCGCTCGCCGATGCAGGCAAAATAGCCGAAGTCAACGTCATTCAGGCAAAATCGCAGGTTGCTCAGGACCACCTCTCGGTGACCAACGCACAGAACGACTACACACTGGCACTCCTCGACCTCGCACAACTCATCCAGCTCACCGAAATAGACAACTTCGACGTAGCTCCCCTCGACGACGAAATCCCCGTAGTACCATCCGTCAACGACGTCTACACCGATGCCCTACTCTCCAACAGCGGACTGCTTGCATCGCAGAACGAAGTCACGGCAGCCCTCGCACAGGAAAGCGTCGCCCGCACCGGCTACATACCCCGTCTGTCACTCAACGCCGGCATCGGCAGCAGCTACTATCACCTCGGCGGCTACGACAACGCCTCATTCGGTCGCCAGATGCGTGACAACTACAGCACCTACTTCGGCTTCACGCTCCAGATTCCCATCTTCGACGCCTTCTCCACACGCAACCGCGTCCGCAAAGCACAGGTCCAGACCGTAACCGCACGTCTGCAGCTGCAGGACACCGAGACACGCCTGTATAAAGATATACAACAGGCATACTACCGAGCCGTAGCAGCCCATGAGAAATTCCGCACCGGGCTCACCTCCGAGGACCTCGCCCGCGAAGCCTTCGATGCAATGAAAGAAAAATACGAAATGGGTCGCGCCACACCACAAGAATTCGAACAATCCAAAACCACCTACCTCAAAGCCACCATCGAACGAATTCAAGCTAATTACGAATTCATCCTCCGCACCCGCATCCTCCAATTCTACCGCCACAACTGATCCCCCATCACCACCACTGATTTCCCGTCACCACAACCCCGTGCGGACACTCCTCGGATTGTCCGCACGGGGTCTTTGTAGTGCCGTTCCGCGGAACGTCCGCTTACCATCCGTGTGATTCAATCCCGTTTAGTCAAATTCTCCGAGTCTGTATAAACCCTGCTGCCATTAGCTAACATAATATAACTCAAACTGAATCCGCGATCAATCATTGTTACCACCTGCCCTCGTCTGAGAACAACCAGTTCTCCGCTTGCTATCATATAATTTATAGCCTTGTAATTATCCGAAACAGCAAACTTGGTGTAACGCTTCATGGCATCCTCACTATATGTCGCTCCACACACTTCCTTCGTCACAACATACTGTTGAACATTATTCACCGAAGCGTGGTGCGCGTAATCTTGTCTAACCGGATTTTGATTCAATCCATCCGATACGCGATTGCCACTCGCAGATGCTCCGGAAGAAGTTCCCGAAGGCGCTTGATTTCGTTTAATACTTTGCCTCTTAATCTGGCTTTTTCTTTGAGTTTGGATTTTTTGGATTTCATCCCTATTATATCCGGTATCTTCAGAACTCACAAGATACGTCATAAACTCCGGATCAAAATTTATGTTTAGCTTGTCAAGAGCGGTTTCAATAAATTGAAAATCATGTTTCCTTGCTCGTTCAATCATTCCGCTGGTAGTCCTCTCCTTCATTTTATCGAACCAGAAATATCTTTCGAGTTCATCATTGTCATTAAAGAAATAAACAGCCCGGAATTTTAATGTTTCACCGTCACCATTCATCACCTCGTAGGTTTCATTCACCCTTCTTGTTTGATATGGCAAATAGTTACCGACCAGTTCAATCAATTTTCTATACTCATTCAGACTATTGCGCATACGCGACGTATATAATTCATATTTCTCCAACTTGTCATCAGGCAATAACGATGGATCATATTTATTAGAATTCGGGAACAAATTCACCTTAAACTCAGCAAAATCACCTGCAAAATCCATAAACCCGTTCCATGCTCTAATTGCCTGTCTGATACATACAGAGTCATACGGCTGAACATTCACAGAATCCTTAAAATTTGACTCAACAGTATTTACATACGCATTAGAACCTAACTCTTTATTTACAATAATCTGTATGATATCCCGTCTCTTTGCTTCATCGGCGTATGAAATCAAACAAACCGCAGACAGCGCCAAAAGCATCAATATCCTTCGCATAATATTCCATTTTCCGCAAAGTTACGAAATTTTCTGAATTAACACCTCCTTCACACCCGAACATGCAGGGACGTTTCGTGGAACGTCCGCTTACCATCATTTAATATCGTAACAAATTACCCCACGGCAGCTATTACCAATGCCGTGGAATAATCCAAAAAAGTTCAGAGCCGAAGCGAGACAGAGCCGGGAAGCATGGGAACGCGCCCGAACTATCGCAGCGATATTGATACAGCCCCATGTAAAAAAAGGGAACAAAGTAACACCTCAGCAGCTTATTTCGCTTCCGTGGGATAAGAAACAAAAACACCGGACCGGTAAGCCCACGGAACTAACCGCAGAGGAAAAAAGAAAACGATTTGAAGAAGTAGCACGCCGATTAGGTGACGAAATAAACAATTAGTTCCTACCTTCGTTACGATTGATTTCAAACGTGATACTTACCTCACGGTCATTGTTGGATATAAATTTAATAAATAAACCGATAACGATTAATATGCCCATGATAAATGGTATAAGGCAAATTATGGTAACGATAACGTTAATCATCTCATAGTAAATTTTAAAGCAAAGATAATAATAAAATAACAAATATCCTAATATAATGTCGCAAAAAAGTACGATTTCAATATCTTTTAAGTTGGAAGGAGACAATGGAGGGTTCAAAAAACTGTCCGTAGATGCTGATGGCTTCCGTAAGGTCATCAATGCAACTGTAGCTGAAGCTGAGCATCTTAAAAGTTCTATGATTAACTTTGCGGCATTGGCTACAGGGATAGACTCAGTAAGTAATACTTTAATTAATCTACAAAGTACATTAAAGTCCTTATCCGATTCACAAGCCGCGCAGATTGAAGCCGAAAAACAGTTAGAGGTTAATATGCGCAATAATATGAGCGCACGCGAGGAAGATATACAAAGCATTAAAGACCTGTGCGCCGCCCAGCAGGAATTAGGTATTATCGGCGATGAGGTGCAATTATCCGGGGCGCAGGAGTTAGCCACATATCTTAGCGAAAAGCAAAGTTTAGAAAAGCTAATTCCAGTTATGAACGATATGTTAGCCCAGCAGTATGGGCTAAACGCCTCACAAGAAAATGCGACTCAAATTGCTACCATGCTGGGTAAAGTCATGGACGGCCAAACCGGTGCGCTTAGTCGCTACGGCTATACTTTTGACGACACGCAGGAGCAAATTTTAAAATTTGGTACCGAAGCACAACGCGCCGCCGTACTTTGCGACGTGGTTAGCAGTTCCGTAGGCGGCATGAACGCCGAATTAGCCAAAACCGACGACGGAAAGCAGAAGCAGTTAGAAAACACTATCGGCGATCTTAAAGAGCAGTTAGGCGGTTTGGTACAGGGGGCGATGCCTTTTGTAACTATCGCCGCTAATACCATGCTGGCGTTAACTGGGGTAGTAAAATTTACCGCTGGGGTTAAGGCCGCCAGTGTAGCGATAATGGGCTGGAATATGAAGCAAAAAGCCTTAACCGCCGTTATGTTTTTAGGCACTGGCAGTATCAAAAAAGCTACACAAGCCACAAATATTTATAGCACCGCCGCTAAGGGCAGTGCAGCATCTACCACGGCATTAAAAATCGCGCTTCGCGGTTTACTTATTAGTACCGGGATCGGTATTGCTATCGCGGCATTAACTGCCGTTATAGAGTATTTCGTTAGTTCTACTGATGACGCAACCGAAAGCACAAATAAATTTTTAGACGCGGAGGAACGCGCAAAGCGCGAAGCCGAACAATTAGACCAGCTTCGCAAACAGGAAGCCTCTACGCTCACCAATACACGCGCCGCACTCGAAATAAACATTAGCAAACTTAAAGAATTTAACGGTACAAAGGAGCAGGAAAAAAAGTTAGTTAATGAAATGAATGATACCTACGGCGACACTATGGGTTATTTCAGCAGTGTAGCCGATTGGTATAACGCCCTTATATCGAATAGTGAAGCCTATTGCCGACAAATGGTTATAGAGGCACGCACACGAATGTTAGCTAACCAAATTGCCGAAAAAGAACAGGAAACACACGACATAGTATATGACGATGCCGGTAAAAAAAGAATGTATAGCACTGTACGCCAGCATGAACAAGTAGTTAAAGAATATAAATGGCAAAAAGGCGTAGCCGCGCATACTTATGAAGATCGCGAAATACCCGGTACGTCTAATTTGGATAAGGCTAACGCCGCGATTAAAGCCAATAACGCGGCGGTTGCTAACCTGCGCAAGCAAATGAAATCCGTAGCCGAGGAAGCCGCAGAAATTACATTTAGCGTTAGAGGTAGCGATAATCGACCGGAAACGACCACCACTAAAACAGGCGGTAAGAGTGTAACAGAAAAAGAAAAAACGCAGCTTCAGCAACTTAATGACCTTATTACAAACGCACAGGAACGCTATATAACAGCGTCGGAAACCGAGCGTGAGGAAATACGCAAAAATATAATCGAATGGAACGACAAACGCCGTGCCATCGAAATACTTAAGAAACAATCGGAAAGGCCGACAGACCTAACCAGTTTTCAAGACATCGACGATGAAATAGCCTACCAGCAAACTTTACGTCGGTATGCCTCACAGGAAAATTTAGCCGGGATCGACGAGGAAATTAAACGGCTGGGCGAGTTACGCCGCGAAATGGAGCGTAATAGCCATGTACCGGTACCTATCGAGGAAATTAGCACCTATGAGCAGTTAAACGGCGAGTTAGCCCGGTATAATGACCTACTGGCTACCGCGACGGCTACCGAGCGCGTCGAAATCCAGCAGCAAATTAACGCGCTTACTGAATTAAAAAATAAATGGGATAATGTATTAGCCGATTTGAAAAAGCCGGGCGACGTTTCCGCGCTTAATACTATTGCCGAATTAGACGAGGCTATTAGCTATTATCAGCAGAAGCAAAAAAACGCTACTGGCGAGGAAATACAAAATATTCAGTTAACTATCGACGCATACGAGCAAAAGCGGAAAGCCCTACAGCGCGGTATCGAAATACCGTCTATGCAGCGCGAAGTAGCCGAGATAAACAAGTTAACCGGGCGTGAGTATAAAGTTAAGATTAGCGGCATGGGATTTGATGAACTGACCGCGAAAATTAACGAACTTAACCGCCTGTTAAATGACTTAGACCACCCGGTGACAACGGCCCAGCGCAAAGATATTGAAAGCCTTATAGCCAAATACGAAAAGTGGCGTAAAGAGGGCATTAACGCCTTTGAAACTTTCCGTAGCGGCTGGGGTAGCATTAAGAGTATCGGCGACGGCGTGGAAAGTATCACCGACGCGCTGGAGGGTAACGGAAACGCATGGCAGACCGTAACCGGTATAGTCGATGGCTTTTTGCAGATATACGACGGCATTAAAAAGATAGTAGGCATAATCAATATGCTAATTGTCGCTACAACGGCCCACACAACCGCTAAGACGGCCGAAAGTGTCGCTATGGGAGTAGCTACAGGCGCACAGACCGCCGATGCTGTAGCAGCCGAAACAAACGCCGCCGCGCAAATTCCGGTAATCGCCGCTAACAAACTGGCGACCGCAAGTTACATGGAGTTAGCCGCCGCTTATTTTGCTGCTCATGCTCCTATGCCGCTTTTTGGTTTTGGTATAGCTTCAGGATTTGTTTCCGCAGCAACATCAATAGTGCAGGGCATCGGAGCAATGCCATTTGCAAAAGGTGGTATTGTCAGTGGTCCGACCGTCGGACTTATCGGCGAGTATGCCGGAGCGTCGAATAACCCTGAAGTAGTTGCTCCGCTTGACAAACTGCGCAGCATGCTGAATCCTGTCGGGACGCCGGTTATTATCGGTGGAACACTCCGTGCATCCGGCAGGGATATTGTCTGTGTACTTGCCAATGAAACCCGGATAGCAAGTAAATCCGGTAAACGTACTAACATTAAACTTTAATTGCAATGTATTATTACGGAAGTTTTGTGACTCAGTTAGGCGAAACGATTACGGTTCATATCGTAACCGAGAACAACCGTACAACACAGGTTGAAATAGGCAATGAAAATAGCGATGTATTCTTTACGACAGATCCGGTAGAGATAGAAAACAGTGTTAACGATACTTTTGACCATCTGCTACGCAGTCAAGCGACCATTAAACTGTTAGTGCGTGACTTTATATCTGATTTCTTCTGCGCATCATGCATGAACGCCGTAGTTAATATTTTTAAGGGTGATAAATGTATTTTCGCAGGATTTATCGTTCCTCAAACGTACTCACAGAACTATAATGAGGTGTTTGATGAATTAGAAATATCATGTATCGATGTCCTTTCGGCGCTCCAATATTCCAAATATCGAAACGTGGACGGTTTAAACGTATTGTATGAAGATATTAAAGCAAACGCCGGGCAACTTACTTTCGGCGAGATTGCCGGCAATATCCTTAACAGTGCTTGTGCCAATATCGACATTACCGGAACAGGAGCTGTGCAGTTTTATTTTGACGGTAGTAAATCACTTAATGTAAATGCTGACCGCTATAACATCTTTAACGAGGTGGCAATATCCGAACTGCTATTTTTAGGAGAGGAAGAAGATGACGTTTGGCAATCGGATAAAGTATTGGAAGCCATTCTAAAATACCTTAACCTTCATATTGTTCAGGATGGTTTGCAATTCTACATCTTCTCTTGGGAGTCTATAAAAGAATTTGCCCCCATTTCTTGGCAGGAAATGACAACCGGTGATTCTATGACTACTAACAGGGGTTGCGTTGGGATAGATCTATCAAATACAGCCTCTAACGATACTACTATTAGTATTGGCGAGATATTTAATCAGATTTCTCTAACTTGCAAAATTGAAAGTGTTGAAAATGTTATAAAAAGCCCGTTAGATTCGGACTCCCTATTATCACCTTACTCAAACAAGCAGAAATACTTGACCGAATTTTCATCAGATGGGGAGGGTGTAAAAGCTTATAATGCTTTTTATAATATGTGCCACGATATTTATACGGATTATGACGGAGGTGTCATTACGGATTGGTATATTCAAGTAAAAAATAATCCAATGTGGGTATTCCCGGAACCGGGCACCGGTGAAAATATGGTCAATAAATATTGTAAAGATAATTCTGACCAGCAACTGTTACCGAATCGCATGGCAGTGTCACCATGTGCGGCTATAGTATCTTTAGGCAAGATTGTTCAAAAGACAGATCACAAGGACAACTCTCCGGTATCAAGAATAGACATGACTGATTATTTTGTGATTAGCGTTAATAGTAATGGGTCAGACGATAAACAGAGCACATATCCGAATGAAGAAAGTCTAAAGAATAATGCTCCCTGCGCTATCTATGAGGGCACTGCTACCGGGTGTATCTACTCTCCTTCTGATTCAGAAACGACAAACTATATTGTTATATCGGGTAGCATTTTGTTGAATCCGATTATGGATTTCACGAATGATTATAAAACACTGCGTGTAACAACCACATGGGATGAGTCGTCAGGTCCTTCAGTTTGGCATAAAACGGTGCCGAGCCGAAATGATGAATATGGACGGTACTACACACAAAAGTATTATAGAGTATTTACACCGTCATCTACTCCTATATGGGATAGTAACACAGCCCGTGGTTTAGTGCCTTTTACAGAAACTGGTCCTGAGCAGTATGAATTTAAGTATAGTGCTATAGGTGATAGCACTGATAAAATTTCAAAAGTATCTGTGCTGGCATGTATGCTTATAATCGGCGACAAATGTGTGGTAGAGATAGGCACCAGCGGTCATACATCCGATTTAGTTTGGCGAACATACAAAACACGCGAACAGTGTGCCAATGACGATGAATATTACCAGCAAAGTTTTACTATCGGCTTTGACCCTAAAATTGGCGATAAATTGATAGGCACCGAGTTTAAAATGCAAAACAATATTGATTACACTTTAGGTATCGATGCTGAGGGTATAGCCATTCCTATACGCAAAAGAGATAAGATAAGTGGTCCGGTTCAATTCATGATATTAGGGCCGGTAAATTCCACATGGGGAGAGATAACCCGGCGCCACCGTACATGGTTCCGAAGCGAAAAATGGAGTAAGGATGTTGTACCGCTGATGGCGCATGTAAGCAGTATTTTTATGAAATCGTTTGAGATTAAAATATACAGTGACAATGGACTAATAAATAATCCAGAAGATAATGATATTGTATATATAAGCGATACACATGAGACTTTTGTAAATCGAAAAGATGATTTAAAATTCGAGATTAGCAGTGCATTGACATCGGCAGAGTGTCAGCAATTAGGAGTATCAGACACTATTAAATTATCCACCCCCATTGACTTATCGACGGGATATGGGCTTCTTTCTATATTTGACCAAACCAAAAGTCAACAGGCAAAGCCCGAACAACTTTATGTAGATAGTTACTATTCGGAATATCATAAGCCCCGCATACTAATGGTGCATAAGCTGGAAGATCGGGCTGACAATGTATCTCTATTCAACCTTTACAAACATCCGGCAATGGCTAACAAACTGTTTTATGTGCAGGGTATTAGTCGTAATCTGATAGAGGGATATGCAGAATTGACAATAAAGGAGGTATGGGATGATTGACGTAAAAATTATAAAAAAACAGAAAACCGGAAAGTCGCGCGTAGACCTGATCACGCCGTCAAATTATCATTCTCTGTTCGGAATGTCAGAGTTATCAAAAAAAGTTGACGATTTAACCAAAATGTGGCAATATGATCCGGATAACCCAGATGCCATAAGGACCCCATTTGGTGTATGGAGCGAGCAGTGGATTTCGGCGCTGGGAATGAACACCGGCAGCGGTGGCGGGTCCGGCAGCGGTGGAGCGGTTTATGACCGGCTTGACAGCTGGAGTTCTTATGATGAGCAGAAGGCGGGGTATGTGCTTTCGGCGGCACTGGGTCAGGATTTGCACCTGAATAAGCTTGACAAGGCTGATGCCTCGGCGCTATATCAGCCCAAGGGGGATTATGTGACGCTTTCCGGCAATCAGGTTATCGGGGGCGAGAAGGAGTTCACGGAGATTGTGAAACTGCATGTGGTGGATTTTGACCCTGACGTGGAGCATGTGCTGGGCTGGTATAGTCCGACTGGCAATATAACGCATTTCACGCTGCCGTCATTGCGGGAGGCTCTGGATGTTTATTCCAAGCAGGAGGCTGATGCGAAGTATGCGCTTGCATCAGATTTAAGCGGGTATCTGCCTCTGACGGGCGGGACGCTGACGGGATTTATCACAATTAAAAACGCGGGGGTGACGATGTGGATTGGACCGATGAACGCGGGTTATTCACACATGATGAGCACGAAGCCGTTTTACTTTGATAAATACATTATAATCACCGATAAAATCATACCTAACGTGGCTGATGCTTATACGTTAGGTGACCAAACGCAGCGATGGAAGAATGTTTTCGCCACTACGATCAACGTCACATCATCGGCGCGGGTGAATAATCTGAACGCTGATTTGCTTGACGGGATGCACCTTGATGAAATACTGAACTCCAATGTTGCAAGCGCCTCGCGGTTGCAGACTGAGGAAGTGTTCACTGCATGGGGGCAGCTTTTCTTTGCCAATGGGGTTCCACAGTCGTTGAGCGGTGCGCTTACAGATGTGGGCAATATTGTTCCTACCGGGCATGGGGAACAGATTCTGGGAGCGTGGGGCAATAACTTCGCGGAGGTCTATGCCGGGGCATTTCAGGGTAGACTTGACCAACCGCTTGTCATCAGGCAATATAAGAATCAGCCGATAGAGTTCTATACGAACGCGATAAAGCAGATGGAGCTGACCCCGACGGGTGAGCTTGTAACCAACCGCATAAAAATCGGTGATGTGATGCTCAGTTACGATTCGGTCAACAACTGTCTTATGGTCTCCGGTGGCGGTGTGTTGGTTGAGAAGTTTATCACAGCTTTAAAAACAGGTACGCAATCATTATGATAACATCGGGAAGTGTGATTACGGCGCCTATCAATGTGGCGGAGCCTTACAAGGTTTTGGGCGTTGCTCCCATATACGGATATGATGTAGGTTACATCTGTTCAAACCGTCATGGTAAAATCAACAAATGGTCTGTGCGCAAGCCGATACATGTTCCGAATGTGGTGCGCATGTTGACGGATGGGGAGATTAAATTGTATGACTGCGGGCTGACGGTGTTTGGTGAGAGTTCCATTATGGCTGCGGCTAACCGGGTGAAGGATGGGTGTGACTGGAGTTATAACGCGCCGCAGGGTGGCATTGGTTCACCGTTCCGGATTACGGATTTCAATGGATATGACCACGGAACACAGCCATGGTGTCAGTTGACGGTTGATGTTGACGGAAAGAAGCAGATAAGATTGTCAGGGATGGAGAACGGCATGCAGATGATAGGTCATTGGGTGAATACTCTGAGTGAGCTGTTCAGCAGCCCGGATGCCTATGTCGGCGCATTGCTGTTTCGCAAGAATAGTGATGGGAATGTGAGCAGTGCGGCTCTCTATGTGATGGGCGCTCTGAGTGATTTTGACTGGGAGCATGACCTGCAAATATCTCACATGTTGGCTGAGACGCACATGGGGACGGGGGATGTCTATGTGATACCTGTGATGGCTATGTTGGCTGCCGTGCCTCAGGAGCTGCCTTATATGGTGAGGGACAATGCGCTCACGAGCGCGGTCACCATTTATCCTTTGCCGAGCGAGCTTGTCGATGTTTACATCAAGACCGTTGCGGAACAGAAAACTTATCCTTACGATGTGGGTGTTTCTGTGGAACTCACCGATGGAAATACGCAGGTTCATTGGAGCGACTCTCAACAGGGTATCTACGCTTATTCATGCGACTTTAAGTTCTCTTTAATCATCAGTAATGCCGGCGCCGTACCGCAAAAGGTTACGCTTGAGGTTCTGGCGCCTGACGGGGCGTTACTGAATGAGCCGATTTCCGTGGTTGAGACGGTTGTGGCAGGTGGCTATCAGGGGGCGATTGTAACGGGAACTCTCCGGACTGTGGCTGGATATAAGGAGGATAATGCTGTTTCGCTGCTTTACCGGTTGTCAGCAGCGGGTTGTGACGGCGTGGAAACCGGTTCTTGGTATATTGAGGAATGAACTGATAACTAAATACAAATTAATTATGGAATTACAGACTATTTCAACAAGCAGGCGCATGCGCGCCATGGCAGACGGCTGGGTCATTGAGGCGCAGGCGACGCGTAAAGATGGGTGCATCAAAATCGAAAATGGGAGTATCAAGGATGGTGAGACCGGTGCGTGGCTTGCCGGATTCAGTGTGAACGGTTCGTCGGCGGCGTACAATTTCAACACGTCAGACCGGATGGAGCGTTCCGCCATGGTGGATTTGATTGAAAATTTTATTGTCGAACTCAACAAGAATGAGGAAAATGAAGAATCTGACGCGATTTGAGGCAAACACTGCCGAGGCTGTTTTATCAGCCATACCTTTCAAGAACTCGGCAACGCAGTTGTCAGGAGGCGCCGTTGCGGCGATAGCAATGTCAATGGTGGCGCTCCGCGAGGTGAACAACAGGTTTACGGAAGCTGTCAGGGGAATTGCCCAGAGGGTTAAACCGGATGGATTTGACACAAAAGCTGCGGAGCGCGAGGCTGCCATGCGTGAGCTGTTCGGTGACGGTGAGGTTGATGCTGCGGTTTGGGCTGAGAGGTGCCCCGACAAGGAGTTTGAGGCTATCTATGTCAAGGCTGACGAGGATTTTCAGACTTCTGTAAATGAACTGGGGCATGAGAAGCTTGAGGTTGACCTGCGCCTTACGGCGGATCATCTTGAGGAGATAGCCTCCGTGGTGTTAACGCAGGAGTCGGTGATGGTAAATGGTTCGGAAATGCCTGTTCAGCAGTTCATGTATTTGCTGGCAACATTGATATGAATAAGTCATGGAAACAACAAACCTATTAGCCCTAATAGGCAGTATCGGCGGTGTTCAGGGCGTTATCGAGCTAATAAAATGGTGGCGCGGTCGCAAGGTGCAAGACCGCCAAAACATAGCCGGAGTGGTAGCTGCTGAAAATGAGAACGAGCGCAAACAAGTAAGCTGGCTGGAGGAACGGTTAGCGGAACGTGATAAAAAGATAGATGCACTTTATATCGAGTTACGCACCGAGCAAGCGGCCCGGCTGGAGGAAGTACACCGCCGCCATGAAGTCGAACTACATTTAGCCGAAGCCGAGGTAAAGAAGTGCCACAAAAGGGGCTGTAACGACCGAATACCGCCCAGTGATTATTAACCTATATAAAATTAAACATTATGGCAAACGTAGAAAAATTAGTGCCGTTTATTATCCAGTTTGAAGCCGGTGTAACCCCGGCTGGGCTGACTGGTGAAAAACTATTTGAGAAAGCCCGGAAAACCGGTTATGCCAACGATCCCGACGATTTAGGGGGTGCCACAATGGTAGGCGTTACCATAGCGACCTACAAAGAATACTGCCGTAAAAAAGGCTATCCGGTGCCGACTATCGACCGACTGCGTAACATGACATACGCCCAGTGGCTCGACATTCTTAAAACAATGTTTTGGGATAGGTGGCAAGCCGACAAAATCGCTAACCAATCCGTCGCCGAAATACTGGTAGATTGGGTTTGGGCTTCCGGCAAATACGGTATCACCATACCCCAGAAGGTGTTAGGCGTTACCGTTGACAGTGTGGTAGGGCCTAAGACAATGGCCGCGCTCAACAAGCAGAACCCGGCACAATTCTTTGCCCGGATCGTCGCCGAGCGTAAAGCCTACATAGATAGGATTTGCACCAGCCGCCCGGTTAACAACAAGTATAAACGCGGTTGGTTAAACCGCCTTAACGCTATCAAGTTCCAGCCATGAGAAAATTAACCCTGTTTGCCGCTGGAGTAATCGCGGCGTGCCTGTTTTCATGCAGAACACATAAGACGGTAACGGCTACCGATCAAAGTAGCACTATATCCTTTGTCGATACTACCAAACTGGTAGGCGACACCGCCAGCCATAAGGCTATCACCATCGACACTACCAAGACGGCCGCCGCCTTTGAGGGTAGCGGTATGATCGAGTTTGTCGAGGGCGGCGGTAAAGTCAATATTGCCCCGGACGGTAATGTTACCTTAGAGGGTGTAAAGAATATCAAGGGTCAGCACAAAGGTAGCGTCGCACAGGGCAAAGGCGTAAGCCAGCAAGTCGAGGACACCGCCGGACACCATGAGCAAGCCAACGACATACAGGCCGAGCAGAACGACCAGCAGAAGCGCACCGAGGAAAAGTCCCCGGCGCAAAAGTGGTACGAAACCGCATTAGCGCGTTTGGGGCTGGGTGTATGTATCGCCGCGCTTTTATGGGTGCTTTTCCTGTATCTACGCCGGAAGCGTTAACCGTTTTGTTTCGTATGTATGTGCGATAGTTGCTTATTGGTTGCTTATTGGAAAAGTAAAAACCCTTAAAACTCAATGAGTTAAAAGGGTTTTAGGGTGCCCAGAACAGGAGCACGAATATTGAATTATATTAAACTGCGCTTAAAGTTTGCTGATTTTGAATTCACTTGCTAATATACTAATAATAAGTAATTTATAACAGCAATAAACCCAATTAAATTTTACTGAATTTCATCTCAATTTAGTTAAATTCAATCTTGGTTGACACGGCGTTGACACGAGGCTATTGCTCATGTTAACGGTTTTGATTAACTTTGCGTTATAAATTTAAAACTGCTCTCCTATGGCAACTCTTACACGCAATATTACCAAAGGTACTAACCCGATGGGCAAAGCGGAGATTCTTCTTCGCCTGTCCGTGTCGCGCAATCTTGTTGTGCGCCTGAAGACCGGGCTGTGGATTGACCCAGCCAGATTTGACAAGGGTACATTCTCCCTTCCTAAAGACGCGACGGCAAGAGCCGAGATTCGCGCTATTGAGGATAAACTCATCGACATCGAAAGATTCCTAATCAATCTTTGTGAAAAGACTGCACCGGATATTCTTTCGAAGGATTTTCTATTGGCACAATATGATCTGTTCCTTCACCCGGTTCCGGAGAAGAAGAAACGCACTCCTCGCGAGCCAAACTTCTTCGATACATTTGAAGATTACATCGAAAAGAAGAATATATCCGAATGGCGAATAAAGCATCTGCGGGTATTGAAACGTGCGCTTATGCGATACGAATTGTACGTCCGCGCCAATGGTCGCTCTCGTTATAAAATAAAGCTCGACGAATTTATGGTTGAAGATGTCAACGGCTTTGAAAAATTTCTCCGCTCTGAGCATAAGATAAGCGAGAAATATCCGGAGATATATCAAGTCGTTCCGGCTGACACGCATACCACACGTAAGAAACCGAAACCTCAACCCAAAGGGGACAACACCATCATCGGGCTATTCGGACTGATGAGGGCGTTCTATCGGTGGTGTCGTGAACAAGAACTTACCACCAACGATCCGTTTGCCAAATACAACGGTAAGACAACCGAGGTGTATGGAACGCCGTATTACATCACAATCGAAGAACGAGACCGCATTGCAGACTTTGATATGTCTGCAAATCCGGCATTGGAAATTCAACGTGATATTTTCATCTTTCAGTGCCTGATCGGATGCCGTGTTTCTGACCTTATGGCGATGACTCCGGCAAGCATCATCAACGATGCCATTGAATATATGCCTCAAAAGACTAAGGGTGAACGTCCGCAAGTGGTAAGAGTGCCACTTAATAACCGCGCCAAAGCATTGGTTGAGAAATATGCCGGACGCGATGATCTGAACGGCAAACTCTTCCCTTTCATCAGCTCTCAGAAATACAACGTAGCGATAAAGCGCATCTTTACCCTTTGTGGCGTAACGCGAATGGTTACTGTTCTCAATCCGACAACGAGAGAAGAGGAAAAACGCCCCCTGAACGAAATCGCCAGCAGCCACCTTGCCCGACGCACTTTCATCGGCAACCTTTACAAGAAAGTAAAAGACCCCAACCTTGTTGGTTCTCTCAGTGGCCACAAGGAAGGCAGCAAAGCCTTCGCCCGCTACCGCGACATAGACGAAGATATGAAGAAAGAACTTGTTAGCCTCCTTGACTGATGCTAATAATTAGAAACAATCAGACATAATGAAACCGATATTAGACCTTTCAAAAAATAATGAATATCGCAGTTGGGTTAAAGAACTCAAACAGCGATACCTCTCCGCTCGTCTAAAAGCCTCCATTGACGCCAACCGGAGACTGCTTGAATATTACTAGAACTTAGCAGACAAGCAATACGCCAACACCTATGGTTCGGGATTCTATAAAACGCTGAGCCATGATTTGAGGTCGGAAATGCCTGAAGAGAAAGGCTTTTCTGAGACCAACCTCAAGTATATGTACTATTTCTATCAACTTTATTCCCAGTTGATTGAAAATCGTCTACAGGGTGTAGACGATTTTGGAAGGCAGAATCATCTACAGGATGTAGACGATTTCAAAATGGCAAATCTTCCGCAGGTTGCGGACGATTTATTGACTGAAATCTGTTCAATCCCGTGGTTTCATCAACAACGTATTATTGACAAGTGCAAAGGTGATGCTAAAAAGGCTCTTTTCTTTGTCCGAAAAGTCATCGAAAATAGCTGGGGACGCGATATGCTGTTGAATTTTCTCAGTACTGATTTATATGAGCGTCAAGCAAAAGCCATTACCAATTTCAGCAAGACCCTCCCGGCATTACAAAGTGACCTCGCCCAGCAGACAACCAAAGACCCATACGTGTTCAATTTCCTGACCATGACGGAGGATTATAATGAGCGGGAACTGGAAGATGCTCTTGTCGCCAACGTGACAAAATTCCTTGTGGAGTTAGGCACCGGATTCGCCTACATGGGCAGACAGTATCGTATGCAAGTCGGCGAAAAGGAAATATTCATCGATCTTCTGTTTTACAATACCCGCATCCATGCTTATTGCTGCATTGAGTTGAAGACCGGGTCATTTCAGGCATCATATCTCGGTCAGTTAGGTTTGTATGTTACAGCCGTCAACCATCAACTGAAGACAGAGCATGACAATCCGACTATCGGACTTCTGATTTGCAAGGATAAAGATAACATAGAGGCTCAATATTCATTGGAGGCATACAATCTTCCTCTTGGAATCTCCCAATACGAGCTTTCCAAACTTATCCCCAATGAAATAAAAAGCTCCCTGCCTTCTATCGAAGAAATTGAATCAACTCTGGAACAACTGTCGGAAAATGACAAGGACTAACCTTTTTCTTTTCACCTGCCCCTATATGTAGGTTTAGTTTATCGGGCATATATAAAGCCCGACCCAAACCAAACTTAATAAAGCACAAGGCGGAGTTGCTGAGGAAAAGAAAATTGAAAATGGCGGTGCCGCCTAAATATCGCTATAAATGTCGTTTGAACTGTCACTTAAAGTTAGCACCATTTGTGGTGCTAAAAATGTCCCTGTAAAAGAGTATGACGGTAAAATGTCGGTAAAAAAGTGGTTAGTTGTCGGTAAAATGATGCTAAAAGTGATGCTAGAATGATGCTAAAAGTGGTGCTAAAAATGGTGCTAAAATAATAATTGGATGGGACTAAAGAGAAATCTCAATCAAAAGTAAATTACGATGTAAGCCTGCTTTTCTTCATTGGGAAAAGAATTTCAAGATCTTCACAAGTCAGGTCTTGAGTTTGAATTTTTTTCTCAGCGCATTCTATTAATCTTTGATAGTGATTGACAGGCGTTTTCCCGGGTTTCACTTTTACATCTGCAACAATATCGATGAATTGATTTCTTCTAATCAGATATAGGAATAAATCTGCTATGTCGGGATAACTGTTCCAGACCAAATTAGCAATCTGTCTTAGATTTTTCATATCATACCCAAATGGCTGCCCCTGTTGAGCAGAGACGAGACACCAAATCTCCTTTTGTCTTTCAGCGAAAAATATCAAAATCCTTTCAGGTATAGTACTCTTTACTTTGTAGTATCTATTAAGAAGTATTAGAGGTGTAAAAAATACGAAATCACTATCCCCAACTTTTATAGAATTCAGAAAGATTGAAGTCTCCTCATCTATTGGCAGCTTTAGTAATGGCAATACTCTGCTATAATCATGGACTCCAAAAACTTTAAAATAGTCAGTGAGCGATACGTATTTAATTTTGATACCATGATATGTACGAAAATAAATTATTTCATTCCATAATTCCTTACCATTCTGAAATCCTTTACCTTTTAGTCTTACTACTTCACAGACGATTTTCAGCCACTTATTTAAGGCATCCGACTCAAATGTTTTAATGTTAGAGCGAATACAAGCTAATAATCCATCAATTATATTCTCGCTAAAACTATCAAGGTATTTCAGTACTTGCCAAAACATATCAGAAGGGAATAAACAAGCCGGTATCTGAGATACAAAATCAAGGACATTTTCTTTTTCGCCGTTCATTCGGCAAATTTCTTCTTCTTTTCTTTTGTTCTCTTCAATTTGCGTGTTGCAGTCATTGATTATATCTTGGATCCGGTTTAGACATTCTTGCCTTTCTGAACTTGAGTCATGTAAATATACCATCCTTTGATTTGCATCAAAAGTTAAATCTGAAAATTGAACCGTTTCGGTATGCCATTCGCCACCTAGCCTAGAATTAAGACCATCTTCAATTACGTTAAAAGTATAGTACTTAACTGTTATATGTAATCTTCCGGTCGTTTCCGTAGCAACTCTGGCATTATCATCAAATCCAAAGAGATTATAATTGTTGTTGACCCAAGCGTCAAGTTCTCTCATTACTGGCGCGTCCTCATTTACATCGTCAAATATCCAACAAATATACCAACCATTATCTCTATACGCATCATTCCTTTCCAGAATAACGTGATGAAAGATTGGAGATAACTGTACCTCGAATACAACAGTTTTATCCTTAAAATCAGCCCGGATGTCAGGCTTACGCCATGTTTTCCCAACTCTCTTTGCAACCTGCTCCACTGCAACCTCAACAATATCAGGTTCCCCCTTTATAGCTGAAGCAATAGAGTTCTTAGTTTGTTTATGGAGGACACTCTCTGTCCTTCCATTAAACACCATCGCTTTTATTTCTTCCTTGCTATAAGGTACTTTATCAAAGAACTCACATTCATTCTTGGCAGGAGTGAATATGTGCCTAAAATGAAAACACTTTTTCCCGTTCTCATTTCCTCCTACAATCTTTAGTGGTCTTTTACAACAACCACACAGAAAAGTGAGTTTGGAATCAATCAATTCTTGCATCTTAACTTCGCTCCGTAACTTACTAAAAAATGCTGTTCTTACATCCTTGTGAATAGGATCATATTCACAATTAAAAAATCTCGAAGACTCGCGAAGAATCATTACTCCCTCGCGATTATCAAAATATGTATGTATTGTCGGGTTATGACTCATACAGCAAATATAAAACACAAGACTGCCGAATTATTGTACTACTTTTTAAATTTTATCAATAATCTACATGCTAGAATAATCTCATATCTCTATCATATTATCTATACCAAACCATTCTTCTGCCTTTGATAGAACTTCTTTTGATGGCTTATGATAAAAGACCGCTAGATTTTCTTTGGTACGAGTACAACAAACATAAAATATCTTGAAGGTTCGTCTTACGACAGAATTCGAGAGTTCTTCTTCTCGAGCTGTAAATAATTTTTCAAAATTATAGTTGTTCCAATTGCCATTATCTAAAATGACAAGAATATTATCGAACTCTGTTCCTTTTGTTTTATGTTGAGTCGAAAATGGTGTTAGTCCTTCCAAATACTTATATAGTTCCTGTACCTCGCGATATGGTACTTTCATTGTACGGTCATAAACGTATGAACATTGTATAGAATATCTCTCTAATGCGTCATCTTTTTTGACAATCCCTAATTCGTCGGCAAGATTTATTATTTCTTCTATGGTTTTATCACCAACTTTAGTAATTTGTTCTATAGCATCACGTATGACCTGTTTATCAGAAAGTGTTCTTACTTGTTTTTCTGTCACTTGTAGAAAAGTAGAGATGTCTCCTTTGGAATACAAATATATACACCTTTCAATCTTCATCAAATGCCGAACCAACTCAGAACGCTTTGTTCCTTTTTTATTACTTTCATCCTCTGCTTGCTTCTTATCATCAATTAACTGGTCAGGACTAACATACATACGTACAAAGTCGTCAAAATTCAAAGATAGCGCATAGGCAAATAAATCCTGCCGCGAATCTATAAATTGCTTCATGGCTGGGGTTGGTCTAAATTTTTTACGTTCCTTTTCTTCGGTAAATTGATCCTCTAACATTAAAAGCACTTGCTCAAAAGTCAGCGTAGCGGTGTCTAAACTGTGTTTTTCGACAAACGATTTAATCCTATCTCGATATTTCATGATAGCATCTCCTCTATGTATATCCATAAGCGTGTGGAACCCTGCTTTCTCCGAAATAAGATTATGTGTAAGATTTAATTCTTTTGTTCCTTGAATGTCATCAAAATTCCATCCTTCATTTTTAATCAAATAGCTACGTACATTATCTATCGACACAGAGTCTGTTTGTGAATGGAAGAATAAAACCTTGCCAGCTTTAATCTGTCCATCCAACATATTGGGTGCGGTTTTATCTTCTGATGGACGCTGTGTTAAATCATCAAGCCTTATCTTATTTGCTAAATCAATAACAGCCTTCGGAGAACGACGATTCTGTTCTTTTTTAACTTCGTATACTTGACCCAATGGATTTATATACATAGCTATATCTCCTATTCCCTCATCATAAATGGCTTGCATAGAATCACCAAAAAATCCGACACAATGCTGCCGCTCCGTATGTTTCGTAAATTGATTGAGGAATATATCAACCACCAATGGATTCGTATCTTGATACTCATCAATTAAGATAAATGGATATGACCCAACTACGATTTGACAGAGTTTTGGGTACTTAGCAAACATATAATTTGCAATTACAATAACTTCATCATGTGAAATGATTCCTTCTTTTATTCTTAAATATTCTTTATATCTAATTGATTGTATATCACCTTCTTTATTAAAGAAGTTTGAGTCCACAGGGATAGTCAAGTTAGCCACCCTCGGAAGTTGCTCATTATTTATAAGTTCTATAATAGAATCTCTCAGCTCACTTTGAAAATTACTTATACAACTCCACAAAAAATCATGAATAGTAGAAACTCGTAAATTTTCATGGTTCACCCGGTTCTCTATCTCATGTACTGCTGCATTGGTGTATGTAATACATGCAATCAAGGCAGTGGGATACTCACTGATGATTTGTTTTATTGTCTGAACAAGAGTGTAAGTCTTACCACTACCAGCACCACCACTTAATAAAAAATGATGATTGTCACGTATATGCTGAATGATTTGTTTTAATACCTTATCCATAACAGACCTTCTTCAATATATCTTGGAACTGCCCATTTATAATCATCTCGCTCAGATAGAATCAGGGACGCTGCTAAGGACGCCTTACTAACAACACTTTCCGCAAGTTTATAGGGATCTTTATCTTCTTTAAATGCCCTCAACGCATCAGGATCTATAGCGGCATCATCTAATTCAATGTTACACATGAACTCTTCATTAAGATGGAAAAAGTCATCTTCAAAACTTCGAGGCTGATAGTCTCCTTCTTTAGTTTGATAGCAGACCATAACATTTCCACTTGTATTGGATTCCATTTTATTTTTTTCTTCATTCCATTTAAGTCTTTTGTCTTCCGCATTCAAAGAGATGTAATAATTTATATCTCTTCTTTCAAAATAATGCTTAAGTGCGGTATTTGATGTAACAAAACTACCACCTTCTCTATAAGGACACTTCTTATGGTGCCCATCGGATTCGCAAATATCTATATCAGTAAGGATAAGAAGTTTCTTAACCCCAATAAAGTGAAAGAACTTTTCAAATATGTGGGAATGTGCTCCTATCGGTAAAACGGATATATTCTGGGATAACAGTCCTAACTCTCTTTTATCAATATTGGGCATATTTTTCTCATCTACTTTTTGCATCATTATAGGAAGCAGGATTCTTTCAGTATCTCCTTCAATAAAAATTGCTTTGTCGGCAAATAGCAATTCACTATTCATCAATGTGAGATATTGCTTTAAAAAACGATAGGCAGCTTTATCATCTTCTAATTCCTTTCCGTCCTTATCTGTCTTAATGTATAACTTCTTCAGATCATTGAGATTCTTAGACTCAACAGCATTTTGATCGCCTATGCGTGTTATGTATTTTATATCTTCGAAATCACTGTCTGAAACAATGTGAGATGAGTGAGTCGAGACTATGTATTGTAACGGCGCTTTGGTTCCATCTCTGCGAACAATGCCATCTTGTAATAAGGCTTTTATGTTCTTAATAAAGACATATTGCATTTGAGGGTGAGTATGAGCTTCGGGTTCCTCGATAAAGAGTAAGTTTATATCTGCGGGACGACGGCTTTTTGCTCGTTTCATCTTCTCAACGATAAGACTTATTTCAAATATCATTGATATAAGATTCATATATCCAAGACCGTTATAATGTTCCGGAAGATTTCTCTGATCGTGTTCATATACAACGGTTGTATTCCCTTTTAATAATTCCCGATGGTGAAGTGTAGAAATAACTTTTATAACGGAATCTTTTGTATGCATTCCCCCTAGTTTGCTAATCTTTCCAATGATATCTTCAAAGATACTTCCATATATTTCCGTTAAGGAAGAATCTGTTTCTTTTAAGCTAGCAATAAAGTTCTCACGTGCAGCTGTATTTTCTTCACTATCTTCTTGAATTTTATATAATTCTGATGTATGATTAGATAAGGTATGATCAGCATCTCTGTTATCAACGCTCCTTCGTGCGCTAATATAATCAAACCTTATAACGTCATCTAATTTAAATCCGACTAATCCGTCTAATTTAATAAAACGTTCTTCGTCTAATGTCATATCACTATTGACATGGATAGACTTTCTAAAGATTTTAAAGAACTTATGTTGATGGGTATCTAAGAATTCATGTTTGTCAAATAAGGAAACGGAATGAGAAGCCGGGTGCTTCGTATCATATTTAGATTTCGCATCTTGATATTCTGATAACATCTGCAAATAATTTGAGTAGTCTAAGCAGTAATCAAAGCCAAGAGCAAAATAGTTATTGTTTTCCTCTAGGTTTGTCAGAATTCTGTTTCCAACATTATCCAAACTATCATACTCATTGAACTCCACAATGATACGGAGTTTTATGCCCAAATTAGTCCAATCCTTTTCTTCAACTACTGATTGATCCAACAACGATTCCAATGATTTTTGAAAATCCAAATTGAAATCATAATATTGAAATTTCTTATGGGGATCATTGTAGCAATTCAAACATTTATCCAATACAACGAGCAATGATGTTTTTCCAACATTGTTTTTCCCCACAACGAGTGACAATTCAGGTTGTAGATCTATAGTGAAGTCCTTTAATAGGCGGAAATTCTGAACCTTTATCTTTTTTATAAACATAATTTCTTAATCTCTATTTGGGAACGATATTATTTTCCTCTTTTTAGTCTTCTTGAAGACAGCTTCTTCCAGATGTTACGTCCTTGTTTTACTTGATTTATGGAATAACCACACTTTTCAATGAGAATTTTTTTATCTGTGTAGTCGAGAATCTTGTCAATTGGCTCTCCTTTACGAAGCATTACATCTATATCATCAAATATATTCTCATTCTCCTCATCATAAGGTAAGAATATCGATTCTACTTCACTCGGCATCAGTTCCAATACCCCGCCCCCAAAGTTTCTACCGACGATTTCAGCATGAGCAAAGGAGAACGAGTTATAGTAACTTGCTATAAATGCCTTAGGATTGGTGTGTCCCTTGAAGAATACACGATGCATAGTGTCAGTAGTATAGGCATGTGCACTATTCAGTACTAGACGGGGGAATAGATGATTCCGTCGAAGAAATAATGCATCAGAAATTTTTATGGATGGAATCACAAACCAGTCATCTCTTATGCTGGTTTTATATCCCTTATTAACTCCCTCTGACTCTCCAGCCTCGATATAATCTTTCGCTCCGATATGATTAGCGATAGCCTCTCTTGATTCAAATACAAGTAGATGAGCCCGACTACCCTTATTCACGTTTTTTAGCCAATCAGTAGTAGTAAAATCGAGACTTGACACCTGTACGCTCCTACCCACCATCGGTTTGGCGAACTTTTCTAATCCATAGAAATCCACAATGTTTTTAGGTACGGTAAAATACTGGTTTGCGCCCGTTGTAATACCTACTTCTACAGACGCATAGTTTCCAATATGTTTATTCTCGTTGGATGACAGATTTTCTATAAAGGTAATTTCATCGTTTGAAAGAAAGTAATATGACCATTTATCTGAATCTTTATTAACTCTCTTTGAGTTAAAGTGGAGACCATTTCTAAGCAAATTCTGTAACGCCTCTACATCCCTTACATCGATATGACCAATGCTATGTCTATCACTCCCATTTTTTTCGCACAATAGAAGAACTACTTCTTGTTGAATATCATCAAACACAAGTTGCTCAAATGAAATGATATTCACCTGATTAAAATTCTTAATAAGGTAATTCCTTAATTGCTTCGCGTAAGAAACTTGCAGAATATCGGCAGGTACGACAAACGCCATTCTTCCCTGATCTTTTAATAATAAGGTACTACCAATAATGAAGGTAACCCACGCATTGGTTAATTTTGAATATTTTAATTTTGCTTTCTTAAAAATATCGGACGCCAAGGTCTGTAGAGATTCATCATAATACTGATAACGTATAAAAGGTGGATTACCCACTACAACATCGAAACGCTTGTGGGTAGACAAACAGAATTCATGAAAATCTCTGTTGAGTACATTTGTGTCGTGAAGAGTGATTCCGCTAGCTTTAGCAGCTTCCTCTGCATCATATTCGACTCCGGTAAAAGAAGAAAAATCTAGATTTAGGTTCTGGGCCTGTTCAATAAAGACTCCATCACCACAGCTGGGTTCTAATATATCCGGGCATAATATATTAGTCACTCCCCACTGGAGGAGGAACGTAGCAATCTGGGGGGGAGTATAATAACCACCCCTTAGCTTTTGTTCTGACGCATTTTCAAACAGTTGCATACATCTCTGAGATTTGAGGTATCTGTAAATATTCTTGTTCAGTCAACCCAAAGAGCTGTTGGATAAGAGTCTCCATCTCTCTTTTCTTAAGATTGAAGTTCCTATTTAGAGGAGCGAGTACTCTTTGATTATTTCCCGCGGCTTGAATTCTATCTCCCAAAGAAATAAGTTGCTGTTGGAGTGAAGCAATATCATCATGTAGCTTTTTATCGGTTGCATCGTCGAAATTAATGTCCCTAAAGGGTAATTGTTTCAGGACTTTTGTTCCACGAGCGATGAAACCACCTCGGAATATTTCGCCATACAATGATGAGATCCATTCGAGAGGTCGCGAGGTTAAAAGTGCCTGAATATAATATATAGAATACGGAGAATTCTCAGGAACACTTACTATGCAATACCCCGCCGTTCCACCAGAAGACACTAGAGTACCATAAACATCAACGGCATATTTTTCTCCTTGGGAAAGGACTCCGACAATTAACTTACATGGTAATTCGCAAGCTTCTAAACTCTGATGTCGCCCATATCTATGCCACTCATTATCATTCTCTGGAATAGGCTTAATATCCCTATTGGGTCGATTAAGCTCATGTCTGTGAGCCATTATATAGGAATAGCCCAACGGGTAATTAACAGCCAATTCTTCTAGAGGAATTACTTGTAATTTACCATTACCATCTTTGAAATATGGAAAAATCACACGAGCATTTGGGGTAAATGAATGAAACGAGCTCAATCCCAGATTTTTATCAGTCTGAAAATATGGCTTCGTCAAACTCTTCTCAATTTCCCAAGTTGTGTTATTTCGTTTAAATGAGTATGTCGTTTCTGTCTCAGCCGTTGGTTTGAAGATATAGGTTTTATTAGCACTCGTTTGAATGCCATTAAATATATTATCACTCCCTACGGCATCTTCTAAGGTATATCCACCCCTATATATTCTTGTAAACAGCGAGTCAAATTTTTCTGGGAATAAAGCCCAAGTGTCTGATCCAATAGACACTTCTTCTCTTTCGGTTATTTCATCAGAATCAAGTCGATTCCTCCATTGTGTAAGATTGCTGATTTCCTGATATTTAAAAATGGTATTTTCTTGTTTAGTCAGAATCAAAAGGCAAGTGTAGGTTGTCTTACCAGAGAATACCTGATTGGCACCAAAGGATACAAGTTCGGTAAGGTAATGATTACGGGCAATTATGTCTCTTAACTTGGTGGCTGCTCCTACCTTCATGAATTTGCTAGGTATGATATAACCTAAAACTCCATCTTCTTTCAGAAGTTGAAGTCCCCTCTCTATAAACAAGAAATATTTGTCATATTGTTTATACGCGGAGTCGTATTTATTGGGGTATAACGGGTGTTCCAGTGGAGTAAGATTCTTCATATCCTCGGAAGACATATAGGGAGGATTGCCGACAACTACATCAAATTTTAGATCTCCAAAATCATATGTATTGATGATTTCCCTTGTAGTGGCATTATTGACATCATCTGCGCCTAACAGACTGTTACCAAAAAATATGTTTTCCGATAAAGAAGGCAAGATTGGCTTGTGACTTGCCAAACTATTTACATTTTCCCCTTCAAGCAGTTTCAACAAAAGGCCAAACTTGGTTGCTTCTGTTGCATTATAGTCCTTATCTACTCCAAATATACAATGAGTCAGGATGCTTACCTTTATTGCATAAGGTAACCTATAACTATCAACGCCCGTTCGATGTAATACGCTTGAATCATGCTGAACATAGTAATCCGTTAGTTCATCACAAAGTAACTGGAAGAGCTCCAGCAGAAACGCACCGGATCCGCATGCAATATCTGCGAATCTCAACTCGCATAATTGCTGCAAATCTTTCCCTTTAATTATGGGTACAACCGTTCGTTTAAGAATCTCTTGAATGATGTATGTTGGAGTGGTTACAACGTCTCTATCTTCATTTTCAGGCTTATCCACTATGATAAGTTCTCCATCTTTGTCTGCTAATCGCTTAGACAAAAATATCTCATAAATTCTGCCCAGCATGTCAGATGATAGTACGGCAAACGAATATGGAGTCTCTGGATAATACAGCTGTTTGACAATCGTCCAGAATGTGGAAGAAATATTACCGATTAGTTGAGGTGCAAGGAACTCATCGAAGAGTCCAGAGTTATATTTCTGGTCAGCATTGCGAAATAGAGCGACCAATCCCGCTGCATTTTTTTCTTCTGCAACAGATAATAATTCCTTATAGTTCTCAATATTACGATCTTCGCAAACACGTAAGAATAATAGCTTATTGATATAGCTTTGAACGATATCCCCAAGTTGATCAAGAGGTATTTCAGGTTCTTCTTTGTGAATCTCATTCGCTAATGCTAATCGCCATTCATTTATTTGTTCGAGGAACAGCTTATCAACAGGTTTATGAGTTACATTACGTTCAATATGAGCCCAAGTTTTGTCAAATTCACCACTATACACACTTTGATGACCCAACAATGAGGTAATTTCATCAAATTTATCTGGAAATTCAGTATAATGGTAGCTCTTGGTCAATCCCTTTTCACGGTTATCACTCTCCTTTACCGGAAGGGTGGTATCATAAATGTATAGGTATTCAAAATTTGAAAGGACCGAAATATTTAGACCAGCAGTATAGCCATATCTGCGCACTTGTTTAGCAGGTGAATCCTCAACTTCAATTTTGACATGAGGTTTCTTTGCTTCCAGAAAAAATTTCCTATCTGCAAACAATCTAAAAGTATAATCAGGTTTTTTAGTATTTGAGAGAGCATCGGCTTTGAGAGGTTCTTCCAAAAGAACTTCTCTTTCACTCGTACTCTTACCCTTAGTATTTTTGATGTCCCAACCTAACAGTTCAAATAATGGATCAAGAAAGTCACTTCTTAAAAGAGTCTCGTTATACCGATCTGATTTGAAATATTCATAGTCTCGTTGGAAACGTGACACCAATTCAGCAACCTGTTTTATTTTTTCCATATTCAACAATACTTTCAGCAACTATATCAAGAACTTCATTCGCAGCTTCCTCTCCAGCAATGACATCGTAAACCTTATCTGCTAACCATAACTGTCTTAATTCATTTTCATCTATTGAGTAGAACTTAGCTAATTGTGGTATATGCTCTTCTTTTGCAAATCTCTCTCCTCGTTCAATACGACTATACATAGGAGTATCAATATCAAGTAATGCCGCTATCTGTCGTTGCATATAGCGGTGTTCCTCTCTTAGAGATTTTAGTTTTTGCGCAAAAAACATAGTTGTCAAATTTTGATTTGTCAATTTTTGGCAAAATTAGTAAATAATTTTGATTTGACCAAATATAATGGAGGGAAATAATAAATTAGCAACATTGTATGAGGCGATTAGAGGTAGAAAACCACCGAGAGGATAGTGGCTCTCGGTGGCTTTGACGTTAGTATCCTTCTGGCAAGGGAGGTTTGGCGTCTTCGGGGATATTGGGGTCGGCTCGCATAGCCTTGATTGCCTCAATCTCACCCGGTGTCAGATTCGATTTTTGCTTAGATGGTTGGGGGCTACTATTCTTAGGTTTCGGACTTTGCGCCTTTTGCACTTGCTTAGGTTCTGGTTTGGATGGTTTGGGTTTCCAGTCATCGGTTGGGTTGAAGTAGAGGAACTGTGGGGCGTTTCGCTCCA
>CAMWVE010000020.1 GCA_947177685.1 uncultured Porphyromonadaceae bacterium | reverse complement strand
TTTAAAGGGCGGACACTCCACGGAGTGTCCCTACAAGGATGGGACGAAAAGGGGGAGTGGCGAGGGGATAAAAAAAGTGCGAGAAACAATAAAAAAGAATTTTTTAATGCTTCTCTTTAACTGCTTCTCACACTCCTCTCTCCTGCGGTGCGGACGGGACTCGAACCCGCGACCCCCTGCGTGACAGGCAGGTATTCTAACCAGCTGAACTACCGCACCAAGGTTGATGTGCTCCCGACTTCTCTGTCGTTTGCGGGTACAAAGTTAATACACTTTTTTTTAATGTGCAAATTTTTCTAAAGTTTTTTCGATTAATTTTTTAACCTGATTTTGGGGTTTATGGCTTAAATGTTGTAAAATCAGGTTGTTAAAGCTGTGAATAGGGGATGTTGAAAGTGTTGCCTTGCGAGGGGTCGCCGGTGGTGATTCCTTTTTTGAGCCATTTTACGCGCTGCGATGAGCGTCCGTGGTTGAAAGCGTCGGGTATTTCATAGCCGTAGGCTTTTTTCTGAATGTAGTCGTCGCCAATCTTTGAAGCGGCGTTGATGGCTTTCTCGACATCGCCGGGTTCGAGTGAGTTGAACATTTCGTTGTCTTTGTGTGCCCAGACTCCGGCGAGGAAGTCGGCTTGGAGCTCCAGTCTGACTGAGATTTTGTTGGCTTCGGATTCTGACAGGCTGTTCATGCGGTTATGTGCGTCCTGAAGGATGCCTAACTGCTGCTGAACGTGGTGACCTACTTCGTGGGCTATGACGTAGGCATAAGCGAAGTCGCCGTCGGCGCCTATGGTCTGCTTCATTTCCTTGAAGAAGTCGAGGTCGATGTAGACGGTTTGGTCGGCGGAGCAGTAGAAGGGTCCGGATTGAGATGAAGCCTGACCGCAGCCTGAGTTTACGGCTCCGTGGAAAAGCACCAGTTTGGGACATTCGTATTCGCCCCATCCGTTTTTGCGGAATTCTTCGGTCCAGACATCTTCGGTTCCGGCGAGAATCTGCGAAGTGAACTGCGCGAGTTGGGCGTCCTGCTCGGTTTCCACATAGTTCTGTGGCTGGGTTGTGGTTTGCATGGCTCCGCTGTTGAGCAGGTTGCCGAATACGTCGCCAATGTTTCCTCCGGAAAGGAGTGTAAAGGCTGCCACCATTATTATTCCCACTATTCCACCGCCTATTCCGGCTCGAGCTCCGCCTGAAAGGCGTCGTCGGTCGTCAATGTTGTTGCTTGTGCGTCGTCCGTCAAGTCTCATGTCGTTGAATTGTTTGATGTGTTATTCTTCTAACGCAAATATAGGCATATTTGTTGAGATGCGAAAAAGAATTATTATACGTTTATTTGCATGTAAATTGTAAATAATAGTTAAAATAATTGCATATTTAAATATTTATTTGGTGGTTTGAATTAATAATAATACATTTGTGGTGTAAATATAAACATTACAATTATGTCAGAGTCAAAGAAATTTATCCTTCAGGAGCGCGATATACCAACTGCATGGTACAATATCATTCCGTCGATGCCGGTTAAACCGGAACCTATGCTTCACCCGGGTACCATGAAGCCGTTGCAGCCTGAGGATCTCTATCCGATTTTTGCCGAGGAACTTTCACGTCAGGAGTTGAACGTGACTGACAGCTGGATTGAGATACCGGAGGAGGTTCGCGACATGTACAAGATCTGGCGTCCGACCCCGCTGGTGAGAGCCCGCGGACTGGAGAAGGCGCTTGACACTCCTGCAAGGATATATTTCAAGAACGAGAGTGTAAGCCCTGTGGGGTCGCACAAACTGAACTCAGCCATACCGCAGGCTTATTTCTGCAAGAAGCAGGGTATAACCAACATCACCACCGAGACCGGCGCAGGTCAGTGGGGAGCGGCAATGTCGCTGGCAGCACGTCATTTCGGACTGGAGCTGGCGGTGTACATGGTTAAGGTGAGCTATAACCAGAAGCCTTATCGCCGGTCCATCATGCAGACTTACGGCGCCGAGGTGATAGCATCGCCGAGCATGTCGACGCGTGCCGGTCGCAAAATCATCACTGACCACCCCAACTATCAGGGTTCGTTGGGAACGGCTATCTCCGAGGCAGTGGAGCTTGCCACCTCCACTCCCAACTGCCGCTATGTGCTTGGGTCGGTGCTGAATCATGTGGCTCTGCATCAGACGGTCATAGGACTGGAGGCTGAGAAGCAGATGGCGATGGCAGGTGATTACCCTGATATTGTTATAGGTTGTTTTGGTGGGGGCAGTAATTTTTCGGGTATTTCGTTCCCTTTCCTGCGTCATAATTTCAGCGGGGAGCGACACACACGCTTCATAGCCGCCGAGCCGGAGTCATGCCCCAAGCTTACGCGAGGTAAGTTTCATTACGATTTCGGCGACGAGGCGGGCTACACACCTTTGATTCCAATGCTTACGTTAGGTCACAATTTCTCACCCGCGAACATACATGCGGGAGGTTTGCGTTATCACGGTGCGGGAGCGGTGGTAAGCCAGCTCAAAAAGGATGGATTGATTGATGCAGTAGACATTCCACAGCTGGAAACTTTCAGCGCGGCAACGCTTTTTGCGCGCAGCGAGGGTATAATTCCGGCTCCAGAGAGCTCGCATGCCATCGCCGCCGCCATCCGTGAGGCTTTGCGTGCCAAGGAAGAGGGCACGTCGAAGGTAATTCTTTTCAACCTGTCGGGTCACGGTCTGATTGACATGACCGCATACGACAGCTACATTGCGGGCGATCTGACCAACCACACCATCACTCAGGAGGAGATTGACCGCAACACAGCCGATCTGCCCGGAAAATAGGAGGAAGTCAGATCAAAACCGGTCCGTTTTTGTAGAGACGATTGTCGAAAAACAGTGATAGGTAAATGGGGATGTAGTGGATTTTTCCGCTCGTCCCCACTTCATTACTGTTAGAAAGGACGTAGGCGCAGCAGATGGCATAGTCAGGAGTGGAAACCAAACGGCTGATGGCGATGTGACGCTTGTAATCCTTACCCGATTTTACTTCAATGGGTACAACAGAAAGATTGTCGAAATCATCAAATAAGAAGTCTACTTCACCACGGGATCTGTTGTCGTAGTAATACAGATTGTTGTCGTTGGCAGCAATCTGACAAGCTACCGCACATTCGTAGACGGAACCGAGGTTTATTCCCGCTTCGGTGTTCAATACCGGAGCAGGATTATTGTGGTATAATGCTGCAGTGAACAGTCCCGGGTCATTATAATAAAGTTTTATAAGATTCTTATGCTCGGTCTCGCTCAACGGAAATTTAGGGTTTGAAATTGCGTTTACGCCCAAAGCTGTTCCGGAACTGATCAGATATTCCATTTCCTCCTCATAGTCAGCGGCACGTTTGCCTTTAGAGTTTTCAATATCTTTGAAAATCAGCCTTTTCTTCTTGTTTTCCATATTTGAGGTGATAAGTGAATAAATTCTGCTGATTTTCAGAGAATGTTCATTGTCATATTTAGCTGCATCGATACGGTAGAGTTCGGAAATGGTCTGTTGGATGGCTCTGACCTGATTTAGGTCGCGTGTTTCCAAAAACTTGTTGACAGCTTCAGGAAGCCCTCCGACCAAAAGATAGCGTTTATAAATCCCCATAACTCTATTGTGGATGGCTTCGGGAATAGTTGTCAGATTCTCAAAGTGTTCGCGTAGAGACCGGATGGCATCTTTGCTGAAGTCATTTGCAATCAGAAATTCTTCAAAATCAAGGGGATACATTTTGATGATGTCAATGCTGCCAAGCGGAACAGAGGATGAACGCCTGAGAGTCACACCAAGGAGCGAACCGCTTGCCACATATCTGTAACGACCTTGTTCACGGAGGAACTTCAACATTGTCAGCAGGTTAGGGTAGACTTGAATCTCATCGAGAAAAATCAGGGTATCGGTTCTGTCACCCAAATATTTTGAAGTGAATGCAGACAGGGCGAGATAGAAATCATCAGTGGTTCTGACATTTTCAAAAAGTCTGTCACCTTCATAATCAGTGATCAGATTTATTTCAACTATGGTTTTGAAGTGTTTTTCAGCGCAATATCTGATAATGTAGGATTTTCCAATTTGACGGGCGCCGGTCACTACTAATACCTTATCGGTGTCGGATGCAAAATATTGAGAAATTATTGGTTCTATTTTCCTGTACAGCATGGTTCTTGAGAAGGTTTTAGGGAAGAAATTACACTTTTCAATCCTTTTTTACCCTGCAAAAATACACTTTTCAATCCAAAAATGGAAATAAAAAATACACTTTTCAATCTCCTGAGCGAAAAATATGCAGGATTCAAGTTTTAACAGTTGTGTGTAACCGGCTTTAGACCTGAGCTTTGCCTAACTGGACCACTTCGAGATCGCGCATGTCGTTGCCGTCGATGGTCAGGAGTACCAGTGTGCGCTCTTTGTGCCACCCTTGGGTGCCTGCGGCGCCGGGGTTGATGTGGAGGCAGTCAAGGGAGCGGTCGAACATCACTTTGAGGATGTGGCTGTGTCCGGTGACCATCAGGTTTATGCCGTGTCGCCGGAGGGTGGCTGCCACTCCGGGTCGGTAACGCCCCGGATATCCGCCTATGTGGGTCATCCACACGCGAATTCCTTCGACTTCAAACATTTCTACGGCAGGAAACAGCCGGGCTACTTCGCCGTGGTCGATGTTGCCATGGACCACACGCACCACGGGGGCGAGCTGCTGCAGCCGCCGGATGATGCTCATGTCGCCTACGTCACCGGCATGCCATATCTGGTCGCACCCGCTGAGATAGCGCTCGAAGCGTGGGTCCAGACTGCTGTGGGTGTCAGAGATGATGGCTATGCGCTGCATCAGAAGTTCTGGAGAATCATGATCTGCCGCGGGGCGAAGTGCATCTGCGGCTCGATGGTGACTTCGGAGCCTGTGATGATGTCAGTCCACCGCGAGCCGTAGGGGAGGGTTTCGAGGGTCCGCTCCATGGTGATGTCGAGGGGCGCGTCGTTGCCGTTCATGAGCACATGAATCTCCTTGTCGCCGAGTTTGCGGCGGTAGACGTAGACTCCGTTCTGCGGCATGAAATGTTTCAGTGACCCGCGGGCAATCACTTCGTTGGCTTCGCCTTTGCGCCACCGGAGCAGTTTTGAGAGGAAGTCGTAAGCCTCGTTCTGCATGGGTGTGCGACCTGCCTCGGTGAACTGGTCGACAATGTCGCCGGGGAATCCGCCGGGCACGTCGAGGCGGATGTAGCCGTCGCTACCTTCTTTGCTGCCGTTCATGAGCAGTTCGGTGCCGTAGTAGATCTGCGGAATACCGCGCGAGGTGAGCAGGAATGTCTGTGCCTGTTTCCACTGGTGGAGCGAGTCGGGCAGGGCGGGGAGGAAGCGGTCGGTGTCGTGGTTGTCAAGGAATGTGAGTATTTTCTGAGGGTCGGGGAAGAGGTAGTCAAGCGTGAGGTGGTCATAGAGGTGGTTGAGACCGTTCCACGGGTCGGTCTGCTCCATGAAGTATTTGCGACCGTCGATGGCGAGCTTGAAGTCCATGACGGTGGTGAGTCGCGGGTCAACGGGGTTTACTTTTGTGCCGCGCTGCCAGAAGGCTTCGGCGCCTTCGTTGTTGTACCAGCACTCGCCCACGATGTTGAAGTTGGGATATTCGCGCTCCACGGCGTCGATCCACTGAGCCATCGCTTTCATGTCGGCGTAGGGGTAAGTGTCCATTCTGATGCCGTTGATTTTTGAGCTTTCGATCCACCAGATTGAGTTCTGGATGAGGTATTTGAGCAGGTGGGGGTTGCGCTGATTGAGGTCAGGCATCTCCTTGACGAACCATCCGTCGACGGTGTGCTTGAGGTCGTAGTCCGAGACGTAGGGGTCATAGAGCGTGGAGAGGCGGTAGTTGGTCTGCCGGTAACCGTCGGGGAAATTGAACCAGTCAGCCGTGGGGCGGTCGGTGAACCATGGGTGCGCGCTGCCTACATGGTTGAAAATCATATCCATCACCACTTTGATGCCGCGCTGCTGGCATGCCTTGACAAAGTCGTTCCACTCCTTGTTGGTGCCGAAACGGGGGTCGATGGAGTAGTAGTCAGTGGTGGCGTAGCCGTGATATGATCCGCCGGGCATGTCGTTGGTGAACACCGGATTGACCCAAACGGCAGTGACGCCGAGAGAGTCAATGTAGTCCAGATGGTTCATCATGCCGCGTATGTCGCCGCCGTGACGGGCGTTGGGGTTGGCACGGTCAGCGGTTACCGGATGTTTCAGCCTGTCGGGGAGGTTGTTGTTTGTGGTGTCGCCGTCAGCGAACCGGTCGGGCATAATGAGATAGAGGACGTCAGAGGCGTCGAAACCCTGATAGCTCTCGCTGCTTCTGTCGCGTGACAGCAGGTGGTAGGTGACAATCTGTTTGCGTTTTCCAAGGGCGAACCGCAGCTTGAGGTCGCCGGGACGGGCATCTTTGCTGACTGTCAGGTAGAGAAACAGGTAGTTCATCCCTTCGGGGCGTTCCGCGGAGACTATGGTCACTCCGGGGTAGTCGAGCTGCACGTTGGCATCGCGTACTCCCTGCCCGTAAACCATCAGCTGGAGGGTGTCATCAGCCATTCCCACCCACCAGTAGGGTGGCTCTACTTTGTCGACAATCTGACGTTTGGGTGCTGCCCAAGCGGAGATGACTGAAAGAAGCAGTATGGCAAACAAGATTTTTTTCATGCTATCGAAGTTCTTTAAATGTTTTTTTTCGGTGTAGGTAATGTGCTGAAACAATGTCGACCGGCTGCCGTGCGAGCAGATCGGTTGCGGGACTGGTGTTGTAGCTGCGGCTCATGCGGGCGTAGTCGCGGTGAGCGCGGATAATGGCTGAGGCGTTGCTGAAATCCATTGAAACCATGAATTTGCCCCATGCAAGGGTGTCGAGCAGGCGCCGGACTATAAGTTTCCGGCGACGTACGCTGCGCGGCAGGTTCTTGTGCATCATCAGCAGGCTGTTGCGGAAGTTGAGGTAGGTTTTGCGCGGGTCGGTGTAGTCCAGTGAGGCTCCGCCGAGATGGTAGACTCCGGCTTCAGGCACCGCCATGATGCGGTAGCCGGCGAGCTGAAGGCGCCAGCAGAGGTCGATCTCCTCCATGTGGGCGAAGAACTGCGGGTCCAGACCGCCGGCGTCGAGGTAAAGACGTCGTCGCACCATCAGTGCGGCTCCGCTTGCCCAGAATATTTCAGCGGGAGTGTCATATTGTCCCCGGTCAGTCTCCACCACGCTGAAGATGCGTCCGCGGCAGTAGGGGTAGCCGTGGCGGTCGATGTAACCACCGGCTGCTCCGGCATATTCAAATTTGTTTTTTTCTTTGTAGGACAGGATTTTAGGTTGCACGGCAGCCACATCGGCGTGACTGTCCATGAACTGCTCCAGAATTCGGTTCCAGCCTGCGGCGGGAGCCACATCGGAGTTCAGAAGCACCACATAGCGGTAGTCTCCGGCAAGTTGAATGGCGCGGTTGTAGCCTTCGGCAAACCCGAAATTCTCGCCTAACGGCAACACTCTGACTTCGGGAAACTTTTTTTCAAGGAGTCGGAGCGATGAGTCGGTGGAGCCGTTGTCAGCCACGATGATGTCAGCCAGCGTAGTGTCAGTGTTGGCGAGCACCTGCGGCAGGAATTCAGGCAGGAGCCGCTCGCCGTTCCAGTTGAGGATGATGATGGCTGTCTGTTTCATTCCAGTCGTAGGTTTTTGTCGTTCATATCCATGGTGACTTTGTGTTTCCACCGTTTGTGGGTCCAGAGCCAGTTGGAGGGATTGTGGCGGATGGTGTCGGCAAGCATGGCGAAATAGCGGTGTGTGACTTCCATTTCAGGCTCTTTGCTGACGTCGTCGCTGAGGTTTCGCATGGTGATTTTGTAGTGACCGCGGCTCAGTTTGGTGATGTCCCAGTAAATGGCAGCCATGCCGAGCCGTGATGCCAGAGTTTCGGTGCCGGTGATGACGGCTGTGGGGTGGTTGAGGAAATCCACCACATGGATGGGGTCGCCGTGGCTCGGTTTCTGGTCGCTCATGAATCCGGTGACGGTGACGGTGGCGTCGCGCCTGAAGTGAAGCAGGTCGCGCAGCACCGAGCGTTTTTTCAGCGAGAGCGAGCCGAAGCGTCCGCGCAGTCGCAGCATCAGGTTGTCGAAAGCCTGATTGCGCAGCGGGCGGTAGACCTGACAGAACTCCACCTTGAGGGCTGTGGAATGGTCGTAGTGCAGCGTCACCGAGGGTGCCCACTCCCAGTTGAAGCAGTGTGAAAAGTAAGCCACCACGCTGCGTCCGGCAGCGATGTGGCTGTTCATCAGCTCGACGTTCTCAAAGGTCATGCGGCGGCGCATCTCGTCGTCGGAGATATGCGCCAGTTTCAGTGTCTCGAATATGTAGTCGGAGAAGTTGCGGTAGAACAGCCTGCATATCCGGCGGTGTTCGGCATCGGATTTTTCAGGAAACGATGCGGCGATGTTGGCAAGCGCCACCTTGCGCCGGTAGCGCAACACATAATATAATAAGATGTATAGTAAGTCACTGAACAGGTAAAGCACCCGTAGCGGCAGAATAGCCACGGCTTTGACGGCTCCGAACGCTATCTTGTCAACCGGTCGGCTCATGGCGCCACCTCCCCTCTCATCTCTTCGCCGTCGGCAACAGTCTGGATCAGTCGCACGTTAACCACCCGGTTGTCCATGTCGGGGGTGGCGCCGTTGACCTCCACCTTGATATAATTGTCGGTGAAGCCGGTCATGGGGCGGTTGCGGCGCGGATGCTCCATCAGCACCGGTCGGGTCTGCCCCTCGAAACCGCGTGTGAACTCCAGCAGCTTGCGTTCGGAAACGCGCAGCATCACGCCGGTGCGGCGATGTTTCTCAGCCTGATCCACAACGTAGGGAATCTCAAGCGCTTTTGTGCCGGGGCGTTCAGAGTAGGTGAACACATGGAGGCGTGAAATGGGCAGCGACTCCACGAACTGCCTCGACAGTTCGAACTCTTCGGGTGTTTCGCCCCGGACGCCTACCATCAGGTCTACCCCTATGAAGGCGTGTGGAATGGCAGCGCGGATTTTCTCCATCTTGCGTCGGAAAAGGTCGGTGTCGTAGTGACGGTGCATCAGTTTCAGCACGGCATCGCTGCCGCTTTGCAGGGGCACATGGAACGAGGGCATGAACCGCCTTGATTGTGCCACGAAATCAATGATCTCGTCCGTGAGCAGGTTGGGTTCGATGGAGGAAATGCGGAATCGTTCTATGCCATCCACGCCGTCGAGAGCGCGGACAAGGTCGAAGAATGTTTCATCGGTGCCTTTGCCGAAGTCACCAACGTTTACCCCTGTCAGCACAATCTCCTTGCCCCCTTCGGCTACCACCCGGCGAGCCTGCTCCACAAGCTGCTCCACCGATGCGCTGCGCGAACGTCCGCGAGCCTGCGGAATGGTGCAGTAGGTGCACCAGTAGTCGCAGCCGTCCTGCACCTTGAGGAAATAGCGAGTGCGGTCGCCGCGGGAGCATGACGGGATGAAACGGTCCATCTGTCGCCACGGGGTCACCTCCTCGATGTTGCGGTGGACGTCAAGCCAACGGTCAAGATACTCGCTCAGCAGAAGCTTGCGGTCGTTACCAGCCACAATAGCCACGCCGTCGATTTCAGCCACTTCGGCAGGTTTGAGTTGTGCGTAGCATCCGGTGACGATGACCGTGGCGGCGGGATATTTCCTGACCATGCTGCGTATGTACTGGCGGCATTTCTTGTCAGCCACTTCCGTCACCGAACAGCTGTTGACGACAATGAAGTCAGGCGTTTCGCCGGCAGACACACGCCTGATGCCCTTTTCGGCGAACTGACGTGCCACCGTAGAGGTTTCCGAAAAGTTGAGCTTGCACCCGAAAGTGTGGAAAAGTGCCTTTTTGTCTGAGAAAAATTCCGAGTCTGTCATATCACTGCAAAGTTACGGAATATTTTTAAGTTAGGGGCAACCGGCTCCTGAAAATGTGAGAGCCAAAACTTCCGAATTTCATGGTTTTTACGTAAATTTGCAGTCGGAAACCCAATAAATCAGTATGATAGCAAAGGATGAAATATTGGACTTGTTGAAGTCTACAGAATCATATAGAGTGGAACGTACCACAAGTACAGGTAACATGGACAAGTTCTGTGAAGCCATTTGTGCGTTTGCAAATGATATGCCCGCTTCCAGAAAGAAAGGCTATCTGATTATTGGAGCAAAAGATGACGGTTCTATCGCAGGAATGAATGTGGATGATGCTCTGCTGAAAAAGATTGCGGGTATCCGTTCCGATGGTAATATATTACCCTTGCCAACAATGTCAGTTGAACGATTTACATTCCCGGAAGGAGACTTGTTGGTAGCAGAGGTGCATCCATCTGATTTACCACCGGTCCGCTATCGTGGCAGAGTGTTTATCCGTATTGGACCAAGACGAGATATTGCTACAGAGGCAGAGGAAAGAATACTCGCCGAACGTCGTTGCTCGTTTATGGCGACATTTGATGCCACACCATGTCTCGGTGCCCAATTGGAGGATTTGGATGTTGACTACATTAAAAGCAACTATCTACCAATGGCATTTGATGAGGAGACTCTTGTGAACGATAAGCGTGACATAAAGGAACAGCTTGCCTCAATACATCTTTATGATCGAGACAATGATTGCCCCACTTATGCCGGGATAATCCTTTTCGGTAGGAATCCCAAATATTTCCTTCCGGGAGATTATGTACAATTCGTGCGGTTTGCAGGAAAAGACAAGGGAGGCGACATACTAAATGAACGTCAGTTTGCCGGACCCCTGTATAAGATGCTTCCGGCACTGGAATCTTTTGTCCGGGATGCTATTATAACGCAACGACCTGTACCGGAATCTTTGTTTAGGGAAAGAACGTTGTGGAATTATCCAGAAGGAGCAATCCGTGAGCTTGTGATGAATGCTTGTATGCATAGGGATTATCAAGCCAATATGCCAATCAGGTTATATCAGTTTGATGATTATGTAGAAGTAATGAATGCAGGAGGACTTTATGGCGAGGCTCGTCCGGAGAACTTTCCTTCTGTAAATGATTACCGTAATCCACTTGTTGCTGAAGCAATGAGGGTGATGAAGTATGTCAATAAATTCAACCGAGGCGTTACCCGCGTGCAAGAGATGCTGAAAGAGAACGGCAATCCTCCAGCCGAATTTGACGTAAATACCATAACAGCTTTCCGTGTTAATATTTACGGAACCAAAGAATCCGACTTGATGGTCAACCCCAAGTCAACCCCAAGTCTGCCCACAAGTCAACCCTCAAGCGACCAAGAAATTACAAAAAACGACCGGGAAAATATTAAAAATAGCCAAACCGACCAAGAATATGTGCCAACCGACCAAATAACCGACCAGAAAAATGAAATTTTGAATCTCATAAAATCAAATCGATATATTAGTCGATCAGAAATTGCCAAAATTATGGGATTACATGACAGTAGTGTTAAAAGGCGGATTGAAAGTCTGGTTACAAAAGGCTTTATCCGAAGAATAGGAGCAACCAAAAACGGTTATTGGGAAATTCTAAGGAGTGATGAAGTAGGTCAATAAAATCAATTGAGCTGTTACCAGTGTGCCCATAAAACCCGCTTGAAAATTTCAAAATTATGCTATTTAGCATGTTTTTAAGCCCTTTTTGAGCCATTTGTGAAAAAAACAAACCTCAGGGTTAGGAATATTACAAAGAAAGTTCGTATATTTGCAAGTTGAAAAACTATCTCAGAAAAATAATTTAATAAACTAATCATAATTTTTAACTAAAACATGCAAAACAAAGGGACTTTAGGAAGCATCATTGCCGGTGTTATCGCTATCTTCTTGGTGATTGTGTGTATTTTCTATCTCTCTTTCTCATTCGTAAGCAATCACTTCGAGGGGAAAGCTGAAGAATATGCACTCACCGTTGCCGGCGAACAGGGCATGAACTCCGACCAGTACAACAAAGCGAAGAAACAGTATCTCGACTCGCTTAGCAAAAAGCCCATCTACCTCGGCTACAACTACAACGAGGTTCAGAAATGGGGTGTAGGTCTCGGTCTTGACCTTAAAGGTGGTATGAACGTAATTCTTCAGGTTTCAATGCCTGACATTCTCCGTTCAATGAAAAACGCTGACCCGGACCCGTCGTTCGACAAAGCTATAGCCCAAACTGACTCTATAGTAAAGAAAGACCATCTTGATGATTATGTAGGCGCTTTCGTAAAACAGTATCGCGCTCTCAACCCCAACGCTGACTTCTCAGTGGTGTTCAACGGCACAGTTAAACGCGGCGACAACGACAACGCCGTTGCCGCTACCCTCAAGAACGAGGTTAAGGACCGCGTGAACAACTCGGCGACCAACGTGCTCCGCAGCCGTATCGACGCCTACGGTGTGGTATCGCCCAACATTCAGGTGCTTCAGGGTAAGGATGGTCAGATTCTGCTGGAACTTCCCGGCGTGAAGGAGCATCAGCGTGTGCGTGAGCTGCTCCAGCGCTCAGCCAACCTTGAGTTCTACGAAACATACAAATCAAGCGAAATCATGAACTACCTCACTGCTCTCGATGCTGAATCACGCAAGGAGAACGGCGTGGGTCTGTTCAACTACTTCGCTCAGATCGCTCCCTCGGAATCGCCCGCAGTGGGTATGGCACGCGACAAACATCGCGAGGCTATCGACTCTATCGTGGCTTCCGCTCAGGCAAAACGTATTCTGCCTGCCAACCTGCGTCTGCGCTGGGAAAAGAAACCTCAGGTGGTGCAGTATCAGGACACCGTAGCCGGCTCGGTTTCAAACGATGTTGAGCTCTACACCCTGATTGCTCTGAAAACCAACGGCAAGGGCGAACCCGCGCTCGACGGTTCAAAGGTGATTTCGGCAACAACCGATCAGGATCCCCTTCAGGGCAACGTGGTTTCAATGCGCATGAACTCGGAAGGTGCCAAACAGTGGGCTCGCATCACCGGCGCCAACCTCGGCAAATCGGTTGCCATCGTGCTTGACGATGTTGTTTACTCTTATCCCCGCGTAAACAGTGTCATCGAAGGCGGTAGCTCACAGATTACCGGTCAGTTCAGCATCGAAGAGGCACAGGACCTTGCCAACGTTCTCAAGAGCGGTAAGATGTCAGCAAAGGTTGAGATCATCTCTGACCTCGTTATCGGTCCGTCACTCGGCGAACAGGCAATCAAGGCAGGTTTCCTCTCATTTGCCATCGCACTGGTGCTTCTGATGATTTTCATGGGCTGCATCTACGGCATCATCCCCGGTCTGGTGGCTGACTTCGGTCTGGTATGCAACCTGTTCTTCACATTCGGTATCCTCGCCTCGTTCCAAGCAGTGCTGACACTGTCAGGTATCGCCGGTATCGTGCTGGCTCTGGGTATGGCAGTGGATGCCAACGTGCTTATCTTTGAACGTACGAAGGAAGAGCTCAGAGCAGGCAAGAATGTACGTCAGGCAATTGCCGACGGTTACTCAAACGCATTCTCTGCAATCTTTGACTCGAACCTCACCTCAATCATCACCGGCGTAATCCTCCTCTACTTCGGTACAGGTCCTATCAAGGGTTTCGCAACCACACTTATCATCGGTATCATCTGCTCGTTCTTCACAGCAGTGTTCCTGACCCGCATTGTGTTCATCGTAGGCGGCAAGTCAAAAGCATTCCAGTCGCTCACCTTTGACACCAAGCTGTCACGCAACTTCCTGCAGAACACCCACATTAACTTCCTTGCACAGCGCAAAGCCATTGGCATCATCGTTCTGGTGGCAATCCTCGGCATCACCGCATCGTTCTTCGTACGCGGTCTTAACCAAGGTATCGACTTCTCAGGCGGTCGCAACTATGTTGTCAAGTTCGAAAAACCGGTTGACTCTGCCGAACTGCAGCAGGTTATCGCTCCTCAGTTCCCCAACTCCACCGTGTCAGTGATCACCATCGGTGATGCAGGCGATCAGGTACGTGTTTCAACCAACTACAAGATTGACGACGAGGATGCTGCCGTTGAGCAGGAAATCGTTGAAATCCTGTTCAGCGCCATGAAGCCTTACATGAAGGAGGGAATGGTTATTGATCAGTTTGCGGCTACTGACGACAGTCAGGGTATCATCTCCTCACAGAAGGTAGGTCCTACGGTGGCTGACGACATGCGTGCAGACGCTATCATTGCCGTACTGCTCTCACTGGTGGCAATGTTCCTCTACATCCTCATCCGTTTCCGCAACATCGCCTTCTCACTGGGCGCACTTGCAGCGGTTGCGTTCACCGCCTTCACCATCATCGGCTTCTACTCAATCTTCTGGGGCATACTTCCCTTCGCAATGGAGATTGACCAGACCTTCATCGCCGCAATCCTGACCGTCATCGGTTATCAGATCAACGACACCGTGGTTGTCTTTGACCGTGTGCGCGAGAACATAGGTCTCTATCCGAAGAAGAGCCTGTTCGACACCATCAACCTTTCGATCAACAGCACTCTGTCACGTACGGTGATGACTTCTTGCACCACTCTACTCGTGCTCATCTGTATCTTCGTTCTCGGTGGTGATTCGCTCCGCAGCTTCATCTTCGCAATGATATTCGGTGTTATCATCGGTACTCTGGCAACAATTTACATTGCAACTCCCGTGGCTTACGTCGTTGGTCGCAAGAGCGAAAAGAAGTAAAGATATCACACAATAACTAAAAAAGTGGAATCCTCGCAGGGTTCCACTTTTTTTGTATTTGTTTCAGAAATAAGTCGTGTTGGAGTCAATTCATTTTGCTGTAGCTGGAAGCCATCAATCCTATATGCTGTTGAGGTCAATTCTTTTTGCTGTTTCGGGATGCTCTTAGTGAGGAAGGGGTAATAGCTGATTTGTTGCCCGAAAACCGAATATTGTTTAGTTCCAAGGCTGTCAGCTGCTTTGCACCGTCAAGCTTTGTCATCAGTGATGCAATCTTGTTTTCATTAACCGTATTCATTTGTTGTTTCTGTCAATTAAGGGCATTATAGAATTAATTGCTAACATCACGGTAACGTAGGTAAGTCCGATAACGAAAAATTCAATGCTCAGGCTGCTTGGCAGCTTCAGCCACCCTCCGAGAGCGTAGCCGATAAACGACAACCAGAGCAGTGCCTGCACACAAAGGCAGAGCGTGCACCATGCTTTTGCTTTAAATTTCTGATACCATACGCTCCAGAATGAAAATGGAAGGCATAGCAGGTTATAGATTGCCAGATAGCCTATGTATTGCGGAAAAATCAGCAGACACAGCAGCGATACGCTGAAATATGCGAGTCCAACTTCACTCCACCCGAAGATTCCGAAAAACTTGGATGCGGAGGTGTTCAGAATGTCATCGCAACCACCTTCCTCCACTACCGAACAGACGGCGTCAGCATGTTGGCTATTGATATGGGCTGATTTGAGCACCAATAAACGGGAAATATAGACTCCTGCCAAACCACATACGGTCAAAAAAATTGTTGATGGATGGCTGAATAATCCTTGCGAGATAAAGGCGAAGGCGAAAAGGAGGATAACCGCCACTCCAAGCACCCAATTTTTTGCTTTATTTGCCCAGTCAGAGAAGCGATGCGATGCATATTCCGGTTCTTCAGCACTCTCTGAGGGGAAGGCAACGAACACTGTTCCGGTCATCGCAGAAAGAAAATCGGGCAGCGGGGCTATCTCAGAAACGCTCTGCGACAGGTAACTGACTTTATCGTCAGCTATCCGGGTCACTATCACCAATCCGTCAGGGGTCTGAGCAATAAACGGCACCGGCAGGGATTCAATCTGGGAATTATTGTTCAACTTCAATCCGACACTATCTACACCATACTCTTCCAACGCTTTTTTCATTCCGAACAGTGTTGGGAATGCCATTGTCCGAAATTTATTGTCAGTGTAGGTTTTGGTATGTTTGACATTGAGGACAGTCAGGAAATCCTCAAGGATAGTCTGGTCGGAGTTTGCCATAATCAGCTCAATCTTGAAGTTATATTATGCAGTAATACTTCGCCCGGCATCTCTCCGGATTGACGCCATACTTCCTTGCCGTTATTATAAAATATGAATGTAGGTGTACTTGTCACATCCTCAGCGTCGGCGGCTTCCTGATTCAGGTCAATATCCAGCTGAACCACTTTTACTGAATCAGCCAATATTTCTGAAAGTTGCTCGACAACGGGAGCCATATTCTTGCAATGCGGACACCATGTTGCGTAAAATTCTATCAGTACGGCTGGTGTGCTTGAAATCATTTGATCGTAAGTCATGGTATTAACTCTTTATTAATTAGTGTTGTATATAAAACATTTCTTTCCTCACAATGTATTAAAGATGGGAATTTTGCTTCGCAATGACCGCTCAATCGACGGACGCTCCACGAAGCGTCCCTACAAACTGCTGACGGACGCTCCACGAAGCGTCCCTACAAACTGTTGTATATCAGTTTGTTAATGCTGCATACGCTGAGTGGAAACCTACATGTCGTCGTTGCGGGGGTTGTTGTTCAGCAGGCTGACATCCTGCTTGACTTCGGCAGCGTCAGTGTGGTCGTTGACTGCCGCGTCGACCTGAGCGCCGGCATACTCTTTGCGTGCCTTGTTTTCTGTGTTACGGTCAGTGTTCTTTTCCATAGTATGTAGATTTGCTGTTTTGTGTAAAAACGCAACTCCGCCGCTGTTTGTTCAGCGACGGAGCGAACGGTTTTCTATGGAATATCAGCCGGGAGGTTGCCGGTGCTGAGATTATTTGAAGCGCCAAGTGATGGTGCCTGTCTGGTTGCGGTCGGAGTCCTGAAGGGGTGAGAACCGGGTTTCGTAGGTTGCTTTGATGGTGCGGCTGCGCATGGCGTTGTCGCCTGCGGCTGCGCCTTCACCGCCGGCGTAGTCTGCTTTGATTACTTTCCCTTCGGGGTTTACAGTGACGCTGACGCGGATTACGCCTGATTTACGGCTTGAATTCTTGCCCCAGTGCAGAATGGTGCGTCCGGCAAGGTCGTGACCTTGCTCGCCTTTGGGGGCTCCTGAAACATTTTCTCCCTCACCTTTACCGCTGACTCCGTCGCCTTTGCCGGTGCCTGAGAAGGTCATCTGACGCGATATTTTGTCGCGGGTTTCCTGCTCGCGGCGTATGCGTTCGCGTTCGGCGAGTTCTTCTTTTGTGGGACCGGTTTTTTCAGGTTTTTCCTTTTTGTTGACTTTCATGGGCGACTCTTGCTGCGATGCCACCACGGGAGGTGTCACACCTGCTTCGCCTGTGTTTGTCAGGTCGTTGCCATCCTGAAGTGACTCACCGTCGGGGGCGTCGGCGCGAGGTGCGTCGGAGGGTGCGGTCTCGCGCAGCATGTCGCCGAGATTGATGTACTCGTTGACCAGCAGTATTTCGGTGCTGTCGACGGGCACACGGCTGTCGTCGGGGTCTGCCGGAGGCCACCGCAGATAGGTGGTTGTGAGCACTATCAGCAACAGCAGATGGATGGCTACGGCGATGACGGCTGATATGAGTCTGTCACGTTTCATTTAGGGCGTGCTGATTTTGGGGCAGGTTTGGTGGCGAGTACCATCTTGAGGTTTTCTTCGGCACCGATGTTGAGGATTTCCACGATTTTTCCGTAGGGCACTTCCTCGTCGGCATATAAAGCTATGAATTCATCGGGGTTTTTCTGATGTGCGAGCTTAAGGAATGTGACGAGTGTTTCGGCGGTCATCGGCTGAGGTTCCTCACCTTCGGATGATGCGAAGAGGTTCGACTCCATGTCGATATAGACGGTGGTTCCGGGTTTGATGGCGCGTTGTTCCGAGCTTTCCGGAAGGTTTACTTCCAGAGCGGTGGGCATCACAAATGTTGATGTCACCATGAAGAAGATGAGCAGCAGGAAAATGACGTCGGTCATTGACGCCATGGAGAATGTCGCTGTCATCCGGTGTTGTGACTTTATTGCCATAATGCGCTGTGTGAAAGGGTGATCAGGCGGGTTCGTTCAGGAGGTCCATGAATTCCATTGTCTGCGCTTCGAGCAGGTTCATGACGTGGTCGATGCGTGCCACCAGATAGTTGTAGGCGAACATGGCGACGACGCCGACGATCAGACCGGCTACGGTGGTGACAAGGGCTGTGTAGATGCCGTCAGCGAATGTGGAGATGGAGGCGGCGTTGCCCTGCGATGCGATGTCGTAGAATGCCTGCACCATGCCGATAACTGTGCCGAGGAATCCGAGCATGGGTGCGCCGGCAGCTGTTGTGGCGAGCCAAGGGAGTCCTTTGCCCAAGTTGGCGATTTCAATGTTGCCGGTGTTTTCGATTGTCACGAGCACATCCTGCATGGGGCGTCCAATGCGTGAGAGTCCTTTGGCAATCAGGCGCGAATAGGGGGTGTTGTCTTTTTTGCAGAGGTTCAGCGCGCTTTCAATTTCGCCTTCGTGGACATAGTCCTTGATGCGTTTCATGAAGGTTTCGTCGTGGCGTGCGGCGCGGTTGATGACAATGGCGCGCTCAACCAGAATGTAGATGCTTATTATGGAGAGCAGCAGCAGCGGTATCATCAGCAGTCCGCCCTGCATGCAGAGTTCCCAGATGGAGATTGAGGTTTCGACTACTTCGGGTTGTGGCGCGGGGGCGTTGGCTGTGATGGTGTCGGCAAATTCTTCAACAAAGGCGGTTGAGTCGACTGATTGTATTGAAAGGGTGAGCATTGGTTTATGGTGGTGTTGAGGTGTTATTACTGTGGTTTAGCGGAGCGCCTCTTTGTAGCGCCGGATGGTTTCTTTGAGTCCTAAATAGAGTGAGTCGCAGATGAGGGCGTGACCAATGGATACTTCGTTGAGGTGGGGGAGCCGGGAGTGGAAGAATTTGAGGTTCATCAGGCTGAGGTCATGCCCGGCATTGACGCCGAGTCCGGCATTGCGTGCTGCCTTGGATGCGGCAATGAAGGGGGCGATGGCTGCTTCGGGGTCACGGGGATAGAGGTCGGCGTAGGGCTTGGTGTATAGCTCCACGCGGTCAGCGCCGGTTCGGGCTGCAGCCTTGATGTTATCGGTGTCGGTACCCACGAAAATCGACGTGCGGATTCCTTCGTCCTTGAATTTTTCGATAATCTCCGAGAGGAAAGTGAAGTTAGGCTCCACGTCCCAGCCGGCATTGGAGGTGAGCTGACCGGGGGCGTCGGGCACCAGTGTGACCTGTTCGGGACGCACTCGAAGCACCAGATCGACAAATTCCGGCGAGGGGTAGCCTTCGATGTTGAACTCGGTGGTGACCACGGGTCGCAGGCTGAAAACGTCGGAGCGGCGTATGTGGCGTTCATCGGGGCGGGGGTGCACCGTGATGCCGTCGGCACCGAAAGCCTCGCAGTCGGCGGCTACCTTGAGCAGATCGGGCACATTTTCGCCACGCGCGTTTCTCAGAGTTGCTATTTTGTTGATGTTGACACTCAGGTTTGTTGTCATTGACATTTTTTATTAACGGCAACCCTACTGAGGGTTGCGCATAAGAGGAAAATTTTATAAATTTGTAATTCTAATCGCGAAACAAAGCTTCGCGCGCGAATAGTTTTGCAAAAATAGTCAGAAAAATTCAAAAACTCAGCAAATTTGAGCTTAAAAGATACATATAATTCAAAAAATTCAGGAACATTTTCTGCAAAGGAGGATTTGTGGGCACGGCGTTTCCCGGAAAATCCCGATGCGTCGGAACTGATTCTGGCGGTTATGCCTGAGGATTACTCTGCATCGCGCATAGCGGGCGCTGTGGAGGACTGCGACGCACACCTGCTCAACCTCAATGTGACGCGCCTGCAGACCGAGCGCGGGCAAATGATAGTTGATCTGCGGGTAAACCATGCCGACAGCTCCAATGTGGCTCGCTCGCTGGAGCGCTACGGCTACGAGGTGCTGGATTTCGGCATCAATGAGCTTTCGGGCGCAGAAACCGAACGTGCCCGCAACCGCGCCGATGAAATTCTACGAATATTAAATCTCTGAAAATAACAATGTTAACAGTAGCCGTTTACGGAAGCCGCCGGCAGCAGCCTCAAGCACTGCAACTGATTGACAATCTGTTGCGCGAGCTTTCAGCGCGTGGTTGTCAACTTGTGCTTCACTCAAAAATTTTCACCTCGCTGACTCAGGGCGGTTTCGACCCCGGACTGTGGAACCTCTATGCCGTCACCGATTCAGACCGGTTTGCGGCTCAGTTAGTGATAAGCATAGGCGGCGACGGCACATTTCTGCGCACTGCCCGCTGGGTGGGTGACAAGGAAATACCGGTGGTGGGTGTCAATTCCGGACACCTCGGCTATCTGACAGCGTTTGACATTACAGATACCACCGGGTTGCTGGACATGCTTTTCAGCGCGCGGTTCTATGTTGAGGCGCGTTCAGTGGTTGAGGTAACCGGCGAGCATGTGCCTGCCGGGGTGTGGAACTGCGCGCTCAATGAAATAGCCATACTCAAGCATGACAGCAGCTCGATGATCACGGTCGACGCCTCGATCGACGGTCATCACTTGGCTTGCTACAAGGCTGACGGACTGCTTGTCGCCACACCAACGGGCTCCACCGGCTACTCGCTCTCGGTGGGTGGTCCGGTCATACAGCCCTCTGCCCCCAACTTCGTCATCAGTCCCATAGCGGCTCATTCGCTGAGCATGCGTCCGCTGGTGATAACTGACAATTCGGAGCTTACGTTCACCGTGGGCGGACGATCGGAAACCTGCTTTGTCAGCGTTGACGGCAACTCATTCTCCGTGCCCGTGGGGTCGGTTATGAACATCCGCAAGGCGGCGCACTGCGTCAAGGTGGTCATGCCATCGGACCACGGTTTCGCCACCACACTGCGCGAAAAGCTGCTGTGGGGAGTGTAGTATCTGTCAAAAATTTGAAACTCAACATCCAAGAATTGCTTAATTAACGATAATTGGTTAACTTTGCATACTTTCATTAAGAAACAAAGCAAAACAAAGAATATATGTCAAAAGTAATCATCATCGGGTGTGGCGGTGTCGGTACCGTTGTGGCGCACAAGTGTGCCCAGAACCCTCAGGTTTTCAATGAAATAGTAATCGCATCGCGCACAAAAAGTAAATGCGACGCCGTTGCGCGCGCCATCGGCAAACCAAATGTCACCACTGACAGCGTGGACGCTGACGACGTGAAACAGCTTGTGGAACTGTTCAACCGCCATAAACCTGACCTTGTCATTAACGTGGCGCTCCCCTATCAGGACCTCACAATCATGGACGCATGTCTGGAATGTGGCGTAAACTACCTCGATACAGCCAATTACGAACCAAAGGATGAGGCTCACTTTGAATATTCATGGCAGTGGGCTTACCGCGAACGTTTCGAGAAAGCAGGCTTGACTGCCATTCTGGGCTGTGGGTTCGACCCGGGTGTGACCGGCGTGTTCACCGCTTACGCTGCGAAACATCATTTTTCAAAGATGGAGTATCTGGACATTGTTGACTGCAATGCAGGTGACCATGGCAAGGCTTTCGCCACCAACTTCAACCCTGAAATCAACATCCGCGAAATCACCCAGAACGGACGCTACTATCAGGACGGCAAATGGGTGACCACCGGACCGCTCGAAATCCATGCCTCGCTGACTTATCCCAACATTGGTCCGCGCGACTCCTACCTGCTCTATCACGAAGAGCTGGAGTCACTGGTGCAGAACTTCCCCACCATCAAGCGTGCCCGCTTCTGGATGACCTTCGGTCAGGAATATCTCACCCACCTGCGCGTGATCCAGAACATTGGCATGGCTCGCATTGACGAGGTGGACTACAACGGCGTGAAAATAGTGCCCCTGCAGTTCCTCAAGGCAGTGCTTCCCAACCCTCAGGATCTGGGCGAGAACTACCACGGCGAAACCTCGATAGGCTGCCGCATAGCCGGATATGACAAGGAAGGCAAACCGCTGACCTACTACATCTACAACAACTGCTCGCATGAGGAATCATATCGCGAGACCGGCATGCAGGCAGTGAGCTACACCACCGGCGTGCCTGCCATGACCGGCGCCATGATGTTCCTCACCGGCAAATGGGTCAAACCGGGTGTGCACAACGTTGAGGAATTCGATCCGGATCCCTTCTTGGAACAGCTCGCCGTGCAGGGTCTGCCATGGCATGAGATACTCAATGCCGACCTTGAAGTAGACAACATAGGCTGAAAACCGCGTCAACGTCAATCCGAGCCGAAACGGCAGTTAACGTTTAATGCCTGACGGGCTATTAAAATTTATTAAACAGTGTGTTATTCTGAAAAATAAACACTAACTTTGCAGAAAATATAACTTTTATACAAAACTCTATGGTAAGTTACAAAGAATTAGGTCTGGTGAACACCCGTGAGATGTTTGCCAAAGCTATCAAAGGCGGCTACGCAGTTCCCGCTTTCAACTTCAATAACATGGAACAGCTTCAGGCTATCATCAAGGCAGCTGCTGAGGACCGTTCACCCGTTATCCTTCAGGTATCAAAGGGCGCACGCAACTATGCCAACGCTACCCTTCTGCGCTACATGGCTCAGGGTGCTGTGGCTTACGCCAAAGAACTTGGTTGGGAACACCCCCAGATCTGTCTCCACCTCGACCATGGCGACAGCTTCGAACTCTGCAAATCATGTATCGACAACGGTTTCTCATCAGTGATGATCGACGGTTCACACCTCCCCTACGAAGAAAACGTTGCCCTGACCAAAAAAGTAGTTGACTACGCACACCAGTTCGACGTAACCGTTGAAGGTGAGCTCGGCGTGCTCGCAGGCGTGGAAGATGAGGTTTCATCAGACCACCACACCTACACTGACCCCGAAGAAGTTATCGACTTCGCAACCCGCACCGGCTGCGACTCACTGGCTATCTCAATCGGTACTTCACACGGCGCATACAAATTCACTCCCGAACAGTGCACCCGCAACGCCGAAGGCAAACTCGTTCCCCCGCCCTTGGCATTCGACGTGCTTGACGCCGTAATGGAGAAACTCCCCGGATTCCCCATCGTTCTCCACGGTTCATCATCAGTTCCTCAGGAAGAAGTTGACACCATCAACAAATATGGCGGCAAACTTCCCGATGCAATCGGTATCCCCGAAGAACAGCTCCGCAAAGCTGCAAAGAGCGCCGTTTGCAAAATCAACATCGACTCTGACAGCCGTCTTGCCATGACCGCAGCCATCCGCAAGGTATTCGCTGAAAAACCTGCAGAATTCGACCCCCGCAAGTATCTGGGTCCGGCTCGTGACAACATGGAGAAACTCTACAAACACAAAATTGAAAACGTTCTCGGTTCAAAGGACAAAGCCCTCTGATAACCCACTGACGTTAAAATACACCAACGACAGAGCGACCGCCCCTGAGCCGGTCGCTCTGCTGTTTTTTAGCTGCGGTGCACAGGAAAAGAAGCGAATCACTTCAATACGTTATCTTGTTAGAAAATGGCTTAATTTTTGAGATATCCTAAGTTTTTTAAATGCCTTTTCCAGTGTAATTTATTATTGGTTTATTGCGGATGATTATTATGGTTTTTCCGATACTCTAACCTGCCGCGGGTCATCTGTTCGCGTACACCTCCTTCCTGAAGGAAATCGGATTTGGCACGATCAATCAGTTTCCGCAAAAACAGATCGGTCTGATGAATTAGGGTTATGGCAAGATTACAAATCATCTCATCATTGCATTTTTCAAATATCTCACGATAGTAACCCGAATCAGTGTTATTTGTGCAAATGTTTCGTAGTTTTTCCAGTCTCGAATTTCCTATCTCCCATAGCTTTAGGTGGTTTACACGCAAATAGTCTTCGTAGTCGAGCAGAAGTTCTTGCAACGATGCTTTTGCTACGTTGAGGAGTTTAATTTCTGTTTCACGCGATGTGGTTGATGCAGCACAGCCCTCAGCTATATTTTGTTTCCCACTTCTGGCAGCTTGTACCATTTGGTCGATTGTTCGGTCACCTTTCAATAAATACTTGCGGGTAAAGAGAACGGTGATGTCGTAAATACATTCTGATTTCTGGAAAGCAATCAGATTGCGGTAATTGCCTCGTTGGGGCAGGAATGGGGGATTGTTCATATTGGACTAATGGGGCTAATGGGACTAATGGGACTAATAAGACTAATAAGACTAATAAGACTAATAAGACTAATAAGACTAATGGGAAATTTTTGTTGTTAGTTTTTGGTTTTTAGTTGATTAGTCTGATGGGACTGATGGGTAGGGTGATGGGACTAATGGGTTTCAGAAGGTTTTGCCCCATGAGGAGCGGTCGAGGTTGCGGTAGGAGATGGCTTCGGCGATGTGGGTTTTGTTGATGGTTTGGGCTGAGTCGAGGTCGGCGATGGTGCGGGCTACTTTGAGGATGCGGTCGTAGGCGCGTGCCGAGAGGTCGAATTTGCGGATGGCTGCTTCGAGGCGCTGCATGGCTTCGGGGTCGGGCATGGCGTAGCGGCGCAGCATGGCGGGGGTCATCATGGCGTTGCAGTGGACATGGGGGTGGTCGGCGAAACGGCGCTGCTGGATGTCACGGGCTGCCATGACTCGCCGGCGGATTGCTTCGCTGGTTTCACAGGGGGTGTCGTCGGAGAGTTCTTGGAATGGTACGGGGAAGATTTCTATCTGCAGATCGATGCGGTCGAGCAGTGGACCGGAGATGCGGCTGAGGTATTTCTGCACGGTTCCGGGTGTGCAGGTGCATTGTTTTGTGGGGTGGTTGTAGTAGCCGCAGGGACATGGGTTCATGGAGGCTACGAGCATGAATCCGGCGGGGTAGTCGATGGTGTAGCGGGCGCGGGAAATGGTTATGTGGCGGTCCTCGAGGGGCTGACGCATTACTTCGAGTACTCCGCGGCTGAATTCGGGGAATTCGTCGAGGAATAGGACTCCGTTGTGGGCAAGTGAGATTTCGCCGGGCATGGGGTCGGTGCCTCCGCCTACGAGTGCCACGGGTGAGATGGTGTGATGGGGCGAGCGGAAGGGTCGCCGGGTCATGAGCATGGAGCCGCGGTGGAGTTTGCCGGCTACGGAGTGTATTTTGGTGGTCTCAAGTGCTTCGGCGAGGGTGAACGGGGGCAGGATTGTGGGCACTCGTTTCGCCATCATTGATTTTCCGGCTCCGGGTGGACCGACGAGCAGTATGTTGTGCCCTCCGGCGCATGCCACTTCCAGAGCGCGTTTGACCTGTGCCTGTCCTTTGACGTCGCGGAAGTCGAGGGCATCGGTGTGTTCGGCTTTGCTGAATTCGGCGCGTGTGTCGATGATGACGGGGTTTAGCGCAGAGGTGCCGGATAGGATTTCGAACACTTGCGAGATGTGGCGGACGCCGTAGACGCTGAGATTGTTGACTACGGCGGCTTCGTTGGCATTGGCTTCTGGCAGAATCATTGCCTTGTAGCCTTTGGCACGCGCCATAATTGCCATTGGCAGGGCGCCTCGCACGGGGAGTACGGAGCCGTCGAGCGCGAGTTCGCCCATGATGAGGAATCCTTGGAGGGTGGGAACTGTGATGAGTCCGCCGGCTACGGCGACACCTACGGCTATGGGAAGGTCGTAGGCGGAGCCTTCTTTGCGGACGTCGGCGGGCGACATGTTGACCACCACATGGCGGCGCGGAAATTCCATGCCTACTTGCTTGAGGGCGCTTCGCACGCGCTCCTGACTTTCTTTGACGGCGGTGTCGGGGAGCCCGACAATGGCAACGCCTATACCTTTGTCGACTTCGACTTCGATGGCTACTTCGATGGCGTCGATTCCCTGTACCGCGGCGCCGTAGGTCTTAACGAGCATGTTAACGGAGTGTTTCTAACATAAATTGGTGAACGGGCTCTAAGGCGTTGTCGAATGAGTCGCCTTTGTAGAGGAGGGTGCCGACGGAGTCGACAACGGCGAAGGCGGGCAGGGTGTTGAGGTTGAACTGCCGCAGGGCGGGTGCGCTGACGGCGCCGGGCATCCACAGGTCTGTTCCTTTGGCGGGTTTGTCGCGGAGCTGCTCTTTCCAGATGGCTGTGTCGCGGGCAAGCGAGATGTTGATGATGGCTACGTTGTGGTCATGGAGCCGGCTGAGCGAGTCGCGCATGGCGGTGTCAAACAGTGCCCGGCTGTCATAGAAGATGAACAGGGTCAGCGGGCTGGCTGCGGGATCGACGGTGGTCATGGAGTCAGCTGCGGAGTAAAGCCGCACAGGCTGGATGACGGTGAGTGAGTCGGCGGTGAAGCGCGGAATGATGGCGGTGTAGCCTGCGGTGAGCTGTCCGGGACGGAATTTGGTGTCGAGGGTTTTGAGGAGCGAGTCGGCAGCGGCGGGTTTGCGGGCAATGTCATAGTGTAGCGACAGGACTACTGCCGAGGCTATGTTGCGGGGGTTGGCAGCGATGAATTTCTCCACGGCTATGTCGAGCGAGCCGGATGGTCCGGCAGCCACCAGCGGGTAGTTTTCCTTGAGGAACGAGGCGTATTTCTCGGCTGCGGAGTTGCCGCTGATTTCCATCAGTCCGGGTTTGTCCGAGAAGAATTTTACATTGATGGCGTCGCCGTTTTCGACAATCATGTTGCCTACGGGGATGCCTTGCGCTGTGGCAAGGTGGACGATGACGGGTTTTCCGGCTTTCCCTTCGTACTGAAATTTGCCGTCGAGCGCGGTAGCCATGCCGGTTTTCAGGCGGTCGCCGTCGTAGTAATAGAATTTGAGTGAGCGTGTGCCCAGTCCTTCGACTTCGCCGTTGATGCGGAAGGTGTCGCCTCCGCCGCAGGCGCTGAGTGCGAGGGTCAGAATCAGTGAGGCAATTGTCAGGATTTTGTTCATCGGTCGGGGGGTGGAAGAGGAGGTGTTATTTGAAGGTTTTGAATCCGCCTACTTCTGTGGATGCTTCGCCTAACGGACCGCAGTTCTGGAGTGTGGAGCTGTGGACGCGGATGTAGCTGAATGAGGTTATGGGGGCGGGCTTGCCGTCGTTGTCTACGGCTTTGGATGGGTCGATCAGCGAGCGGTTGTTGTTATTGGGGAAGCAGTCGGCATAGCCGTTCATGGGGGTGAGAACGTACTGGAGTGTTTTGTTGTCAAAGGTTAGGTTGTCAGGAAGCCGCAGTGCGGTGAAGGTCATTGTGGGGCTGTTTTCCCATTCGGGGAAATAGTTCTGGGTGTGGAAATCGGGTATGCGGGAGAGGTAGCCTGATGCACCGTCGGCGGTTTCCCAGCGGATGTAGTCTTGGTCAGAGGCTCCGTCGGCAGGGCGGTGGTAGGTGACGGTGGTTCTTTTAGCTTTCGAGTAGTTTTCGCCCGGAATGTCATACCATTTGTTTCCGTCGGCTGAGATTGAAATCAGTCCGGGTTCGCCTTGAGTGGGTATTGCGTTTCCGATGACCTGAAATGTTCCTGAAATCGGTTCGGCAGTCTTTACGGTAACTGTGCCTCCGAAGGCGCCGAGGGTGATGACGGCTGCATCGTCTGATCCGTTGAACACGGCTTCCACTTTTGCGATGACATCCTCGCGTGAGGTGCCGGGGTTGACTTGGGGCAGTGTGTTGATGAACTGTCCGGGGGCTGGCGAGTAGTCGATGACTTTTACTTTGACGCGCACCAGTGTGGGGTCGATCACCGGTTCGTCGGTTGTGGTGTTGTCGCAGGCTGTGAGTGTAAGAAGCAGGAGGAGCGAGGCGAGGATGGGGGATTTCATGTTAGTTTTTAGTTGATTGGACTAATGAGACTAATGGGACTAATGGGAAATTTTAGTCGATAGTTTTCAGATGATTGTGCAAAGATAAGAAAAAACGGGAGAGAATATGCTTCTCGCCCGTTTTTTTTATTGATTTTGTTGGAGATGTCAATTGCTCCAATCTTTGTTTTTGGGTTCTTCGGCAGTGACAAGGGGGTTGTTGTCGGTTTCCTGAATGGGGTAAACGTAGGTCCAGTTGTTGCGGTCTTCGGGACCATAGTTGCCGCCTGAGGTGCCTGTGCCGCAGAAGGCGGGTGCGAAGTTGCCGCCTTCGTCAAAGGTGAGTCGGACGTGATAGTTGCCCCATCGTTTCTGGTCATACCATGAGAAGCCTTCGCCCCAGAGGTCGAAACGGCGGTAGAGTTTCACTTCTTCAAGCAGTTCGTCGCCGGTTTTGTCGCATTTGTATTTTTTCTGATAGGGTGCCACGGCTTCTTCAAGGAGTTTCTGAATTTCGGCATCCTTGCCACCGATATGCCATGCAGCTTCAGCCTGAGTATAGTACATTTCAGCAGCACGGAACAGGCTGATACAACCATCGGAGTGACCGGAAGCGGAGCGGAACTTGAAGCTCATGTAGGCGAAAATCACGGTGGAAGTACCGTTCAGATATGCGCCGTAATCCCCACGGGCACGTTTTTCCAGAGCGCCTTTCTTGACAGCTGAACCTGAGTCGGTTTCCTTGTAGGAGCCTTTTTCCGATTCCAGAGGAACGAGATAGCACCAGCGGCGGGCATCGTCTTCGGGAATCCGGTCAATAAGGGTCTTTGAAATTGAAGGCACATATTTGTAGCCGGCAGAAGTGTCAGTGTTGGAGCCGTTGTAGGAGAAGAAGCCATAGTGGTGAATGGTTTGACCGGCATCGTTATATCCTTCCCAGATCCACTCGCTCGTTGGGGCGTTGAAGCCGGCTTTGTAGTCATCGGCTGTCATCAGTTTATAGCCTTTGCGGGCAAGCTGTGCCTGCTCATAGGCGGTTTGCCAGTCCTCGCGGTTGAGCGCATAACGGGCGTAAACGGCGTGGGCAACATCCTCGTTGGGTGACCACAGATCGCCTTTCGGACGGTTCATTCCTGATGATTTGTAAAGGGCGATGGCATCATCGAGGTCTTGATAGATCTGTGCGTAAACAGCTTTGAGTGATGAGGCTTCCATAGGCTCGTTTGTAGGTTCGAGCCGCAGGATCACGCCACGGCTCAGACCGTTGGCATCAGACCATCGGCGGGAATAGTATTTCACCAGCGCTCCATAGAAATAGGCGCGGAATGTCAGAGCCTGCGCTTTGATGAAGTCACGCTCAGCCTGAGTGCCTTCAGCACCATCGATGTTTGCAATGATGCTGTTGGCATTTGAAATCTGCTTGTAGAGGTAGTGCCACGGGTATTTTACATAGGTGTTCTTGCCGCTTGTGATATTAACACAGTTACATGTGTTCTGCCATCCGGTTAGGTTTGATTTCTGATAGTCGACGCCTGTGTATTCGTTGAACCAAGTCATCAGAGTACCTTCGCCGTTCATGCCCTGAGTACCTGAGGATGATGTGGTGCCGACACCATACTGCTGCATCATGGCGAGGCAGATGCCGTTGATAGCCATGGCTGCATTTTCGGTGCTGGCGAAAATTGTTTCAGAGCCGGGTTTGTTCTGCGGCGCAGTGTCAAGATAGTCAGAGGAGCAAGCGCTGACAGATGCGAGCATAGCCACACCCGCGGCTGCGTTCATAAATTTCGATATCTGGATTTTCATTGTGATCATAATTAAAGGTTAACAGTTAGACCGAAAGTGAATACGCGAGCGGCAGCAACGTAGTTGTACTGACCGCCACCTATCGACATTGAGGGGTCGAGACCTTTGCGTTTTGCTTTGGTGAAGAGGTTTTCACCGGCAAATGAAACCTGCACGCCCTTGAGGTCGAGTTTGCTTACCCAAGCCTTAGGCAAGGAGTAGCTGAGGTTGAGGTTCTTGAGGCAGATGTAGTTGCGGCTGATGAGCCAGCGGTCAGATGATGCGTTGTTGTCGCTTGAAGTGCTCTGCTCGATGATGGGGTTGTAGGCGTAGGTCAGGCGGTTAGCCGAGTCCTCGGTGATTCCTTCGGGAACACCGTCCCAAGAGTTGAGAATGTCGACATGGTAGTTCGCCGCCGAGGAAGAAACGCTCATCAGGCTGGCATAGGTTGAATCAAAAATCTTGCCGCCCAGCGAGTAGGTGAACATGGCTGAGAGGTTGAGGTTTTTCCAGCGGAAATTGCCTGTAAACGAACCGTAGACGGTGGGCAGGGCGCATCCGCGGAAGTCACGCTGGGCATAGTTTGTTTTGTCAGTGTAGGCTTTACCGTTGATGATGAAGAGGTTTTCGTCAGGAATTGCTTCTGCCTCCGGGTTAGATCCATCGAAGATTTTTTCACCTTCAAGATAGTAGAAGTGATCGCTGTGGTCGGCGTCATAAAGGGCTTTACCGGTGAGCTGGTCAACACCTGCGTAGTGATAGGTGTACCAGTCGTAGCGGCTGTGACCTTCCATGATGCAATGGCTGCCGGAAATGATTTTCTGGTTGTTTGCCGGGAGCTTTGTGACTTTGTTTTTCAGGGTGGTGAGGTTGGCAGCGATGTTCACTGTCCAGTCCTTGCTTGTGTAAACGTCGACATCGGTGTTGATTTCGATACCGCAGTTGCGGATGCTGCCCATGTTCTGGTTCATGATGGACTGAGCCTGCTTGAAATCGGTTGAACCGGCAGAGTTGGGAGCATAAACCTCGAAGAGGAGGTCCTTGGTGGTGCGGGCGTAGTATTCGATTTCAAAGTTCCAGCGGTTGAACATGCGGCTTTCCAGACCTATGCCCCATGATTCACTGGTTTCCCAGCTGAGGTCGCCGTTGAAGTTCTGGTCAATCCAGTAAGCTGCGTTGCCGGCGTTGGTGCCGCTTGAGCTTGAACCGTAAAGAGCCATGTAGCCGTAGTAGGAATCGAGGTCGTCATTACCGACCTGTCCCCAGCCACCGCGGAGTTTACCTGAGTTGAGCCAAGTGATGTTCTTCATGAAGGCTTCGTTAGAGAAAACCCAGTTGGCGCCTACCGATCCGAAAGTGCCCCAGCGGTGACCGCGGGCGAAACGTGATGAACCGTCGCGGCGGATGGAGCCTTCGATGTTGTAGCGGTCGTCGTAGTTATACTGGATGCGACCCAGATAGGATTCGGTGCGGAGATAGTTGCGGTAGCCTGAGTTCGATGAAACGGTGGTGTAGTTTGAAATGGCAGGGATTCCGGCGAATTTCTCGTTTTCCTTGCGCAGATAGGTGTAGTCGTAGTGATAGGAATAGTTCTCGTGACCGAGAAGCAGATTCACATTGTGCTTGCGGTCGAAGGTGTAGACCCATCGCAACTGCTGCTGGAAAGTCCAGTTCTTGTAGTTGTAGATATATTTGGCTATTGAACCAGTGCCCTTGGAGTCACCGATAAGTTTTGACTTCATTTCGGTTTTTTCGCTGTTGCGGGTGCTGAGGTTGCCTTTGAGTGAGGCGGTGATTCCGTAAGGAAGAATGATGTCAGCGTAGGCAATGGCATTCATTGTGTTACGGATGGTGTTGTTAGAGTTCAGAGATGTTTCGTAGATGATGTGTCGGTCAGCATTCTGGTTGCGTGTGGTGAGGGGTTCGCCGTCAACCGTGTTGTTGCCTATGTCGTAGATGAGCTTGCCGTTTGTGTCAAGCAGATATTCGCCTGTTTCGGGATTGTGGAGATGCACGGGGTAGATGGGCGCCATGTAACGGCAGAAGTAGAAGGGGTTGATGTAGCTTGTGTTGTCATCGCCCACACCCTTTGAGTTCTGCAGTTTCTGATGTGTGGCGTTGATGTTCAGACCTGTCTTGAGCCATTTCACAGGTTTTACGTTTACAGCCGCGCGCCCTGACAGGCGGTTGAAGCCGGAGCTTTCCAGATAGCCGTCCTCATTGAGGTAGTTGACGGAGAAGTAGTAGTCGGAACGATCCGTGGCACCGGAGCCTGAGAATACATATTCCGCACGGTAGCCGTTCTTGATGGCTTGGTCATACCAGTCGATGTCTTCGCCGTAGGTTCCTTTGATGGCGGCATCGCTGCGGAGCATGCCGTTTTCAAACAGTTCGTTGTCCTTCAGATTGTAGATGTTGGTGTAGAGACGGTCAGCGATGAGGTGTTCATTGGCAAACAGGCGTGCTTCGGCAATGTTTTCAGCCGAGCGGTCGAGTCCTTTGGTAGCCAGATAGTTGTTGACCATGTTTGTGTACTCTACGTTCATGAACTGGCGGTCAGACACGCGTTCATATTCCGGGATACCACGCTGATATACACCCTGATTAGTCTTGAATGTGAAAGATATGCGGTCCTTTTTGGCTTTCTTGGTGGTGATGAGAATAACACCGTTACCTGCACGGCTACCGTAGAGAGCCACCGATGAGGCATCTTTCAGCACTGACATCGACTCGATGTCGTCAGGGCTGAGGTCAGAGATGTTTCCGCCGAATGGAACGCCGTCGATGACATAAAGCGGAGTGGTGCCGTTGTTCACGGAGCCGATACCGCGGATGCGGATTGTGGGCGATTCACCGGGAGCGCCGTAAGCTCCTGAAACCGAGATACCTGAGGTTGAACCCTCCAGAGCTGAAGCGACCGATGAAACCGGACGCATTTCAATTTCGGCGCTGCTCACCTGCGAGATGGAACCGGTGACGGATGATTTCTTCTGTGTGCCGTAGGCGACAACAACAACTTCATCGAGGCTTGAAGCCTGAGCTTCCAGCTTGATGACCTGATTGTCAGCGATGGCAACTTCCTGAGGTACCATGCCGATGTAGGTGACAGAAAGGGTTTTTGCTTTGTCGGGGACATTGATGGAGTAGTTGCCGTCGATGTCAGTAGATGCACCCACCTGAGTACCTTTGACAAATACCGATGCACCAACGATTGGTTCGTTAGTGGAAGCGTCAATCACAGTACCTTTGATGGTTCGTGCGTATGCAGAGCCTGCAAGTAGCCCTATGCATACCAAAAAGAATAAGATTCTTTGCTTCATGTGATTAAATGATGATGAGTTAATGATTGTTGGTTTGCTGTGTTCTTGGGAGGGGGTCCGGAAAGTTCGGAGAACCCGGTGGTGATGACAGTTATTCCTCGAAGCGGGTGGAGAAAGAGTCGAGTTTGTCAGTGTAATATTTCCGGAAGTCGGTCCAGCGGTAGTAATTGCCGTTGACCGGTTTGAGCGGCAGCGAGGCTTCAGCCTCGTTGAGCATTACTTTGAGCAGCACGTCGTCAGGGTTGCAGCCGGTGCTGTTCTTGGGGCGGTAAAATACAATCTGGATGTTCGACGCCATGGGGAAAATGTCGAAGTTGCGCCAGTTTTCGGCGAGCGAGTCGATGTTGTCTGTGTCGTAAGCGGCATCGTTGAGCTCGAGCAGAACCGTCAGCGGCATCACTATTGACTCATGCCCGAAACGGAGGTTGGCGCTGCGCAGGGGCGAAAGCATGGCGGTGTCGGCAGCCTCGATGATGTCGCGGAGCAGTACACGCTGGTTCCAGTGTGAACGGTGGTTGTTCTGGGGTGAGTTACCGGCGTAGGCATACCACCACGCGTTTTTGATGAGCCATTGGTTGTAGAGTTCATCTTCGGTGAAGAGGTCGTAGAGGTCGGGCTGGTCGTCGTGGCTCTGCACGTTGACGGCAATGTCGAACACACCCTCAAAAATTTTGTTTTCATCGACCGAGTCTGCTACATACTTGGGGTCGTTGAACACGGTTGCGAGGAATCGGGAGTGATCGGAGTGACGTTTGTTGAACTCCCCGTTCATTTTTGTGGCAGCCTTGGAGAGGTTTCGCGCAACGGTGTCGGTGTTGTTGTATGCCAGAATGGGCTGATAGACGTGGGTTGCGTCGCAGGTGACGTTTATTCCGGGCACCAACCGCTGCAGCTCGGCAATTTCGTTAGCCATGGAGAGGATGCATCGGATAACGACGGTGGATTTGGCATCGACATTTGTGCCGGCGGTGAACAGCTGCGGGAAGTTGCTGACCATGCGGCTTGCAATTTCGCGGTGCTGACGGTGACCGAGCGGTGTGAGTTCGCCGAGGCGACCTTTCGATGCCTGATTGATGTTGGTGAGCTGGCTCAGAAGCAGCTGTCCGCGCGGCGTCAGTTTACCCAGTGAGTCAGCCTTGGCGAGAGTGTCGACGGGGCGCTGATAGTCCTTGGCGTTGAGAAGCCAGCGCGAGCCGTGGCGACCGTAGTGTTCCATGTGGAAGGGCACATAGCCTTCGGGAGAAGGAGAGAGTTCGGGTATTCCGTAAGCCGGAATCGGATAAGCCATCTGCTGCGAGCCTGCCTGATTGTGGTCGGGACGCTCTTTTGAAGCGGCTTGAATGAACAGAGCGGAGAAAAGTGCGGTGAGTATGAAAAAATAATATCTTCTCATAAAATGAATGGTGTTAATAAGTTCGTTTCATGGCATCAGCCTGCAAAGGCTGAGAGGTTTCTTAGGAAAGTTACGGCAAAAATATATTAACTTTTTTTATGTTGCAAATTTTTTGAGAAAAAATTGGAGCGGAGGGGTAAACATGCTAAGGTTTAGGTAGTTATGCTAAAAATTAGTCCTTAAAAATGACGGGTCAATCAGCAATATTTAGTAAAAGAAATGTCATATTTTGTCAAAAAATCATAGAAAATCAGTTAAGATTGTGTAAATTTGCCAATGCAACGAAAACAGATGAAAAATGGAGCGAATAATGGCGTTTGTGAGCGAGATACTCACTGATTACATACTTGTGGGAGTGCTGATTGTGGCAGCGGTTTATTTCACCATCCGTACGGGCGGCGTGCAGTTCCGCATGATAGGTGAGATGTTCAGGCTGCTGTTGCACTCAGGTAAGCGCGACGAGAACAGCCATGGCGTGCCGGCATCGGACACCGTCAGTTCGTTTCAGGCGTTTTCACTGTCGATAGCGTCGCGAGTGGGAACGGGCAACATGGCAGGCGTAGCCACCGCCATAGCCTTGGGAGGTCCCGGCTCGGTGTTCTGGATGTGGATGATAGCGCTGCTGGGCGGTGCATCGGCATTCGTGGAGTCCACGCTGGCGCAGCTGTTCAAGGTCAGGGGTGAGAAATCGTTCATGGGCGGTCCGGCATATTACATCCAGAAAGGACTGGGTAACCGTCCGTGGGCTATATGCTTCGCGGTTCTGATAACCATGACGTTCGGATTTGCGTTCAACACCGTTCAGGCAAACACCATAGCATCGGCGTTCAACGAGTCGTTCGGTGTCAGTCAGGTGGTTACGGGCGTGGTGCTGATGGTTGCCACATTCATTATCATATCAGGCGGAGTGCAGCGTGTGTCGCGGTTCTCCGAGGTGGTGGTGCCGGTGATGGCGATAGCCTATTTGTTGCTTGCCGCGGTCATTCTTGTCATCAACTATGACCGTGTGGGTCACATCTTCGCCATGATTGTTGAGGATGCTTTCAATTTCGACTCAGCCATGGGAGGCACCGTGGGCATGGGTGTGATAATGGGTGTCAAACGCGGATTGTTCAGCAACGAGGCTGGCGAAGGATCGACGCCGAATGCCGCAGCCACAGCCACGGTGTCGCATCCGGTGAAACAGGGACTGATACAGACCTTGGGGGTGTACACTGACACGTTGCTGGTGTGCTCCTGCACCGCCTTCATCATACTCTGTTCCGGACTGTTCAACGAGGGTCATGACGGAATCATACTCACTCAGAAATCAATCGACGCCGACCTTGGCACCAACTATGGTTCGGTGTTTGTCAGCATAGCCATCCTGTTCTTTGCCTTCACCTCAATCATAGCAAATTATTATTACGGCGAGACGAACCTGCTGTTCATACGCCGAAGCAAGCTGATGATAACCGTCTATCGCCTGTTAGTCAGCGGTATAGTGCTTTTGGGCTCTGTCACCACACTGACCTTCGTGTGGGGCTTCGCTGACATCACCATGGCGTTGATGACGCTCTGTAACCTCGCCGCCATCCTGCTGCTGGGGAAATATGCCTTCATTCTGCTGCGCGACTACCGCCGTCAGCTGCGCGAGGGTAAGAATCCCGTCTACACCTCCGACACTATTCCGCAAATCAGTGACCAGACCGAGTGCTGGAAGCCGGAGCATGAGGATGGCAGCCGCAGATGATGAGTTTTTGACGGAAAATTTTTCATTTTCCAACAATAATGAGTAAATTTGTGACTTCACACCGATAGGATTATGGCAGAATATAACAAAACTCCACAGGAAGAGGAAGCAATGATTCAGGATGCGTTCAACGAACTGCTGAACGGCTACCTTAACAGCAACCATCGGAAGAAGGTTGAGATAATCGTCAGGGCTTTTGAGTTTGCCAAGGAAGCCCACAAGGGTATTCGCCGGCGCTCAGGCGAACCGTACATTCTGCATCCTATAGCGGTGGCGCGGATAGCGAGCCATGAGATTGGACTGGGCTCTACCTCGATTTGCGCGGCTCTGCTCCATGACGTGGTGGAGGACACGGAGTTCACCGTTGAGGATATCGAGCAGCATTTCGGTAAGAAAATAGCACAGCTGGTGTCAGGGCTGACAAAAATTTCGGGCGGCATATTCGGATCGAAGGCGTCGGCACAGGCTGAGAACTTCCGCAAGCTGCTGCTGACCATGAGCGAGGATATTCGCGTGGTGCTGATAAAGATGGCTGACCGGCTGCACAACATGCGCACGTTGGGGTCCATGGCACCTGCCAAACAGTATAAAATCGCCGGCGAGACTCTCTACATCTATGCGCCGCTCGCCCACCGGTTGGGTCTGTTCGCCATAAAAACCGAACTGGAGGACCTCAGTTTCAAATATGAGCATCCGGAGGAATACCGCGAGATAAGCGAGAAAATCAAAGCCACGGAGACACGCCGCAATGAGGTGTACACTGACTTTGCCGCACCTATCATAGAGAAACTGCGCGGGCTGGGTCTGAAATTCGACGCCAAGGCGCGGATGAAGTCAGTCTACTCCATCTGGAACAAAATGGAGTCGAAACATATTCCTTTCGAGGAGGTCTATGACCTCTACGCCATGCGAATAATCTTCGAGTGTGACGATCAGGCTAAGGAAAAAGCGATCTGCTGGAGCATCTACACCGCCATCACGGAGCTGTACAGACTGCATCCGGAGCGCACGCGCGACTGGCTGTCGATACCGAAAGCCAACGGCTATCAGGCTCTGCACCTGACGGTTATGGGTCCTGACGGTAACTGGGTGGAGATTCAGATACGCTCGCGCCGCATGGATGAGATTGCTGAAAAAGGTTTCGCTGCCCACTGGAAATACAAAATTGGTGATGGCGACGAGGAGAGCGAGCTGAACGCATGGCTCCAGACCATCAAGGAGATTCTGGATAATCCGGACCCTAACGCCATGGACTTTCTGGACACGGTGAAGCTGAACCTTTTCGCAACCGAAATAGTGGTGTTCACCCCCAAGGGCGAACTGCTGACGCTGCCTGCCGGCTCCACCGTTCTCGACGTGGCGTTCAGCCTGCACTCACAGTTAGGATTCCACTGCATTGCGGGCAAGGTGAACCACAAGTTGGTGCCACTGAGCCGTAAGCTGAAAAGCGGCGATCAGGTGGAGGTGCTGACATCGAAGTCACAGACGCCCAAAGAGGAGTGGTTCTCCTTTTTGGCTTCGGCAAAAGCCAAGACACGCCTGCGTCAGGCGTTGAAACAGGCGCAACGCCCTGCCATTGAAGAGGGTAGGGAAATCTATGAGCAGTTCCTGCGCAACAACGATATTAAGGAAACCAACGAGAGCTTCACCAAGCTGCTTGGCATCTGCAAGGTTGGAAACCGCGATGAGCTTTACATGCGCATAGGCAACGGCGAGGTGATTTTGGGCGATTATGTGGTCAGGATGATGAAAAAGCAGAATGAATCGCTGCTGTCACGCCTGATTTTCCGCCGGTCGAAAAAGGCAGCCGAGGAGCATGCCGCGGAAAACAAGGAGAAAATCAACAGTAAGGAACCTTATGTGCTGCACAGCGACGACAAGGAGTCGAACTTTGTGATAGCCCCCTGCTGCAACCCTATCCCGGGCGACAACGTGCTGGGTTTCATCAATGACAACAACGAGGTTGAGGTGCACTCCATGGACTGTCCGCGCGCCCGCGCCCTCAAGGCAAGCTACGGACCGCGTCTGCTCGAAGTGCGGTGGGATGTGCAGAAACAGTTCTTTCCGGCGCAGATCCACATTGAAGGTATCGACCGTTTCGGCATACTTCAGGAGCTGACCCAGATGATTTCATCGCACCTTGCCATAGACATACGCAAAATGAATATCGAGGCAGAGAATGAGGTGTTTCACTGCGACCTGTGGATAAAGGTGGCAGACAATGACGTGGTTCGCGACCTCTGCGCCAAAGTGGCTGAGGTCAATGGCGTCAAGCAGGTGGCACGCGTTTTCTGACCCCTTAAAGCATAACCATCATGATCAACAAGGACAACATATTACGGACAGTGGTGATACTGGCGGCGGCAGCGCTGATACTGCTGTTTTTCCCGCGTAATGACAGCCGCCATTTCCAGTTTGAGATGAACCGCCCGTGGATACACTCGCTGCTGACGGCTCCGTTTGACATACCGGTCTACCGCGATTCAATCACGGTGCGACAGATGCGCGACTCGCTCAACCACAATTTCACCCCGATAATGAAGGTTGACAACGCGCCCCGCAAGTCGGTTCTGAACCGCTTGCTTTCCATTCCCGGAATATCGCCTGACGAGCGCACGAGGCTGCGCGAGACGGTTGCTCAACTCTACAACGACGGCATTGTGTCGCCCGATTTCTACGATGACTACATACGCGCCCGCCACATCACCGAGGTGGGATTCGTGGAGAACAACACCGTGGTCAAGCACAAGATGAACAAGCTGCGAACCCCGCGCCGTGCCTATGCCATGATCGACTCGCTTTTCAACACCCCCAAGTCACGCACAGCCATTTCCGACTTCAACCTCGCGTCGATGATTCGGCCCAACATTGTCATTGACACGCTCACCACCGAACGCCTCTACGAGGACCGTATGCGCCCCATCGAGGCAGCCATAGGGGTGGTGCAGCAGGGCGAGCGCATCATTGACCGCGGCGACATTGTCACTCCGCAGCTCTATGCCATATTGACAACCTATGAGACTATGCTCCAGTCGCGCTCCGAGACGTCGACCAGTGAAAATCTCTATGTGGGACTCGGACAGCTGCTGTTCACCATAATGCTGCTCGGGTCGCTGCTGCTCTACCTGTGGATCTACCGCCGGAAGGATTTCCTGTCGCTGAAGCGGTTGAGCGCCATACTGCTTGCCATCACACTGCTTTACATCTGCACCACCATAGTGGCTCCGCACATCAGTTCGGGCATCTACCTGATACCGTTTGCCATCCTGCCCATCATGACGGTGGTGTTCTTTGACTCGCGCACCGCCTTCATGTGTCTGATGGTGGAACTGCTGCTGTGCATGCCTCTGGCGCTGTTCCCCGTTGAGTTCGTGACCCTGCAGGTGCTTGCCGGACTGGCTGCCATCTACTCGCTCCGCGAGCTTACCCGTCGTTCGCAGCTGCTGCGCACCGCCGTGCTGGTGTTCCTCACCTATGCCATAGGCTATGTTGCCATGGAGCTGCTGCAGTCAGGCACACTGTCGTCGAACACCGGCAAGCTGATGGGCTTCTTCGCCATCAACTCAGTGCTGATTTCGTTTGCCTACATCCTGATTTTCGTGTTCGAGAAAATCTTCTCGCTCACCTCCATGGTCACGCTCGTGGAAATGTCAGACATCAACAATCCCATTTTGCGCGACCTCTCGGAGCAGTGTCCGGGCACATTCCAGCATTGCATGTCGGTCAGCTCGCTGGCAAGCGATGCGGCACGCAAAATCGGCGCCAACCCGCTGATGGTCCGTGCCGGCGCTCTCTATCACGACATAGGCAAGCTCTCCAACCCTGCCTTTTTCACCGAGAACCAGCATGGCGTCAACCCGCATGACGCACTGACGCCGCAGCAAAGTGCCGGAATAATCATAGGTCATGTGACCGAAGGATTGAAAATGGCTGAGAAGAACAAGCTGCCGCAGATCATCAAGGATATGATTTCGCAACACCACGGCAAGGGTATTGTCAAATATTTCTATGCCAAGGAGCAGAACCGTCATCCCGGCGAAAAAATCGACCCGGCGCCGTTCACCTATCCCGGTCCCAATCCCACCACCCGCGAGGCGTCGCTGCTGATGATGGCTGACAGCGTGGAGGCTGCATCGCGCTCACTGCCCGAACACACCACCGAGGCTATCACCGAACTTGTCAACAAAATCATTGACGGGCAGGTAAAAGATGGTCTGCATGCCGCTTCGCCGATTTCATTCAATGACATCAAGGTCATAAAGGAGGCGTTCATAGCCCGCCTGCGCACCATGTATCATGTCAGAATAGCATACCCCAAGAATTAACACATATATATATAATATATATGAGAGAGAGGCGGTGCCACAGCGGCATCGCCTCTCTCATATAGTCTGTTCAGTGTTTTATTTTGTAATGGGGCAACCGGCACACTGCTGTGCTATCTGGGTGAAGAAGTCGTTGCCCTTGTCATCGACGAGGATGAATGCGGGGAAGTCCTCGACTTCGATTTTCCAGATTGCCTCCATGCCGAGTTCGGGATATTCCAGCAGTTCCACTTTCTTGATGGAGTTGCTTGCGAGCACGGCGGCAGGACCGCCGATGGAGCCGAGATAGAATCCGCCATGTTTGTGGCATGCGTCGGTAACCTGTTTGCTGCGGTTACCTTTGGCAATCATTATCATTGAGCCACCGGCAGCTTGGAACTGGTCAACGTAGGGGTCCATACGTCCGGCGGTTGTGGGACCGAACGAACCAGATGCCATTCCCTTGGGAGTCTTGGCAGGACCGGCATAGTAGATGGGGTGTTTCTTCAGATATTCGGGCATGGGTTCGCCTTTGTCGAGGCGTTCCTTGATTTTGGCGTGTGCTATGTCACGACCCACAATGATTGTGCCGTTCAGTGACAGGCGGGTTGAAACGGGATATTTGGTGAGTTCGGCGAGCACTTCCTCCATTGGACGGTTGAGGTCGATTTTCACCACTTCGCCCTCGCCTGCGTTGCGCAGTTCTTCGGGGATGAGTTCGCCGGGGTTGGCGTCGAGTTTCTCAATCCAGATTCCCTGACGGTTGATTTTTGCTTTTACGTTGCGGTCGGCAGAGCAGCTTACACCCATGCCGATGGGGCATGAAGCGCCGTGGCGGGGCAGACGGATGACGCGGATGTCATGCGCGAAATATTTACCGCCGAACTGTGCGCCCAGACCTATTTTGCGCGATGCTTCGAGGAGCTCTTTTTCCAGTTCCACGTCGCGGAAGGCGTGTCCGAGTTCGTTGCCCTCGGTGGGCAGTGAGTCGTAGTATTTCACCGATGCCTTCTTCACTGTGGCGAGGTTCATTTCAGCCGATGTGCCGCCGATAACGAAAGCGATGTGATAGGGGGGACAGGCAGCGGTGCCGAGAGTTTTCATTTTTTCCACGAGGAAGGGCACCAGAGTCTTGGGGTTGATTATGGCTTTGGTTTCCTGATAGAGGTAGGTTTTGTTAGCCGAGCCACCCCCTTTTGCAACAAATACGAATTTGTATTCGTCGCCGTCAACGGCATAGAGGTCGATCTGTGCGGGAAGGTTGCAGCCGGTGTTCACTTCGTCGTACATGTTGAGCGGAGCGTTCTGCGAGTAGCGGAGGTTGCACTCGGTGTAAGTGTTGTAGACGCCGTGCGAGAGATATTCCTCATCTTTGCCGCCGGTCATCACATACTGACCTTTCTTGCCCATGATGATGGCAGTGCCGGTGTCCTGACAGAAGGGGAGCTGACCTTTGGCAGCGATTTCGGCGTTGCGGAGCATGGTCAGTGCCACGAACTTGTCGTTCTGGCTTGCTTCGGGGTCATGGAGGATTTTGGCAACCATTTCATTGTGCTCGCGGCGGAGCATGAAAGCGTTGTCATGGGTGGCTTGCTGCGCCAGCACGGTGAGTGCTTCGGGATCTACGACGAGCATTTCCTTGTCGCCGAATTTCTCTACTTTCACATAGTCTGATGTGAGGAGGTAATACTCAGTTGTGTCCTTTCCTAAGGGGAACATTTCCTGATATTTGAAAGGTTTTGTTGCCATGGTTATATAATTTATTTATAGTGTTGAGGCTATTGTGTATATACGGTGCAAATTTAGTAAATATTTATCAATTTGCGTCGTGGTCAGAAAAATTCTTGCCGCACGGGGTCGAACTTTATGTCGCGGTTGCTGAACAGGGTGTTCATCACGCCGGGGTCGGCGGTCAGGCGGGCTGTTTCACCGGCAATGAAACTGCGGCTGTGGGTCAGGAGCCACAGGCGGTGGGCGAGTGGCAGAATCTGCCCTATGTCGTGGGTCGATACGAGTATGCTTTTCTGCTGTTCCACAGCCAGCCGGCGCAGCAGCCGCATGGTTTCGACACGGCTGGCGGCATCGAGAAATGCCGTAGGCTCGTCAAGGACAATGATGGGGGTGGTCTGAGCCAGTGCTCGCGCCAGCATCACCTTCTGCCGCATGCCGTCGCTGAGTGTGGCTACGAACTGGGTGCGACGGTCAGCCATACCCACGGCTTCAAGTGCCTCGCGGACAATGCGCCGGTCAGCATGGGTCAGGCGCCCGAAGAATCCGGTGAATGGGTGGCGTCCGAGTGCGGTCAGTTCCTCCACGGTGAGTCCGCCGGCACCGGTGTGGTCAGTGTTGACAATGCTGATGGTGCGGGCAAGTTTGCGGGGCGACATGCTTCCGAGCGGCTCGCCGTTGACCATTATGGTGCCACCGAGGGCAGGCTGCACTCCGCAGATGGTGCGCAGCAGCGTTGACTTGCCGGTGCCGTTGGCTCCGAGCAACGCCGTCAGCTCGCCACGGTGGAGCGTGGCGTCGATGTCGCGGAGAATCACCGTGGAGTGGTAGCCGCAGGTCAGTTTATGCAGAGTCAGCGGTTCCATCAGTTGAAATAATGAAGTCGTTTGCGTGCCACAATGATGTATATGATGATGGGAATACCGATTATTGGTGTGATGGCATTGACCGGAATGACTTCGGCGCGCGAGGGGAGCACACTCAGCAGTGTGCACAGCAGCCCTACGGCGCTGCCGGTCAAGGCTGTGGCAGGGAGGAGCCGGCGATGGTTGGAGGTGTGCAAGAACATGCGGGCTATGTGGGGCACCACCAGTCCTATGAATCCTATGGGACCGCAGAAGGCGGTGGTGACGGCTGTCAGCAAACCTGAGAGCAGCATGAGGCTGTTGCGGGTGCGGCGGATGTTCACACCCATGCTCTCGGCATAGCGGCTCCCCAAGAGCATGGCGTTAAGCGGCTTTATGAGCAGCAGTGACAGCAGCAGGGCGGTCAGCCCTATGGCGGCGAAGATGCCGAGGCGGCTCCATGTCATGCCTGAAAAGCTTCCCATGCCCCAGATGACGAAGGAGTGTACGCCTTCCTGAGTGGAGAAGAAGTTGAGAAGCGCAATGCCTGACGACGTGAGGTAGCCCACCAATATGCCCACTATGAGCAGCATGGCGGTGGAGCGCACTATGCCTGAGAAAAGAAGCAGAACCACCATTATGAGCATGGCTCCTGCCATGGCTCCGCCAACCACGGCGGCATAGTATCCGAATCCCAATGTGGTGACGCTGGCTCCGAGCAGCAGCATGACTATAGCCACGCCGAGGCTCGCTCCGGAGGATATTCCCAGTATGGATGGTCCGGCGAGCGGGTTGTTGAAGGTGGTCTGCAGCAGCAGTCCGGCTACTGACAGGGTGGCTCCGGCGAGCATGGCGCAGAGGGTCATGGGCAGGCGTGATTCAATGAGTATCACCTGCCACACGGGGTTGTCGAGCTGTTGACCGGCAAGTGCCCGAAGCACTTCTGAGGCGGGAATGTCGACGCTCCCCCACATCATGCAGGCGAAGAACAGCAGCGGCAGCGCGGTTAGCAATATGACAAACCTCAGTGTTTTCATTATCTCCGGTACAGCGGTTTGTAGTAACTTGTCTGTTCGCCGCGGGCGCTGTCGCCATGCAGGATTATGACGAAGTCGCGCAGCAGCCGGTCAGGGTGAAACGCCATCTCTTCGAAGAACAGGCTCCTGTCGGTGTCAAGAAAATAGACGTTATGGTTGTTGAACGCCTCGAACCGCGCGTTGAGCGGATATGCCTCGCGCAGGTCGGAGTAGGAGAACTGCGGATTGTCGGTTTTTATGAACCAGTAGTCGGCGTCGTGGGCTGCGTTGTAGACAGTGGGGAAGTCGAGCTGCAGCGAACCGGCGTCGTCGTTATCGCTCCACGGATATGCGCCACCGGCATCGGCAATGATGCGAGCCATGTAGGAGCTTCCGCCCGGCACGAACCACACTCCGCCGGCACTCATCTCTGTCAGTACCTTGGGACGTTTGTCGCCGGCGCGGCTTTGCCACAGGCGGTAGTTGCTGACGGTCTGTTCAAAAATCGAGTCGGCAGCCTCGTAGTTGCCGTAGAGCGCCCCTAAGAGCTTGATCCATTCGGCACGTCCCAGCGGGGTTGACTCCATGTAGTCAGCCATCTCCACAATGGGAATGCCCAGAGTTTCTATCATGCCGTGACCGGCGTTCTGATAGGGGTTGGTCAGGATGACATCAGGGGCTGAAGAAGCTATCAGTTCGGGGTTGGGCTGCATGGATGAGCCCAGATCGGTGATGGTTCCGTTGTCAATGGCTTGGCGCACCGCAGGTGTCTTGAAATATTTTGCGTCAGTGACGGCGGCAATGGCACCTGTTGCGTTCAGCTCGTCGATGGCGTTGGCGAACATCACGGAGCTGACCATGGAGCGCCGGACGGGATATTTTATGACGGTGCCGGCGGGGAGTGACGCCGAATGTTGGTCGCGGTCAACCAGCACCAAGCGCTGAAGTTCCTGTGTGGTGTCCCACGGGTTGGCTATCACAGCTAAAAACACTCCGTTGTCCATCCTCACCAGTGTCAGCAGTTCGGAGCAGGTGGTCAGGGTGTCACCGGCGCCCGACACACTTTCAGTCTGAGCCGAGCGGTTTCCGGAGCATGCTGACACAATCAGTGTCAGCAGCGCGAGCAGTAGTGCGGGCAGTTTTTTCATTTCTGCAGTTCTTTGATGGCAAATTCAAGAATGGTGTCGATGCCACGCGCCTCGTCGGCAGGGTCCATGTCGACCTCACATCCGGGCGACGGCGCTATGCCGTTTTCCGTAGAGAGTCCTTTGGCGTCAAGCACAGGCGAGCCGGAGAAGCGGATGCCCCATCCGTTGGGCAGCTCGGAGTTGAACGGCATGCCTGAGCCACCGCCGGTGCGCGCTCCGGCAATTTTAACGCCGGGGATGTATTGCATGACGGAAACGAAGTTGTTAGCGGCGCTGAAGGTGGAGCGGTTTGTCAGCACCACCACCGGCTTGCCCCACATCACACGCCCCTGTTGGGCAGGCTCGACATAATATTCGTAAGGCTCCGAGAAGTCGTCGTGACCGGGACCGTTCTTGTGGCTGATGTAGCCCATGAGGGTGCGCCGGGTGATGAAGCGCGCCACCAGTTTCTCCACGTTGGTCAGGTCGCCGCCGCCGTTGTCGCGGATGTCTATGATCAGCCCGTTGCATGAGGCGAGATAACTGAGCACGTTGTCGAGGTTACCCTCGCCGATGGGCTGCGCGAAGGAGGCGTAGCGTATGTAGCCTATGTTCTGCTCCAGAATGCCGTAGGTGAGTCCGGAGGCGCTCATGTAGTTGAAGTTGAAATAGTTCTCCTGAATTATGCGGAGGTTGAAGTTCTGGGGATAGTCGCTCCACCATTTGCGGTAGTATGAAACGTCGAAGCCCGATGATAGGTTGGTGTGACCGTCGCGCAGTTCGTCGAGCATGTCGCCGCACACCTCGAACAGTTCGCGCTGGGTCATGTCGGGATATACGCGGCGGTAGTATTTTTCTCCAATGGCGTTCCAGTCCACGTTTTTCTCGCTGAAGAAGCAGTAGTGGGTGTCAAGTATGCTCCACAGCGCCATGAAATTTCCCTTGGGGTCGTTGTCGAACTCTTCGATTTTGTGGCATGCCGGGATTGTTGCGGCAACCAGCGTCAGCAATGCTATGGCTATCAGTTTTTTCATTTCAGTACGCTGAGATTATGGTTGATGACTGTGGGGGTATGGCGCCGCGCCGCAGCGAGAGCCATTCGCCGCTGATGCCGATGACAAACGAGTGGGATATCATGCGGGTGGTGATAGCTGACACTTTCGTTGACAGCAGGGTGTTGTGATAGCCTACGCGGAGCCATGTGGAGCCGAATTTCAGGTCGGCGCTGACGGCGTTGTCCATGGCGAAGTAGTTGCCTGCCCATGCCGGGTGAACCAGATTGCGGCGATTGCCCAGATAGATTTCGTAATACAGTTCATCGTATTCCTGCGAGAAGAAGATGCCTGTCAGCGGCAGCGTGGGTTGGTAGCGGAGTGTCACCGGAATGTTCAGCAGGCGTGTGTTCCAGCTGATGTAGCCGGTGGCGTCCAGAGTCCATGAGCATTTGGCAGACACGGGGTTGTTCTGGTTGCGTGTCAGGTAGAGCGCGCCAAGGTTGAGTGCAGTGCCGCCGCCTGCAGCCACGGTGATGTCGTGGGGGAGTCTCCATCGCCGGGTCATGTTCCAGCCGGCTGTCAGTCCGGTGCCCCACATGGTTGCGTTGCGTGCAGGGTTCTCGGCATGGTCCATCCCCACGGAGAGCCGGAGTTGCATCACCCAGTGGCGGGGATTGAATTTCATTGCCTGCGCGCGCTGATAGGTGAAGGCTGTGGTCATGCCGTCGTAGCCTAACGGGGTTAGGTAGGTGTCGTGCAGATGGGCGCTTCCTGCCTCCAGTGTGTAGGTGGAGGTGACGGGGCGCACCGTTTCCTCTGCTCGGGCAGTGAAGGCTGTTGCTGACAGAAGCAGCAGAGCGGTTATTGCGTGAAGGAGTTTCATGGGCAGGCAGTGTTAGAAGATGCGCTGTTGACCGTTGATTTCGTCGCGCAGCTCGTCATCGGAGAAATCGGTGGGCTCGGAGCTTTCGGAGTTTTCAGAATTTTCGGAGTCCTCAGAACTTTCGGAGTCCTCGGAGATCTCGGAGATTTCCGGTTCAATTTCATCAATGGTGTCAACGGTGAAGGTGGTCAGGCGCTTCCCTTTTGCCTTCGATGATTTCACGGCTATGAACTCCGATGCTGTTATGTCGAGTGGTTCACGGAATTCATCGGGTCCGCCGAAGGTGATGCGGAAGCGCGGACGGTCAGTGTCGGTCAGCAGTATCAGTTCTGACTTGGGGTTGTCGCCTAAATAGCGCTGACGTTTGGGCGAAGGCTCGAACGGGAACCGCTTCAGATAGGGATACATCTGGTTGTCGGCATCGTTGAGCAGCGCGGTCCACACATGTCCCGGACGCAGCTTCTCGATGCGCATGATGTTGTCATCGTAGTGATTGGTGACGTCGAAGCCGGTGGTGTAGTATTCGCCGGTGTTGGTAACGACCAGAATCAGGTCATCGCCGGCGAACTCGCCCAGATATTCACCGCGACCTTCGGTGTTGAGGCGGAGCACGTCGTGGTCGAACCACACCTTGAGTCCGCCGAGGGTGCTGACACCTTTCTCCTTGAGCGATATGCGGTGGATGTCGTTGCGGGTCACCAGTTTGCCCATGGCTGTGCGTCCTTTCGGCTTGAGCTCGCTGAAATCCACGTCGAAATGGAGTTTCTTCAACTTCTGCTTCGGCTTGAGCGCCACCTTCACCACCTCAGCCTCGCCGTTGCTGTTGGCAGTGAACCAGACTATGCGGCTCTTAGGCTCGCCCTGCGTCAGGTTGTACTCCTTGTTGCGGGTCACGCCGGTGATGGCGCAACGTTTCATGTAGTAGGCGCCCCCCTTGCCGTTCTGATAGATGATGTTGTAGATGGTGCGCTCGTCGTTGCGCTTGTAGACGTCGATGTAAAGCACATCCTTGTCGACGAACAGTTTTTCGGCAACTTTGACGATTTTGTAGCGACCGTCCTTGTAGAAGATAATGATGTCATCGAGCATGGAGCAGTTGCAGACGAACTCATCTTTTTTCAGCGATGTGCCTATGAATCCTTCCTCGCGGTTGATGTAGAGTTTCTCGTTGGCTTCGGCTACGGTGGTGACTTCAATGTTGTCGAAGCCGCGGATGACGGTGCGCCGCGGATAACTCTCGCCATATTTCTCTTTCAGCCCCTCATACCAGCGGATGGTGTACTCGGTCAGATGCTCCAGATTGTCGAGCAGTTCGCTGATGCGCTCGTTGTAGGAGGCTATCTGGCGGTCGGCATCGTCGGAGTTGAATTTCAGGATGCGTTTCATCTTAATTTCCATCAGCCGCAGGATGTCGTCGTCGGTGACATCGCGGTGGATGGAGTCGCGATACTGTTTCTTTGACAGGAACGGGAGCAGGCGTCCGCGGATGTGGGCAACGGCAGCCTCCATGTTCTCGCTCTGCTCGAACCCTTTGTCCTTGTAGATGCGGTTCTCGATGAAGATTTTCTCCAGTGAGGCGAACTGCAGCGACTCGCGTACCTCGCCAAGCTGAATCTCCAACTCCTTGCGGAACAGTCGGCGGGTGTTGTCAACGTTGTGCCGGAGCACGTCGCTCACGCCCAAGAAGTGTGGCTTATTGTCGGAAATGACGCAGCAGTTGGGCGACACCGAAATTTCGCAGTCGGTGAACGCATAGAGCGCGTCGATGGTCTTGTCAGATGAGGTGTTGGGCTGCAGATGCACCAGAATCAGTGCGTCTTTGGCAGTGTTGTCGTCGACCTTGCGCAGCTTGATTTTCCCTTTCTCGAAAGCCTTGATTATCGAGGCTATCAGAGTGCCGGTGGTTCTGCCGTAGGGAATCTCCGTGATGGCAAGCGTGCGGTTGTCGATTTTCTCTATTTTGGCGCGTATCTTCACCGCGCCGCCACGCTCGCCGTCGTTGTAGCGCGACACGTCGATGAAGCCGCCGGTGGGGAAATCGGGGTAAAGCCTGAACTCCTCCCCCTTGAGGTAGCTGACTGCCGCATCGCAGATTTCATTGAAATTGTGAGGGAGGATTTTCGATGACAGACCAACGGCTATTCCCTCGCCGCCCTGAAACAGCAGCAGCGGATATTTAGCCGGAAGCACCACCGGCTCCTTCTTGCGCCCGTCGTATGACATGGTCCACTCCGTGATTTTGCTGTTGTAGAGTGTCTCCAAAGCGAACAGCGAGAGGCGCGCCTCGATGTAACGTCCGGCGGCAGCGTCGGCGCCGGTCAGCGTGTTGCCCCAGTTTCCCTGAGTGTCTATGAGCAGATCTTTCTGTCCGAGCTGCACCAGCGCGTCCTTTATCGACGCGTCTCCGTGGGGGTGATACTGCATGGCTGTGCCCACAATGTTTGCCACCTTGTTGTAGCGACCATCCTCCAGTGTTTTCATGGCGTGGAGAATACGGCGCTGCACAGGCTTCAGACCATCGTCGATGTGCGGCACGGCGCGTTCCAGAATCACATACGATGCGAAATCCAGAAACCAGTTGCGGAACATGCCGCGCAAATGGCGCGTGTCAGTGGCATCCTTGTCAGGAACCACAGGCGCCACATCGCCGCCGGCGGAGGTTTCGTCGTTTTCAGGAACTTCAGGAGTTATTTCAGGGGTATTATCGTCAGTCATATCTTATTATATGTGTCAGTCCCACAAAATTACAAAAAATGGCAAACAACTCAAAATTTATTTTTCACACATGCCACCTCGTACCCCATAACTAATACTTCATAACTAATACTTCGTACCTCCAAACTCCTACCTTGTACTTCATAACTCATAACTCTGACTTAATAATCCCTCACCACATCAATCGACTTGAGATTGCGGACATCGCGCAGATGCAGCGAAATGTAGTCCAGCATCACGTCGAGCACGCGGTTGCGCGTCACTCTGTTGAAGCGGAAAAACCTGCTGTTGCCAAGCGTCAGCGAGCAAAGGCACCGCGCAGCCTCGCTCTCCTGTTGCGAAAGAAAATTGCCGTGGAGCGGGGGAGTGGCACGGAAAATGCCGTCGCGCAGATCCAGAAAATACCCCTCATGCCAAGTGCTTGCGTCAGGCTCAATGCCCGCATGGCGAATGATTCCTGCCATCAGCGCGAGGTGGAAATTAGCAGTGGCACGCACTCCGGCAGCCGACAAGTGGCTGACAGCCGACCGCAGAAAACGATAGAACTGCGGGTCAGGCTCCACGTTGCGGGTCAGCGTCTCCAATAAGTCGGCAACGAACAGCGCCACCACGCTTTTCATAGGATTCAGCGTCAGGTCGCTCATCCCTGCCGGACGTCTCACGTCGCGCATACGCATAAGGTCGCCGTGAGCGCTTACACCCACACACTCCACCACACTGAGCGGCATCAGCAACGCACGCCGGCGGCGCGCCTCCTTGCCGTTGCCTCCCGGCGACACAAACGAAACTCTCCCCGCCGTGTCGCTGTAGCAAGTCACAATCACGCTCCGCTCATTGTGGGCTATAACCCTCAGCACAACACAGTCCAACTTGTCATTCATGACACAAACTTACAAAAAATTACCCCAAACCACACCATATCAGCAAAAAAATCAACAAAAAATTCAAAAAAATTTGCGCAAGTGAAAATTTAGCATTAACTTTGCACTCGCTTTAAAGCCTGACGGCCCATTCGTCTATCGGCTAGGACGCAAGATTTTCATTCTTGAAAGAGGAGTTCGATTCTCCTATGGGCTACTAAAATAAACAACGGAAAATAAAAGAACAAAATAATGGCAAACCATAAATCATCTAAAAAGAGAATTCGCCAGACAATCAAACGTCGTCTCCAGAACCGCTACTACGAGAAAACCGCCCGTAATGCCGTACGTCGTCTCCGTAAAATGACAAATCTGGAAGAAGCCAAGACCACTCTCGTTAAGGTTAGCGCAATGCTTGATCGTCTTGCCTCTAAAAAGACCATCTCTAAGAACAAAGCTGCCAACCTCAAGAGCAAGTTGGCACGTCACATAAACAAACTCGCTGCTTAGCGATCGGTTAGTGTCGGCCCATTCGTCTATCGGCTAGGACGCAAGATTTTCATTCTTGAAAGAGGAGTTCGATTCTCCTATGGGCTACTTTTAAATCATTATCACACATCAAGGGGAGTGCGCTATTTTGGTAATGGTGCACTTTTTTATTCCCCACATCTGCAAAGTGCAAAATGACACAAAAGGCATAGGGTAATAAAAAAAATTACTCCGAAATTTTGTCAACACAAAAAAAACTTGTAAATTTGCACCGCAAAAGCAGACAACCACTTATGACTTCGTAGCTCAGTTGGTAGAGCAACTGACTCTTAATCAGTGGGTCGAGGGTTCGAGCCCCTCCGAGGTCACTAAAGGGTCTATCAGACCACGGAATTCCTCTGAAAATTATTGGTTTTCAGAGGTTTTTCTTTTTACCCCTGTCCCGTTTCGGCGCAAAATATTGAAGTAGCCGGTGTGCAAGAAGGGTGCAGAAAAATTTGTACTTGGAATTGCACCTTCTTAGGGTTGTATTTCACTAATTTTCAATATGTTGCTATGTTTACATGGCAAGTGTTTCGGGGTCAGTTGCAAAACCCGGTTGAATTGTTAAAATACTACCCGAGTGTAA
>CAMWVE010000019.1 GCA_947177685.1 uncultured Porphyromonadaceae bacterium | reverse complement strand
GCCGATGGTACTGCGAAAGTGGGAGAGTAGGTAACCGCCCCCTATCCGAAACCGGGCAAGATGATTTCATCTTGCCCGGTTTTTTTATTTTCCCGGAAAGGATTGTTATAACACTGACTTCTGACTTTACACTTTTATTTGAAGGGTTTGTATTTGCAATTACCAAACAAAATTAAATCTAAAGGTTCGTACCCTATCCTGATTCGTGGAAGTAGTAATATTGTATTTTTTCAAGAAATCTCCAGTAGCAGTGCGCAGAGTCTCTAAGGAATATATCCTTATTTATTTTTTCTCCACTTGTTTTCTTCTGTAAATCATTTATTGTATCTCAGAAGCCGAAGTATCTGCGGTTAAATTTTGCCGGGAGTAACCATTTTGAGAACATTATTAGGCAAATTGTGACAACAAGTGTGGCAATCCATGACAGTGCCCAGTTGGTGACTGGTAAGATGTGTCTGACGATTGTAACAACATACATGTGAACAAGATAAATTCCAAATGAGACTTCACCAATATATGCTACTGTTGATGTAATGATATTGTTGTTATAAATTCGTTCAAGTTTTGTTGAGAAAGTGAGCATTATTACTCCTATTGAATATATAAACGAACTGATTTTGATGCCTAATCCACTGTTTTGTCGCAGTGAGTAATAATACTTTGTTTCTAATACTGAAAGAATCAGACCTATGATTATTATTGCTATAGCCGGTATTATGGAATAGTCTCGTGAATGTTTAGCGTACCACAATCCCATCATAAAGAACACAATCCATAGATAGAATGGTCCTGCAGATATTATCAGTGGGAAATGATGACCGGCTATATGGGTCATATAATTTAATAATACTATTGATGTCAAGGAAATTACAAGAGCACAAATCAGTCCGCCCCATTTATTGAATTTTATTAAAAACGGTGTTAATAGATAGAACTGGATTATTAATGCAATGAAATAATATATTCCGAATCCACAGCATATTAACATTATAAGCGAAGTTATCGGGTTGTTCTTCTCAATAATTATGTCAATAAGAAGGAACCCAATGGAAAATATGAGGCATGGAATATAGACACGTGGAATTTGTTTTTTGTAAAATGTAAAAATGTTGTTCTTGTTCGACAGATCTTTGCGTCCGATAAAATATCCTGAAATAGCTAAGAAAACAGGAACAGCACAATTCAAAGTTTGACGAAAGGCTATGCTTGATATTCCTTTTAATGAATCAAAGGAACAAATTTCTACCGGCATAGTATGGATTGCAACAACCATCATAATGGCTATTCCTCTCAGGAAATCAAAATAAGGCTGACGTTGGGCGCTCATTGTAATTATGATAAGTTAATGTATTGGCTTAAATTAAAGTTAATGTATCTGCACAAAGATACAATTTTTTTGTTAATGGGTGATATATTTTCATTATCAGGATACTCTTTTAATGAAACTCTCGAGATAAATGCGGGCAGTGTGAGCCTTCATTAGATAAAAATTTGTATATTTGCCGTTAAAAGAAAGGTATTATGGATAAGGATTTTGAAAATGTGATTAGGGAGAGAGCTGAACATGTGTTTGAGGTGATGGCTAAAAGGGTATCACAGGAAGATATGGATAGGATTCGGGCTGCTTTTGAGTTTGCTCGCGCGGCACATGCTCCTCAAAAACGTAAGACCGGTGAACCTTATATCCTGCATCCGATTGCGGTTGCCAATATCGCGGCTGAGGAACTGATGCTGGGAGCAAATCCGGTGATTGCCTGTTTCTTGCATGATGTTGTGGAGGACACGGATTATACTATTGAAGATATTCGTGACCGGTTTGGCGATGATGTTGCGTTTCTGGTGAAAGTGGTGACAAAGAAGCCTACTCATGATTATGTGCTGTCAAAACAGTTGGATAATTACCGTCAGTTGCTCAGTTCCATGCAGTTTGATATCCGTGCCATTCTGGTCAAACTGGCTGACCGACTCCATAATATGCGCACACTGGCATCGATGAAGCCTGAGAAGCAGATGAAGATTGCCGGTGAGACGGATTATTTCTATGCTCCGCTGGCAAACCGTTTGGGGCTTTATAATATCAAGACGGAGCTGGAGAATCTGTCGTTCCGCTACCGTTGTCCTGATGAATATGATGAGATTTCAAGGCTCATTTCGCGTCATGTGGATGTGAACCGCGAGAATCTGGAATTGTTCCGCCGACAGATTGAGGAGGCTCTGGATGCCGCCGGTATCAAGGCGCGTGTTTATGTGGATTATCGCCGTCCGTTCAGTCTGTGGCGCAAGATGCACAAGTATGGCGATGACTTCAATCATTTGAAGTACCGCCATTTCATAGAGGTGGTGTTTGATGAGAGCCAGTCGCCGCTGAGCGAGAAGCAGCAGGCTATGAAGGTTTATTGTGTGCTGACTGACCGCTTCCGTGAAAAGCATTGCAGCATGAGCAATTACATTGACTCACCGAAGGAGAATGGTTATCAGAGTATTCATGTGAAACTGTTGCCTGATTTCGGTCGATGGCAGGAGGTGCATATCAGCAGCGAGGCTATGATTAGGCAATCGCAGCTTGGATGTGTGGCTGAACGGACCGAAAGTAATATAAAGATGTGGATTGAGAAGTTCCGTAAGGTGCTTCATGACACTTTCAGCAGCACAAAGCGCGACGAGGGTTACATGGAGGATATTCGCTCGGCTTTCTACAATGATGATATTCAGGTGTTCACGCCTAAGGGTGAGCAGATTATATTGCCTCAGAACTCTACGGTGCTGGATTTTGCATACGAGGTGCATACCGGCTTGGGCGACCACGCTAAGTATGCCCGGATCAACAGTCGTCTCGAGCCTGTGACATGCAAACTGCGCCGTGGCGATGTGATTCAGATTTTTACTGACGAAGCTGTTCATCCGCAGCATGACTGGCTGGATTATGTCCACACTTTCAAAGCCCGCAAGGCTGTCCGCCGTTTTTTAGAGTCAGTTCCCAAACCTGAATTCTGCCGTTGCACGGAGTGTAACCCTATTCCGGGCGAAGAGGTCATAGGTATCCGTAACCCGCATGACCACAGTGATATAACCATACACAAACGTGATTGCAGGGTTGCTATAAGCAAGGCATCGTCCTACGGCGAAGATGTTGAATCAGTTGATTTCCGTGCGGATTCGACGCTTTATCCGGTCACGCTGATGGTCCGTGCGGTTGACCGTCGCCACTTGTTCATTGACGTGGTTGACTGCATCACCAACACGTTTCATTTGTTTGTAGACTCGTTCAACACAACAACTGAACATAATATTGTTATCTGCCACATCCGTTTTGGTGTTCACTCCTACATGGAATTGCGCTCCATCATCAATCATATTTCAGATATTGACGGGGTTGACGAGGTGCGCCGAACATTTGATAACTGACAGAGACGCGTAAGGAGCTTAAATAGATTTATGTGACAGGAGAGCTATGTGACAAGAGAGCTATGTGACAGGAGACCTAAATGTATTTGCTCCCCTCGCGGATGCTCAGACGGCTCATTTTGGAGCCGTGGCGATTAATGAAATCGCGCACCCATTGAGGATTTGTTTTTGAATAGTCGCGCAAGCTCCAGCCTATGGCTTTGTTGATGAAAAACTCTTTGCTGCCGAAGTTGTTTACCAGAATGGTTTCAAGCAGATCGGTGTCAGTGGCAGTTTTGAGCGTCAGCTGATGGTCTATTGCCACACGGCGCACCCAGAAGTCTGGGTCGACTGACCATTTCAGCATCAATTCCGATACTCGCGGATCCGTAAGTCCGATGTAACCAATCGTGATGTCGAGCGAGTCAATTGTATCCCACCACTGCTTGGTTCTGATATAGCGTTCGATGCGGGGAATATCCTCGTATCGGAGGTGTTTTTTCATCTGTCGCAGATAGTCTGCCACAAAATATTGCATTTCGCGGTGGTCATCATCCCAGCATCGGTCAAGCAGTTCCCAGTCAATTACACCACTTTTCAGTGCTTCGGCAAAGAATGGCTTACACAGCAGACGCAGCTTTGGAGTCACCAAACCGAAGAACGGAAATTTGTTGCGCATGTAAGCTGCTTTTCCGGCAGCCCTTTCGGGGTCGCCATTTTTCTCAAGCGTTGAACGGATAAGGTCGAATTTTGTCATTACCAACACAGTTTCAGGGGTAAACCAAAGCGAAATTGTCAACCCACAGATTTAGCCCTATGGTGCCTATGTAGGCTGTGCCGCTGCCGGCAGATGCCATAACGAGCATGTGGGTAGGAGTGGCGTCAGAGGCATCCCATCCAACTTCTTTAACCGGAACCATCTTGCCTTTTGAGTTACGGGCGTAATAAGACTTGTCCTCCGGAATCAGACCCATGTAAGGCTTATAGTCGGGGTGTGAAGTTATGTTACCGTAAAGCACCGGAATTCGGTAGCCATTTTGCCAGCCTTCAGTGGAGGTGGTCAGATGACGACGTCCTGTGCCTACGCGATTGGCATAAATGTTACCATCCTTATCTTCCCAGCGACGTTGCAGGATTATGTAGACTTCGGCACAGTCGTTGCCCGTCATGGTTTTCTTCTTTCCGAAACCGCTTGAATATGTCCTTGAATTGCCCTCGGGAATTTCAAGTTTGTAATCGAACTGCAGCGCCGAAGGTCTGCCGGTGAAGGGCACACCCATCTCCATTTTTGAATAAGGTTCGGAAGTGCTTTTCACCGGCTCCATGAACTCACCGAGGAATATTGACCCGGCAACGACCACATCCACGTTGATGATGCCTATGGCTTTGCAGTGTTCCATTATGCAGGAGAGGCGGGCGCATTTGTCAGTGGTGGTACGGTTGTCAGGATAAACGGCGTTCGAGCCTTTGACAATTCCCATCACGTTTGCAAGCACATTGGATGTAGCCCAAGGTGAGCCACCCATGTTTTTGTATGGTTTGTTTCCCTCGATGGTTGTGGTTGGAGCTATTTCATAAAGATTCTTTTTGTGACCTCCAAGTATTCGTGACTCCGGGATTATGCGGGTGACCCAGTTCTCGAAGTCGCCATATTTGATTTTCTCGACCCGTTCAGCATAAACTGAGAATATCGAAATTATGGCGATGAGCAGAGTTATTGCTGATTTTTTCATTTTAAAATTTTGTAGGGAGATCATTTCCCTCATTTCCAAAAATTGACGCACGTTTATTTTAAACTACAAATTTACGAATTATTTTGTTAAAACAGGCGGCTTTTGGCAAAAGTTGATAGCAATGGCTCCAAAAGGGATAATCAACCATACGATAATAAAAATGAGAGGTGAGCCAAAATTTTCATTCTGACACAACCTCTCACGGGCTTATAAGTGAATCTGTGTGTTTGGCAGTCAGTTCAGGGAGACAGCGATGCTCCCTGAATGACAGCCGTTACCAACCCTTTATATAGATTTCTCACGAAGTTCTTCAGGAAGAATAGGCATTGCGCCTTTCTTTGTGCAGACAAAAGCGGAGGTCTGAACGGCGAGCGAATGAGCTTCGGTCACTGACATACCTTTCATGATACCCGCAATGAATGCTGCGGTGAAGGAGTCACCGGCGCCAACGGTGTCAGCCACTTCCACTTTGGGGGTAGGCTGGAACGAAACGTTGCCGGGGGTGAATACATAGCTGCCGTTAATGCCACAGGTGAGGATGAGCATTTTCAGATTGTACTTGCCCAATAGAATCCAGCATTTGTCCTGAAGGTCGATGCCGGGATAACCGAACATGCGGCTGACGGTGATGAGCTCTTCATCGTTTATTTTCAGAATGTTGCAACGTTCCATGGAGTTGCAGAGAATATCCTTGTTGTAGAAACCCTGACGGAGGTTCACATCAAATACAATCAGGGGGTTGTTCTCTGACGGAATGGCGTCGAGGAAGCGGTTGATGGTGTTGCGTGACACCACATTGCGCTGTGCGAGTGAACCGAAGCAAACGGCAGTGGTGCGTTCGGCAAGCTGTTCCAGACGGGCAGTGTAGGGGATATTGTCCCATGCCACGTTTTCTTTGATTTCATACTGAGGAATACCAGCCTGATCTATTTCAACCTGCACGGTGCCGGTGGGATAGGGGACTGTGTCAATCAGATGGTTAAGACCTTTTGACACGAAGTTCTCGATGATTTCGTGACCTAAGGGATCGTCACCTACTGCGCTTACAACACAGCTGGGCAGACCGAACTGCGACACATGATATGCGAAGTTTGCGGGCGCACCACCAATTTTTTTTCCTTCGGGGAGAACATCCCACAGGGCTTCGCCCATTCCAACTACTGTTCCTTTCATGATATTTTATGTTTTATGTTTTGTTTGCAATTAATATCGTTTGATTTTTAATGTGTAGAGCAGGAGGTAAACCACACCCACGCTCATTACTGCAACAGCGCCAATCTGTGAAGCGGTGTAGTCGCTTGCATAGCCCATAGCCAAGGGGAAGATTGTTCCGCCGAACAGACCCATGATCATCAGACCGGATACTTCGTTCTTTTCATTAGGCATGGAGTTGAGTGCCTGTGCGAAAATAATGGAGAAGATATTAGAGTTGCCGAAACCAACCAGAGCCAGACCCACATGAATCAAGTGGATGTTTTGGCAGAAGCCGAGCAGAATCATGGCGATTACCATAAGCACCACGCTGAAGGCGAAGAATTTTTTAGGCGATACGAAGCGGAGGATGAATGCGCCAAGCAGACAGCCGGCTGTACGGAAGGCGAAGTAGATGCTTGTTGCATAGTCAGCTTCTTTGGGAAGCAATTCATGGCGTTCAATCAGAATTTTGGGAGCTGTCACGTTCGTGCCCACATCAATGCCCACATGGCACATGATGCCTATGAAGCAAAGCAGGATAAACGGATTGCCGAGCAGCTTGATACATTCAAAGAAGCCCGAAGCCTTGTCAGGCTGCTCCTCCTTGATGGGAGTAGCGGCGAGCATTGAGATTGAAAGGATGCTGATGACACCGTAGAGAGGGAAGAGGACACGCCATCCCAGCCCGAAAGTGTAGCCTACATAGGTGGCACCCCATGATGCGATGATGGGTGCGCAGAACGATGCTATTGCCTTGACGAACTGACCGAAGGTAAGGGTCGACGCCAGTTTGTCAGGATTGATGAGGTTGCTGACAAGGGGATTCAATGATGTCTGCATCAGTGCGTTACCGATTCCGAGCAGCGAGAATGCCACGAGCATGATGTAGTAGCTTTCACCGAAAAGAGGTATGAACAGCGAGAGAGCTGTGATAACAAGGCTTATGAGTACGGTTTTCTTACGACCGATTTTGTTCATAAGCATGCCGGTGGGCACGGAGAAAATCAGGAACCAGAAGAATACGAGCGAGGGGAAGAGACTTGCTTCCGAGTCACTGAGTTGGAGATCTTCCTGAACATGGTTTGTAGCGGTACCGACGAGGTCCACGAACCCCATGGCAAAGAAGCAGAGCATGACCGGGAGGAACTGCAGCAGGGTGCTTTTGCCTCCCATGTTTTTAGTTTGAAGTGTGTTCATGATATGGTGTTTTTTTATTTGATCGAATATATTTCAAGTGATTCAAGTTGTGCTTTTCCGCCGTCAGCACTTAGAGAAAGAGTTGTGTAAGGCTCGGTGGGGAATACCAGATTGGTGATTACGAAGTTCCCTTCGCCATCGAAAACCTCAATGCTTGAACGGTCAATGAAAATGCGGAGTGACAGCACTCTATTCTTGCGCAGAGTGGGAGCGAATGTGCGGGTAGCGAAGTCCTGATTGAAGTCAGTCAAGCCACTCTGTGTGCGGTCGAATGAGACGGTTGAGGCAGCAGGGTCAAAAATCAAGTCAACCTTCTCACCTTTAGCGTTTGAGAGTGTCATCAGCACGCTGTCAGCTTTCTCGGAGTTGACGGTGAGCAGGATTTCACATACACCATCGTTTGAAGCGGGAAGCTGGAATGAGTGAGGCTTGGCACCGAACGATTTCGATTTTGCCGAAACAGTTTTTTTATCACGCAGAGCGATCATTTCAGGAGAGGGAATGGTGTGGATGTAATACTGACCATCATCAGCCTTTATGAGAGAAATGTCGCGGGGAAGAGTGTTGGCGCTGCGGAATTGCTTGGTGGGCACTTCGGCAGCGTACTGCCAGTTGCTCATCCAGCCGATAACCACATTACGGTTGTCAGGCGCGTTATGCCATGAAACGGTTGCATAGTGATCTTTACCGTGGTCCATCCATTTGGTGGGAATCTTGCCATTAGCATCTTTGTCAGCTGTGAAAGTCTTGCCGTCGAAGTCACCCACGAAATACTGGGTGGCGCTACCGCCGAACACACCGCCGGGGTTGAGGTTGCATATCAGCACCCATTTATGCTCGTCAGTGCCGTTTACAGGCAGATAAAGCAGGTCGGGACATTCCCAAACGCCGTTCTGTGCGCCCTCACCTTTGCCGAACGAGCTTTCCAGAGTCCAGTTCTTGAGATCAGGCGAAGTGAAAATGAGCATTTCGTGGTCGAGAGCATGTGCCAACAGAAGCACCCATTTACCTGATTCGGCATGCCAGAACATGTTAGGGTCACGCGCCTCGCTGTCGAGAGTGATGATGGGGTTACCGGGATAGACTGTGAAGTTCTCGCCGTTGTCAGCGCTGTGAGCCATGCTCTGAATCTGGCTTACATCGGCTGAGGTGTAGAATGATATGACTTCATCCTTTCCGAATCCGGCAGTGTTGTCAGTGTCGATAACGCTGCTTCCGCTGAAAATGTAGCCCAGACCGTCAGGTTCAAGAGCAATTTTGTGGTGTTCCCAGTTTATAAGGTCGGTTGAGGTGGAGTGTCCCCAGCTGAGATTTTCCCACTTTGATCCGTAGGGGTTCCATTGATAATAGAGGTGCCACACGCCATCTTTGTAGAACATGCCGTTTGGGTCGTTCATCCAGCCGTAGAGGGGGGTGTGGTGGTAGAGGGGGCGGAACTTCTCGCGGTTAGTGGTGTCGAAGGTGTCGCTGAGCTTCATCGCTTTCCAGCATGCGTCTTCGCTTGATTCTCTCACCGATGTGCGGTTATGATTACTTATTACGTTGAAAAGAATATTTTTGTCGTGATATTGCGAAATATCGAACGGCACATAATAGTCGACCTTGTTCCGGGCAAGTCTGACGCGGAACGTCTTTTCAAGTTTTCCATCCAGAAGCAGGTTGATTTTTGCATCTTCAATGCTCTCCTCCACGGGGAAAAGAATGTAGTTGGACTTCTCGTCAACTTTAACCAGTGAGTTGTTGGTTCCGAGATGCTCTATTGTTATTCCATTGTTGGCATTAAGTGACATTATGCCAAGCAGTGCGGTGGTCACGGTTGATGCCATAAGTTTGAAGTAATTCATATTGTTGTTTTGATGAGTTTGTAATTCAGAATTGCAATGCAAAATTAATTGTATTATTAAGTATTGAGTATCAAAATTGTTGCAAAGGGTATAAAAATTGTGTTACAGGTTCATTTTTAACATTTTATACAACATAATTTACAAATTTCTGTCTTATATTTGTGGTGTAAAATACCTATCACTTCACAATACCAATCCATTTTATCACATTTAATGAAACTTTCAGCCGTTTTTCGCCACCATTATTATATGTGCATTATAATCACTGCACTGCTCTTTTTTACAGGCTGCAAGGATGAAAAGGTATATAAGATAGGTGTGTCGCAATGCAGTTCCGATGACTGGCGAAAGAAGATGAACGATGAGATTGAGCGGGAGCTGCTGCTCCACAAGAATGCTGTTGTGGAAATCCGCTCGGCTGAAGATGACAGTCAGCATCAGATTGACGACATCCGCTATTTCGTAGAGAACGACTTCGATATTATTATATGTGCGCCTAACGAGGCAAACGCACTCACTCCGGTTATTCGCGATGAAGTTTACGGCAAAGGTATCCCGGTTGTGATATTTGACCGCAGCATCAATGGCGACTCCTTCACTGCATTCCAAGGGGCTGACAATCACTCCATAGGGGTGATGGCTGCGGAATATGCCGACAATCTGATTGACGGAGAGTGCCGGATAATGGAAATTTACGGACTTGACGGTTCCACTCCGGCGTTGGAACGTCACCGGGGATTCGTCGAGGTTGTCGATGCACGGAAACAGATGACCATTGTGGCAGCCGACTACGGCAACTGGAACGAACGTGATGCCGCGCGAGTGGCAGAACAGATGCTGAAACAGCATCCCGAAGTGAACCTCATATATGCCCATAACGACCGCATGGCTATCGCAGCCGCCGATGTGGCGAGTAAGGCAGGGCGCGACGACATCAAGATTGTGGGTGTCGATGCGGCACCGCAGATTGGACTCAAAGCTGTGGCTGACTCCGTGATTGACGTCACATTTATCTATCCCACAGATGGTTACACACTTGTTAGAACAGCGCTTAACATTCTGGAAGGTCGTGACTACGAGCGGATTTCACTGTTGCCGACATACCCGGTGGATTTGAACAATGCAGAGACCCTGCTTTTGCAGAACAAGGAGATTGAGGAGGAGACTGAAAAAATCAATTGGCTGAAAGCGCAGGTCGATGATTATTGGGACAAACACTCGGCTCAGACCACACTGCTCTATGCTGCCATACTTATCCTCTTGTTGTTGAGCCTGTTGATATTCGGGTTGCTGCGCCAGTTCTGGATTCGCAAACTGCATCAGGAAAAGCTGTCAGGGAAAAACCGCCAGTTGGAGGAGCAGCGCGACCGCCTGATAAACCTCAATGAGCAGTTGCAGGAAGCCACTCAGTCGAAGCTGATGTTTTTCACAAATGTGTCACATGACCTCCGTACTCCGCTCACACTGATTGCCGGTCCGGTTGAGCAGCTTGCCGGCGCACCGAACCTGACTGATGAGCAACAGACCCTGATGGCGCTTGCCAATAAGAATATACACATTTTGAAACGCCTTATAAACCAGATTCTTGACTTCCGAAAATTTGAAAACGGAAAGCTGACGTTGTCGCTGACCGAAGTTAATCTGTCGGCATTGCTCGGTGACTGGTGTGAATCGTTCAAGCATGTAGCCGTCAGGCGCGACATCAAGTTTACGTTGAATTTGCCTGAAAGTGACTCGTTGCAATGTGCGGTCGATGTGGAAAAGATTGAGCGTGTGATGTTCAACCTGATTTCCAACGCATTGAAATATACCCAATCCAACGGCAGCATAACAGTGGCCGCCGGCAGGGAAGGGGAGAACATAGTGATAACGGTCGATGACACCGGTCAGGGAATCAGTGCCGAGGATCTTTCGCACATTTTCGAGCGCTTCTTTCAGGTTGACAAGGTGCATCCCAATGGTTCCGGCATAGGACTTTCGCTTGCCAAAGCATTCGTGGAACTTCATGGAGGCACGCTGACAGCGGAAAGCGAGGAGGGTAAAGGCTCGGTTTTCAAGGTTGTGTTGCCTGTGAAGCACATTGACTCGGTGTCAGCCGAAGTGTCAGGAAATATCACTGCCAAGGATGTGAACATGGAAATGGGCGAGCTGACGGTGGAGCTTACCGAATCTGACAGAGACAAAACCACGGCACTTGTAATCGATGATAACCCTGACATACTGACTCTTGTGAAGTCGGTGCTGAAAGATGATTACACCGTTCTGACAGCTCCTGACGGCTCACTTGGCTTGAAGATGGCTATGAAATATGTGCCTGACATTATTATCTGCGACGTCATGATGCCCGGAATCGATGGTCTGGAATGTTGCCGACGTTTGAAAACCGAGCAGTCGACATCACACATACCGGTTCTGATGCTGACCGCATGCACCATGGATGAGCAGCGTATTCAGGGATATGAGTGCGGTGCGGACGCCTATCTGTCAAAACCGTTCAACACCGATGTTCTGAAAGTGCGTTGCCGTTCGCTCATAGAGAACCGTCGCCGCATAAAATCGCTTATGCCCGGCATGGCACTGTCAGAATCGAAAGACGAAGCAGGTCACTCAGCCCCGCGTTCAACTGACATGGACAGCGACTTTTACTCGCGTTTTGTCGCTCTTGTGGAAAAGGAGATGAGTAACCCGGATCTGAGCGTTGACGGCGTGGCAGCCCGCATGGGACTCGGTCGCACGCAGTTCTATCGCAAAATCAAGGCGTTAACGAACTATTCGCCGGTTGAACTGCTGCGCAATCTGCGTCTTGCCAAAGCTCGCAATCTGCTTACTACCACTGATAAATCAGTATCGGAAATAGCCTATGAGGTTGGTTTTTCTTCGCCTGCATATTTCGGCAAATGTTTCAAGGACCGATATAATGAAACTCCGGGCGATGTCAGAGATAGCCTGAAAAAATGATTCACTCACCCAAGTTTTGCACAAATGTTGCAAAACACATCAATTTTTGTTCATAGAGCGAAAATTGATATACTATGGAACATATCTAATATACTTATTATTAAACAGATAATAATTTTGTCGCAGAATTTCAAACCAACAAAAAACTATCATGACAAAACGATCAATCCTTAGTGCATTATTAATGCTTATGACAGTAATAGGGGTCTGCGCCCAGAATATTACTGTACACGGGACTGTAATTTCGGCAGCCGATGACGAACCGCTGATTGGCGCGAGTGTCATTTCTGACTTGAAAGGTTCCGTAGGTGTTTCCACCGACATTGACGGTAATTTCGAGTTGACTGTCCCTGAAGGTTCACACATTGTAATTTCTTATGTAGGCTATGTCACCAAGACCGTCAAGGCTGAGTCACAGATGACAATAGCACTGGAAGAAAACTCAGCCGTACTCGACGAAGTTGTCGTAGTAGGTTACTCAACTGAAAAGAAATCTGACCTGACCGGTTCGGTTTCAGTAGTAAAAATGAAAGATGTGGCTGACATACCCACCGGCAACGTTATCCAGTCGCTGCAGGGTCGTGTGGCAGGTATGAACGTGACAACTGACGGTACGCCCGGCGGTCTGAGCACCGGAACATCAATCCGTGGTGCTTCATCATTCCGCGGCGAGGCTAACGGTCCGCTTTACGTTATCGACGGTGTGATGACTCGCGAAAACCCCGGTACCATCCTCAACAGCAACGATGTGGAGTCAATTCAGGTCCTGAAGGATGCCGCTTCCGCTTCAATCTATGGCGCGCAGGCTGCCAACGGTGTCATCATCATCACCACCAAACGTGCAAAAAAAGGTGAATGTAAGGTGACTTTCGACGCCACTCTGACTCTCCAGACTTATCAGAGCGGACTCAACATGCTGAACGCCGACCAGTGGGGCGAAGTTTATTGGTCAGCTTACAAATATTCTTACGGCACCACTCCTTCTTCGGAGCTCTACGGCAACGGCGCCACTCCCAAGCTCCAGCCCTACGCCAACCTTAACGGCGTGATGGTTAACCCCCAGAACACCAACTGGGAAGATGAAATCCACCGCACAGCTCTGATGCAGACCTATAGCATCGGTCTTTCCAAAGGTGACGAAAACGGTTCTTCATCGCTCTCACTTAGCTGGCTTGATCACGACGGTATCATCAAAGGTTCTGACTTCCAGAAGGCTAACGCCCGCTTCAGCTCGGACTACGGCTATCTGAACAACCGCCTGCGTGCCGGTGGTAACATCACTGTTAACTGGTGGCGTCAGCACAACGCTCCCGGCGGCATTGAAGAAAACGCCATCAAGATGCACCCTGCCCGCACCGTCTATGACTCGGAAGGCAACTACAACGATCAGGTTGCATTCGGTTTGAACGACACCCCCAACATCGTTCGCCAGATTGCGGAAGAAAGCGCCAACAAACATGAATACTGGCGTGTGTTCGGTAACGCATACCTCCAGATCGAACCGATCAAGAATCTCATCATCAAGACAAACTTCGGTATCAACTACCACAACGGAACTGACAAGAATTTCACTCCTGCCAACCTCCGCGATAACACCAATAACCTCTATCAGTATTCAAGCAAGACTGTTGACTGGGTTTGGACCAATACCGCACAGTACAACATTGATTTCGGTAAGAACTCAATCATGGCTCTTATCGGTGAAGAAGCAAAACGCAACCACTTCGAGGATATGTTCGGTTCAGGTAAAGGTCTTGAAATCGAAAATCCCGATTACCTCTATCTCGGCAACGTGACTTACGACAAGAATACCGGTTCAGGTGCATCGAACTACTCGATGTTCTCAATCTTCGGTAAGTTCAACTATTCATGGGACAACAAATATCTGGTGTCACTGACCATCCGTCGCGATGCATCATCACGTCTGTCCACTCATCACAACTACGACTGGTTCCCCTCAGTGTCAGCCGGCTGGCGTATCTCACAGGAGAACTTCATGGAAAGCACCCGCTCTTGGCTCAGCGACCTGAAAATCCGTGCCGCATACGGTGTCAACGGTAACGACATCATCGCCAACGATGCCTTCTACGCTAAATATTCAATGGACCTGAACAAAGCAGGTTACCCCATCGGCGGCGGTAACACCCTTGCTCCCGGAGCTCTCCGCTACCGCTCAACTAACCCCGATCTAACATGGGAAAAAACATATCAGACCAACGCCGGTTTCGATGCCGCCTTCCTCAATAGCCAACTTCTCGTATCTTTCGACTACTTCCACAAAAAAACCAATGACATGCTTGTTGAAAAACCCTACATCGCAACTATCGGCGAAGGTGGTTACTGCTGGTACAACGGCGGTTCAATGCTCAACCAAGGTGTTGAAATCACCGCTGAATGGCGTCAGTATGTCAACAAAGACTTCAGCTACAGCGTAGGTGTTAACGTAACCGCCATGAAAAACGAGGTTACCGATCTGATGGACGACATCTACTGGACTTGGGGCGGCGGTAACGGTCTTGACAAGACAATCGTTGGTAACGCGCTCGGTTCATGGCTCGGCTATAAGACTGACGGTGTGTTCCGCACTCAGGAAGAAGTTGACGCCTACAAGCAAAAATATCGCATCAGCTTCGGTGAACCCGCAGTAGGTCGTGTACGCTACGTCGATGCTAACGGCGACGGTGAAATCTCTGACCGCGACCGAGAATGGCTCGGTGTTGACCTTCCCAAAGCTCAGTTCGGTATCAACCTCGGTGCAACTTGGAAAGGTTTCGATGCAAGCTTGTTCTTCAACAGCATCATCCGTGACGCATGGAACAACTCTAAATACTACACTGACTTCTTCCCCCTCTGGACCGGTAACCACGGCACTCAGCTGCTCGATGCTGCCTACGCCTATGAGGACTATCTCAAGACCGGCGTTTACAAATCAGATGTTCCCGCACCCTCAATCAACAACTCTAACCGCGAAAACGAAGGCTCAGAGTATTTCATCGAGGACGGTTCGTTCCTCCGCCTGAAAAACCTCACCGTTGGTTACACTCTGCCCGAAAAGCTCCGCAGCAAACTGAAAATGACAAATGCCCGAGTTTACTTCCAAGCACAGAACGTTTTCACTATCACAAAATACAGCGGTGCTGACCCCGAAGGTCTCGGCTATCCCTACGCTCTGCCCCGTCAGTACACATTCGGTATTCAGTTCGGTTTCTAATATACTTTAAATCACAACGAAACAATGAAAATCAAAAATATATTTTTTGCTGCACTCACAGGATTGGCTCTCACAGGCTGTGGCAGCGACTTCCTTGAAAACAAACCTCAGGGTACACTTTCAGAGGGTAATATGGACGACCCTCAGGCGGTTGACCTCCTCGTCACCAGCGCATACGCCACTTTCGGCTGCCGCTATGCTGACTCAAATGATCCCCATTGGTTCCCCGTGACTAACTGGAGCTATGGTGAAGTTCGTGCTGATAATGCCTACAAAGGTGGCGGCGGCGAAACTGACGCTTGGGAAATACATGATATGGAGACTTCAAAAATCCAGCCTAACAATGGTTTCCTCGATGGCAAATGGTTCAACGTTTACTGCGGTATCTCACGTTGTAACTCTGCAATCCGCTCGCTCAACAAGATTGATGAGAGCACCAACAAAAACAAGAAAGTGCGTATTGCTGAAGTGCGCGTAATCCGTGACCACTGGTATTTCGAACTCGTGCGTCTGTTCAACCGCATTCCTTACATGGACATCGACCTTCCCGAAAACGAATACACCAGCGTTCGCAACGATGAGTTTACCCGTGAACAGCATCTGGCACGCATAGCTGCCGATCTGCTCGATGCAGCCAACGACCTCCCTGACACTCAGAGCGATGCAGGTCGCATCAACCGCCGTGCCGCTCTGGCTTATGCCGCTAAAGTTAAACTTTATCAGGCTTACGAACAGAACCCTGAAACCAACGCTGTCGTTTCAATCAACAAGCAGCTTCTTCAGGAGGTGGTTAACATCATCGATGGCATCAAAGGTTATGAACTTCTCGCTGACTTCCAGCAGCTTGACCTTCTGGAATATGAGAATGGTTCGGAATCGGTTCTCGCAGTGCAGTTCTCAAAGAACGACGGTTCGGCTGACGGTGGTCGCATCAACTGGAGCAACCTGCTGAACTCCATGACAGGTCCCGGCTGTCCTTGGCAGGGCGACGGTTTCTTCCTTCCCTCGCAGGACCTTATCAATGCTTATCAGACTGATGCCAACGGTCTGCCCGTGTTCGACTATCAGAGCAAACCTGACTATGGCAGCGTGAAGTTTGACAATGAAGGTAACTACACTCTTGCCAACGTTAGCGGTAATGTTGACCCCCGTCTGGACTTCGTCATCGGTCGTCCGACCATCACCTACAAGACTTTCAAGGAACGTCCCTGCGGTCTGTGGGTCCGCAACTCCGATGTCTATGGCTACAACAACTGCAAGCGCTTCTGGCTCTCTCCTGAATCGCCCGATGCAAATCATGGCTGGCCTTGGGGTGCATCGGCTCTGAACTGGCAGCTCATCCGCTACGCTGACCTCCTGCTCTACAAGGCTGAGGCTCTCATTGAGCTCGGCACAAACCTCGAGGAAGCACGTCAGCTCATCAATCAGGTTCGTTCTCGCGCCCAGCGCAGTGCCTATGTGAAAGATTTCTATGACAACACCAAGGATGCTGCCAACTACAAAATCGGTCTCTATCCTCAGGCTGGATGGACTCAGGACTATGCCCGCAAGGCTCTCCGCACTGAAATGCGTCTGGAAAAAGCTATGGAAGGTGAGCGTTTCTTCGACCTCGTTCGCTGGGGTATCGCCAAGGAAACAATGAACAACTATTTCGCAGCTGAAAAAGACAATCGCATATATTATCAGAACGCATCGTTCGAAACCGGCGAAGAATACTTCCCCGTGCCTGTTGCTCAGTACAACTTCTCAGGTGGTATTTACGTTCAGAACCCCGGTTATCCCGCGTTCTAAATTGAAGATATAAGGTAAAAAAGAGTTTTATAGGATCGGTTGCATGTATGGGCGGTGTATCAAGGTTTTACTGATGCACCGCCCTTTTTTAAAACTTAAGTTTATGAAGAAATTATTTCCGTTGCTGCTATTCTTGTTGGCTGTGTCGTGGACAAAAGCCGGCGAACCGCTTTACCATGAGAAATATCGTCCGCAATATCATTTCACGCCGGCTCATCGTTGGATTGGTGACCCGTGCGGACTGATTAAACATGGTGGTAAATATTTCGGATACAGCTGGGGTGGTGCTGTCACCGATGACCTCCTGCATTGGACGGAATTAAACGACATGGCTATCGTTGGCTTGCCTGACAGCATAGCTGCTTTCACCGGTTCGGTAGTAGTTGACAGCCTGAACACAACAGGTTTCGGCGAAGGCAGCATGGTTGCCGTGTTCACCTCGTTTGACAAAGTGAGCAAAATACAGTCGCAGTCAATAGCTTACAGCACTGACGGTGGCATCACGTTCCGTTATTACGACGGCAATCCGGTGCTTGACATAGGTAGCACGGAGTTCCGTGACCCCACAGTGATCTGGGATAAGATAAACAAGCGGTGGATAATGGCAGTTGCCAAGGCGCTTGACAAGAAAGTTGCGTTTTACGGCTCAACGGATTTGCGCAACTGGGAGTGGCTGAGTGACTTCGGTCCTATGGGCGACTCTGCCCGGTCATGGGAGTGTCCTGATCTGTTCATGCTTCCGGTTAAGGGAACCGATCAGTGGAAGTGGGTGCTGTTGGTTTCCATAAACTGGGCACGCGAGCAGTATTTTGTCGGCGATTTCAACGGCACTGAATTTGTGGCTGAACAGACCGGCTCTTATCCTCTTTATGTTGATGAAGGAATGGACTACTATGCATCGCGTGTGTTTGCCGATTATGATTCTGACTCAACTGATGTCTACACCCTTGGTTGGGTAAACACATGGGATTATGCCCCGCAGGCTCCGTCGGAGTGGGGAAAAGGGGTGTGGTCGTTGCCGCGTAAACTGACGCTTGACCAAGTTGATGGCAAATATATTTTGTGTCAGGAGCCTGTAGATGCGCTGATGGAATTGCGTGGCGAGCCATACAGATTTTCCGGTAAGGTGAAAGCCGGAATAACTCCGCTGCCGGAGTTGTCTGCCATGGATAACTGTTATGAAATGATTCTTAAGGTCAGCGCTGAAGATGATAATCAGTGGTGGGTGAACCTCTGTTGCGACGAAGGACGCAAGCTGACAATAAGCTATGATCCGGTTTCGCATTTCCTGAAAATTGACCGCACTAACTGCACTGATGCGCAACTTCCCGACTGCTTTGCAAGAGTGGCTTATGCCCGGGTTCATCCTGTTGACGGTGAACTGACTTTAAGCATATATGTTGACAAGTCAACCGTGGAGATATTCACTCCCGGAGGGGAAAAAACTTTCACACTTCTTACTTATCCGGGTGAGAACCAGACTGGCGTGGAGCTGTTTTCGCTTGATGGTGCCACACGTTTTGATATTGTGGCTTATCCCCTCGAATCGGTTCACCGGAATTAATGCAGTTGTTGCTGCATACGTTCTATTCTGCGGTGTGCGTCAGTCAGACGCTCCTCAGGAATCCTGCCCTCTTTGACCGCCTTGACAATTATTTCTATGATTTTGTCGGGGCGGTCAGCTTCATAGCCGGTGTTGATGTTGTTACCCATTATCATCATGTCGGCACCCGCATTGATAGCCATTATCACAGCCTGCTCAATGCTGTAATTGTCGATTATCCCTTTCATGTACATGTCATCGGTGATGATGACCCCGTCAAAGCCAAGTTTGTCACGGAGCAGACCGGTGAGAGTGGAGTGCGACAATGTGGCAGGAAAGTCAGGATCGATGTTGCGGTTGAAAATATGTGCCGTCATAATTGCCTGAAGCTCACCGGAGTCAATCAGTTTCTTGAACGGAGTCAGCTCGTTCTCGTTCCATGTTGAGGTTACGTCAGTCAGTCCGTAGTGTGAATCGGAGATGGCGCTGCCATGACCGGGAAAGTGTTTGCCCACGGCAATTATTCCGCTGTCAGAAAGCACTTTGATGGTAATGCCTGCGTGGAAAGCAACGGAATCCGTATTTGCGGAATAACCGCGGTCAAGATGTCCGATAACAGGGCAGTCGGGGCGATGTATGTCAAGTTCAGGTGCCAGATTCATGTTGACACCGGCATCGTTCAGCTGGTTCGCCATCAGTCGGGCGTAAAATTCGGTGGAGTCAGGATTGTTGACCTCAATGCCCAGATGATAAGCCGAGGGGAGACGGTCAAAACCGTAACGCGGTTTGAGGCGTTGCACCAGTCCGCCCTCCTGATCCACGGCAATGAACAGCGGGTAATCAGCCATTTTTTTCATTTCGTCAGTAAGGTGACGTAGTTGGGCGCGGTTCTTGATATTGCGCGTACCCAGTCCTCCGCCCGATGTGAGGTCAATGTCGAACAGAATGATGCCCCCCGGACGTATATCTTTTAGGTAGTGATGTATGTCAGGGTCAGTTTCCACTGAATCGCCGCGAAAACCTATAATCAGCATTTCAGCGGCATAGCGACGCAACAGACTGTCAGGAAGCTCCGTGGCAGTGGAACCAAAAAAAGTCAACAGCAGCAGAGGAATTAAGATACGCAGTTTCATGGTTGTTTGATTTTTGAGAAAGAAAAAGTCGCTCCTTAAACCGGTTTTGAGGAGCGACTTTGATATGGAAAATTTGTATGAGGATTATTTCAGGTTATCAAGTCGCGATTTGATGTCAGTGAAAATATCTTCGACCGAACCGGATCCTTTCACGGGATGGTAAATGCCCTGTCCGAGATAGTATTCACGCAGAGGAGTAGTCTGATTATGATATACTTCAAGACGTTTCTTGATGGTTTCGAGATTGTCATCGGCGCGGTTGGTTTCTTTGCCGCGTTTCAAAATTCTGTCGACAAGTTCATTCTCATCAACTTCCAGACCCACAACCGCATCGATTTTCATGTTGCGTTTTTCAAGCAGTTTTGTCAGTGCGTCAGCTTGAGGAACCGTGCGGGGGAATCCGTCGAAAATAACGCCATTCTGGGTCAGGTGGCTATTCTTGTCAAGTAAATCGTCAAGAATTGAAATCATCAGGTCGTCAGGAATGAGCAGACCTTCAGAGATGTAAGTATCGGCGATTTTACCTAAATCTGTGCCACGGGCAATGTGATCACGAAGCACCTCTCCTGTTGAGATGTGATAAAGCCCGTAGTTGTCAATCAATTTTTCACTTTGTGTACCTTTGCCGCTTCCGGGGGCTCCGAAAATAATTAAATTAAGCATTTTCTTTCAGTTGATAAACATCTTTGAGATTTCGGGCTATCCCATCGAGGTCAAGTCCGTAACCTATTACAAATTTCTTGGGGATTTCAAATCCAACATAGTCCGGTTTTACATCGCAGACTAATGCTTCGGGTTTGAACAGGAGAGTGGCGATTTTCAATTTTGCCGGCTGTTTCTTTTTCAAATCTTCCATCAGATTGTGGATTGTCTTGCCGGTGTCGACAATATCTTCCACTATGATGACGGTGCGGTCCTTTATATCCTCGCTGAGTCCGATAACTTCCTTAACTACACCGCTTGACTGCATTCCTTGATAGCTTTTGAGGCGGATGAACGTGATTTCAGCGTCCATATCCACCTCACGGAAAAGGTCTGCCGCGAAGGGGAATGCGCCGTTTAGAACGCAGATGAAAAGAGGAACGGAGCCTTCACAGTCGCGTTTGATGACTTTCGCAAGCTCCTTTATGCGGGCTGCGATTTTCTCATTTTCAATATAGGGCACGAATGTAAGCCCGTTATAATGTACTTCCTTCATCAGGCTGATGGTTTTAATTGTTTCCTCTTACCTTATAAAATTGTGCAAAATTAATCAATGATTTTTAATTGTGCAAGTAATTGAGGAAGTAATCTGTAGATTGTTAATAAGAGCGTTGCGACTCCCGTTCTTTGCTGTCGCGGTAAACGTTGTTAACTTTATTGCCACCGAATGACCATGACACTCTCAGCGAAACGGAGTGTGAATGGATGTCATTCCGAGAGTCGACGGTGTAGTCTTTGTAGTATGCTTTTGACTTTGTGATATTCCATCCGAAAGGATCATTGACGGCAAGCGATAGGTTCAAGCGGTTTTCAAGAAGGGAGTAACGCAGGTCACAACCGATTAATGAAATAGAGGAGTAATGGATCATGCGGTCCTTCCACGGCAAATAATGACTGAATCTGAAATTTAGAATGAGGTTTTTCTGTTGGTTAAGCATCCACGATGAGTTAAACTCAAATTTTCCGCTCCAACCGTGGTCATTGGCATCCTTGAAATCGGAAACATTTGATTTTGACAGGGAATAGAAAACTTCGCCACCAAACTTCAGATTCCATAGCCCGAACAGAGTCCGGTTGTATGATGCATATAGCCCTGACTTATTGGTGTTAAGGCAGTTCTCGGGGAGAGTGTATCGGCTGCCGTCAGTGTTGACCCTTGTGATATTCCCTATGGCATTGTGATTATATGAGTTATATAGCACGGCATAGATACCCTTGAAGCTATAGTTGATTTCTGCATTATGCGATATGCTTGGTTCAAGATTGGGATTTCCTGAAAACCAGTCACTTACGGTGGTATAATATCGGAATGGATTGAGGTCGCCGAAGTTTGGTCGGTTAATCCCCATTGAATATGATAGCGACATACGTCCGGCGGTTGAGTAATTTCGGCTTAAAGTAAGGGTAGGGAACAGGTAGCCGTATGTTTTGTTATGTTGCATATTCCCAATGAGTTGATTCCCTTTAACTGCAGTGTGTTCATAACGCAGTCCGAGTTTGCCAAAGAAATCGCCTGAGAAATTTTTTTCAGCGCTTACATACAAAGCTGAGGTCGTTTCATAATAATTGAATGAATTGCTTTGCAGAGGATTGTTTTCCCAATTGCCTCCGAAAAATTCGCTTATGTGCAGCTCAGTGTGATTATCTACTCGTGTAAAAGCGGCGCCGGCATCAATTCTGAACGCGGAAAAAGGTAAGGAAGCGTCGAGTTTCACTGAGTTTATCATATATTTGTTTGCTCCGTCATCAGTGAGTCTTGTCTGATTTGTAGTTACGTCAGAAAAAGAGTGAGTGTGGCGGTCAAAGCAGTTATATGTCAGAGAGAGATTCTTTCCGTTACCATCAAGTGCCCAATCGCTAAAAGCAGTGAGAGTGAGTGCATTATTCGGTCGGACAGGTGAGATGTTTTGTGAGAATGAAGGAACATCATTGCAGATAGTTTCATCAAGAACGTGGCTTTTCAGCCGCATCATGCTGAAATTAACTATTGCACCGGCGCTAAACCTGCTGTTAAATTTATATTTTAATAGTCCGTTGGCTCCAAACGAGCGATTTGTGAATCGGTTTGTGCGGTCAGATGTGCGGATGTAGTCTGCGAATATGTAAGTCTGGTCAAGGTCATTTATACCTTTCATACTCTGCCAACCTGCATCAGCCGAGAGTTCAACCCTACGGTTGGTATGGCTGACGTTGCCACCGATAAGGTAACTGCAATCCTCGCGCGTGATGCCGTTACCCCAAAGATTGCCACGGGTGCCGTATGATTCGTTACGGGTTGTGATGCTGATGAATGCTACATTATCGGCTGTCGAATATTTTGCCGGAGGAGTGGTGAGCAGCTCTATCTTTTCGATGCCCGATGCCTGAAGATTTTTCAAACGTAGAGCTATGGCTTCGTCCGGCATATCAAGAAGATGCCCGTCAATAACATATTTTACCGATGATTTTCCTGCGATACTGACCTGATTGTCATTTACGGTGACACGAGGTATGCGGTCAAGCAACTGCACTCCATTCAACCCTTTTGCGAAAGGGTCATTTTTGGTGATATACACAATTCGGTCAGGGGATTGTTTCAGGACAGGTCGGGATGCCACCACAACCACTTCATTTAGTTCAAGCATACTTTCCCATTCGGTTGTGATTGAATCGGCAGGTTCTCCTGCAAAAAGGCACATAGGGAGTGCCGCCACTCCTGAGAGCAGCAATTTGATTGTATTCATGTTTAGGGTAATTATCTGGTTGACAGTGCGTTTATTTAAACGCTTTCTCCGAGCCTCTTATGAACAGAGTGGCTGACTTGCCTGAAGGATCTTGCTGAAATCCCACGTCAATTGTCTCGCCATTATTCGATATTTTGACGATTGTAGATTTTCCTCCTTCGCCTGTTTGTTCGAAATATCTTGTTGCAGTAGCCTTTTCCTTGGCGAGCGTTTCAGCAAACTTTTTTACTATTGCCGGATTATCCTTTACCTGAAGCATCCGGAAATAGATTCCGTTATCTTTTGAAATAAATGTATTGACAGTTTTTTCATTGTTGTAACGTCCATCAAAAAACTGCTCTACAGATATCAGGGGTGACTTGGCGTTTGCCATAAGTGTCACTATTGTCAATGATAATATAATCAAAAGTCTTTTCATGATTCCTCAAAATTATTGGTTGAAAAAATTATCTATCAACTGCTGCTCACGCGCTTCCATTTCAGACATTTCCATAATGAATTCATCGACCGACTGCAGCTCAGCCTCAATTTGCTTTTTTGCCGCATCTTCGTTCAGACGTTCTCCGTCGACGTAAGCGATATAATATGACTGTGATTCATCGGAATCACGTGATTGCCACCAAAATAGTCCTATGCTCAGCAGTAATGCAACTGTTGCGGCAGTACTCAAATATGTTGTCCACCTGCCAAACCAAGGTTTTCTTTTTGGTGCGACTTTATTTAAGGTCTCGGCAGCATGCACATCGATTTTCATTATCTGACGCACGTCATCAATCAATGGCGAATGATAATCCACCTTTGTGAGAAAATACCTCAGCTCGGTTTCTTCCAGAACGGAGAGTCTGCAATCCATGTACAGGCGGCATAGCTGCTCGGTTTCATGTAGTGATAGTTTTATGTCTTGTTCCTTCATTTGTCGAGATGTTTTAGATTTTCACGCATTCTTTTCCGAGCCCTGCTCATGTTCATTCTGACGGCTTCTACCCCCATGTTGAGGGTTTGGGCAATTTCTTCATATTCCATGCCGTCATTTACAGCATAGTGATATATAAGTCTTTGAGTGTCAGTTAGTCCTGATGTAACCAATGATTCAAATATCTCCATATCCTCATAAGAATCCGGGCGGACTTCCAAAATTTTATTATAGGACTCATCCAAGGAAAGCGTCTTGGGTTTCCGCAGCCGGTCAATGCAGACATTTCTCAGTACGGCAAACAGCTTGTTACGAGCCTCCGGTTCTGATTCCGCACCGCCATTTCTCCATAGGTTCAGGAACGTATCCTGCATGGCATCTTTGGCGTCCTCATCATTTTTGAGGAATCCTAAAGCGCTTCTGTGCAGCTTGTCACGAAGTGCGAGAAATGATGATGTCAGATTATCTGTTTTCATTGCTTACACTATAGATACGAAGAAAGCCTCAAAACGTAACACCGGAGGACAAAAAATTTTATCTGAATCCGGATGTCAGTGCCTATCAGATAACACCGTGTTCAAGCAAGGTCTTTTTTATCTGATCGGCAACATGATAAGCAAGTTTTACTGGTACAGCATTTCCTATCATCTTATAACCATAGTTGACATCATTATATATGAAGATGTAGTCATCGGGAAAACTCTGGACACGAGCAACTTCCCGCACGGTCATACGACGATAGAGATGCTCATAACCTTTCGCGAAAACCTGAACATTGGGCGCGACCTTGATCATTTTGGGGGCTTGCGGATGCAGTTGGCATTGACGTCCGCTCGCCTGAACGGTAAATCCCGGCTCATCCCATGAGCGAACACGGTTTCGTGACATGAAAATCGGAGAATATGACCCAACGAAATATTCATGATTCGGCACCGGACAATCATCGCCATTGGTTTTGTTCTTTTCCTTGGCAGGGAGAGCGGAGTCTTTCAAATCCCATATTGCATTTCGGAGGGTAGGTCTTGTGTCAACCGGCGCAGGGTATCTGAAATCGTGTATGTTCAAATCCTTGCGGAAACCGATATAGAAAACACGGTCACGGTCCTCCGGTACGTCGAAGTCGTTGGCATTTAGCATTTTAAGATTGACGTCGTAACCGGCATCGTCAAAAAGTTTCATAAAGCCTTCTACCGCACAGGAATGACGTTTCGCCATCATTCCCGATACGTTTTCCGCTACAAAGAAAAGCGGTTGGGTATCTCGCAATATTCTTATGTAATCAAAGAAAAGTTGCCCTCGTGCATCATCGATACCTTTTAGAGAACCTGCCTCACTCCACGACTGGCAGGGCGGTCCACCAATGATGCCGGTAACGTTCTTGGGGAATCGCTCGGATGGAATTTTTCTAATGTCGCCTTCAATAAGGTCTACATCAGGAAAATTAGCTCTGAAGGTAGGACATATTTTCGGGTCTAATTCGTTAGCGACAAGGGTCTTGAAGCCTGCGTCATGGAAACCGCGGTCCAAACCTCCCGCACCGGAAAATAAACTTATCAGAGTTAACATATCAGTATTTCCAAATACAGTTAATCGTCAGGATGGCAGCAGGCATACCAACTATCTGGATGTCAAATTTTAACGAGGGTTCTACATAAGTTGCCGCATTGTGGATGCGGAATGAGAATTGCCAGCCTCCATCCATGTATATTTCAACCGTATTGTTTTTGTCCGGTACGAAGCCGATATGCACAATCCGGGTAGGTAGGGAAACTATGGGAACCTCTATTTCAGCTTGCCTGCTGTTTGAAGGCTGATTAAGCGTGCCATGCATGTTATATCCTTGAACCCGTGTCAGCTCTTCTTTGTCAATGCTTATGATTTTGTAGAAGTCAAATTTGCCAAGAAGATATTCCACCATTCTTGAAGGTACTTCATGATGTAATTTGCTTTGTAAAGAAATTTCATCAATAAAGGCTTTTAAAATTGGAATGTAAACATCAGATTCTTTATCGGGCAGATCGGCAAATTTCCTACCTGACAATTTTTCTTCTGACAAATATTTGAAAACCGGATTAACGGCATTCCAGTAGGTTTCTGAACAGGGTATTGAATACCATGACTTGCCAAAATCCAGTCGGGAACTCAAGCGACTATGCTTGACAGCAAAATGATTATGTTTCAGACTAAGACCTATTTCCCAATTGATTTCCTGTCGAATTATCAGAATATCCCTGACATCACCGGCCTCTCCGTTTTGATCGGCTTGCAGAAGCAGTTCAACCGGATCATCGGAATGCTCGGTTATTCTTGGCTCCATAGCAAAAATTTGTTCCACAGCTGCCAGTGAGCTTATCACATAAGTCAACTTGTTTTCTGCAGATAAGGTGATCCACGCTCTTTGAGCAGCATTGAAACTCGAATTTTCAACAAGGACACAGGGTCGGATTTTTGAAATTTGAGTTTCAAGATTCTTTAAGCAAGCATATTCATACGCACGTCCTTGGTCGTTACTCTTACTGCTCATACGAAATCGGTTTACAAATTTTTGATGTATGTTACTAAATATCGTGGCGAAATTGCAGATATGACCTGAGTCATCAGGAGCGGCGGCGTTTGCGCCTCAGAATGAGGACTGTGAGCCACTGAAGAGCGGCGAAAGCGGCGAGGAAAATCAGGTAGTTGCGCACCATTTCCATCAGTCGGTTGCCATTGTCCTTAATCAGATGGTCAGGGAACTCTGCTCCATATTCTTGTTCTGCCTTGTCGAGGTCATTGATGGCGAATGACGACACGGTGCGTTTCCACTTGATGATACCGTCGTCGATATAAACCAGTGCCATGTTGCCGCGCACAAGTTCTTTCAGCTGGGTGTCATCAACGGAATAGCAGTTGTAGTCAGCCAACGAGAAGTCTACCCACAGACTGATGCCTTCCGGATCGGTGGCTATCAGGGCTATGAAATCAATATCATGCTTCTTGCAGAGTCGCACCAAGTCATTTATGAAATAGGTGTATGACACATCGGCGCGGACCAGTTCCGGAATAACAAGTATGATTTGCTGACCGCTGTCAGAAATAACATCTTCCGTTACATCTTCATCGCCGTCAAACACGGTAAACTGCCCGGTAAGGTCAGGTTGTGCCGGTTCTACCCGCTCCACGAAATGCCATGCGGTGTCAGTGGGGAGATTATCGGCTGAAAATGACTGCGTCTCATCACCACGGGTATAGATAAACCGGATGTCAGGCATGTCGGTCTGCCGGAGAATCGGTGAACCCTCAGGATATTGCCTGAAGTCAATCAGCGGCTGAACATTGTAGCATATAAGCCCTAACTCTATGGCAAACCAGCACGATGCTACCAATGGAATCCATTGAACCTCAGGTAGAAACAACTGCTGTTTTACTTTGTTATTGTATATGCACAGGAACACCAGCATGGCAGTCAGCACTATGTTTTTCAAGAATGTGGCACCGTTGCTGATGATAAATGCATCGCCGAAGCATCCGCAGTCGCTGACCGGGTCGGCAAAATAGATGTATGCTGTCAGCGGTAGCAAGAACGCCATCATGGCAGTCAGGAACCAGACCACGCTGCGTTTGTAGCATCCGGTCAGGAGCATGACGCCTGAAACAAATTCGGCTGTGGAGAGTAGAATCGCACCCACCAGATTGACCGAGCGGGGCATTGTAAATCCCCATACACCCAGATATTCTTCGATTTTATAAATGAAACCCCACAGATCAATCAATTTGACAAAGCCTGAGTAAATGAACAGGGCACCCACCACTATGCGTAGCGTCCACACCATCCACACTTTCCACTTTTTCAGCGGCTCCGAGGCTGTCTGTGTCATTGTCAATCTGTTTCAGTTAGTTTTATAATGGCGAAAATTGAGTAGTTTACCATGTCCATGTAGTTGGCATCGATGCCCTCCGACACTTCGGTCATGCCGTTGTTGTCCTCAATCTCCTTGGTGCGTTCAATTTTCATCAGAATCAGGTCAGTGTACGATGAAACACGCATCAAGCGCCATGCCTCGTCATAGTCATGGTTTTTCTTAATCATAAGGGCGCGTGTATCAGCCATATAGCGGTCGTAGAGGGTCAGAGCTTCGTCGGGCGAGATATCCTTAAGGTCGGCATATCCGGAGGCAAGCTGAATCTGCCCCATGATGCCGTAGTTGACAATGGCGATGAATTCCGGCAGGATACCCTCATTGACCATTGCCGTCTTTTTAGTTTCGAGCGAGCGAATCCGCTTGGCTTTGATGAAAATCTGATCGGTGATTGAACTCGGACGCATTATGCGCCATGAAGGACCATAGTCGTGCATCTTGGCGGTGAACACCTCGCGGCAACGTGCTATGGCACGGTCAAACTCTCGTATTGTTTTTTCTTCGGCTTCAGTCATGACAGAGTTGTTTTGTGTGCAAATTTAGCAAAAAAATGTGAGAAACTTAAGAGCCGATTAATGTAAATAAGAAAATTTTGGCTGCCGCAAAAAAAATTAAGGTCCGGATGGGCAAAAATTCAAAAAAACTCGCTTACTTTGTAAGTTATTTCAAACCATGTAGGCTCCTCCTCGAGGGAGAGCTTCAGCAACGGGTCAAAATGAACATATTCAGCAACGAAGATCTAAAGAATATATATGCTCACACCATCAACGATGAACATGTGAGCACCATGGAATTAATCAACCGTGTGGCGCGCGGGGTGTCATCGGAGATCATCAACCGATGGAATCCTGACACCCCCACTGTGGTTTTCGCCGGACCGGGTAACAACGGCGCCGACGCTCTGGCTGTCGCGGTCAAGTTGATCGAGAACGGTTTTAATCCGGAAATCTACCTTTTTAATATCGGTGGAAATTGCCTGAGTGACGACTGCAAGCGGATACGCGACCGCATGACTGAGGTGCCGGAAATAAATTTCACCGAAATAGTGCAGACGTTCAGCATGCCGCAAATTGGTGAAAACCATCTGGTTATAGACGGATTGTTCGGTACCGGACTGAATGCGCCGCTTGAGGGTGGATTCCGCATGCTGGTGCAGCGCATCAATGACTCCGGCGCCTCGGTGGTGAGCATCGACATACCCTCCGGACTGTTTACCGACAATAATGAGGGACAGATTTTCCGTGACATAATACATGCTGATCTCACCCTTGCAATCCAGTCGCCTCACCGTTGTTTTTTCAATCCCTACACGGCAGAGCTGGTTGGTGAATGGAAAACCATCAACATAGGGCTGAGCAAGAAGGCAATGAGCAGCGTGGATCTGGAATTTTATCTTGTTGAGGAGAAAGATGCCCGTCGTCACCTGCGCAAACGCAGTCCGTTCTGCTCCAAGGCTGATTTAGGCAGCATAGCCATTGTGGCAGGCAGTTACGGCATGATGGGTGCAGCTTTGCTTGCCACTCGCGGTGCATTACGCTCCGGAGTGGGTAAGGTCACGACCATCTCGCCCCGATGCGGTTACGGCATCATTCAGCAGGGTGCGCCGGAAGCGATGTTTCAGGCTGACCATCACGACATCATCATAACCAATGTGGTGCTGAGAAACAACTACGATGCGGTGGCTATAGGTCCGGGATTAGGCACACACGACATGACGGTGGATGCCGTAGAGCGGTTTATCGCAGCAGCCAAGCGCCCAATAGTGGTTGATGCCGATGCGCTCAACTGCATCGCACAGCGTCCGTCCATGCTCTACAATCTGCCGGTTCTCTCTATCCTCACTCCTCACGAAGGGGAGTTTGACCGCCTTTTCGGTACTCAGAAATCGCATGAGGCGCGTATAGCCAAGGCGCGCGAAATGGCAGCGAGCTACCAGATTTTCATTATTCTTAAGGGACGCTACACCGCCATTGTCCGTCCTGACAGAAAGGTGTTTATCAACTCATCGGGAACTCCAGCCATGGCAACCGCCGGGTCGGGCGACGTGCTCACCGGTGTCATAGCCGGACTTTTAGGTCAGGGCTATCCACCGCAGTTCGCCTCTGTTATGGGTGTATATATCCACGGTCTGGCAGGAGAGATTGCCGAAAAACAGTGCGGACTCTACGGAACCACAGCGGGCGACATAGCACGCAACGTGGGGCTTGCCATACAACATATTATCGATAACGACAGATAACTCAGATATGAAGAAGAATATTATCATAGCCTCTGCAATGCTGATGGTTACTGGTTTGCTCCAAGCTCAGTCCACACGTCAGCTTTCTGCCACAAAAGCAAATGAATATGGAGTGGTTTACACCCTTCCCACCACGGTTCTCGACATCACCATAGAAACTGAAACTACTGAGAAACAGCCGGGTGAGTTCTATAAGTATGCAAAGAAGTATTTGAATGTCAGCGACCCGATTGCTGCACCGTCATACACCACCAAGTTGAAATCCGTGACAGTTACCGAGCGTGGCGTTTCCGATGACCAACGCCGCTATAACATGCAGCTGAAAGGTGGATTCTCGCCCTATATCATTGTCAATGAGGAGAATGTGCCGTTGAGCATAAACACTCAGGATGTTTTAAACCGGGAAGAACCGGAACTCCCTCTGCCCAAAAACTCCGAACTGACACCGCTTCAGACTGAGGCGGCACGTCAGGTGATTTCGGAGGAGATGCTGCGAAGCCGTTCGGTGGCAAAACGCGCCGAACTTGCAGCCGCTCAGATTTATGCACTTCGTCAATCGCGCACCGACCTCATAACCGGACAGAGCGACAATATGCCCCCTGATGGTAAAGCCCTGCAGATTGTAATGGATAACATTGAGGCGCAGGAGGCAGCGCTGATGGCAATGTTCATAGGCACCACACGCACATGGACCAATGTCAAGACCATCACATTCACACCCGAAGATGATGTTACCGGCGAAGTGCTTGCCCGCATATCGGCAACCGATGGCATTGTCGATGCAGATGACCTTTCAGGCGCTCCGGTGACCATAAGCGTGGAAGTGACCGAGCGTGGCGAAATGCCACAAAATGAAAAAGGTGAATCCATCCCGTTTCCGAAAACCGGAGTGGCTTATTGCATACCCGGAAAGGCTGATATAACAATAAGTTATGACGGAAAGGATTATTTCAGCCGACGCATGCCCTTCGCCCAGTTCGGAGTAGACTACGGCATGGATCCTTCATCGTTTACAAACAAGAAATCGCCTGTGGGAGTTAAGTTTGACAGCGCCACCGGAGCAATAGTTGAAACTGTTCCTGCACAGATGTAGCCGATTAATCAATATGAGGAGGACCTGTATGAGACTGATGGAGAAGATAGGTTACATTCTGGTGACCATCTTTGTCGTGCTGACTTCGTCATGTTCTGATGAGATTCTTGAAGATAAGGTCATGGTAGATGCGACACGCCCTTATGAGCGGGAGCTGAAAGTGTTATGCATAGGCAATTCATTCACAGAGGATGCTTTCTCATACGTTCCGGCATTATTCTTCATGGCAGCACCTGATGTCAAGCTGACCATTGGAATAGCCTATATCGGCGGTTCTCCACTTGTACAGCATTGGGCTAATCTGACAGGGAAAAGCACTACGCTTGACGGGACTACCATCAGCCCCAAGACTTATACATATTACAAAGCAGAATCAGTTACAGCACAATGGCATAGTTGCAAAAACGTCAGCATTGATAAAATCCTGTCCGATGAGCAATGGGACATAATTACTTTTCAGCAGAATGGAGGCACCTCCGGCAGAGATTATGATACTTATTTTGCTCCATATCTCGTTGAAATCAAACAATTCGTAAGGTCCAAAACCAAGGGTGATCCGAAATTGGGATGGGTGCTTATTCATGGGGCATATTACAATAGTGATGACGGGTTGAGGATGAGCTGGTATAATGGCATGCTGAATTCGCGTCGTGTGATGGAGGATGCCGGGTTTGACCTGCTTTTTCCGTACGGCACGGCGGTTCAGAATCTCAGGGATAACCGTGAAATTCTGAATGAGTCAGCAGGTCCGGGATGGACTTTTGATAATGGTCATCTGCAGGAAGGGTTAGGCTGTCTGGTGTCGGCTTATGCAAATGCGCTTGTACTGTTTAATGAGCTTAAAATGACTCCGGAGCGTGAGTTGTGGCAATTCAATATTGACAAGGAACTGCTTGATTTCATGAGTGTTCCGGATCAGCATATTGATAGCTCCGGTCTGACTGGAATAAGTGACAAGAATTGCCGAAAAGCCTATGAGGCAGCACTGGCGGCGGTTGCTGAACCTTATTCCGTAACATTGGCTTCAATTGAATAACGGCATCAACGTATTGTCAGAACAGAGAAGCCGAGCAATGATTCCGCTGCCTTACGCAAGTCTTCCGAGGTGACTGATTCAATTCGCTTCGTTACCTCTTGAGGAGTCAGTACTGAGCCATAATAGATGGCAGAGCGGGCTGCTCCTAGAATCACCTGCTCACGGTTATCCCGTGCCACCACAAGTTGCCCCAAGTATTGCCGTTGCGCTTTGAGCAGTGCATTTTGCGACAATGGTTTTTCAGCTAAGCGATGCAGGACATTCTCTACGAGTCGCAGGCATTTGCGATTATCTTCGGGGTCACATCCGTAGTAAACCGTCAGCAATCCGCAGTCAGTGTATAGCGCCGTGGAGGACTCCACCGAATAAACAAGACCGCGCTTTTCGCGTAGCGCCACGTTGAGCATCGAGTTCATTCCCGGTCCACCCAGAATGTTGTTCAGCAGAGCGTAGATGTGACGGGTGGGGGAGAACATTCCGGGAACCGGTGAGCCAATAATCGTGTGTTCCTGATGGGTGTCGGTGGCAATCTCTTTTTTCCGAGGCTGCACCGGTTCAGGTTTGATGCGCCTGAGAGGCGCTTCGTTGCGGGGAAGTGAGGCAAAAGCAGTGTCGACATAGCGCAACAGCTTTTCGCACGGTGTTGCTCCCATATAGAAGAACAGCATGTTTGGCGCGGTGTAGAACCGTGTCAGATGGTCGCGGCAGATGGTTGAAGTGAAGCGGTTGATACTCTCCTCCGTTCCCAAAATGTTGTGTGCTAATGGAGAGTGACGGAAAATCAGCTCGTCGAAGTCGTCATAGATGGCTTCCGACGGGGAATCGCGATACGACAGTATTTCCTCGCGGATAACCTCACGCTCCTTGTCAATTTCATTCTCAGGAAATTGTGAGTCTATGACTATCTCGGCAATCAGGTTTATGGCGCGGGAAAGATAGCCGTGCGGAAGGATGGAATAGACCACGGTCTCTTCCTTGGTGGTGTAGGCATTGAGTTCTCCACCTACTTCCTCCATTCTTGCGGCTATGTATGATGCCTTGTGCGAGCCTGTGCCTTTGAAAATGGTATGTTCTATGAAGTGCGACAGACCCTCTTCACCCGGCAGTTCATCGCGGCTTCCGGTGTTGATAATCACGCCGCAATATTCCACCGGTGCCGATGGAACCTCAATGGCGAGAACGCGAAGTCCGTTCTGTGTGACCGTCAGCAGGGGTCCGTCCATTTTCCGTCGGATTTGAGAAGTTCAATCAGTTTGTCGATGGCGTCGTCGGCAGGAATATTTTTGGTGATGCACTCTTTTCCACGATAGAGCGATACATGTCCTGCTGCCGCTCCCACATAACCGTAATCCGCGTCAGCCATCTCGCCGGGACCGTTGACAATGCACCCCATAACCCCGATTTTCAGACCGGGCAAATGCGACGTGGCTGCCTTGATTTTGTGAAGCGTCTGTTGCAGATCGAACAGTGTTCTGCCGCAGCTCGGACATGAGATATATTCTGTTTTGGTGAAGCGTCGGCGCGATGCCTGCAGGATTGTGAACGCCAGATGCGACAGTTCGTCTGCATTCATGCGGCTGTTGGTTATCCCTATGGCATTGCAGAAACCAGCCATGAGCAGTGTTCCGAAATCCACGGCGGCATGCAGCGTTGTGGCATCGGCATCCTCCCCTTCATAATCCATACTTACTGCAACAGGCGATTCGGGAGCAATGTCGCGCAAGCGGTGAAGAGTTGCAAGCACGGATGCCGCTTTGTCAGGATGCGATGTTGTCACCATTATAGGTGCCGGAGCATGTTCCCTGACTTTAGCCTCATCGAGTTCGTCGGCAGCATCGATGGTCAGCACCGAGCTATCGGGCATGAAGTCCACACCGATTACTGCCGTCGGCAGATCACCACCTATTCCCTCGGCAGCAACCGTGGGGCAAATAGAGGGGGTGATACGATTGTAATCTTTTGATATATACTTGTTTACTTTGGGGAGATGCTCGCGGTGGGTAACATAATCAACCAGTTCGCGCGCCACCGGTATTTCCAGCTCAGGTTCCTCGCTGAGCGATACGCGGATTGTGTCACCGATTCCTTCCATGAGCAACGTGCCAATACCTACGGCGCTCTTCACACGTCCGTCCTCGCCATCGCCAGCCTCGGTTACTCCGAGATGCAGCGGAAAGTGCATATCCTCTTTATCCATAGCCTCAACAAGCCTCCGGACTGTTTCGACCATCACCACGGTGTTCGACGCTTTGATGGAAATAACCACATCGGTGAATTGGCGCTTCTTGCATATACGCAGAAACTCCAACGCACTCTCCACCATTCCGGAAGGTGTGTCGCCATAGCGGCTCATGATGCGGTCAGAGAGCGAGCCATGATTAACGCCGATGCGGATGGCAGTGTTATTCTCTTTGCAGAGTTCCAGAAATGGGGTGACAGCATCATCGATTCGGCGCAATTCCTCAGCATATTCCTCATCAGTGTACTCCAGTTTTTTGAAGGTTCTGCCCGGATCGGCGAAGTTCCCCGGATTTATGCGTACCTTTTCTACTTTTGTCGCTGCCGCGAAAGCTGCGCGAGGATTGAAATGAATGTCGGCAACCAGCGGAACATCGTAACCTCGGCGCCGCAACTCAGCTCTGATTTCGCCCAAGTTCTCAGCCTCGCGCACACCTTGTGCCGTTAGCCTGACAATCTCTCCGCCGGCATCGGCAATGCGGATTGCCTGCTCCACCGAGCCGAGAGTGTCCATGGTGGAGGTGGAGTTCATTGACTGAATTCTGATGGGAGCATCGCCACCAATGATGATGTTGCCCACCCTGACAAGGTCAGAGTGGCGACGTGAATAGTTCTGGGCGTCCATCAGTTTGTCTTGTAGGTATATTTCACTTCGGCGAGCGCTTCGTTCGCCTTGACGATTTTTTCTGAAAGGGTGTCGCGGTAGGCTGCAAAACGGCTTGCAATGCCACTGTCAGTCAGCGTGAGCATCTGGGTGGCGAGTACGGCGGCATTCATAGCTCCGTCGATTCCCACGGTTGCCACAGCTATGCCGGGAGGCATCTGCACAATCGAGAAGAGTGCATCCTGTCCCTGAAGTGTGGATGAGATGGGAATACCAATCACGGGAAGGTTTGTCATGGCGGCTATCACGCCCGGCAGAGCGGCTGCCATGCCTGCGGCTGCGATGATAACTTTAATTCCGCGCCCCTCGGCGTTACGGGCAAACTCCTCCACTTGGGCTGGAGTGCGGTGTGCGCTCAGAGCGTTCATCTCGAACGGAATTTCCATTTTGTCGAGAAACTGCGCCGCTTTGTTCAGTACGGGAAGGTCGCTTGTGCTTCCCATTATTATGCTTACTAACGGTTTCATAACAGTTTAAAATGAGAGCCACATTGCCAAAGCTACACAGAGCGCTCCGTTGAGAATACCGGCGAGAACCTGCATGGGGGTGTGGCGCTCGCGCATGACGCGCGACATGCCCACCAGTCCGGTCAGCACTATGGCAATGTAGAGCAGTGTGGTCAGATTATGGAATGTAAGTTGTTTAAAAATCAGCATGTAGATGAATGCCACCAGTCCGCCCATGGCTGCGCCGTGAGCCGATATTTTCCAGCGGAGGTTAATCAGCATGGAGGCAATAAGGGCAGCTGCTCCGCCAACGCTGAACATTATCAGCCAGCCGGGCGAGTGGTAGAGGTAGAGCGCGTATGTCAGTCCGATGTAGCACAGCAATCCTACGATGAACGGCAACAGGCGCTCACGTTTGTTGCTCAGACTCATGTCGCTCACTTTTTTCAACCGCAGCAGCAGGAAGATGAATGCCGCGGGCAGCACACTGGTGATGAGGAACACGGTCAGCAAAACATGAATTTTTGTCGACAGCGGCACTATCGCCAGAATTGACTCCCACAGCGCTATTATGATGGCGTAGGTCGGCACTAAGAGCGGACTCATCACTGTGGAAATCAGCCATGCTGCGAAGTCGGTTATTTTTGTAGTTATATTCTTTTCCATCAATTATGGTAGTTAAAGTTCTTTTCTCAATCTTGCCACCGGAATAGACAGTCGCTCGCGGTATTTTGCCACCGTGCGCCGCGCCAGATGATACCCTTCCGAGGCAAGCATGTCGGTCAAGGCTTCGTCAGTCAGCGGATGTTTTTTGTCCTCGGAGTCAATCAATCGCCTCAAAGCTGCCATTATTTCATGGCTTGAGCCTTCCTCCTCGTTGTTAGGGCGTTCGTTGAAGAACATTTTCAGCGGATAAACGCCGTGAGGGGTAGCTACATATTTGCCCGCTGTCGCTCGTGAAATCACTGATAAGTTGTAGCCTGTCAGCGCAGCTATATCTTTCAGAATCATGGGACGTATCTTGCCTGTGTCCTCGGTAAGGAAGAAGTCGCGCTGAAGTTTCACTATGGCTGACATCACATTGAACAGAGTTTCCTGACGCAATGCCAGCAGCCGGATGAAGGTGCGGGCTTCTTCGCGGTGACGGCGAACGAAGGTGCGGGTGTCGCGCTCCGTCTTGCTGTTCTCCGAAACCAGAGGGCTGTCCTCGGCGAACGATGCTTCGATCTGCAGTTCCGGAATAAGGTTCAGCAGAGTCATGTTGATTGTGTCACCCTCTGCCTCCACATAGAAGTCGGGGATAATATGCCTGCCCCGTTCCTCAATCAGTGAGTCGTTGAGCTGACCGCCCGGTTTGGGGTTAAGCTGCTGTATCAGGGCGAGCGCCTCACGCAGCTGATCCTCGGTTATACCCATCATGGTCACTATGCGCGAGTAATGTTTTTTCGAGAAAAAGTCGAAATAGTCGGTGATAATCTCGGTGGCGACAGCTGCAGTTTCGCCACTTTTGCGTTTAAGCTGCAGCAGCAGGCAGTCGCGCAGGTCCACGGCTCCAACGCCGGCAGGGTCGAACCCGCGGATAATCTGCCACAGTTCTCTGACATGCTCCGGAGTAACATCCACGCCGGCGCTGATGGCAAGGTCATCGGCAATCTGGGTGGTGCTACGGGTGATGTAGCCGTTGTCGTCGATACAACCTATAATATATTGAGCAATCTTGTAGTCCGTGTCATTGAGATGCTGTTCGCCCAACTGCTGGAGCAAGGTTTCCCACAGAGTGTTTTCAGGATTGACAGCCACAGGCTCAAAATAAGAATCGGGTTCGTAGGAGTTGTGGGAGCGGAACACCGGTATATCGTCCTCCGAGGCATAGTCTGCAAGCTGAATCTGTTCAGCCGACTCGTTGAAATCACTTTCCTGAGGCATGTCGTCAGTTGTGGCTTCACCGCTGTCATTCGCAGCCTCGAGTGCCGGCAGCTCATCGAGCGCACGTCGCACCTCCTCCTCGATTTCAGGGGAGTTCATTTCCAGCAGGCGTCCCACCTGCACCTGCATGGGGAGTAGTCGCAGCTGTTGTGACTGTTCCAGTCCTAAACGTTGTTGCTCTCTGTCAGCCATTGGCTTGTACATTGCTTATTCTCTTACAAAGTTACTACACTTCCATGATATGACAAAAAAATAGAGAAAAAAACGGGGCAATCTTTTTGTCATTTGAATCAAAAACAGTAAATTTGTAACGCCATGGGTTGAACACAGGCTATAACACACAGACCGAATATGAAAAATCTTACATACGCATTATTGTTATTCTTCACATTGTCACTCACTTTCGCCGCATGCTCGCAAAGCAGCGTCAATGACAAGATTGATGCAGCATACGCCGCATACGGTGATAAGGATATGGCTTCGGCGCAGCAGCAGTTGCGGCTGATGCTTGACAATGATTCCACCGACAGCTATAGTTGTAACGATTTGTGTCGTCTGTCAATTTTGCTCATGAAACTGAGCGAACAGGGCTATGAGGAGAACATAGCTCAAGCTGTTCACTGCTATTATCGCTCCTTTGAGGTCAATGCTGACTCGGCTACAGCCTACTACGCCGCACTGCCGGTTGAGGATGCTCCCTATGTTACAATTCTATCGGCGCTGAGTATGTCGCTTGACCCCTCGCAGGAAAACCGTTTGCAGGAGTTTGAGGTTAACGAAAATGACATTGACCTGCTCATGAATAATTCCACCGGCGATGAACATTGACTGGAAAGATAAGTTGTCAGCCCTGCAGTCAACGCTGCCGCAAGGCGAGGAAGCACCCGTGCCTTCTGCCAATGAACCGGCAGCAGGATTGCCACGCCTCGATATTTGGTTCGAGAAGAAGGGACGCGGCGGCAAGCAGGCTACCATCATCACCGGTTTTACCTGCGATGACGAGGAGCTGAAAGCTGTGGCAACCAAACTGAAACAAAAATTAGGAACAGGCGGCTCAGCGCGTGGCGGCGAGATACTGATTCAGGGCGACCGTCGCAGCCAACTGCCCGAACTGCTCGCGCAGTTAGGCTATAAGAGCCGCATAATCTGACGTCGAGATGCTTACGATCTACAAGGCGTCAGCAGGTTCAGGTAAGACATTCCATCTGGCGTATTCCTACATTAAACTCCTCCTCGGTGAATATGACACCGATAATCAGCGCTACAATCTGGCGCTCGGAAGGAAAATGTCACATGCGCCCATCCTTGCGGTCACTTTCACCAACAAGGCAACGCAGGAAATGAAGGAGCGCATTGTGGCAGAACTTGCCAAACTTGCCTCCAATCCTGAGGAGAGTGACTATCTCGACAAACTGCATAAGGATTTGAATACGACTGACACCGCAGCCATCTCACAGGCTGCGCGTGAGGCACTCGCATCGTTGCTGTTCCGTTTCTCGCAGTTCAACATCTCCACAATCGACTCCTTTTTTCAGCAGATATTGCGCGCCTTCGCCATAGAAATTGACCGCCCGGGCAATTTCGCCGTTGAGCTTGATGACAAAATGATGCTTGACATGGCTGTTGACGAACTGTTTGAGAATCTGGATTCCGACAAGGATATAAAGGACTGGATTCGCCTGTTCATGGAGTTCAGGTTCGAGCAGGAGCAGGTAGTCAACATATTTGACAAGGAATCAGGTCTGCATGCAAATCTCGTTGACACGCTGTCAAGTTTCATGTCGGAATACTATCGTCTGAACCGTAAGACAATCGACAGCTATCTAAGGCAATCAGGTCGTGTCAATGAGTATTATAACTATCTGACGCGAAATCTCATAGCTATAAAAACAAAAGTTCGCGCTCTCGCCGATGCCGCATATAAGGCAGCTGAACCTTACAAAACCCGTAAGGATGTGATGAAACTGCTTTCCAATCTGGCGCTTACCGGCACGGCGGATTCTATTTCCGACACCATAAGGTCAATAGCTTCCTCTAATCCCGACGGGGCATTCCTTAAGGGAGCAGGGGCGGATGTGCCTGATGATGTAAAACAGAAAATCACTGATGTGCTTAACCTGTTCATCACCACTTTTGACAGAGTGAATTTCGCGCAGATGCTGCGCAAGCAACTTTTCTTCTTCGGGCTGCTCGGCAAGGTCACAGCTATCACGGAGCGTATCTGCCGCGAAAACAACATGATTCTCCTTTCCAACACCAATGAACTTATCAACGGCATCATAGGTGAGAATCCGGTGGTTGCTCCATTCATCTACGAAAGGGTAGGGAGCCGGCTCCACAACTATCTGATTGATGAGTTTCAGGACACGTCGGAGCTGCAATGGCTCAACATGAAACCTCTGCTGCTTGAGGGGTTGTCAGCGTTGAACGAACAGTTGATAATCGGAGATGAAAAGCAGTGTATCTACCGTTTCCGCAACTCCAAGCCGGAGCTGCTCAGCTCGCAGGTTTACTCCGAAATGAAGGGAGTCACTACCGTGGATGTGCGCGGAAACAGAATTGTGGAGAACACAAACTGGCGAAGCGCCCCTGAAGTGGTGCGATTCAACAACACACTTTTCTATCAGCTCGGTCACATCATTGATCCGCTGTCAGCTTACTCTCATGTCATGCAAGGCGTGGCTAAGAAGAATCTGGCAGATAAAGGACATGTCAAGATCAGGCATTTCGACGGATTGATCACACAGTCCGGCGAGAAAAAGAAAGGTGAGAAACCACAAAAATTGAAAACTGCGGAACTTGAGGAAGTCATTCTCAATGAAATGGTCGAGGAACTCAAACGCCTGTTCCGTCATTATAAACCGGGTGAAATAGCTATCCTTGTTGACACGAACAAGCAGGGTGAGAAGATTATTTCCCGACTGCTCCGCGCCATGGAGCCTGATGCCGATGGCTCATCGGAATTACAGCGCTTCGAGATTATCTCGAATGATGCTTTGACCGTGGCATCGTCATCAGCAGTGAAGATTCTTGTCAACCGTCTGCGACTGATTGAGTCGCCTGACAAGGCTGATGGCGACGGTCAGGATAATTCCGCGGCAGGACAATGGAAGAAGCGCACCGAGGCTGAGTTCGCTGCTCTGGAGAATGAATTTGAAAAGCACTATTCCAATCTGCGGGCTGTCATGGGATCCGCTGCCGGTCGTGCGCTCGCAAATGCGCTCTATGATTTTGAGATGACCCCTGACATGCTGCTTGCCGAGGCTGAACGACATCAGTTGAACGACCTTGTGTCAGTGGTGGAACGGCTTATTTCCGAACTGTCGCCACGCATCCTCGATGAGGAGAATATCTTCATCACCGCTTTTCAGGATTTGGTGGTAAACTTCTCTGTAAGAGCCGGATCGGATGTCCGAGCCTTCCTCAACTGGTGGGACAAGACCGGCTGCAAGTCCAAAATCAACTCTCCGGAAAACAAGAACGCCTTGGTGGTTTCCACAATCCACAAGTCAAAAGGACTTGAGTTCCCATGCGTCATCATTCCATTTGCCAACTGGGTGTTCTGTGAAGATTCATCACCGTCCAAACCCATTTTCAACTGGTTTGAACTGAAGGAACCGGTATTCAATGATGGGACCGATTTCGCACCTGCGATGTTGCCTCTCCACAAGTCGGCGAAACTCGCCGGTACACCGCTTGCCCCGCAGTATGAGCAGTTGACCCGTCAACAGAAAATCGATGCGCTTAATCTGACTTACGTCGCATTCACTCGTGCTAAACGCGAACTAGTGGTGTTCACACAGGATCCCTATCAGAACAAGTCGGAAGGTATCGCCCACTACATTGAGGAAGCATTGTCACAGAGCTATCGTGAAATGATGGAGCGCCTTGAAGCTGGCATTGATGGAGTCGACAGCGATGAGATGGAATTGCTGCGCGGCTCGTTGATTGATTTCGGGGAGCATTATGATGCCGAAAACCGTTGTTTCGATTATGGTGTCACCAATCGTCGCGACTTGGAACTGAAAGAGGAACGCCGTAAGGAAAATATGAAGGTTCGGCAACCTGAATCAGATAATGAATATCCTCACGTCAGCGAGCCTATGAACCCTTACGAGGCATACCGGATCAAGAGCAATATCAAATTCATGCGTCTGGCATCCGACGAGGATTTTGACCCGGAAAATGCACGAATCAAGGGTATTTTCATGCATCACATTCTCAGCAAAGTTGTCCGTCCGTCGAGTCTGAGATATGCTTGCATCAAGCGCGGACAGGAAATAAACCTTTCGCGTGACTTGATTGAAGAACGCTATCATCAGCTGAAGAAGGCGATAGAATATGAGCCGGCACGACGCTGGTTCCACGACACCCGCCGGGTGGCAGTGGAGCGGCAGCTGTTTGACCGGAATGATGCCATTGAATTGCGCCGACCTGATCGGATTGTGTGGACCGCTGACGGATACATCGATGTCGTGGACTTCAAGTTCGGCGACCGTGCGAACATTGACAAATATCGCTATCAGGTGCGACGCTATGTTAACCACATGCGGGCTGCCGGTTACCGCAATGTGAGAGGCTACTTGTGGTATCCTCTTGAGGATTATATAGTTGCGGTTGATGAAGGCGATGATAACAACTCACTGATATGAAAAAAATTACCATTATTGCACTCCTTGTCATAGCCGCTGTGGTGGCTTTCGTGAACTTCGACAAATCCGATGTCGCGGCTGTCGTCGTGCCCTCGGATCTTCAGTCAGCCGAGCTGCTTCAGCAGGTGACTACCAATCCTGCTTTGGAGGAGCGGATAATCCATTATCGTGGCATGACAGTTTCGTTCAACCCGCGGCTTCACATACCTAACTGGGTGGCATGGGAATTGACCGGCGACGAGGCGCTCGGCGAAGAACCACGCACTGAGAATTTCACTGCCGATGAATCTGTTCCGGGCAGTGCTGACCCATGGGACTACAAATATACCGGCTACGATCGTGGTCACATGTGTCCCGCCGGTGACCTGAAGTGGGATGCCGATGCCATGCGCGAGTCATTTTACATGACCAATATGTGTCCGCAGTCACCAACACTGAACCGTGGCACATGGAAAAAACTTGAGGAGAAATGCCGTCAGCGGGCACTCAGTGACAGTGCCGTTATAGTCATAGCCGGACCGGTACTCACTGATGAAATTAAGGAATATATTGGCGACAACAAGGTTGCTGTGCCATCGCGTTTCTTCAAGGTTATACTCTCGCCATTCCGCGAACATCCGGTGGCAATAGGTTTCATAATGGATAACGGCAAGGTTGAGGGTGGCATGCAGTCGGCAGCCCTATCGGTCGATGAAGTAGAGGAAATCACCGGACATGATTTTTTCAGTGCGTTGCCTGATGATGTGGAGTCAGCAGTGGAGCGCAGCTACAACTTCACCCGGTGGAGTCAGATGAAATAAACACAGTGTATTATGCCGTCACTTGTCTCACTGCTCGTTCCCTTCCCGTTAGCTGACTCGGTGTTCACCTACTCGGTGCCACCACAGATGTCAGACTCGGTAGCCATCGGCTCGCGGGTGATAATTCCGTTTGGACGAAAGGATAAGTTCTGCACGGCAATCGTTGTTGATTTTCCGCTCAAGGCGCCGGAAGGTGTCGAACTTAAGGATATACTGATGGTGCTTGATCCGCACCCCATTCTCAGCCATCCGCAATTTAAGCTGTGGCAGTGGATTTCCGATTACTATCTTTGTCCGCTCGGCGATGTTTACCGAGCCGCACTGCCGTCGGGACTGCGCATCGAGAGTGAAACAGTAATCTCTCTTTCGCCTGACTTTACTGCTGACTCTGACGCCGAACTGACAGAGAAGGAATACAAGGTGGTTTTCATGCTCCGAGAAAAAGGCGACATGAAACTCTCCGCACTCAGGCTGGAATTGGGCGATGCCGATGCCACACGTATTGTCAATGCTCTAATTACCAAGGGCATACTGTCAGTTTCGGAAAAACTTGTCGAACGTTACCGCTCTCGTAAAGTCAAGTTGTTGCGACTCGTTGTGCCGCAGGACGAGGCTTTCGCTTCGGTAACCCGATCCGCACGTCAGCAGCAGGCGCTGATGGCTTTTTTAGCTCTATCGCGACAAACCGGTAGCGCGGAAGTGTCCTTTGATGAAGTAGTAGCCAAGGCTGCGCTGCCAACGACAGCACCCATAGCCGATTTACGCAAAAAAGGTGTGTTCGAACTGATTACCCGTGAGGTAAACCGGTTCAGTTTCAACGGTGTGGCTGAACCGCAGCTGCCGCAACTCAGCGCGGCGCAGCGACAGGCGCTCTACGAGATTGAGGATTCGTGGAAAACCCATGCCGTCACGCTGCTCAACGGTGTGACTTCAAGTGGTAAAACCGAGATATATATTCATTTGATAGATAGTGCGTTACGAGCCGGAAAGCGTGCCTTTTTCCTCGTGCCGGAAATAGCACTCACCACTCAACTGACCGAGCGCATACAGAAAGTGTTCGGAAACAGAGTGCTTATCTATCATTCGAAATTCACTGACAGCGAACGCGCCGATGTGTGGAAGAAACTGCTCTCTGACAGCGACCCGTGTGTGGTAATCGGTGCCCGCTCGGCAGTGTTCCTGCCATTCCGTAATCTTGGACTTGTCATTGTCGATGAAGAACATGAACCCTCCTATAAGCAGACCGAGCCTTCGCCACGCTACAATGCGCGCGACGTGGCTATCGTTCTGGCGTCGATGCATGGTGCCAAGACCGTGATGGGAAGTGCCACCCCGTCAATCGAGACTTTCTACAAAGCGAAGCAAGGAAAATTCGGGCTTGTCAGACTGCTGACCCGCTATGGCGATGCCTCGCTCCCACAGATTGTTGTGTCAGACATAATTGCCGAGCGCGCTGCCGGCAGGTGGTTTACTCCATTCACCTCAGCCACCATAGAGGCTGTAAGGAAAGCTGTAGCCGGGCATAAGCAGGCGATTCTTTTCCGTAACCGCAGGGGGTTCGCTCCCGTGGCGCAGTGTAAAGCATGTGCATGGGTCCCGAAGTGCGACTTCTGCGATGTCAGCATGACTTATCACAAGTCAGCCGGACAACTTGTATGCCACTATTGCGGAGCTGTGAAACCGCTTCCCAAAGTATGCCCGCAGTGTGGCGAGCCGGCAGTGGAGATTTTCGGTTTCGGCACTGAGCGCGATGAGGATGCTGTGGCAGAGCGTATTCCGGAAGCACGAATCCTGCGCATGGACCTTGACACCACCCGCAATAAAGATGGCTATCAGAAAATCATAGCTGATTTCTCGGAGCATAAGGCTGACATCCTTGTCGGTACGCAGATGGTCACCAAAGGTCTGGATTTCGCCAACGTGGAAGTGGTAGGGGTTCTTAATGCCGACAGCATCATTAACATCCCGGATTTCCGTTCGGCAGAACGTGCATTCAACATGCTATCGCAGGTGGCAGGACGTGCCGGACGTCGTGCCGGCAGTCAGGGCACGGTCATCATCCAGACATCCCAGCCCACGCATCCCGTAATCGGATTTGCGCGTAACGGCGACTTTGACGGATTTTTTGAATATGAGCTTGAAGAACGCCAACGGTTTGCCTATCCTCCATTCACCCGCATCATCAGCATCTATCTGAAACATCGTGACAAAACCGATGCGCTTGTTGCTGCTAACATCATGTCGGAGCGTCTGCGCGAACTGTTCGCCGACCGTGTTCTCGGACCTGATCAGCCACCTGTAGGGCGCGTGCAGGCTCTTTACATTCAGCGGATTATGCTCAAAATGGAAACCAATGTTTCAATGGCAAAAGTGAAATGGCTGCTGACCGAAGTTCATCATTCGCTGCTCGACAATCCACGCTTCCCCAAATCACTCATCATCTACTATGATGTAGACCCGGTTTAACTGCCCTCGGAGTTCTCGGAGCCCTCGGAGTTCTCCGAGCCTTCAATTATGCATTATGCATTATGCATTGTAAAAATATTTTTCGCCGTTTCAAAAAAATGTATTACCTTTGTGAAACCAAACATTTGAAGCAATGAACAGCAACAGCCTCGTCACGATAGCTGACTTGACAAAAGAGCAGATTCTTCACATTCTCAAACAGGCGCAGTTCTTCGAAGAACATCCTAATCACAGGATTCTTGAAGGTAAAGTGGTAGCCACTTTGTTCTTTGAACCTTCCACCCGCACCCGCCTCAGTTTTGAAACTGCCGCTAACCGTCTCGGCGCTCGTGTTATCGGGTTCTCCGATGCCGGAACCACAAGTTCTTCTAAAGGGGAGACTCTGAAGGACACTATCAAGATGGTAAGTAATTATGTGGATGTTATCATTATGCGTCACTATCTGGAAGGTGCGGCGCGATATGCCACCGAAGTGACTGATATTCCTATTATCAACGCCGGCGACGGTTCAAATCAGCATCCGTCACAGACCATTCTCGACCTATACTCAATTTATAAGACTCAGGGAACTCTGGAAAATCTGACCATTACAATGGTGGGTGACCTGAAATATGGTCGTACGGTCCACTCGCTGCTGATGGCTATGCGTCACTTCAATCCCACTTTCCGCTTTGTGGCGTGTGACGAACTGCGCATGCCTCGCGAATACATTGAGTTCTGCCGTGACAACAACATCAGTTACACCGAGCATACGGATTTCTCGGCTGATGTAATCAATTCATCGGACATCATCTACATGACCCGTGTTCAACGAGAACGCTTCACCGACATTCTGGAATATGAAAAGGTAAAGGACCTCTACAACCTTTGTAACAGCATGCTCGATGATTCACGCGACAACCTGCGTATTCTCCATCCGCTGCCCCGTGTCAATGAAATCTCCTATGACGTTGACGACAACCCCAAGGCTTATTATTTCACTCAGGCAAAGAACGGTCTCTATGCACGTCAGGCTCTGATTTGCAATGCACTCGGTATTGACATACTTAAACACCACACTACAAATGGCTGATAAAAAGGAACTTGCTGTGGCGGCACTCCGTAATGGAACCGTCATTGACCACATCCCATCCAACATGCTCTTCAAGGCTGTAAAGCTGCTTGATCTGGAAAATGTAGCCTCACAGCTCACCATAGGCAATAACCTTAATAGCAAACGACTGGGTGCCAAAGGTATAATAAAGGTGGCTGACATTTTCTTCACTGACTCGGTCATCAACCGTCTGGCTCTGATTGCACCCACAGCCGTAATCAATGTCATCCGTGACTATGAGGTGGTGGAGAAGCATCCGGTGATACTGCCGGATGTGATAACCGGTCTGGTTAAATGCGATAATCCTAAATGTATAACCAACAACGAGCCGATGAAAACACGGTTCACCGTTGTTGACCGTTCGGCGGGTATACTCAGATGTGACTATTGCAGCCACTCTGTCACAACTGATCGCGCCACTATTTTATGAAGCAGAACTGGCAGCCCGGAACAATGATTTATCCGCTCCCGGCGGTGTTGGTAAGCTGTGGAGACTCTGTCGAAAACAGCAATTTCCTCACCGTGGCATGGGTAGGTACGGTTTGCACCAATCCCCCCATGTGTTACATTTCGGTGAGACCTGAACGTCACAGTTTCGAGCTGATCAGAAAGAACATGGAGTTTACAATCAACCTGACAACTGAGGCTATGGCAAAAGCCACGGATTGGGCAGGCGTGCGCTCCGGCGGTCAGTATAATAAGTGGAAAGAAACCGGGCTTACTCCGGTGGAGGGTGTGAAAGTGTCGGCACCCTTCATTGCTGAATCGCCTCTTTCAATAGAATGTGCTGTCACTGAAATTCTGCCGCTCGGCAGCCACAGCATGTTTCTTGCAAGGGTTCTCAATGTCATTGTTGATGACCGCTACATCGACCCCGTCTCAGGAGCGCTCCGGCTGGAAGATGCCGGATTGATAAACTATTCCCACGGTCACTACTTCGCGCAGGGAGCCGAACTCGGACATTTTGGCTGGAGCGTCAGGAAAAAGAGTGTGAAACGCTGAACATTTGAAAGATAATTTATTAATCAACATATTATTTCATGGAACACGACAAAGTGATTTTTGACATTATAAGACGTGAACACGAACGTCAGAAAAAAGGTATTGAACTGATTGCATCGGAAAACTTTGTGAGTGACGATGTTATGAAGGCAATGGGTTCATGCCTGACCAACAAATATGCCGAAGGTTATCCCGGACACCGCTACTATGGTGGCTGTCAGGTCGTTGACGAGGCTGAAACCGTAGCCATCAATCGAATCAAGGAACTTTTCGGAGCCGAATATGCCAATGTTCAGCCTCACTCAGGCGCACAGGCTAATATGGCTGTTTTCATGTCTGTTCTCAATCCCGGCGATAAATTCCTCGGTCTGAATCTGTCGCACGGCGGTCACCTGTCACACGGTAGCCCTGTCAACTTCTCAGGTCTGATGTTTCAGGCGCTTGAATATAATGTCGATGCCAACACCGGTCTGGTTGACTATGAGCAGATGGAGGAAGTGGCACGTCGCGAACGTCCCAAACTGATTGTAGGCGGAGCAAGCGCCTATTCACGCGAGTGGGATTATGCCCGCATGCGTCGTCTGGCTGATGAAATCGGAGCTATTCTGATGATTGACATGGCACATCCTGCCGGTCTGATTGCAGCCGGTCTGCTCGATAACCCCGTGAAATATGCCCACATCGTAACATCCACAACTCACAAGACCCTGCGCGGTCCGCGCGGTGGCGTAATCCTAATTGGCAAGGACTTCGACAATCCTTTCGGCAAAACCACCAAGAAGGGCGAAATCCGTCCCATGTCGTCACTGATCGACTCAGCTGTGTTCCCCGGAGTGCAGGGCGGTCCGCTTGAGCATGTTATCGCAGCCAAGGCAGTTGCGTTCGGCGAGGCTCTCCAGCCTTCATTCAAGGAATATCAGCTTCAGGTGCAGAAAAACGCCAAGGTAATGGCTCAGGCACTTGCCGACAAAGGTTACACCATCGTTTCAGGTGGCACTGACAACCATTGTATTCTTGTTGACCTGCGCGGCAAATTCCCTGAACTGACCGGTAAGGTTGCTGAAAAAGTGCTGGTGGAAGCTGACATCACAGCTAACAAGAACATGGTGCCTTTCGACACCCGCTCACCCTTCCAGACCTCTGGCATCCGGCTCGGCACTCCTGCCATCACCACCCGTGGTGCCAAGGAAGAGCTGATGGGCGAAATTGTCGAGATGATTGACACCGTCCTTTCAAATCCTGAGAGCGAATCCGTTATTGCATCGGTTCGCGAAAAGGTGAACGCCACCATGAAGGATTACCCCATGTTCGCTTATTAAGGAATGAAACTTTTAACCCTCATAATCGCTTTTCTCGCCGGCACCACTCTGATGATGTCAGCGCAGAATCGTGTTCTGGTCAGCAAGAAACAGCAGCACCTTTGGGTAATTTCTCAGTCTAACGACACTCTGCTCAGTGTGAAGGTTTCCACAGGAAAGAATCCCGGCAACAAGCAGCGCCGGGGCGATAACCGTACGCCCGAAGGTACTTTCCCGATCACTCAGATTCAGGATGCTTCGGCATGGACTCATGATTTCAAGGATGGCAAAGGTGAGCGCAAAGGCGCTTACGGACCTTTTTTCTGCCGTCTGTCAACTCCCGGATTTTCGGGCATAGGTATTCACGGAACATGTTTCCCTGAACTCCTCGGCACTCCCTCCTCTGAAGGGTGCATCCGCATGCACGACGATAACTTACGCAAGTTTGTGAAACTTGTCAAAAAGGGTACGAAAGTAACAGTCACCCCCTGAGGTGTGAAGTAACCACAACACAGTAGTTTAGGAAATCGTCAGCCCCGAGCGGAGTTTGTCCAACTAATTCGAATAATAAAAAAGGAGGTTTAAACCTCCTTTTTTATCTTATAATATTTTTTCTGCTCATAATAGTTCTCTCACTTCATTATATTTCAAATTTCTTTATACCTCTATCGGCTCTACCGATTCTCAGATTCCCCGGATAAGCGTTATTAGGGACAATCTCAGTTTCCCAGCTTCCGCAGGTGAATTTGAATTCTGCCGGCAGTCGCAGCATCAGGTCAATGCTGCGGGTGTTTTCATTTACTTCGGTCATTTTCACACCTTCGGCGTTCCAGTTTGCAAGACCATCCTGATTGCCTGTGATATAGACATCTCCACTGATGCCGTCACCCGTCAGCTCAATATGCACGGGATAGTATTCAGTATCCGTCAGCCTCTCCGAGTGGCGGTATAATGCCCAGTCTTTCAGTGACCCCATCAGACCGGGTAAATACCCTTTCATGTGGGAATATTCAGGAAACTCCTTGATTGTAAACGATATATAGTCAGGATATTCAGTGGAGTTGATCTGGTTTTTCACCATATTCCATGACTCTCGCCAGTGCTCGCCCCAGCCCGTTTTCTCACATTCATTTGCCATTGACAGGAAAAAGTAATGAGGCTTGCCATTGTAGTAGTCATAGTTCATCAACGATTTTGCAAAATAGTGCTCGTCGAACGCGAAGTTTGGCGACATGGCAATGTAGTCATCAAACATTTCATCTGTGGCAAGAGCATCCAGAATAAACGAAGCTCCAAGCGAGTGACCAATCGCCAGCGTGTGTCCTGACGTGCGGTAATTCTCATTAATGTAAGGCATTACCGTTTCTTTGAGGAATTTTTTGAAGTTCTCGGCATTGCCGTAGAACGGACTTGTGGGTTTTTCATGTACAGGCACCGGAAGAAAGTCGTTGTTGCGGTGATACTCCAGCTCATATTTAGTAGGTGAAATAACCCCCACCACTATGAAAGGAAGCTCATTTTCGGTTTCATCCTGCTCTGATTCAAGCAATCCGCATACAAGGTCGAAATGTGAACGCCACTGTGAGTCAAATACATACACCACGTCGCAATCCGAAGCCGTATTGCGGTCATATTCCATAGGTGTGTAAATCAGAATCTCCCTCTCGAAGGGGAAATCTTTTGATTCCTTGCTGCTGAAATGTTTAAGTTCTACACGGGCTGTTTCCTGTGCTGTCAGTGCGACTGCCTGAAAAATTAGGAGTGAAATAAATATAAGTTTTTTCATTTTCTGAGGTTTTAATGTCGTTTTCCCCTTAGACGGCATCGCCATACAAAAGGTTGCAACCTATTTCAAAAAATGAAAATAATCGACGGCTCACTTGTAATAAATAGTATTCCGTTCGGAATCAATAACCACATATCCTTTTGTGAAGAACGACGGACCTACGCACCCTAAGGCATAGTCAAACCACACGCGATTGGTGATACCTATTGACACGCCGAACACTTCCTGATCTCCAATTTTGCAATATCGCGCTAAGAGTCCCGAGCCTATTATCTCCCCGGATTTGTCTCTGGTAGGAAACACCTTGAATTTGTTTTTGTTAATGAATGGAGCTATGCTTTTTCTGAAAAAGAACACTGCAGATCCATTGCCGAGGTCAAAAATCCAGTTGCCGGTGATTTCGCCCTCATGTCTGTATTCATCTGCCAGCTCAAGCCTTGCCGTGAATGTAGGGTAGGGAGTATATCGTACTATTGGGTAACTTTTCAGATTCTTGGTGTTCAACGACTCCCGGCTAACATATTCAAGCACCTTTTTTTTGAAGTCGAACACAATTAGATTGGCTGTCGTATCTGTTTCATTTTTAAGCAAATGAACCGGCAACGCTATCTTGTCAAATGATTTTACAACATATATAGGTCCGTTATAGCGCAATCCACCTATTGAAACGGACCCTTTGCGTATATCTGTAACTTTAAGCGTTTCCCTGTCAGCCTTCATTTCTTTGTTTTCATCAAAGTCAACTCGTTCAAGGTCGAGGGATGACAGTATGCGATTATAGTTTTCCTCACTTAGCGTGAGAGCTGTAAAACCGGTCTCGATGAAAACCTCTGTATCCGGCACACCGTTCATGTTGACGGTCATGAAATAATGCGCCCCTTTTTTATACATGTTGAAGCTGGTCTGGGCAGATGCGGGCATGATTGCAGACAGTAGCAATTCAATCGTTATGGCTATAGTTGTAAATTGCTTCATATTTAGGGATTTTATAATTTATTCAACTAATTGTTTGACAATGTTATAGATATTTTGTAACTTTACAAAGAACCTCCGATGGACCCATCACGGGCTTATTCGAGGGTAATCCTTAAAAAAAATGTATGTGAAGTTACGAAAAATTTCTGAGATTACGGCTACATTTCCGTTTACCGAGTTCGATTTTATGCAAAAATATCGCGAGAGTTTTGCCGTCAGCAGA
>CAMWVE010000018.1 GCA_947177685.1 uncultured Porphyromonadaceae bacterium | reverse complement strand
ACCGCTACGGCAACCTCTTTGACATGTATCAGATGATTTCTGATGACAACCCCTATGAAACTCCCATGATGATCTTCCCCGCAAGCCACTACACCATGGGCGGTATCTGGGTTGACTACGAACTCCAGACCTCAATCAAGGGTCTGTTCGCAATCGGCGAATGTAACTTCTCAGACCACGGCGGTAACCGCCTCGGTGCATCAGCGCTGATGCAGGGTCTGGCTGACGGCTACTTCGTTCTCCCCTACACAATGCAGAACTACCTGAGCGATCAGATCAAGGTGCCCAAATTCAAAACCGATACCCCCGAATTTGACAAGGCAGAAAAAGAGGTTCGCGCACGCATAGAGAAACTTATGAACATCAAGGGTACAAAATCGCCCGATGAACTTCACAAGAAACTCGGTCATGTGATGTGGGAGCTCGTTGGTATGGGTCGTACTCTGCAGGGTCTGGTTAAAGCTATCGACGAAATCGAGGAAGTCCGCAAGGAATTCTATGCTGACCTCCGCATCGTTGGTTCAGCTGACACCATGAACACCGAACTTGAAAAAGCACTCCGTCTGGAGGACTTCTTGGTAATGTGCAAGATGATGGCAATCGACGCACTCAACCGCAACGAATCATGCGGCGCACACTTCCGCGAAGAATATCAGACTGCCGACGGTGAAGCAGCTCGTAACGACCAAGATTACATGTATGTAAGCTGCTGGAAATACACCGGTGAAGGTGCCAAACCCATCCTGCTCAAGGAAAACCTCAAGTACGAGGCTATCAAAGTTCAAACTCGTAACTACAAGTCATAATCTTTAGAGTATTACCACAATGGAAAATAATATAAACGTAAATCTCAAAATCTGGCGTCAGCGTGGTCCTAAAGAAAAGGGCTCTTTCCAGAACTACCGCGTTGAAAACGTTTCGACCGGCACTTCGTTCCTTGAAATGCTCGACATGCTCAATCAGCAGCTCGTGGAAAAGGGTGAGGAACCCGTAGTTTTCGATAGCGACTGCCGCGAAGGCATCTGCGGCATGTGCTCACTTTACATCAACGGTCACCCCCACGGTCCCGTGCAGGGCATCACCACCTGTCAGCTCCACATGCGTAAGTTCAAAAACGAGGACACCATCACCATCGAACCTTGGCGTTCAGCCGCTTTCCCCGTTATCCGCGACCTTATGGTTGACCGTAACGCGTTCGATAAAATCCAGCAGGCTGGCGGTTATGTTTCGTTCAACTGCGGCGGTGCTCCCGATGCCAACGCAACCCCCATCAGCAAGGAAGTCGCTGACGAGGCTATGGACTCAGCAACCTGCATCGGTTGCGGTGCCTGTGTTGCAGCTTGCAAAAACGGCTCGGCAATGCTTTTCGTATCAGCTAAGGTAAGCCAGTTCGCACTGCTGCCTCAGGGTCAGGTGGAACGCGCTCGTCGTGCCCGCGCCATGGTTGCCAAAATGGATGAACTCGGCTTCGGTAACTGTACCAACACCGGTGCTTGCGCCGCTGAATGTCCCAAAAACATTTCGCTCAGCAACATCGCTCGCCTGAACCGCGAGTTCCTCAAAGCAAAAATTGCCGAATAATCTACGCTAACAATCAATGATAACAAGGAGTCGCACCATGGCGGTGCGACTCCTTTTCTTTACCCATTAGACCTATAAGACTAATGGGACCAATGGGACCAATAAGACCAATGGGACCAATGAGACTAATAAGACTAATGAGACTAATGGGACTAATGGGACCAATAAGACTAATGAGACTAATAAGCCCCATTAGTCCCATAAGCCCCATAAGTCTCAAAACTCCCAACTATTTTTCAAATTCTTCAAAAAATCTAAAAAATTATCCGGAAAATTGATTACCTTTGTATTCCATAAGAACATATTTTTTTATCCATTATGGGAGGTTTCTTTGGAACAATTTCTAAGCGTCCGTGTGTCAATGAGTTATTCTATGGCACAGACTATCATTCACACCTTGGCACCAAAAGAGCCGGTTTGGTGACCTTCGACCCCGAAGAGGGATTCAACCGCACAATCCACAGTATAGAACGTGACTATTTCCGATCGAAGTTCGAGGATGAACTGCACAAATTCAAGGGAAATCAAGGTTTAGGTGTAGTTTCTGACACTGACCCGCAGCCCATCATTGTTAATTCCCACCTCGGCAGATACGCTGTAGTCACTGTGGCTAAGATTCTAAATGTCAGAGAAATAGCTGATGAGCTGCTTAAGCACAAAATGCACTTCAGCGAGCTGTCAGCCAACAAAATCAATCAGACCGAGCTGGTGGCGCTGCTGATCAACATGGGCAAGGACTTTGTTGACGGCATAAATCTGGTTTATAAGAAAGTCAAAGGGTCATGCTCCATGCTGATATTGACTGAAAACGGCATTATCTGTGCAAGAGACTATCTGGGACGCACCCCCATTGTTCTGGGCAAAAGCAATTTCGGATATGTTGCAGCCAGCGAGACCGCGGCTTTCCCCAATCTCGGTTATGAGATACTCCGTGACGTGGGTCCGGGCGAAATTGTCCGTGTGACAGTCGACGGCGTAGAGCAACTGCAGAAACCGGGCAAGCGCATGCAGATTTGCTCCTTCCTGTGGGTTTACTACGGTTTCCCTGCCAGTGACTATGAGGGAGTAAACGTGGAATATGTGCGTGAGAACGCCGGCAAAAGAATGGGCGAGGAGGACCCCATCGAAGCTGATTGTGTGTGCGGTATCCCTGACTCAGGTGTGGGTCATGCCATCGGTTTCTCACATGGCAGCGGCATACCTTACAAACGCGCCGTGCTGAAATATACCCCCACATGGCCCCGCAGTTTCACCCCTTCGAACCAGAGCCGCCGCGACCTTGTGGCTAAGATGAAACTTATTCCCAATCGTGCCATCCTTGCAGGTAACCGGGTGGTTTTCTGCGATGACTCCATTGTCCGCGGCACACAGTTGCGCGACAATGTGCGCACCTTCTATGAATCAGGTGCCACCGAGGTTCACGGACGTATTTCTTGTCCGCCGCTCATCTACGGCTGTCCGTTCATCAACTTCACTTCCTCAAAGAGCGACCTTGAACTGATAACACGCCGCATCATAGAAGAATTCGAGGGCGACCATCAGGCAAAACTCGAAGAGTATGCCACAACTGACTCACCTGAATATAAGCAGATGGTAAGCGAGATAGCCCGTCAGTTAGGGCTTTCATCACTCCGTTTCAGCAAATTGGAGCATTTGGTGGAGTCGATAGGCTTACCCAAATGCCACCTATGCACGCACTGTTTCGACGGAACTTCATATCAACCTGACAAAGCATGGGAGGAGGACAACAAAGCATGAAAAAGACCGAACCGAAATATATATTTGTGACCGGCGGAGTGGTGTCGTCGCTCGGCAAAGGCATCATCTCCGCATCGCTGGCATCGTTGCTCAAGGCGCGCGGCTACAGGGTCACCATTCAGAAGTTCGACCCTTACATCAACATTGACCCCGGTACGCTCAACCCTTATGAACACGGAGAGTGCTATGTCACCGTCGACGGTCATGAGGCTGACCTTGACCTCGGTCACTACGAACGCTTTACCAACACCCCTACCACCCGCGCCAACAACATCACCACCGGCAGAATCTACCAGAACGTGATTGACAAGGAGCGCCGCGGCGACTATCTGGGTAAAACCGTACAGATCATCCCTCATGTCACAGATGAGATAAAGCGAAACGTGAGGTTGCTGGGCAACACCGGCAACTACGACTTTATCATAACTGAAATCGGAGGCACCGTGGGCGACATTGAGTCGTTGCCGTTCATTGAGAGTGTCCGTCAGTTGCGCTGGGAACTCGGTCAGAACTGCATCTGCGTTCATCTGACCTACGTTCCTTACATCGCCGCTGCCAAGGAACTGAAAACCAAACCCACGCAACACTCCGTCAAACAGCTACAGGAAGTGGGTATTCAGCCTGACATACTTGTGTTGCGCACCGAGCGCGAAGTGCCCCCGGAGATGCGAAGGAAAATAGCACAGTTCTGCAATGTGTCGCCCGATGCCGTCATCCAGTCGATCGATGTGCCAACCATTTATGAAGTGCCTATCACCATGCATCGTCAGCACCTCGACGAGCTGGTTCTGCGCAAATGCGGCATGGCAGTGGAGGGTGAACCCCACATGAAACCGTGGATGGAGTTCCTCGACAAAATGAAGAACGCCACGGAAAAAGTTACAATAGGTCTGGTAGGCAAATATGTGGAGCTTCAGGATGCCTACAAAAGCATCAACGAATCGCTTCTGCAGGCTGCAACCGTCAATGACCGCAAGCTCGACCTGCGGTTCATCCACTCCGAGAAACTCAACGAGTCGAACGTCGATGATATGCTGCGCGAGATGGATGGCGTGGTGGTGGCTCCCGGTTTCGGACACCGCGGAATCGAGGGTAAGTTCGTGGCGCTGAAATGGTGCCGTGAGAACGATGTGCCCACGTTCGGCATCTGTCTGGGAATGCAGTGCATGGTCATTGAGTTTGCCCGCAACGTTCTCGGACTGACCGATGCCAACTCTACCGAGATGGACACCAAGACCCCCTTCAATGTCATTGACCTGATGGAGGAGCAGAAATCCATTTCAAACATGGGTGGCACAATGCGTCTGGGAGCATACGACTGCGTGCTGCGTGAAGGCTCGCGGGCAGCCGAAGCCTACGGAAAGACTCATGTCAGCGAGCGTCACCGCCACCATTTCGAGTTCAACAACGATTACCGCGAGCGTTTTGAACAGGCTGGCATGCAGTGTGTTGGCGAAAATCCCGACACTCACCTCGTGGAGGTGGTGGAACTTCCTGACCACAGATGGTTCATAGGCACTCAGTATCATCCGGAATATTCAAGCACAGTATTATCACCCAATCCTATATTTGTAAGCTTTATAAAAGCTGCAATTAATTATCAACTTTCAAAATAATCAAAATTATGTATCAAGATTACAATCAAATTCCACCCTACGGGCAGCCCTACAATCAGGAACCGCAGTATTATCAGCGTCAGGTTTCATTCGGTGAAGCTATCTCCCGCGGTTTATCCAACTACTGCAACTTTGAAGGTCGCGCATCGCGCTCAGAGTACTGGTGGTTCCAGCTCTTTATTTTCATTATAGGTTCTCCGTTCGCCTTCATAGCCGGGTTTATGGAAGGCATGGGAAGTGACTTATACATTGTTCCGCAGATAATCTATTACTTGATTGTTCTTGCATTATTGCTTCCGCAGCTGGGTCTGTTTGTGCGCCGTATGCACGACATAGGCAAAAGCGGATGGTGGTATTTCCTGAACTTTCTCTGTTGCGTAGGTCCTATCATCCTTCTGGTATGGGAAATTAAGGACAGTGACCCCGTTGAAAACGAATACGGTCCTGTTCCCAATCTGGAACCCATCAATTGATAATACCGTCACAGAGCCTGTAGCCGTATTAATTTATGGAGCAGGCTCTTACAGAATAAAGGAGCTCCCCGCATCACTGCGGAGAGCTCCTTTCCTGCATGATAAATGACACATTTTCAGAACCCGACGTTAACGAATATTGAGAAACGGGATCTCTGTGTCGCTGTCTTGAATTTTTAGAGTTTTGAAAAAACTCCTTTATCTTCCGCCGGCGGTGGACTGGTCGACGTTGCCGCCTACGTTAATCAGTTTGTTAGCTTTCCGCTTCTGATGTCCCCACTGCAGATTGTAGTTGATGCCTATGTAGGGCAAGCGGAAATTGAGGCGCATGTGCTGTTCACTGGTGTTCCATTTGCTCTTGTTTACCGAGCCTTGGTCATATTTTCCGAAAGGCATCAGACAACCGGCAGTGAAACCCCACGATTTCCAGTTGTATTTAAGATCAATGATATTCATGTCCTCACCCCATGAGATGTTTTCACCCCAGAGGTTGCGTTGCGCCCTCATGTATTGCGCAGTGAGGGTGAATCCCCAGTGTTGCAGACGCAGAGTGGCGTAGCCATACCAGTCGGAGTTGCCTAAGCTGTAGCCTTTACCTTTCATGCGCTCGGTTCTCCAGTCCATGTAGCCGCTGATGACAAGCCATTTGGGAATAATCTCGATCTGCGGGGCGATGAACAGCGACAGGTTCTTGAGTCCGCGGCTGTTCTCGTAGGTGTTGACCAGTCGGTCGCCCTGCCATTCAAACAGAGGTGTAATCGCGTCGGGCGATGTGTAAGCCCTGATTCCGAAGGTGCCATAGACCCGTGGAACCTGAAAGTTGTAGCTGAGGGTGAGCATGTAGCTGTTTGACGTCTTGAGGTCAGGATTGCCAATGCGCCACTGTATTCCGTCGATCTGTTGAGGGGTGGGGTTGGTCTCTGACAGCGAGGGTGTCGACTGCCAAGTGACAAAGTTCAGGCGAAGTGAGTGCTTCTGACTGATGGTGTAGTTCAGCGTTGCCTGCGGACGGATGTTCCATGAGTGGCTGCCCAGATTTGTTTCGCGGAAAAGGAAATTGGTGTATTGCGCACCTATTCCGGCAGTTATCGCAAATTTGTTGATACGCCGGAAATATTCCGCGAACAGATAAACCTTGTCCTGACGCTGATGGAAAACCTCACCGCCGAGATTCTCGTAGGTGGAGCGATTGCGGTTGGCATTGTACGATGCACCGGCGGTCAGTCGCGAGTTGTTCCAGTTCTTGATATAGTCAGCCTCGATGGCATAGAGCTGGTTGCGGTCCTTGATACTGGTGTGAATATCGTGCAGATAGTCCAATGTTTCAGCGTCCAGTTCGATATAGTCCGAGAATGTGCGACCCGTCAGGAACTGACTCTTGAAATCGACCACAACTGTCTGATTACCGGCAAGATGCTGCTCCCAGTAGGCTGAGAGGGATGGGGTGAACCCCTTGTCGCCGTGGATGTCGGTGAGCAATCGGTCGCTTTGGTTGGCGCCGGACCTCATTATGCCAAGATACTCCATCTCGTTTGTGGGTTTGAAAAAGCCGTTGAATTCCACTACAATCACCGTGGTGTCAGGCTTTATGTAGTTGTATGATGTCCAGAAGCTGCCCATTGAATTGTCAGAGTGTCCGCCTCGTGCAATCTCCTCGCGCGTGGTGGTGTGTCCGTCAGGGTAAGTCAATGTTTCGGTATAGTCACGATGCACTTTCAGGTTTTCGGTGAGTTTGTATCTGCCGCCGATTTCAAATTGTGACCTGCCGAAGTTGAATTTGGCGTTGGTATTATAATTGCCGAATGTAGTGGTCAATGCCTGCATGGTGTTGACCATCAGTGAGCCGCCTACCGTGGGATTTATCACTATGAAATTGAGGACTTTGCCAGCGCCGTTATATCTGAGTCCGGGCGATTCAATCCATTCCACACGCTTTATGGTTGATGGCAGCAGATTTCGCACCTGTTCCACCGAGGACTGGCGCCCGTTTATTCTCACCTGCACCTCTTGTCCGGCAGATGTGATGGTGCCGAGTGCCTCGCTGACCGATATGGCAGGTATCATAAGGTTGGCAAGCAGCTGAACGCCGTTCTTGGCATTGTCAACCGCGCTTTGCGATGGGTGATACACATCCATGTCAGCCTTTCGGATAACTTTTGGAGCTTCTACAACAATTTCATCCAGTTGACGGACTGAGGTGGTGTCGGCAAGCTCTGACTCTGCATAAACGGTTCCTGTTGCTATTAATGCGCAAATTAGTGTCAATGCTGGTTTCATAATTTTGGTGTTTTGTTTTACGATGCAAAATTACTTCAGCGAAATAGATTGTGCCATACCCAAAAGTGTATTTTTTATGGAAGTCATAGTTATGAGGTTAGAGGGCTCTACTTCATAATAACTTGTTGTTTGCAGCTGCAATGATTGCTTCCGAAATGTTGCGGACGCCAAGTTTTTCAAAAATCTGTTTCCGATATTTCTTGATGGTGTCGGGCGAAAGACACATCTTGTCGGCTATTTCCAGCATTGTGAAGCCTTGAATGGAAAGGGTGATAACAGATTTTTCGCCATCGGTGAGCGTGGGTATGCTCCGTTTGTCCCAGCGACGTGTGATGCGGTTATACTCAAAGAAGTCAGATGAACCTATACGGCGCATCTCAATATGACCGGGTGTGGTGTGGTTCGATGCCGACACAACACACAGGGCGAGCCAGATACGACCGTCGGAGGTGAGGGCAAGCGGCGTCAGCTTATGGTTTACAAGAATGGGATGCCCTTGGTTGAGGATGTGGAAATCATACTGGATATACCAGTCTTTCCTCCGGTTCTCCTCGATGGTGTTGAGAAAAGCGAATCCGGCTCGGTTGATGTCGAGCAGCAACGACTGTTCCTCGTCAGGCACATATTCAAAATAGAAACCGTAGCCTAACTCCATCATCTGCTCTGGCGATAATCCGCACAGAAACATAGGATTTGGCGACACATACAGGAAGTTCTGCCTGAAATAGTCAATGATATATACGCTCTGATAGGTAGAGCGGGAGAAAGCTTCAGCCGCGCGGATGTATTCATCCGTTCGGGAGTAGTCAAGTTCTTCGGGGAGTATTACCTTATTTTCAGGAATGAAGAATACGTCAGTTTTATCATGCATAATTATGGTGTCTGATTAGACCATGTAAAATTACAAAATATGAACGTAACTTCATTGACTCACCCCGGGAATCTACTCCGCGGAGGGTCAATTCTCAACAAATGTTGATGGTCTGATATATGGCTGTGCAACACAACGGACGCTCCATGCAAAAAAACATGGATCGTCCGCCGGAAAAGTGTTACCTGATTTGGCTATTGCCAGTAGATAAGGTGGTTATTGTCAGTTGTGGTGACTTTAAGGGTTACGCGCGCCCCCTCTATGACGGGTATGTTGTGGCTGACATGCCCTATGGGAGCATTGAAGGCGATAGGATAGTTGTAGCCATTGACCATGTCAGAAATCATTTTTTCCATCGATGAGTAGTTGCGGTCGGCTTTGTAATCGGTGAACTGCCCCACAATCAAGCCATTAAGATTGGGGAGCACTCCATTGAGCTTAAGCTGATAGAGCATGCGCTCAATTTTGTAGATTGGCTCGCTGACATCTTCAATGAACAGAATGGTGTCTTTTTTGAGGATGTCGTAGGGTGTGCCGATAAGCTGTGCAAGCACGGCGAGATTGCCACCGTAGAGCTTCCCTTCAGCTGTTCCCGGATGGTCGTAGGCGCTTGACGGGAAGGTGAAATTCGGTTTGCCGCCACGCAGAATCGACAGTAGCGCCGCATTATCGGGGTCATCCGGTCCGAGCATGATCTGCTTTGCCATTGAAGCATGCACCGAGGCTATTCCTTTCGATGCCATCAGGGCGTGCAAAGCCGAAATATCGCTGAATCCCACCACCCATTTGGGGTCGTCCTCGATGGGGAGCCGGTTCAGGCGATCCATCAGATGCACCACGCCGTAGCCGCCACGAGTGCAGATGATGGCACGGGTCAGCGGATCTTCGAAAGCATCGGCAAGGTCGCTGAAGCGCTGCTCGGCAGTGCCGCTGTAGGAGCCGCTCTGCCCCAGCGCATGGTGTGAGATTATCACTTCAAATCCTTCATCTTCAAGGACTTTCTTTGCTGCATGAACTTCGTCAGGAACGGGAATTCCTGCCGGTGAAACAAACATTATGCGGTCACCTTTTTGAAGCGGTGCGGGAAATTTGGCTGTCATATCAGACTACTTGTGCTTAAATCAGACTAGTACCTTAATCAGGCTACTTGTACTTTAATATTGTGCTTACGGATCCGTTCGGCAATCTGCTCCAGTTCCTCATGACTGACCTTCTGAAGCGTTTCGGCAGGAGTCTTGCGGTCGATGGAGTAAATCATCACCTCCTTCGGCTTAATTTGTTTGTAAAGTTCTATCAGTGCATCGACCTCCTCCGGAGTTGTATTGTCGAAACTTTTTCCCTCATATTCGCCGCGCAGGAACATGGTTTGAATGATGCAGTCACCATCAAACTTCTTCAGGTTAGCCACGGTTTTCTCCACGCTGAAATCGGGCGATGTGGGTCGGTCGATGATCCGCACCGTGGGGTTGAGCGCCGAGTCGAGTTTGAGGATGTTGTTGTCTACTTTTTTCAACGCTTCGACCACCGACGGATTGCCTAAGCGTGTTGAATTGCTTAAAACACTGATTTTCACTTCCGGGAAGAAGCTGTCGCGCAAGGCTATGGTGTCGTCCACAATCAGGTCAAACTCGGGGTGGAGCGTAGGTTCGCCGTTGCCTGAGAAGGTGATGACGTCAAGCGGCTCACCTTTTTGTTTCATGTCGGCGAGTTTGTCATGGAGCATGGTACGGACTTTTTCGCGCGACGGCAGTCCGGTTGTGCCGCGACCCTGAGCGTTGAACCCAGCCTCGCAGTAGAGGCAGTCAAACGAGCATACTTTGCCATCGTCAGGCATGAGGTTCACGCCTAACGAAGTCCCGAGGCGGCGGCTGTGGATGGGACCGAAAATTGTTGAAGTGAAAAGAACGGTTTGCACGGCTGTGAGTGTATGAAGCCCGGAGTATGGTTAACCCCGGATTGATGAAGCCCGGAGTATGACTGACCCCGGACTGATGAAGTCCGGAGTCTTATCAAACCCGGATTATTGTTAGACTGTGAGAATTTCTTTTTCTTTGATTGCGAAGAGCTCGTCGATTTTCTTCAGATATTTATCGTGGATTTTCTGAGCCTGAGCCTCGGCATCCTTTTCAATATCCTCGCTCATGCCAAGCTTGATGGCTTTTTTCAGACCTTCGATGGCATCGCGGCGTGCATTGCGCACTGAAACTTTTGCCTGCTCTGCCTCAGCTTTCGATTGTTTTACGAGCTGCTTGCGGCGATCCTCGGTCAGCGGGGGTATGCAGAGGCGGATGACTTCGCCATTGTTTTCTGGAGTGATGCCCAGTTCGGAGTTTATGATCGCTTTCTCGATTTCGCGGAACATTGATTTTTCCCACGGGGTGATGGCGATAGTGCGGGCGTCGGGAACTGAAATGTTAGCCACGTTAGAGATGGGAGCCATGCTGCCGTAGTAGTTCACACGGATGCCGTCAAGAATTTTGGGATTTGCTTTTCCGGCACGGATATGGGCGAGTGATTCGTCGAGATATGCCACGGCGAGTTCCATTTTTTCCTCGGCGGCTGAAAGGTAAGTCTTGGGGTCAGTCATACTATATATGTTTTAAATTGTTTATTATCAATATACTAATGTGCCGATAGGCTCGCCTGCCATCAGTTTGGCAAGGTTTCCGGGGGTGTCCATGTCAAACACAATGATGGGGAGGCGGTTCTCCTTGCAAAGGGCGGTTGCTGTCAGGTCCATCACTTTCAGCCCGCGGGTGTACACCTCATCGTAGGTGATTTCGTTGAACTTGGTGGCAGTGGGGTCTTTTTCAGGGTCAGCGGTGTAGATTCCGTCAACTCGGGTGCCTTTGAGCATAACATCAGCTTCAACCTCAATGCCTCGCAGAGCCGAGCCGGTATCAGTCGTGAAGAACGGGTTGCCGGTGCCACCTGCAATAATCGCCACTTTCCCTTCCTTCATTGCATCGATGGCGAGCCATTTGCTGTAATGCTTGCCTATGGGGAACATGTTGATGGCTGTGAACACCTGTGCGGGCTGACCCACGGCTTCGAGCGCCGAGCTTAATGCCAGCGAGTTGATGACGGTTGCGAGCATACCCATCTGGTCGCCCTTCACACGGTCGAATCCTTTCGACGCACCCTGCAGACCGCGGAAAATGTTTCCGCCACCGATGACAATGGCGATTTCCACACCCTGCGATGCAACTTCTTTGATTTGTTCGGCATACTGGTTAAGACGCACGGTGTCAATACCGTAGCCTTGTCTACCCATCAGCGACTCGCCGCTGAGTTTAAGCAAAATTCTGTTATATTTCGGACGCATAGCGGTTAATTTATTGATTTCTTATAGACTTGACGGCGGCGGTGTTGCCTGTTGGGGAAATACTGCCACTGGTTCTGCACGTTGCTGTTATCCTCAAGCTCGGGATTGCTCTCGGCATGCTTGTAGCCGCGACGGATGTAAGCGGGAATGAGGTGGTTGAAGAGCAGCGCATTGACCCCTTTGCCCTGATATTCAGCTTTTATCGCCACTAAGAGCAGGTCGACGGTGTCGTTCTTCCCTTTCATGGCGCGCAACAGATGCCACCACCCGAAGGGAAACAGCTTGCCGCCGCTTTTGCGCAGTGCCTTGGAGAAATTCGGCACCGAGATGCCCACACCTACCAGCTCGTCATGCTCGTCGACAATGACGCAAACATCTTTCAAATCCAGAATACCGAGATACTGGTCGATGTAGTGTTTCATCTGACGCTCGGTCAGCGGCGAATAGCCGTAGAGTTTGTCATACGCCTCGTTTATCAGGCGGAACAGCGGCAGTCCGTAGCGCTCCTTCAGTTCCTTGCGTGTTTTGAAGCTTGCCACTGACAGCTTGAAACGGCGGGCAACCAGATCGGCTATTTTGGCAATTCTTTCAGGCACCTTGTCAGGAACGTCGATGCGATATTCAACCCATTTGGCGTCAGGAACCATGCCTCGGCGCTCCATGTGGACAGGATAATAGGGATAGTTGTAGATTGTCGCCATTGTTCCCATCTCATCATAACCGAAGGTGAGCATCCCTTCATGGTCCATGTCGGTGAAGCCCATCGGTCCGACTATATACTTCATTCCACGCTCTTTACCCCATTTCTCCACGGCATCCATCAGCGCGTCGCAGACTTCGGCGTCGTCGATGAACTCAATGAAACCGAAGCGTACGGTAGGTTCGCCCGTGCGCTCGTTGACAACGTTATTGATAATGCCAGTGATACGACCCACGGGTTTGCCGTCGCGGTAAGCCATGAACGACTGAGCCTCGCAGAAATCGAATGCCGGATTCTTCTGCGGCATCAGAGTGTCGATGTCGTCCTGCCACAGCGGTGGCACAAAGCAAGGGTTGCCACGGTAGTGCTCGACGCCGAAACGGACAAACTCGGTCAGTTCTTTTTTAGTAGGTTTTATTGGAACTATTTCTACAGCCATAAATGATGAATTTACTGTGAGACTTCATGCTGCGGCACCTCCACGGCAGGATCCTTGACAGGCGCTGACGAGGAGTTGAGCCACGCTAAAAGTATAATCATTAGTGAAAGGAAAACAATGATGATGAAGTAGAGCCGGTTGTTGGAGCGGTTCGTGAGCGCCATCTTCAGATTCTGTATGTCGCGGTAGCGACGTCGCGGATCGGGGTCCATGCATCGGTGCGCCACCTTACGCAGCTCCTCGGTCTTGCCGTCGTGGGGCAGACGGTCGAGCAGGTTGTTCAGAATGACTCCGAAATTGTAGATGTCATCAGAAGTGTCAGTGGCTGAAAGATGTTTTCCCTGATCAAAACCCACGTCGATCACTTTCAGATTATGTACTTTGTCCGTGAAAATGATGCGGTCGGCAGTGATGGGGTGATGGATTATGTGGTTTGACTGGATATAGTCCATGGCTTCCACAAGCTGAGTCACCACCTTGTTCAGAATGTCGGCATCGACTTTTCCGTCACGCATGATTTTTGCCAGAGAGTCGCCGTAGACATCATCAGTAATAATGCACATTCCCAGTCCCGGCACTTCCTCGAAGTCGTTTATCATGACAATGTGGGGGTGCGCAAGGTTATAGCGCACGTCAAACTCCTTCTCAATCATTTCACGATATTCCTTCTTATCGCGAAACTCCGGGCGCAGCGTTTTCAGCATAAGCCATTTGTCATGCTTTTTTGCAGTATAAACCTCATAGAACTCCTCGTCCCACTCAGGGAGATGTTCTATTTCCGTCCATTTGGGCTGTACTTTGTCAGGCATTTCAGTGAGTTTTGATAAACTTGGAATACAAAATTAATAAAAAACTTCATTGATAACAATTTTTGGCGATTTAATCCGGCAAAAAATCACTAATTTTGTGCTATGAAACGTTCCGATTTTGAAATTATGGCTCCCGTGGGGAGTTTCGAGTCGCTGTCAGCAGCAATAAAGGCAGGTGCAGATGCGGTCTACTTCGGTGTGGAAGGACTGAACATGCGTGCCCGCTCAAGCGTCAACTTCACTCTTGACGATTTGCGCGAAATTGCCGACATCTGTCGCAGTAACGGTGTCAAGTCATACCTCACTGTCAACACCATCATCTATGACGGAGAGATGGAGAAACTGCGCAGCGTCATTGAGGCAGTGCGCGACAGTGGCGTGTCGGCAATCATAGCAAGCGACATTGCAGCCATTCTCTGTGCCCGTCAGGCTGGAGTGGAAGTCCACATATCAACCCAATGCAACATCACAAACATCGAGGCGGTGAAATTCTACTCGCAGTGGGCTGACGTGGTGGTTCTGGCACGCGAGCTCTCGCTGGAGCAGGTGCGCCATATCTCCGATGAAATCCGTCGGCTCGACATCCGCGGACCTCACGGCAATCTTGTCAGAATTGAAATGTTCTGCCACGGCGCGCTCTGCATGGCAGTGTCTGGGAAGTGCTACCTCAGTCTGCACGAAATGAATTCAAGTGCCAACCGTGGCGCATGCACTCAGATTTGCCGCCGGGGTTATCAGGTGGAGGATCTTGAAACCGGCGACCGGTTGACCATCGAGAACAAATACATCATGTCACCCAAGGATTTGAAAACCATACACTTCCTTAATAAAATGATTGATGCCGGGGTGACGGTGCTGAAAATCGAAGGCCGTGCGCGCGGTCCGGAATATGTGGCAACTGCAGTGCGCTGCTACAGTGAGGCGCTGGAGTCAATATGCGACGGAACATTCGGTGAGGAGAAAATTGCCGACTGGGATACCCGTCTCGACAAAATTTTCAACCGTGGATTCTGGAACGGCTATTATCTGGGACAACGTTTGGGCGAATGGTCGCACAAATATGGCTCATCAGCAACGCGCACCAAACGCTATGCAGCCAAGGGAGTGCGATATTTCAGTAACCTCGGGGTAGCCGAATTCAAGATGGAAAGCGGCGAGTTGCATGTGGGTGACGAAATTGTCATCACCGGAAAAACCACCGGCGCACTCATCATGACCGTCGAGGAAATCCGCGTCGACCTCAAGCCGGTGGAAAAAACCGTCAAGGGGGAAAGCTTCTCCATCAAAGTACCCGAAAAAATCCGTCCCGGCGACCGCCTCTATATCTGGGAGAAAAACTGAACTGCACACATCTTTTGGCAGGCTGAAACTTTGTATACCCACAGCTTTTGATAGGCTGAAACTTTGGTTGCACACTACTTTTGGCAGCCTGAACCTTTATATGTAGTCAACTTTTAGCCCTCAAAAATGTTTTCATAATAAAACGATATTATGAAAAACATTGCTCCTGCGACCTCATCCGCGAATGGCGGAACGGGCAGGTCGTTCATTACATTTTTGATATTCATCGCCATTTTGGGTGCGTTCAGCTCGTTGGTAAACGACATGTATCTGCCCACCATTCCGAAAATGGTGAAGGAGTTCCACACCACTCCTTCAATGACTCAGATGGGCTTGTCAATGGCTATGCTCGGACTGGGCATAGGCTCTGTGATGTGGGGGTCGTTGAGCGACCGCTATGGTCGTAAGCCGATACTGATTATTTCGCTGATACTCTTTGTGGTGGCTACCGGTGTGTCGCTTCTGTCAGAGTCAATATGGTTTTTCATCTCCTGCCGTCTGGTGCAGGGTATCGGTGCCGGCGGAGGCATGGTTCTCTCATACTCCATTCCGGCTGACCGATATGAAGGACGACAGCTTGCCAAGGTAATGGCACTTGTAGGCGCCATCAACGGCATAGCTCCTGCCGGCTCGCCCCTGATTGGTGGTTTCTTGGCTGACTCCGTGGGGTGGCGAGGCATTTTCGTGGTGCTGTTGGTAATCGGCATAGGAATGCTCTTCTGGTCGATGCGCACCCCGGAGTCGTTACCGCAGTCCAAACGAATGACGGGCAAAGGTTTAAAGGAATATGTGACGGCTTACATGACGCTTTTCCGTGACCGCCGTTTCATGATTTATGTGCTGCTCAAAGCCATAGGTATAGGCTTGCTTTACGCCTACATTTCATCAGCCACTTTCATTTATCAGGAACACTACGGCTTCAGTTCCATGCAGTTCGGTATGATTTTCGGCGCCAACGCGCTTGCCATAGCTGTAGGTTCTACGCTTGTCATGAAATTCCGTGTGCTCAAGACCGGATTGGTGGCAGGTTCGGTGCTGATGAGTCTGTTTGCGCTCGGCGAGGCTGCCGTGATGTATTTTGCTCTCCCCTTCGTGTGGTATGAAATTATGGTTGTGCCGATGCTCGTAGGCTGCGGTATGCTTTTCTCGTCAGCCAACTCGCTTGGTATGGAGGAGGGTAAATCGGATGCGGGAACAGCCGGAGCCATCCTTAACGTCGTCAAGTATATCTTCGCCGCGGTAGTAGCTCCGTTGGTAGGTTTAGGCAACATGCTCCACTCATCAGCAATCTGCTTCATTGCGGTTGCAGCGATAGCATTGCTGCTGACCATCCCTGCCTATCGCCTGAAACCTCTTGCCGAAATGATGAAATCTTAAATTTTCAGCATGTGCAGAACTCTGACATACAGTTCGATAGCCTCGCGGATTTCATCTATGTAAATGAACTCGTCAGCGTGGTGGGAGCGTGACGAACTGCCCGGACCCAGCTTCAGCGAGGGGAACGGCATCAGCGCCTGATCGCTGAGTGTAGGTGACCCGAACGGTGTACGCCCGTGAAGTATAAGTCGCTGTACAACAGGGTTGTCGATGTCGATGCCCGAGGGGTTGAGGCGTGTGGAGCGTGGTGTGACGGTGATGTCATCGCCCGCAGTACGGCGGATGATTTCCAAAGTCTCCTCGTTTGAATATGCGTCGGTGCTTCGGACATCCACCACGAACCGGCATGTGTCAGGCACGACATTGTGCTGTGTGCCGGCATTGATCTGTGTGACTGAAATCTTCACCGGACCGAGTGTTTCCGAAACGCGCTCAAACCGAAGTGTGCGCAGACGGTCAATCACCTTAATAGCCTTATAGATGGCGTTGACACCTTCATCGCGGGCGGCATGCCCTGCCAATCCGTGTGCTTCGCAGTCCAAAACCATCAGCCCTTTTTCAGCAACCGCAGGCTGCATGCCGGTAGGCTCTCCTACTATGGCTACAGTTATCGAGGGCAGCAGCGGAAGCACCGATTCAAATCCGTTTTTGCCACTGACTTCCTCCTCGGCTGACGCCACCAACAGCAGGTTATAAGCCTGCGGATAAGAGGCGAGAAACCTGTAAGCCGCGATAAGCGAAACCAACGGACCGCCGGCATCGTTGCTCCCCAATCCGTAGAGCCGTCCATGCTGGTCAGTTTCCGGGGTGAAAGGGTCGCGACTCCATCCTTCTACCGGTTTGACAGTGTCAATGTGGGAGTTCAGCAGAAGGGTAGGGCGAGCGGGGTCAAATCCGGGTGCGGTTATAATAATGTTATTATTATGACGAGTGACTTCACCCGGCATATTCTTACGGGCGAATTTCTCCACCAAATCGGCAGCCGCGGTTTCATCGCGGCTCACCGAAGGTGTGGCTATGAGCTGTTCCAACAGCTCTACGGAGTCATAATATAAGTCGTCAAGCATCAGCGAAGTGTGAGTTGTCAAGTGTAAGCTGACAGTCAGCAGTCAGGTGTCAGCGAACAATCAGTTTTCCGGTTTGTGTGCCAGTGGTTACAAGATAGATTCCACGGTTTGCCGGTGCCGTGAAGCCGTGACTGTCAGATTCTCCGACAAGTTCGCCTGCGATGTTGTAAATTTTTATGGTACCATCGGCGTTTATCTCCACATACTGACCGGGAGCGACCGGATTCTCACTGAAGTGAAGCGCTGATGCTGCGGCATCATCGACCGGTGCCTCTATGCCGCCTTCATCCTTAATGTTGTCATAGACGAAGTCGTAGGCAGGAATAGTCATGTGGTGTGTGGAGGCGTTGGCATTGCTGAAATAGAAGCGTAATCCGGTGAGCGACAGCGGGAAACGAGATCTGTCAGCTGTACCGGTCAGATCAGAAACCGGAATCAGCACAGCCGAACTTTTATCATTGGGAAGCTCTACGTTGTAGGACTTGGTGGCTTTGCGACCTGATTCATTGATGTAGCCCACATAAATAGAGGTGATATTGGCGCTTCCCGGATTGATTTCCAGCCGCAGTGAGTCTGGAATTGCGAATGACAATGATGACGCCTGCACTTCAAGATAGGGCGAGCGGGTGTTGCTGATGGTGAAATCAACTGACAGACAACCGCTTTCATCTTCGGTGACAGCTATATCTTTTGTACCGGATTTAGCAGTTGTATAAGCGGTTCCTACAGGATAAACCTTAAGGTAGCGTGACTGCGGTACTTCCACTTTGACAGCTAATTCAAGAGTGATGTCATCAACTTTGCCACGGATAACGGTCTCGCCTTGGCTGACGCCTGACACAGTGCCGTTTTCATCGACGGCAGCCACGTTTTCATCATCGCTGCTCCAGATGAGCGCCGAGTTGTCAACGGGAATATCCTTTCCTTCGACAAGCGCAACAATCTCTATTGTATAGGGTTTATAGGGGTCAACGAGTACATTGTCAAAACGCAGACGAGGGTTAGCCGTACTTACCATAACCGGAACCGAGGCAGTGACACCGTTGGCGGTTGCAGTCAGGGCATGGTAACCTGAACCGTTAGTAAACAGCACTTTGCCATCGGAAGTTATTGAACCGAGGTCAGAGGGACAGTTGAGGCTATAATCTTTGTAGTCGGCATCGATGAGAACGCCATATTTATTGTACGCGTACACGCGAGGGGTATAGTAGCAATAGCGCGGCAGGGCGATTGACTTCTGTTCAAATTCCAGTGCGGCTACCTCTTTGTCAGCAGGCGCTACGGCAACTGCGTAAACACCGTTGGTAACGGCACGCTCCCTGCCATCCGACGGATTGTTGCGCACACCCAGCTCCTTGATGTAGAGCGCTGATGAGCCACCGCCATCGAAGTTCATCGCTTCGGTGCAGCCGAGTTGAATCATCATGTCGGCGAGCTGACGTGAAATAACACCCACAGAAGCCGAGCTTCTGCCGTCGACAACTAGCATGACAAGCTTGGTGCCTGTGGCGTCATATCCAATGGCGGTGCGGGGGTTCAATGAGGTGAGGTGGTCGAGTGCGCCCTGAGTGTCAAGGACTTGACCTCCGGAAACAATCATGGGCTTACCGCCAGCCATCTGGCGCACATCGGAATATTGCTTCTCGCCGTTGACAAGCGAAAGATCGACCGTAATTTCGTCGCCGACCTTGAGAGATTTGACAAAGATGTCGGCAGTGCCGTTGCCTGACAGCACCACCTGACCGGCTGGGATTGCCATGGAGCCGGCAGATGAAGGAGCCGTGGTGACCGTGTAAACCGATTTGCCGAACATCACGCCCGGCTTGCCCTCGGCAGGTTTCAGTGCAACTTCATAGCCATAGATGTTGGTGCCGGTGTTGTTTGACTTGCGGTTTGTGTAGATTACCAGATAGTTGGTGTAGCGGTCAGTGTTGACGCCGCTGAGCGGGTGCGAAGCGGAAGGCGAGGTAACGGTGCCGGCGAAGGTCATTTCATTAGCCACCGGTGTTTTACCGTTTACCACAGCCCAGCTTGTCCAGCCGTTATTCGCGAGGTTGTAGATTTCCTGATTGACAACGGTTGAGCCAATCGGAGCGCTGTTTCCGAAGAAGTCAGCATTGACGCCGGCAAAATATTGTTCGGTTGGTGTGGTTTTCCCGATTGCCATACTTGAAACCGTGTTGCATGCCGAGTATTTGTCGCCTGCCATCACAACGCGCATCTCCACATTGGGGTGGGTGAGGTCGGTGACGGTGTAGAACACCTTGAGGTTCGAGCCTCCCGACAGTTTAAGCGAGGTTTGAGTGGTGCCCGGTCCAACGTTGGCATGATATAGCGTATCAACCTGATATTCTTTTGATTGCAACGTCCATGTGGTGGCAGCATCGGCGGTTGCGACAGCAAGTAATGCTAAAGCAAGAGTAAAGTATTTCATAATGATAAGGTAATTGGGTCAGTATTTATTTGTAAAGATACACATTTTTGCTGAAATTGCAAAATTGAGGCATAAAATAATGGTGGGCGGTGTGTCATGATAAGCCATCTGCGGGGTTTACTTTCGGTAAAGACTTAGGTAAGCTCCCATCAGCCTTATCCTCAGCGCCTTGCGTCAGACTCAGTCTGACAAACCTAAAGAGGGTGAGCCAAAATTGTCATTTCGACTCACCCTCTGAAATTTTCAGAGCCTTTCCGAATTAATAAGAGCCTTTTCCGAATTAATCGGAGCCTTTTACAAATTGGCGACGGCTCTCGGTAGAGGTTTGATTATCTTTTCTTACCTTTCTGCATGTCGCGCATGGCAGCCTGCTGCTGTTTCTGAGCTGCTTCCATCTGACGTGTCAGCCAACCTTTCTTCTTAGGTTTCTTGGCATTTTCCATCATTTTCTGGCGAACTTTGTCCTGATTCACGCATTTGCGGAACACCCATGTCTGAGTGATGGTGATCAGCAGCGAGAGGAAGTAGTAGTAGCTCAGACCCGATGCATAGTCGTTGAAGAAGAAGAGGAACATGACGGGCATCAGATACATCATCCATTTCATGCCGGGCATGGCATCACCGCCGGGCTGGTTCTGCATGTTGATGCGGGTGTAGATAATGTTGACGGCTGTCATCATAAGACAGAACAGCGACACATGGTTGCCATAGAACGGGATTGTGAACGGCAAAGTGCAGATGTAGTCAGGTGCGGCAAGGTTGTGTGCCCAGAGGAATGACTCGCCACGCAATTCAATACATGAGGGGAAGAACCAGAACATGGCAACCAGAATGGGCATCTGGAGCAGCATGGGCAGGCAGCCTGAGAAGGGACTTGCGCCGACTCTGCTGTAAAGCTCCATGGTTTTCTGCTGGCGTTTCATAGCGTTTTCCTGACCGGGATATTTTTCGTTGATAGCCTTGATGTCAGGCTGAAGCACACGCATCTTTGCCTGTGACATGAAGCTCTTGTAGGTGAAGGGGAATAGGATTATCTTGATGAAGATTGTCAGCAGCAGGATTATCAGACCGTAGTTGGTGATGAACCCGTTGAGGAAGGTGAACACCGGAATGATGATGAGTGTGCTGATCCAGCGGAAGATTGACCATCCGAGCGGAATGACGCGAGTAAGTTCAAGGTCCTCATCGGCGCCGAGAGTGTCGTCAAGGTCCGAAAGGAGAGGATAGAGGTTTGGTCCGATGAAGATGTCCATGACAACGGGTTGCTGATTCTCCGATGAGAAATCCATTGTTGTCTCAGCTTTCATGTACTTGACATAGTAGGGATCGTTGTCGAGAGCTTTAGACTGCACCTTGGCTGTGGCGAAACTTGTGCGGGGGATGAAAATTGTGGAGAAGAACTGGTTCTTGAATGCAATCCACTTGATGCTCTGGTTGAGGTTTTCCTCATCGTTGCCCTGAGCCGAGAGATCATCAGGCGAGTCACCCACAAACTTGTAGAACAGGGCGCTGTTTCGCTGCTCGAAGGTGCGACCTTCCTCGTTGCGGGCAAGTGTCTGATCCACATTGAAATCAATGGTGGCGACGCTCGACGGGATTATTTCCTGCATGTTTTTCTGAACCACTTCCATGGTCAGCACATAGCTGTTGGCAGGCAGGGTGTAGCGTATGCCCCATTCAGCACCTTTGCCAAGATCAAGGCGCATCAGCACGGTAGAGTCATTTTCAATGACAGGTTCAAAATAGAAGCTGTCAGTTTCAAAGCGCTGTGTCGATGAGTTGAAAGCGAAGTTGAAGTGGGAGTAGGGACCGAAAGCCACCACATTGGCTGAGTCAGGCGACAGATAGTTGATGTAGTCCTTGAGGGTTGCCCGTGCAATCTGCGCTCCTTTTGAGGTGAAGTCGACGCTGATAAGCTCGTTTTCCAGTGAAACCTGCTTTTCCTCGCCGCTCAGATAGCGGGCGAAAGTCTGAAAGCGTGAGGCACTGGAGATGGCGTTGCGCAGATTGGCTACCGCCGCTTTGCTCTGGGCTATGGTCAGTCCGGTGAAATCGTTATGCTCCAGAGTGGCATAGGAAACCACGGTGTCAGCGGCTGCGACAGTGCCGGTGACTGCGTCGCCGTTCAGCATGAGGTCAACTCCGTCGACTTTGTAGCTGATGGCTCCGGTAGAGTCGGCTATTCCCACCTGCTTGATTGTGGGTATCACCGATGCGATTTCTGCAGTCGAAAGAGAATCGACTGTAACTGCTTCGTGAGCCTGCTTTTCGGCAGCTTCATGTTCAGCCTTAGCCGCCTGTTCCTGCTCGGCTTTGCGGGCTGCCTGTTCCTCGGCAGAGGGTGTGCGGAGCCACATGAATCCGAAAATCAGGGCAGCCATCATGACCATACCTATCAAGGTGTTTTTATTCATAATGTGATATGAGCATCAACAACCTGATGCTTCTGTTTTTATTGGTTTATTAAATCAGATAATTCCACTTTTTGATAAGCCGCCATGCCCCAAGTGGGCAAAGGCGCACTTATCAGTGTGCAAAATTACTCAAATTATTAAAAATATGCAAGCATCGGTTTAGCTTTCAGGCTCTGCCTTGGTGTCGGAGCCATCCTTTTCGGCAGGTTCCGACTCCTGAACGGGAGGGGGAGGTGGTGTTTCCGATGCTATTTCGGTAGCCTCCACATCCTCTACGGGTGGCGGCGGAGGGGTGTCGTCTTTCTCTTTTTCACCGCGTGCTTTCAGAATCTCCTCGGTGCGTGACACCCACTGGCGGGGACCGAAGATGCGCTCTACATCGTCGGTGAAGATTACCTCACGGGTGATGAGCGTGTCAGCCAACTGAGCATGTCCGTCGGCAAATCGGCGCAGAATATCTTTAGCACGTTCATATTGTTCGGCTATGATGCGGCTTACCTCTTCATCGATCAGCTTCGCGCGGTCATCGCTGTAAGGCTTGGTGAAGCCGTAGTCCTGACCTGTTGAGTCATAGTAGCTTATGTTGGGCAGACGGTTGCTCATGCCATAGTAGACCACCATGGCGTAGGCTTGCTTGGTGACTCGTTCAAGGTCGTTTGCCGCACCTGTGGAGATGTGACCGAGGAACAGTTCTTCAGCGGCACGTCCGCCCAGAGTGGCGCAGATTTCATCCAGAAGTGCTTCAGATGGTGTAATCTGTCGTTCTTCAGGCAGATACCATGCGGCTCCGAGTGCTTTGCCACGGGGAACTATGGTAACTTTAATCAGCGGATTGGCATAGCGGAGCATCCATGACACGGTGGCATGTCCGGCTTCATGAATGGCTATGGCGCGTTTTTCCTCATCGGTAGTGATTTTATTACGCTTTTCCAGACCACCGATAATACGGTCAACGGCATCGATAAAGTCCTGACGCTGAACCGATTTTTTGTTATGTCGCGCGGCAATCAGGGCAGCCTCGTTACATACGTTGGCAATGTCAGCGCCGGAGAATCCCGGGGTCTGACGTGCGAGGAGGTCCACATCCACGCTGTCGTCAATCTTTATGTCGCGCAGGTGAACGTTGAATATGGCTACACGGTCGTTCAGGTCGGGAAGTTCTACATAGATCTGGCGGTCGAAACGTCCGGCGCGCATCAGCGCCTTGTCGAGAATGTCGGCTCGGTTTGTGGCAGCAAGAATGATGACACCGCTGTTCGAGCCGAAGCCGTCCATTTCAGTAAGCAGCTGGTTGAGAGTGTTTTCACGCTCGTCATTCGAGCCCATGTTTGCGTTGCGTCCGCGGGCGCGTCCCACGGCATCGATTTCATCAATGAAGATGATGCAAGGGGCTTTTTCCTTTGCCTGACGGAAGAGGTCGCGCACTCGCGATGCACCAACACCCACGAACATTTCCACGAAGTCAGAACCTGACATGGAGAAGAAAGGCACATTGGCTTCGCCGGCTACTGCCTTGGCAAGCAGGGTCTTACCGGTTCCGGGAGGTCCCACCAACAGGGCACCTTTAGGAATTTTACCGCCTAACTCGGTGTAGCGCTGCGGATTTTTGAGGAATTCCACAATCTCCTCAATCTCGGTCTTAGCCTCGGAGAGTCCGGCGACATCGTTGAATGTCACTTTGATGGGGCTGTCCTTGTCGAACACCTGCGCCTTGGATTTACCCACATTGAACACTCCGCCCGGACCGCCGCCATCTTTGTTTGTCATGCGGTTCATGATGAAGAACCAGAAGAAGATGAGAAGCAGCACGGGACCGAAAGTCCACAGCAACGAACTGTAATCGCTGCTTTTTTCATATTTCACGTCGCCGGTGAACTGTCCGTCAGCCTGCCACTGCTCTATTTTGCGCTGCAGGTTGTCAGCCGAGGGTATGTCAGTCACAAGTACGGCAGGTGTCTTGGAGTCGGATTTATACTGCGATTCATGGAACATGACTTTGGCAAGCGAGTCGGTCAGATAAGCTTCCGCCTCGTTCTTGTTTGTTATGACCACGATTTTCTCTACGCCTCCGGTGGTGCAGTATTTCTCGAATTCGGTGAAGTTTACCTCTTTTGAAATTGTGTTGTTATCGAGATAAAATACGCCGAACAGCGCCAGAAGCACTATTGCGTACATCCAGTAGAGGCTGAATCCGAATTTCTTTTTGTTCCCGGGTTGCTTATATTTCATATTGTTGCTTTGGTGTATTGTAAAAGTGGGTTGTTAGCATGGGGTCAGTCAAGGTCGGGGATGTCGGTTATTACGGCATCGCTCCACAGTTCCTCAAGATTGTAGTGATAGCGCATCTCGCGTGTAAACACATGCACGAGGATGTCGCCGTAGTCGATGACAATCCATTCGGCAGCACGGTAGCCGTCGTAGTTATATGGTTTGACCTTGATTTCTTCAAGCAGATGCTCGCGGATATTGTCGGCTATGGCAGCTACCTGCACGGGGGTGTTGCCTTCGCAGATTACAAAGGTGTGGGCAGGAGCGGTTTCAATAGCCGTCATGTCAAGCAGGGTGATTTTCTTCCCTTTGCGGTCTTGAATCGCCTCAATGATATTGTTTGTGATGAGTTCCGATTTAGTTATTGTCTCTATGTTCATGTTTGATTTCTATTTCTTCTGAAAAGTAAACAAAATTGAAAAATAAAGGTTTAGGTAAAAAGTTTTTCTATGCGGTGAAGTGTTCCTGACAGGGCGAAAACCACCACTGAGTCACCTGCCTGAATCTGAGTGTTACCGCTGATCAACATTCCTTTGCCATCGCGAATCAGACCTCCGAGGGTCATGTCCTTCGACAGCTTTATGTCGCGCACGGCACCACGCGTGATTTTCGAGCCTTCACGGACATCGAACTCCGCGACTTCCGCCCCTGCAAGCGACATGCATTTGTTCGACATGGTGTCGCTGTCGAGCAGATGTTGGAAAATTTTGCTTGATGCCAGCAGTTTCTTGTTTATGATGGTGCCTATGTTAAGTCCTTCAGCCTCAGAGATAAACTGGATGTTTTCAACTTCGGCTATAGTCTTGCTCACCCCGAATTCCTTGGCTGTCAGACATGCGAGAATATTGGTTTCGGAGCTTTCAGTGAGGGCTATGAAGGCATCCATGTCCTCTATCCCTTCCTCAATCAGAATGTCGTTGTCGCGGGCATCGGCACAGATGATGTCACATCCGGGGCATCGTTCGGGCAGGCGGCGGCACATCTCCGGATTGCTGTCGAGGATTTTTATTTTATAGTCGCCCTGCACCATGTTTGAGAGGCGTGCGGCAATTTTTCCGCCACCCATAATCATGATATTACGGATTCGCGTTTGTTTTTTGCCGCACATCTCGCGCAGTTCGTCAAGATGCTGGCGGGTGGTCATCACATATATGATGTCGCCGTTGTCAATCTGATCATATCCGCCCGGAATAATGGTGTTGTTGCGGCGTTTGATGGCGCAGATGTGGAAGTTGTGGTGAGTGTAAGTTATGTCGCGGAGCTTCATGCCTATTATCGAGGCATTGTCGCGCACCTTCACTCCGACCACAATCAGCTGCCCGTCGTGAAGTTCAAACCAGTTTCTGACCCATGTGTGGCGCAAGGCAGTGCGTATCTCCAGCGCCGCGAGATATTCCGGATAGATGGTGTCGTTGACTCCGATTTTCTCAAAGAACTCGCGGTTGCGGCTGCGCATGTATTCGTAGTTGTCGATTCGTGCCACGGTTTTCTGCGCTCCGAGAGCCTTGGCTATGGCACAAGCCGTCACGTTGTCAGTCTCATAGGGAGTTACGGCAATGAAAAGGTCGCATTTCGCCACCCCTGCCTCACGCAAGGTCTCGAACGATGTGGGGGGACCCACTTTGGTCATCAGGTTATAGTTGGCATCGATGACGGCAAGTTTTTGCGCATCGTTGTCAATCAGTATTATGTCCTGCGCCTCGTTCGAGAGCAGTTTGGCAAGGTGAGAACCCACCTCTCCGGCGCCTCCTATGACAATTTTCATTCTTTGCCCTCCTTTCCGGCTTCAATGATATGCTTGGCAATGGAGGTGGAATCGAGTCCGCACAGTTCCTTCAGTTGTGCCACGGTGCCCTGATGGACGAATTTGTCAGGCACACCAAGACGGATGACACGCTGCGAATAGCCGTGGTCAGCCATCCACTCAGCCACTGCCGAGCCGAGTCCGCCCACCACCGAGGCATCTTCCACGGTTATCACCGGGCAGTTCTTGCGAGCTACTTCGTGAAGCATGTCGTCATCGAGCGGTTTGAGGAAAACGGCGTCGTAGTGTGCTGCTGAAACTCCTTCTTTTTCAGCCGTTTGTATGGCTTCAGTGACTTCGCGGGCTATGGTGCCGATTGAAATAACGGCAACGTCTGTGCCCTCTTTAACCTTTATCCCCTTGCCGATTTCCATGCGTCTGAACGGCTGCTTCCAGTCAGTGTTGCTGCCGGAGCCACGGGGATAGCGGATAGCCATGGGATATTTTTCGCGTTGATTGGCAGTGAACATCAGGTTGCGCAACATCACCTCGCTGCTTGGTGCGGCAACAATCATGCCGGGTATGCTTCGCAGGTATGCGAGGTCGAAAAGTCCGTGATGGGTTACGCCGTCCTCGCCCACCAATCCGGCACGGTCAATGCAGAATGTTACAGGCAGTTCCTGAATGGCAACATCGTGGATGAGGTGGTCATAGGCGCGCTGAAGGAAGGAGGAGTAGATGGCTACGAACGGACGTTTGCCTTCGTGTGCGAGACCGCCGGCAAAGGTTACGGCATGTCCTTCGGAGATACCCACATCGAAAACGCGGTCGGGCATGGCTGCCTGCATTATGTTGAGCGAGGTGCCCGATGGCATGGCGGCAGTGATGCCTATGATTCGGCGGTCATCTTTAGCCATTTCCAACAGGGTTTCGCCGAAAACTTCCTGATATTTAGGTGGTTTGGGACCGGGCGCACCCTTGATCCGCTCTCCGGTTGCAGGATTGAATTTGCCCGGAGCATGCCATGTGGCAGGATCTTTTTCGGCAGGTTCATAACCTTTACCCTTGACTGTGCAAAGGTGGAGGATGCGTGGTCCGCTCATATCCTTTATGTCGTTGAGAACGGTGACGAGGGTTTTGACATCGTGTCCGTCAAACGGACCGAAATAGCGGATGTTCAGACCCTCGAAAATATTCTGCTCACGCGATAGAAGTGCCTTTAGGCTGTTGTTGAAGCGCATGATCAATCCCTTTCCCTTGTCAGACACGAGGTGGTGGCGCCGCAGGAAATGATAGAGCTTGTAGCGCAGGTCGTTATAGCCTTTTGAAATGGTGAGATGCGCCAGATTGCTGTTCAGCGACCCTACGTTGCGGTCGATTGACATGTCGTTGTCATTCAGGATGATAAGCAGGTTGTTAGGCACATTTGCGGCGTTGTTCATCCCCTCGAAGGCAAGTCCGCCTGAGATGGATGCGTCGCCGATAACCGCCACTACGTTACGTCGGGGCGACTCGCCGTCCATGGCTGAAGAAATAGCCATGCCGAGCGCTGCCGAAATGGAGTTCGAAGCATGTCCGGCAGTGAACGTGTCATATTCGCTTTCGGCAGGATTCGGAAATCCGCTCAGACCGTTGAGCTTACGGTTTTCGCTGAAACGGTCGCGGCGACCTGTCAGCAGTTTGTGTCCGTAAGCCTGATGTCCCACATCCCACACAATGCGGTCGTATGGTGTGTTCATGACATAGTGCAGCGCTACGGTCAGCTCCACTGCTCCCATGCCTGAAGCAAAGTGACCGGGATTGTCACTGAGCGAGTCAATGAGAAACGAGCGTATGTCGGCACAGACTTCCGGAAGCTTCTCTACGGGGAGCTTACGCAGGTCGGCAGGTGAGTCTATGGTGTCAAGCAGCGGGTGCTTACTTATCTTTTTTTCTTCCATTCCTGATATATTTTTTGTATAATGGAACGAACACCACTATGCCGGAGCAGACTATGACAAAGATGGTCCACAGTGTTATTTCAGGTGATCGTGAAACCACCATGTAACAGAGTGCGAGCCACAGCAGTGTCAGGCAAGTCATGCGGAATATTTGGGCACCGGTCATAGAGTCAATGATTTGTCAGGCAAAAATCATGCCGTTGTTCAAAGTCTACAAAGATACGAAATCTCTTTAACATTCTCACCCCTCAAATGTTAATAAATTAAAAGTGTCAGGAAATTGTGGGTCGGGAGAGTCGGATGGGACTAATGGGACTTGTGGGACTAATGGGGCTTATGGGACTAATGGGGCTAATGGGGCTAATGGGGCTTATGGGACTTATGGGTTGACCGGTCAGACCGGTTCAATCATGTCAAGCGACGTGACGGTGGGTGTGCCTTCGAGGGGTTTGCCGGCACCGTTGCGGTTGAAGTAAATCACCTCCCATCCGGCATTGATTCCACCGAGAATGTCGGTGTCGGGGTTGTCACCGATTATCAGCGATTCAGCAGCTGTTGTCCCGGCTTTGGCAACTGCATGGTCATAGAGCCTGCGGTCAGGCTTGTTTACACCTATTTCATCGCTAAGTACCACACAGTCAATGAGGTCGGTCAGTCCGGCTGATGCCATCTTTCTGTATTGCACCTCCTTGAACCCGTTGCTGAGTACGCCTATTCGGAATCCTTTGGCGCGCAGACGATGCAACAGCTCGTGCGCTCCCGGAACGGTCCCCTGACATTCGGCGAGTCGGTCAAGATAGTAGTCGGAGAATCGCTGCCAAGTGTCATCTTCCAGCGGATAGTTAACTGCCATCAGCGGTCTCAGAAATCTTTCGCGCATCAGATAGTCGCGTGAAATTTTGCCTACATTATAATCAGCCCACAGGGCATGGTTTGTCGCATGATAGCTGTCAATGAATTCCGCAGGGGAGTTGAACCACCTATCAAGCCCGAAGTGAGCATACACTTTTTCAAGGGATTTCAGTGAGTTTAGCTCGAAGTCCCAGAGTGTGTCGTCAAGGTCAACCCACACCCATTTTATTTTATTTTTATCAATCAACATCAGTTAGTTTCCACCAGTTGTAAGATATGTTTTTGTCAATCACGTCGCCTTCGCTCTTTTTCAATCGCTTGACCACACGGATTGTGACCGGAAGAATGATGATTTCATAGCCGGTTTTCAAAAGTGCCTGAGTCACAATCAGCGACAAAATGGTCTGCCACGGGAATGTTCCGGCAAATGCTATGGGGAAGAAAATGACGGAGTCAACCGACTCCCCCCAGAGCGATGACAGGATGGCGCGCAACGAGAATTGCCCTTTGGTGTCAGCAGCTTTCATCCGGCTCATCACCCATGCGTTGACCATAGAACCGCACAGAAACGCAGTGAAGCTGGCGAACATAATCCGTGGCACGCTGCCATAGATAAGCTCCATGGCGCGCTGATGTTCCCATTCCTTGCCTCCGGGCAGTATTATGGCAAGTTGAAGCATAACCGCTACAATCAGGGCTGAAATGAACCCCATCCATATCATCAGACGTGCTTTCTTAAAGCCGTAAACTTCGACCACACAGTCGTTTATGATGTAGGAAACCGGAAACACCAGCACTCCTGCGGTGATTGTGAACCATCCGAGATCAACGGTCTTGATTTCTACCAGATTGGAGATTATCAGGCACACGCAGAACAATGTCGACAAAAGCAGGTAGGTCAGCGACACTTTAGCTCCGGATTCATTTCGATCTTTCTTTTTCATCAGGCAAACAGAATTTTCTAACAAAATAAGACAATCACAACCTGCACCAGAATCACGCGGGCGAACATGCTCAGCGGGTAAACCGTGGCATAGACAACTGACGGACGGTCGCCGGGAAGGGTACTGTTGGCATAGTCCAGAGCCATGGGGTTAGCCATGGAACCGCAGAGCATGCCGGTAGCGGTGCCGAAATCGGTTTTCATCAGTTTGACGGTTATCAGCCCCATGATAATCACGGGCACCACGGTAAGGAGAAATCCGAGACCCACCCACATGATCCCTTCGGTTCGGAACACGGTGTCAAAGAAATGCTCGCCCGCTTCCAGTCCGAGGCATGCCAAGAAGAGTGCTATGCCGATGGCTCGTAGCATAAGGTTGGCAGAGCTGGTGGTGTATGTGACCATGTGGAGGCGGGGTCCGAAAGTGCCAACGAGGATACCCATGATGATGGGACCGCCGGCAAGACCCAAGCTGATGGGGAGCGACATGCCGGGGATGTGAATGGGGAGTGCGCCGAGAATGACACCGAGAACAATTCCTATGAATACCGGCACCAGATTAGGTTCGTCAAGCACGTTCACGGAGTTGCCGATCATAGGCTCTATTTTTTCCATGGCGCTCTGTTCGCCAACCACAATAATTTTATCGCCGAGCTGGAGCCGAAGTTCAGGTGTAGCCAACAGCGGCATGCCGCTTCGGTATACGCGACTTATGTTTACCCCGTAGAGATTGCGGAGGCGTAGTGAGCCTAAAGTCTTTCCATTCAAATTTTTGCGTGTGACAATAAAGCTTCTCGACACCAGCAGCCTGTCGACCGAGTCCCAGTCTATGTCGCTACGGTTCCAGTCGTCTGGCTCCTGTTCGCCGAATAATATCAGAAGTGCGTCAAGGTCAGCCGGGGCGCTTATAACCAACAGTCGGTCGTGTTCCTGAAGAATCAAATCGGAGGTGGGTATGCTGACCACACCGCCACGCCACACGCGTGAAATCACGAAGTGGCATCCGGCTGCACGGGCAATCTGCTCTATCGACTTGCCGAATATCCCGGGATTACGCACTTCAAACTCGGTGTTGATGGGGCGGGGGAGGTTCGACACCGGGGCATCACTGATTTCGCGCTTGCGAATGAAAAAAGCCCGCATTACAATTATGGCTATGATTACGCCGATAACTCCGAGGGGATAGGTGACGGCACATCCCAATGCGGCGGTGTCGGACTCTATGCCATACTGTGAAAGAGCCTGTTGCACGGCACCGAGGGCAGGGGTGTTGGTGGTGGCTCCGCAGAAAATGCCCATCATGTCAGGGATGTTGACCGGTGTCACAAGTGTCAGTGATAGAGCCATGGCAAGCGTGAGCAACGCCAACGAGAGTCCCATGATGTTGAGCCGTATGCCGCCATGTGCCAGCGAGCTGAAGAAACCGGGTCCTACCTGCAGTCCGAGGGAATAGACAAAGAGCACGAGCCCGAAGTTCTCGGCATACTGGAGCATGGATGAATCAATGCTTAATCCTATATGACCTGCCAGAATCCCCACGAAAAACACAAAGGTTACGCCGAGGGAGATGCCCCCTAATTTGATTTTTCCCAAACCTATGCCTACGGCACTGATTAGCGAAAGCACAAGCAGTGCCTGCATGGCGTTGTGTTCGGTCAGTAAGTTTGTAAACCAGTTCATTGAGGGATTACATTATATAATATATATAATTTAGGGGTAACATTATATAAATGTGAGGATGTATCATTGCGGTTGATACATCCCCACATGGAATTCTTTATGAATGATTAACGGATGTTGGCAACGTTGAAGTTGGCAAATTCGAGGTCAGCGGCAGCACGACGGGCAAGTTTTTTGTCAAGCGCGATAGCCTGTTTGAGGTTGGTCTTTACCATAGACTCGTTGTTGGTGCGTGCGCCAAGAACAGCCATCAGATAGTATGTGGTGGCGTCAGGGTTGGCAATGCCTGCGAGTGTTGTTTTCGCTTTGCTGTAGTTCTTTGTCAGAATCTGGGCGAGTGCGGCGTTGTTGCTCTTTGTGTCACCGAACGATTTAACTGCCGCATTGGCATCGCCCTGAAGGAGATAAAGCGTACCGGTTGCTTCACCGAGTTCCTGCAGACCGGCTGCGTTGCCGAATTTCTGACGGGCGTCGCGGTAGTCTTTTTTCATCAGCGAGGTCAGACCGAGGTTGAGCTGAGGCTCAGCTTCAGCAGGAGCTATGCGGGCTGCCTGAGTGAAGTTGGCTTTTGCTGCCGAGTAGTCGCCGTTGAGGAACTGCTCTACGCCAAGGTCGTTGAATGTGCGGTAGTCATCGGGATAGAGTTCGGCTGCCTTGTTGTAGATTTTCAGCTTCTGGTTGTGATTGTCAGTGAGGGTAGCGCAGTAAAGGATTTCGTCAACCGACAGTTTTGCAGGGTTGGTGGCGAAAAGTTCCTGAATCTCGCGGTCGCTCTTGCCGATTACGTTGATTGACGCTGTGATGCGTGAGTAGCGGAGCTGCGGCAGGATTTCATCAGCGAGCTGGTCGAAAACTGATGAGAGGTTGCGGATTTCACGTTCGCGTTCTTCGGGATCTTTGAATTGTTCGAGTACGCTGAGAATCAGCTCTTTATCCTGAATGTTGCTCTTTGCGACCAGACTGCGGAAACCTTCCCAGTCCTCAGGGGTGAACTGAGCGGTGAGTTCGCCGAATTCGGTGATGTTGTCGCGTTTGAGCTGTTTTGTCAAATATTCGTTGGTGTTTTTCTCGCGCTGTTCAGCCAGACGGGTGTTGTAGTCGAGTTTACCTTCAGGTGAGGCGTATGATGAAATGTTGATTTCCTCGATTTCACGGTTTGAAGCTGCATTAGCGTTGGCAATGTTTTCATGAAGTTTGTACATATCCTCGGTCATCAGCTCGCTTTCGCGGATATTAGAGCGGTTAACGAGGAAGCGGATGTCAGCTGCATATTTCTCGTTGATGATGCGCTGGAATTTGTCAGGAGCGATGGCAGGAGTGGCATTTGCAGCCTGAGCCAGAGCGGCTGTGGTGACAACGCCGTTAGCCACTTTAACGCGGGGAAGCACATACTGCTTGTTGCCCTGACGGACGTTGAAGGCGAGCATAAGTTCGCTCTTTATCATTTCGGGCTGATAGTTGTAAACCACGGGAATGGTCACTGTGCCGCCATGATCGTAGTAAACCACCGGAGCATTGCCACGAACCTTTTCACCTTGGAAGGTGTAGCTCTGCGAGGCAACTTCCTGACCGTTGAACACAAGGTAGGGTGTGACGGTGACCGATGCGTTTTTCAGGAAGAATTTCTGCGGGATGTTGGCAGTGACGGTTGCGGGAACACGTTCACCTACTACTTCCAGCGGATTGGGGTTAACCGAGAAGTAATCAGCCTGAAACTGATTCATTTTCTTGTTACAACCGGTGAGCATTAACATGGCACATGCTCCGCCGGCAACGATTGATTTAATATTCATGAGATTCAAATAGGAGTTTTACTGCCACAAAGTTACGGAATTGTTGTGATATTTGCCACATATTAACAGATTTTTTTTGGGAAATGTCAAAAAAATTGCGTAAATTTGCATTCCTTTTAAATGAGGCACAGCGCCTTTAACCCTAATCATTAGCATGGCAGTTATGCGAACTGCCGAAATAAATCAGAATTATGAATAAATCATTCAGAATAGCATCGATATTCATGCTGTTAGGCTCGTTTGCCCTTATGGGTCAAAGCAAGCTTGACGTTGGAGCACACAATTTTATCCGTTCAGAAAAGCGTTCACTCCGCGCCGGTGTCGCGGCTCAGCTTGCGGGCGTTTCCGAGGCAACTCCTGAAAGCCGCGTGGCAGTGCTGGTGACAATGGCTCCCGGCAGCTCGGCTGATGAACTCGCCGAGCGTGGCATTGAGGTGGAGGATGTTTACGGAAACGTGGCTGTGGCATTTGTCAGTGCCTCGCAGCTTGCCACACTCGATGGCATGGAAAGTGTGAAACAGGTGCAGCGCACACGTCGCAAGCGTCTGCTCAACAACACCGCACGTTCAGCCTCTAATGTCGATCAGGTTCACAGCGGAACCGATCTCCCCGATGCTTTTACAGGCAAAGGTGTGATTGTGGGTGTGATCGACGGAGGTTTTGACCCCAATCACATCATGTTCAAGGACGCTGACGGCAACATGCGTGTAAAGAAATTCTGGAAATACACCACTAACCCCTATGTGGGTTCAATCAGTGTGAACACCTACACAGGTTCATCGCTCGCATCATTTACAACTGACACCAATGCTGACACCCATGCCACCCATGTGAGCGGCATTGCAGCCGGCTCCTACAACTTCGGCAAAGGGAGTGTAGCTTACTATGGTATGGCGCCCGAGGCTGACATCCTGATGGCGTCGGGCGACGAACTCTCCGATGAGCAGATTCTCAAAGCTTCAAAGGAAATGATTGATTATGCCGAGGCTGAAGGGAAACCTCTGGTTATCAACATGTCATTAGGCGACAACGTGGGTCCCCACGACGGCACTGATGCTTTCACCTCAGCCCTCAACTCACTGGCTGAAAATACAGTGTTCTGTCTGGCTGCCGGCAATGAGGCAGACCTCAATATTGTGGTAAAGAAAACTCTTACTTCGACTGACAAGACTATCAGGACTACCCTTACCCCCAATACCGATCTGACTGCACAAAATTCTCGCTATCAGGCATATTGCGATGTTGAGGTGTGGGCTTCGGACAATCGTGAGATTAAGGTGAAATTCGCGCTTGTGAACCGGACAACCGGCGATGTGGCTTTCTCACAGGATGCCACCACCAGCCTGCGCTACGTCAGCTGCGGCTCTATGTATGAGACTGGCGACGTTTCAAACACCACCTTCAACAATGCGTACTCCAATAGCTACATGGGTCTGGTGAAAGGTCTTTCATCAGCCAATAACCGTTATTTTGCCCAGTTGACATTTAATCTCGTAAATAAGTCATCGACAAAAACTTATCTGCCGGCGATTATCGTAGAAGGTCAGCCGGGTCAGACTGTGTGGGTTTACAATGACGCTTATTACAACAACTTCTCCACCTCAGGCTTGAGCGGATATGACAAGATCACCACTGACGGCACCATCAGCAACATGGCGTGCGGTAAAAACACTATAGCCGTAGGTGCCTACGGATCAAAAACAAGCAGCTGGGGCAGCAACGGCAGCATATCGGAATTCTCAAGCTGGGGCACACTGGTCGACGGTCGCGAACTCCCCCATCTCTGCGCACCGGGTCTCGACTTGATTTCTGCCATGTCGACACCTTATTATAAGAGTTCAAACTACAGTTCTTACTACGAACCGGTAGCATACTCCGTTACGGTAAACGGCACAAAATACACATGGACCAAAATGAGCGGTACGTCTATGGCTACACCTGTCATGACCGGTGTATCGGCGCTCTGGCTGCAGGCATCTCCCAACATGACTCCTGCGGAACTCTGTGAAATCGCCACTTCTACTGCCAAAAAGTCTACTTCAAACGCCGTGCAGTGGGGCGCAGGAAAACTCGATGCTTACGAAGGCATCAAGAAAGCGCTGAAACTGTCGTCAGTGGATAATGTGCTTGACCGTGAAGAGTCGACTCTTATGATAAAGCAGCTCGGTGACAACCGCTTTGAGGTGTTCATGCCGGGAGCGGATAACATTGAAGTCACCCTTTACAGCCTCAATGGCGCGGCTGTGGCACAGACCTCAGGTTCGGAAACCGTAGTTCTTGACGGCAGCCACCTCACATCGGGCATCTATCTGCTTAAGGCTGTGACAGGCAAGCATGTAGCCACAGAGAAAGTAGTGGTGAAATAAGACTGTTTTCTGCCTATGACAAAATTTCTCTCCCTGTTATTGATTTTGCCGGCTGCCATCTTGAGCATGTCGGCAAATCATGTTTCACCACGCCTCAAGGCATCTATTGCCGGACATCAGCAGGTGCGAACTCTTTCGGAAGATAGTCCGGTGGAGTATTACCCTGTTATAATGAGACTTACATCGCATGAGAGCGCTTCGGAACTGGAGTCGGTGGGCGTTGTTTTATGGCATGTCCGCGGCAATCTCGCCGTGGGCTGCATACCCGCCGATGTACTTTCTGACGTGATTTCATCGGATTGGATCAGCGCCATCACCACTTCTGAAAGCAGCGTGCCGGTCATGGACAAGGCAGCCGCGTCGGTGGGTCTTGACAAAGTCCGTAATCAGGTCGATCTGAACAAACTCTACACCGGCGAAGGTGTGGTCGTAGGGTTCTGCGACATCGGCTTTGACCCCTCGCACATCAATTTTCTCAATGACGACGGAACGCGCCGAACAGTGTTTCTGACAAACTATGACGGACCCGCCGGCACACGCACCGAGTGTTCTACACCATCGGAGATAGAGGAGTGGGTCACTGACACCGACAAGAAATATCATGCCACACATGTATGCGGTATTCTCGCCGGTCATGCACCTGACTCCCCTTATAACGGCGTGGCTACTCGCGCCGATATCGTTGCAGCCACTTCGGCGCTCTATGGTGCGGAAATCCTTGCCGGCATAGAGGATGTAGTCAAGTATGCCCAGAGCGTAGGCAAGCCGGCTGTGGTGAACCTGTCGCTGGCATCATCTATGGGTCCGCATGACGGTACCCAGCTTTTCAACGAATATATCGATCTGCTTGGCGAAGAAGCTATAATAGTTGTTTCAGCCGGAAATGCCAACACAAATCCTGTTGTGGTGTCAAAAGTCCTTGCCGAAAATGACACTCAGATTGCCACCGGTTTCATGGATGAATGGATATGGCAGGGATTCAAAGTCCGAGGCGAAGCTGACTTCTGGAGTGCCGGCAGCGATGAGCTTGCAACTCAGTTGCTCATTATTGCCGATGGTTCAGGGGATATACTCGGTGAAATCAACATTGAGAACGATGAAGTGAAAATTTGCTCGCACGAAACCTACCACGGTTATCCCGGCGAAATAATGAATCCTGATTTTGATAAATATTATAACGGCACGGTGTCAGTTTACAGCGAACTTAATCCGTTGAACGACCGATATAATGTTTATGTGAGCATGAACTATCAGACCCGCAATCAGGAACCACCCCTCCGCTGGGCATCAACTTGGGTCGGTATCAGATTGAACGGAACTCCCGGCACTCGCGTCGACGGCTATGCCGGTTCTGGCATACACTTCGGGCGTAAGTCATCGTCGTTCTGCCCGGTGTCAGGTGCCGGCAGCATCAGCGACATAGCAACGGCGCGCAATGTCATCTCCGTGGGTGCCTACTGCACACGCAACAGCGTGGTGCAGATTGATGGTACTACGGTTAACTATCCTGAATATGTAATCGATGAAATGGCGCGTTTCTCGAGCTACGGAACGCTGGTCGACGGACGTGTGATGCCGGTTGTGTCGGCTCCCGGAGCCACCACAATCTCCTCTGTGTCAACTCCGTTCTTGGAAAATGGAGGCTCATTTTCACCGCTTGCCTACACTCAGACCCGCAATGGCAAGACATATTACTGGGGTGCCGAGGCAGGTACCTCCATGTCATCGCCCTTGGTGGCAGGTGGAATAGCCCTCTGGCTTGAGGCTGACCCGTCGCTCAACATTGACGACGTTTTCAATATCCTTGCTGAAACATCGCCACTCCCCCGCGCTGTTATCAATCCGGGGTGGGGCAGAGGCAGATTCAATCTCTACGCAGGATTGCATAGGGTCAAGAAAACCGTAGGGGTTGAAAATGTCACTTCGCCGTTGAATCCTGTGGTTTCACGGGTGGGTAACAGCTTGACGGTATGCCTTGAATCAGGCAGCGAGTTCAGCTGCTCGCTTTCATCTATGAGTGGTATTGAAATGATATCCACATCAGGCAGCCAATCGGTAACACTGTCGCTTGACCCGCTTCCCCGTGGTGTGTATCTGTTGACGATATGTCACGATGACACGCGCCACACATTGAAGGTGTTGCGTTGACATCCGGTATTGGTGCGTCGGCTGCCGGTATTTCATTCCTATCCTTTGATATATTGTCCGAAATTACTAAATTTGTGGGATAAATGTTTCTTAGGAGATGAAAAAAATAATTCTGGTTGATGATCCAACCACAAAAACAGACCTTCTGCCGCTGACCTACACCCGTCCGGTGGCAGATTTGCGTGTCGGAATCACCACTATCCGCGAGAAATGGGAGCGTGTCACCGGTGCAGAATGTTTCTATCTGACTGATGATTATCTCTGTGACAAATTTAATTGTGCGCCTGAAGGCACTGAGTCTTTCTTTATTGCAGGCAACCTGCTTCCTACATCACGGTTGCTTGATGCTATGGAGAAACTTAACCCGGGCGAGGAACTTGTCAAGGATGGAAAACGCCTTTGTTACCGCGGCTTCGTGAAACATCGGGGCGAGGAGTACAACGCATCTTCTTCCGTAGATTTCGACGACGAAGTAATAGCTGTGAATTATCTTTATGACATATTCCTGCTCAACGACATGGCGCTTAAGGAAGATTTCGCCAAGATTACGGCTGACCGTGAGTCAGCACCTCTGAGCGACAGCAACATCGTCATCGGCGACCGGTCACTGATATTTCTGGAGGAGGGTGCTCGAGTAGAAGGTTCATTCATCAACACCACCGGCGGTCCGGTCTATGTAGGTCGCGATGCCGAGATTATGGAAGGAAGCTGCCTGCGCGGATCCATCGCTGTCTGTGAACATTCGGTTGTCAACATGGGCACGAAAATCTATGGTGCGACAACCGTGGGTCCTTGGTGTAAGGTTGGCGGCGAGCTTAACAACGTGGTGATGATAGGTTACAGCAATAAGGCTCACGACGGATTCCTCGGAAATGCCGTCGTAGGCGAATGGTGTAACATCGGAGCCGGCTGCGTGGCGTCGAACCTTAAGAATGACTACACGGAAATAAAACTGTGGAACTATAACGCTCACCGTTTCACCCGAACCGGTCTGCAGTTCTGCGGGCTGATGATGGGCGACCACTCCAAGGCTGGCATCAATACCATGTTCAACACGGCAACCGTGTTAGGCGTGGGTGTCAATGTCTATGGCTCGGGATTTCAGCGAAATTTCCTCGCCTCGTTCAGCGAAGGGTCGCGTGCCGGGTTCACTGATGTGCCGCTCTCGAAATTCTTTGAGGTGGCGCGCAGGGTGATGGCACGTCGCGGATGTGAACTGACCGATGTGGACTGCCGGATCTTCGAGCATATAAACGAAATGGCTCACAACTTCAAATACTGAAGTTGCAAGCCATTGCTTCGTTTAAGGACACAGACCTTTATTCCATATCCATTGCCATGTAGTGCTGATAGGGATGGTCACATGCGGGACATTTGGTGGGAGGTGTCAGACCTTCGTAGATGTAACCGCAAACCAGACAGCGCCACTTGATGGGGGTGTCACGTTTCCAAACTGTTCCGTCTTGAACCTGTTTCAGGTATTTTTCAAAACGGGCACGGTGATGTGACTCAACTTCGGCGATGGCACGGAAGTGCTCGGCTATTTCGGGGAAGCCCTCTTTGTCAGCCACTTCGGCTGCCTGAGTGTACTGTTCAACGCCTTCACGTTCTTCTTCTGAAGCTGCGGTGGCAAGGTTTGAAGCTGTGTCGCCGATTACGCCGGCATCAACTTTAAGCTCGCAGGGAACTGAACCGCCTTCGAGATATTTGAAGAAGATTTTGGCATGATGAAGTTCGTTGTCAGCTGTCTGCTGGAAGATTTCCTCAATAGGATAATACATTTCTTTATCAGCCTGTTTGGCATAGAATACATAACGGCTGTAAGCAGCTGATTCTGACATGTAGGCAGCTACAAGATTTTTCTCTGTCTGTGTACCTTTAATACTTTTTGTTCCCATAATAATATTGTTTTTTAGTTTTATTCGTTTTATATCTTTTAAACGTTTATGATCGAAAATAGTTCACGGTTTCAAAAGATTGATGTGGAACAGTTGCTTGAGTCCAAGCTTGGAAAAAAAGCCGGATTCATTCCGGACTTTGTGGTTGACGGGCTTCGCAAACTGGTCTGTCAGGAGCACTTGAATCATCTGCTGGAGCGCAACATCGACAAACGTGGTGCTGAGTTCTGTCATGGCGTCCTTGCCGACATGGGTGTTAACTTCACGGTGCGCAACACTGAAAATCTACCGGATCCGGCTGACAGCAGGGTGATTTATGTGAGCAATCATCCCTTGGGCGGACTTGATGGACTGATTCTGATTGATTTTCTCACGGGCTATCACGGCAAGGAGGTGCGTTTCGTTGTCAATGACCTGCTTGCTGCCATAAAGCCTATGGAATCGCTTTTCATTCCGGTGAACAAGCATGGTGCGCAGGGTCGCGACACGGTCCGAAAGGTCAATGAGGCTTTCGCCGGCGATGCTCCGATAGTGATGTTTCCTGCCGGATTGTGCTCCCGACGAGCCTCTGACGGGACTATTTGTGACCTCGAATGGCAAAAAATGTTCGTAATTAAAGCAATTCAGAGCGGCAGACCTGTCATTCCTTTATATTTCAGTGGGCATAATTCATCTTTTTTTTATAAATTTGCACAGTGGAGAGTCAGACTTGGAATCCGCTTCAACTATGAGATGATTTTGCTCCCCCGTGAGATGGTCCGTGGCGAAGGTAAAACCTACACAATCACCGTCGGCAAACCCATTTCTACGGACTGGTTGAAGTCGGACTCGCCGGCTGAAGTGGCACGCAAGGTCCGCGACATTGTCAGGCAGCTTGATCCCGATGGCTCTCCGGGACAATGAAATTGTTATCGTATGGAAGAAGTGATTATTCAACCGATTGATACTGAAAAGATTGAGGCGGAACTGACTCGCGAACGGTTTCTCCGCACCACCAATCGTGGCGGTAATGAAATATATGTTGTGGACGCCTTTAACGCGCCTAATGTCATGCGTGAGGTAGGGCGACTCCGCGAACTTACCTTCCGGGCTGCCGGAGGCGGCACAGGCAAATCATGTGACATCGACCACTTTGACACCATGGATCTCCCCTGCAGCCAGATGATTGTGTGGAATCCGGATGAAAAAATGATTCTGGGCGGCTATCGTTTCATTCTTGGCAAGGATGTGGTGTTACGCGACGGCGTTCCTGACATTGCCACTGCCCACATGTTTGATTTCTCCGATGAATTTATCCGCGACTATCTGCCTTACACCATTGAATTAGGACGCTCGTTTGTGCGCGTGGAATATCAGTCGTCAAAAGCCGGTGCCCGTGCCATCTTCGCTCTTGACAACCTGTGGGACGGACTCGGCGCCCTGACTGTGGAACATCCGGAAATAAAGTATCTTTTCGGCAAAATGACCATGTATCCCGGCTATGATCCCGGTGCGCGTGACATGCTCCTATATTTCCTGAATCATTATTTTCCTGACCGCGACCGCCTCGTAACACCCAAGGAACCGCTTAAAACATCGGCTCGCAGCGAGGAGATGGAGCGGATTTTCTGTGGTACTGACTATAAGCAGGACTACAAGACACTCAACCTCGCCATCCGTCAGACCGGTTTCAATATCCCCCCGCTGGTCAACGCCTACATGAGCCTTTCACCTACCATGAAACTTTTCGGAACCGGCATAAACCATGAATTCGGTGAAGTGGAGGAAACCGGTATCCTGATTTCTATTTCTGACATTTTCGAAGAGAAGAAACAACGCCACATTGCATCATATCACCATAACGAATGAATTATTTTTCAAAATTACTTGTTACGGCATTAGCATTACTCTCTCCTGCGTTCGCATGGGCTGAATTCCCTGTCGATTACACAGCCGAGATGATTGCAAACGCCGGAGGGGGTGATTTCGCTCCTTATTATATTAATGCCAATCGCCACGGAATCATAACCCAGAAAAACGGCATCTTGCTCCACGCCGGTGTTGACCACAAACTTGATGTTACCAAACGATTCAGCTACGACTTCGGCTTGGATATTTACGGAGGAGCCACCAACAGCACATGTTATAATAAGTGGAACGCCACCGCCGGGAGTTGGTATTCTCAGAACGAGCATCCTGCCAATTTCTGGCTACAGCAGGCTTATGCGTCAGTGAAGTATCGTGGCGTCATTCTCACTGCCGGCATGAAACAACGCGGCTCCTACATGCTTGACAACGCTCTGTCGTCGGGCGACATGATTGAGAGCGGCAATGCCCGACCCATACCACAGGTGCGACTCGGTTTTGTTGATTTCCAGAACATCCCGTTCACAAATCGCTGGCTTCAGATTCAGGGCGAGGTAGGCTACGGCTTCTATTGCCAGAACAGTTGGCTCAATAACCACTTCGACTATTATAACGGCGTGAAAACCGTTGATATGCTCTACAACTACAAACGCCTTTACCTGCGCACCAATCCTGAAAAGCCATTTTCTGCCACATTCGGCGCTCAGGCAGTCTGTCAGTTCGGCGGCACATCCTATATTTATTCGAGCGGTGAACTCAGTGATGTTTTTCGTCACTCAAGCAGCGTCAAATCTTTCTGGCAGGCGTTTTTACCCCGCAGCTCAAGTGCCGAGGGTTTCTACGAAGGGCAGCACATAGGCAGTTGGGACATAAAGCTTCGTTACCGACTTCGTAACCGCGCGGAAATCTCCGCATACGTTCAGGCTCTTTGGGAGGATGGCTCTGCAATGGGCAAGATGAACGGGTGGGACGGTCTTTGGGGCATTGAATACAAAGCCCCTGCCTCCGGCTGGATCGACGGCGCCGTGATAGAGTATCTGCAGACGACAAACCAGAGCGGTCCGCTGCACTGGGATCCCGCTGACTCACCCGGCACAACTCTCGGTTCTCAGGCTACAGGCAGCGATAACTACTACAACAATAATTTCTACGGCGGATATGCCAATCTTGGTATGGCACAGGGTAATCCTATGCTGAAATCCCCCCTGTTTTATAGCTCGGTGGATATGTTTTTCCTTGACAATCGTGTGAAAGCATTGCATGTGGGCATTGACGGCACGCCTCTTGACGTGTTGAAATACAGGGTTTTGGCAGGCTACCGTACTTCTTGGGGAAGCTACCTCTATCCCCGCACTGAGAAAGCTCACAATTTCAGCTTTATGGTTGAGGCAACCTATACACCTCGCAAACTGTCCGCTCTGCATGTCAAGGGGCAGTTCGGATTGGACCACGGTAAACTGCTCGGTAACAATGTCGGTGCATGTGTGACGGTGACTTACAACGGTTTGTTAAATTTTTGATTGACTGACTTCAATGAAACGAATAATACTCTTTCTGACAGCGATTGTGGCTTTGACGCTCGCTCCGTCATGCACTCATAATAACGGCGACATAGGCTCATGGTTCGGCATTTGGAAAGTTACCTCCATCAAGGTTGACGGTGTAGCCGATAGTTCTTATGACGGCAATATTTTCTGGTCGTTCCAGTCCTCGGTTTTCCAAATGAAGCAGGTTGTTGCCGGCGAAGGCATCGGACGCGATGAGCGCTGGGGTACATGGTCGGAGGAATCAGGCGACCTGTTGCTTGACTTCACCCATTCATCCAATGCTTTTCCGGGTGGGGGCATAGGTTCCTATCAGCCTCTTCCTGCCACATATCTGCCTGCCAATCAGGTGAGCCGACTGAAAATTTTGAAATATCCCGGTTCGGAAATGGAACTTTCTTACACCTCCGAAACCGGCAAACAGATAACATATTCTCTGAAACGATGGTAAACGATGAACTTGTTTTAGTGACCGGTGCCGACGGTTTCATCGGCTCCCATCTCACTCAGCTTTTACTTGAACATGGCTACAAGGTCCGCGCTCTGTGCCAGTATAATTCTTTCAACAACTGGGGCTGGCTGGAAGGTGTGTCACATCCACGTCTGGAGATAGTTACGGGCGATGTCCGCGATGCTGCTTTCTGCCGGCATATAGCTGCTGACTGCACCACCATCTATCATCTGGCTGCGCTCATCGCCATCCCTTACAGCTATGTGGCGCCCGAGAGCTATGTCGACACTAACATAACCGGCACTCTGAACATCTGTCAGGCTGCACGCGACTGCGGTGTGAAACGCCTTGTGGTCACGTCAACCTCCGAGGTCTACGGCACTGCACTCTATGTCCCCATCGATGAGAAACATCCGCGTCAGCCACAGTCGCCTTACTCCGCGACAAAGATAGGTGCCGATGCCATAGCCATGAGCTTTTACAATGCGTTCAATCTGCCCGTGGTGATTGCCCGACCGTTCAACACCTACGGTCCCCGACAGTCAGCGCGTGCCATTATACCCACCATTATCAGCCAGATAGCCTCAGGCAAGAATGAGATTATGGTAGGTGACCTTACGCCCACGCGTGATTTCAACTTCGTGCGTGACACCTGCCGCGGCTTTATTGCACTCGGAACAACTCCGGGCATCGAAGGTCGTGACATCAATATCGCCACAGGAACCGAAGTGTCGATGCGGCAGACTCTCGAAACCATTGCCGACATCATGGGGCAGAAAGTGGAATTTGTTGTCGATCCCGCGCGTCTGCGTCCTGCCGGCAGCGAGGTTTTCCGTCTGTGTGGCGATAACACTTTGATTACCACCCTGACTGACTGGCGTCCGGAATATGATTTGCGTCGCGGACTGACAGAAACAATCGAATGGTTCCGTAATCCGGAGAATCTGAAACGCTACAAACCGGATATTTACAACCGATAATCATCTGACTTATGGAAAATGAAGTAAACATACTGTTGCTCGGAGGGGCAAAACGTGTTTCGTTTGCAACCAAACTCGCAATTCACGGCTACCGTATCGGGGTAGCTGTCAACCTTTTCAGCTGGGAACTGGAGAAGGTTGTTCCCGTGGCATGTATAGCAGAGGTAATTGAGGGACCGCGGTGGAGCGATTCTGACATTCTTGAAAAACTACATCAGGTTGTCACAGAACGCAAAATCAACATAATAATTCCTTTTGTCGACCCGTCGATTGCTGTCGCCGTTCGTTATCGCGACAAATATGGCGATGTATTCGTGCCGGCAGGTGACATCAAAGGGGTTGAGGAAATGTTTGACAAGGCAGTGGCAGCCCGCCGGTTCGAGGAGCTGGGATTGCCTGTGCCTGCCACATTTCATGCCGGCGATGAACCCCGTTTCCCATTGATTGCAAAGCCGGTGTGCGGATCGGCATCGCAAGGTATTCGGATAATCCGCAATGCTGCCGAGCTTGAAGCACTGGAAAATCCAGCCCAATATCTTATACAAGATTATGTGGCTGATGCAGAAGAATATACGGTCGACTGTTATGTCAACCGCTATGGCGAAATCATCACTACCGTGCCACGCCGCAGGCTTGCTGTTGTAGGGGGCGAAGTGACCCGTACGATCACTGTAGCTGACCGCGAGGCTATCGAGTTGGCTGTCGACGTGCTGAAAAAATTTGATTTCAAAGGTGCGGTCACAGTGCAATGTTTGCGTGACCCTCAATCCGGGCGCATGTTGCTCATGGAGGTGAACCCGCGTTTCGGCGGAGGCATTGTCTGCTCCATTCATGCCGGTGCAAACTTCCCCGAATTTCTGTTTGCCGACTTTGCCGGGGTGAAGGTGCCTCCTTGTGTCGACTGGCGTCCCGGCACCGAGATAACCCGTTATATGAACGAAGTTGTATTCTACAATGGCGAGCTGCAGGGATAAAGTAATTATCATAGCCGAGGCTGGCGTGAACCACAACGGCAACCTCGAAATGGCACGTCGCATGGTCCATGCCGCCAAGGATGCCGGAGCTGATTATGTCAAGTTCCAGACCGCCGTGCCCGAACTGGTCATATCCACGTTCGCTCCCAAAGCTGAGTATCAGAAGGAAACCACCGGCGAGGGGGAGTCGCAACTGGAAATGTGTCGCAAGATTCATTTGCCGCTTACTGACTATGAGGAGCTTGAACAGCTCTGCCGTCAGGTTGGTATAGGGTTCATGAGTACTCCCTTCGACCTTGTTTCAATCGACACTCTCGATGCCCTGCGCATGGACTATTGGAAAATTCCGTCGGGAGAGATTACCAATCTGCCTTATCTGCGCAAGATTGCATCAAAGGGTGGCAATGTGATACTTTCAACCGGCATGTCGACACTTCCGGAAGTGGAGTCCGCTGTCAGAGTTCTTGAAAACGGAGGTATTCCGCGCAGCAGAATATGGTTGCTCCACTGCAACACACAGTATCCCACACCGTATGCCGACGTGAATCTTCGTGCCATGGATGACCTTCGGACCCTCGGATGCGCCGGGGTGGGTTATTCAGATCATACCAACGGCATAGAAGTGCCTGTGGCTGCCGTAGCTCTGGGTGCACAGATCATTGAGAAGCATTTCACACTTGACAAGTCGCTCCCCGGTCCCGATCACAAGGCATCGCTTGATCCGGACGAGCTCAGTGCCATGGTCAACGCAATCCGTCACACTGAACAGGCTCTCGGGTGCAACCACAAGGCGGTATCACCGTCGGAGCGCGACAATATTGTCATAGCTCGCAAAAGCATAGTAGCTGCCCGCGAAATCAAAAAAGGGGAATTACTAACCGAAGAAAATATCACCGTGAAACGCCCCGGCAACGGCATTTCTCCAATGCAGTGGGACATCGTAATCGGAACAACCGCTTGCCGTGATTTCGTTGCTGATGAACTCATAGAACTCCATTGACATGAACCTTATTCTCCCTCCTGACCTGAGTAACCATAAAAGGCTGCTTAAATCTTCTGATAACCAAATAATTGTGGTTGGTGCCAACGGTGCGGGTAAAACACGATTCACCAACAGACTCATCGAAGAGTTGGGCGAACGTGCTTACCGCCTTTCTGCTCTTGAGGCGCTCTACGGCACTCCGGCTGATTCCGTTCCGTCACCCGCACTGCTTGATAAGCTTTACCACAGGCTTACAACTAACTCCACCCTTTTTGCCGATGATAACCGGCTGATGTTCGACAAGTTGACCACTGTTCTGATGGGTGAGGAAATATCCACACTCATAAGCAGAAAGCTTGATCCTAAAGCATCAAACTCCGTCAAGCCAACGCGCCTCGATTTACTGATAGAAGCATGGCAGGAAATATTCCCGCAGAACAAAATCCTCATTGCCAACGGTCAGCTACAGTTTGCCAACGATAGCGATGAAACACCTTTCTCCGGAATGAAGCTCTCTGATGGCGAGAAGGTTGTGCTGTATTATATCGGCGCTGTACTCTATGCCCCTGAGGACTCCTACATCTTTGTGGATAATCCCGGATTGTTCCTTCACCCAACCGTGACTTCGACAGTATGGAACCGCATAGAGGCTATGAGGCACGATTGCAGGTTTGTTTACACCACTCATGATCTGGAATTTGCTTCGAGCCGAAGCGGCAGCACGGTGGTTTGGGTGCGTGACTACGATGCATTGAACGACCGATGGGACTATGATGTTCTGGAAGGGAAAAGCGGCATCCCCGATGAGGTTTATCTAAGCATTATCGGCGCGCGCAAGCCGGTGCTTTTTATTGAAGGTGATTCTGACCACTCCATTGATTCAAAATTCTATCCTTTGATATTCAGGGATTTCACTGTCAGGTCGTTGGGGAGTTGCAATAAGGTGATAGAGTCAGTGCGCACGTTCAATGATCTCAACAGCTTCCATCATCTCGACAGCTACGGCATTGTAGATCGTGACCGCCGTGAAGAAAAAGAGGTGGAATATCTGCGCCGGAAAAAGGTCCTCGTGCCGGAAGTAGCCGAAATTGAAAACCTGTTGATGGTGGAGGATATTGTCAGGGCAGTGGCGCGTTATCGTAAATGTGATGAAAACACCGTATTTACCGAAACGCGCAAAGCTGTGATGGATTACTTCAGAAAAGAATACAAAAAGCAGGCACTGGAACACACCCGCCACCGGGTGAAGCGAACCGTAGAATATCGCATTGACCGCCGTTTCGCCGACATCAACAAACTTGAGGAGCACATGGTGGACCTTGTCAATGAGATAAATCCCCGTGGCATTTACAATGCCCTCTGTGTCGAATTTACCGACCTCATAAAGCGGGCAGACTATCATGGTGTCCTCAAGGTTTTCAACGAAAAACGTATGCTTGGTGTGTCAGGGCTGCCCCATAGGCTGGGACTCACTTCGCCCGACGCCTACCTGCGGACCATACTCCACATACTCAACTCCAAAAACCGCGAGGCAGCCGTCATCCGCAAAGCAGTGTTGAAAAACTTCAATGCCCCCTTCTGAAAATAATAAAGACGACAGTGATGTGATTTATGAATCTACACTGTCGCCTTTAATATCTTCAGTCAAATACCTACTCTTCCTCCTTGAGCACAGACACCCACTGCTTGATGCGAGGCTCGGTGAGATCAGGATGGTTAGTGTCATCAATCAGCAGACCCACAATTGAGCCGTCACGTTCAGCCTCCGTATGCTTGAAACTGTAAACCTCGGCAGGATATGAACCAATGAAGTTCGCACGGGTAGGACGCATCATGTCATACATATAACCTACGCCATTACAGAAGGTCTTTGCCATTTTCTCGTTGCCACAGCCGAAAAATGCCACTTTCTTTCCCTCCAGATCAAGAGCCTGCACTCCATCCAGAAAATCGTGCATATCACTCTGCATGTCACCTGAGCCCCAAGTGCTGCAGCCCAATATAATAAGGTCATAATCACCGACACTTGCCGGCGACGCCTTTTTCACATTAATAATATCCTTTTCATCAACTCCGAGAGCCACTCCTATACGCTTAGCCACTGACTCCGTAGTGCCGGTAGTCGAGCCGTAAAATATACCAGTTTTCATATCCGTATTCTTTAATTATTCTGTCATATTAACAACCATCTCCACCTCTTGGTTCAGCTGCTTATCTTTATCCGATTTTAAATTGTTTTTTTGAAGTCTTTGACAGCCGGTTAAGAATATTTTCAGTATCTTTGCAGATTTATTTTGACAGAAATGAAAGAATATGAATTGATTGCTGAAAGAAATCAGCAGAGGGCGAGAGAAATTCTGAAGGAACTCGGTCTGACAGAGTATTTTGAGAAACATGGGTGCAAGGTCAATCTGATAGGCTCGTTGGCAATGGGGCTGTTGGTGAAACATCGTGACATTGACCTGCATATCTACTCTTCTGAGCTGACTGAGGAAAAGAGTTTTGCGATATTCGCCGGATTGGCAAAAAATCCTAAAATTAAGGAAATCAAGTGTATTAACGGTTTGTTCACTGATGAACATTGCTTGGCATGGCACCTTACATATCAGGATGCTGACGGGCAATTGTGGCAGATTGACATAATCCATATTGAGTCCGGAACAACATACGACGGTTTCTTTGAGAAAATGGCACATCGGATTAGTGAAGTCTTGACGGATGATCAGCGTGAGACTATTATCAGACTGAAGTTTGAGACTCTGGACGGTGAACTGATTCACGGAGTTGAATATTATCAGGCAGTGATTGAAGCCGGGGTGACCGAATTGTCAGAACTGCGGGAATGGGTGAAAAATAACCGAAAGCCTGATGGGAGTTATTGGATGCCTGAACAGCTGCTGACTCCGGCAAGCAAAACTCTTAGCGCAAGTGACTCAACAAGGTCTTGTGAAACATTAGAAAATTAAGAAAGCGACATCGGCGTCCCTGAGAGGACGCCGATGTCGTATAGTGTGTGAGTTATTTGTCGTTATTTCAGGTTCTCAATCCATTTGCGGGCATTGACAAACGCTTTCAGCCACGGTGTAGCCTGATTGCTGCGGCGTGTGCGGGGATAGAATCCGCATTGCCATGGGAAGATGGCGCGCTCCAGATGTGGCATCATGGCGAGATGGCGACCGTCAGCTGAGGCAATTGCTGCCACGGCGCCGCGTGAGCCATTGGGGTTGGCAGGATAGCCGTTGTAGCTGTAGCGTGCTGCTATGTTGTAGCTTGCTAGCGATTCTGGCAGATAGAACTGTCCTTCGCCGTGAGCTACCCAGATACCGAGTTTGCTACCCTCGAGCGAACCGAGCATTACGGAGTTGTTTTTGGGAATGGTGAGTCCGAGGAAGGCTGATTCAAACTTGTGCGATTTGTTGTGGAGCATTTTCACCGGCTTCGCTTTTTCGGGTGCTATCAGGTTCAGCTCTATCATCAGCTGGCAACCGTTGCAGATGCCGAGCGAGAGAGTGTCTTTGCGGCTGTAGAACTTTTCAAGTGCGGTGCGAGCCTTTTCGTTCCAGCGGAATCCTGACGCCCAGCCTTTTGCTGAACCGAGAACGTCACTGTTCGAGAATCCTCCGCAGAATACTATCATGTTTACATCTTCGAGGGTCTCGCGACCGGTCATGAGGTCTGTCATGTGCACATCTTTGACATCGAATCCGGCAAGGTAAAGCGAGTATGCCATCTCGCGGTCGCCGTTAACACCTTTTTCACGGATTATTGCAGCCTTGATGCCTGAGGGGGTGCGTCTGCCTGCATCAACGCCGAGCGATTCAAATGTTCCTTTCCAGTCAGCCGGGAAGCGATAGCGAATGGGCTGATTTTTGTAGTTGGCATAGCGTTCGGCAGCTGCTTTCTCTCCACTCTGCAGTGTGTCAAGCAGATATGATGGTTTATACCACACATCGCGGAGTGCGTCGACATCGAGAGAAGCTATTTCCACACCATTGTTCTCAATGGTTAAGCTGCAACCGTCAACCGGAGTGGCAATGGCGAAGTAGCGTACTTCGGCAGCATTGAGTGCCTGCTCAACCATGTTTTTGCAACTGTCAGATACCTGAATGACAACTCCGGGATTTTCGGCAAACAGAGTTTTGATATTGTCCTTTTCGCTGAAACCGTCGAGTGCCACGCGCAATCCACCTTTTTCGTTTGCGAAAAGCATTTCCAGCAGGGTGGTGACCAGACCGCCTGCCGAGATGTCGTGCATTGCGGCGATAGCTTTGCGGTTGACGAGCTTGTTGACGGCATTGAAGGCAGACACGAAGCGGGCAGGATCAGTTACTGTGGGCACATCGTCGCCGACTTTGCCTACGGTTTGAGCAAGTGCCGATCCGCCCAGACGGAGCGCGTCGCCGGAGAAGTCTATATAATATAATGTGGAGGGGATGTTCTGGATGACGGGTGTCACGGTCTTTTTCACGTCAGTGACTTCGCCGGCAGCCGAGATGATAACGGTTCCGGGAGCCATCACTTTCTGACCTGATGCATATTTCTGAGTCATGGAGAGGCTGTCCTTGCCGGTTGGTATGTTGATGCCGAGAGCCACAGCAAAGTCGGAGCATGCCTTGACGGCGCGATAGAGCGCTGCATCCTCACCTTCGTTTTTGCAGGGCCACATCCAGTTGGCACTGAGCGACACTGCTTTCAGATTCTTTTTCAACGGAGCGCCTACAATGTTTGTAAGAGATTCAGCAATGGCAAGCACCGAGCCTTTGCCGGCATCACCGAGGGCTGCCTGAGGAGCATGACCGATAGATGTTGCTATTCCGGCATGTCCGGTGTAGTCGAGAGCCATAACACCACAGTCGCTCAACGGCAGCTGCAGTTCGCCCTGACATTGCTGACGTACCACCTTTCCGGTCACCGAACGGTCTACCTTGTTGGTGAGCCAGTCCTTGCAGGCAACTGCTTCGAGCGAAAGGACGTCGGCAACCGCCTTCTCGATATCAATATTTTTGGTGTCGATATTTTCCGAGGGGCGGATTACGGTTGTGTCACGCATAACGGTGCGTGGCGAGTTGCCGAACATATCGTCCATTTCAAGATTGATGGGGTCCTCACCGTCAGGCGACTTGAAGATGAACTTACCGTCGCCGGTGGTGACGCCTACCTCATAGAAAGGAGCGCGTTCACGTTCTGCAATGGCGCGCACACGGTCCACATTTTTTGAATCCATCACCATTCCCATGCGTTCCTGACTCTCGTTGCCAATGATTTCCTTTGCCGAGAGCGTTGAGTCGCCAATGGGAAGTTTGTCGATGTAGATGGTGCCACCGGTAGCCTCGACAAGTTCCGAGAGTGCGTTGAGGTGACCGCCTGCGCCGTGGTCATGTATTGAAACTATGGGGTTGTCATCAGACTCCGCCAGTGCGCGGATTACGTTTGATACGCGCTTCTGCATCTCAGGATTAGCACGCTGTACGGCATTGAGTTCGATGGAGTTGTCGTATTCGCCTGTGGCAACCGACGACACGGCGCCACCGCCCATGCCGATACGGTAGTTGTCGCCACCCATCACAATCACCTCCTGACCCGGTTCAGGCACACCTTTGATGGCGTCCTTGGCAGCCGCGAAGCCCACACCTCCGGCAAGCATTATCACTTTGTCGTAGGCATAAAGGCGGTCGTTCTCGTCATGTTCAAAGGTGAGCAACGAACCGCAGATCAGAGGCTGACCGAACTTGTTGCCGAAGTCACTCGCGCCGTTCGAGGCTTTGATAAGTATTTCAGCAGGAGTCTGGTAAAGCCACACGCGCGGATTGCTGATCATTTCCCATCGGCGCATGGGGTCGAGTCGGGCGTATGAAGTCATGTAAACGGCAGTGCCGGCAAGGGGAAGCGATGCTTTGCCACCGCCCAGTCGGTCGCGTATCTCACCGCCTGTGCCTGTTGCAGCGCCGTTGAACGGCTCTACGGTGGTGGGGAAGTTGTGGGTTTCGGCTTTGAGTGAAAGCACCGTACGCAGATCTTTTACTTCGAAGAAGTCAGGACCCTCGGGGTTGCGGGGTGCGAACTGTTCTACTACCGGACCTTTCACGAAAGCCACATTATCTTTATAGGCTGACACCAGACCGCCGGGATTTTCCTGAGAAGTGCGTTTGATGAGCTTGAACAGCGACATGGGCATCTCCTCTCCGTCGATGATGAACTGACCGTTGAAAATTTTGTGACGGCAGTGTTCGGAGTTCACCTGCGAGAATCCGAAAACCTCGCTATCGGTCAGCGGGCGTCCCAGTTTCTTGCTGAGTTTATCCAGATACTCTTCCTCATCGTTGCTGAGTGCGAGACCTGCCTCGGTGTTGTAGCTGCGTATGTCGGTGATATGTTCAATTTTTCCGGCATGGAAGTCGGTGTTGAAAACCTTGCTGTTCAGACCGTCGTAGAGGCGACTCAGCATTTTGTCGTATTTCTGTGAATCGGTGGTTACGCGGTCAAACTGCTCGATGCGCGAAATGCAGTCTATGCCCATGTTGGTGGTGATTTCCACTGCATTGGTACTCCACGGTGTAACCATTTCCTTACGCGGACCAATGAATTTTCCCTTAACCGAGGTTGAAGCAAGTGGCTTAGCTCCGTCAAACAACCATGTCAGTCTTTCCTTTTCACCTTCAGTGAGTTTCCGGGATGACTCCACCGCATAAATGGTGTCCTGCCCGTACTTAAAATATGTAACCATAATCCGATAATTATATAATTATGATGCAAAATTAGCAAAAATAGTTCGGTTTCCCCACACTCGGCGCAAAAAGTTATCAACATAATTCCGGTAAGTAAAAATTCATCTACTGAAATGAACTTTTGATATAATATTAATTTAGTGTCTACTTATGCCAAAAATTTTCAATAAAATTTGCAGATAAAGCGAAAACGCGTATATTTGCAGAAAATTTCATTTTCCAACCTCACATCAATCACAAAGAAAAATGTATCAGAGACGACTGTCATTCATGGAAGCCGTAAAGAAGGTTTATCTGAAAAATTATATCAATTTCAGTGGCAGGGCATCCCGTTCCGAATTTTGGTGGGCTTTTCTTGCGGAGTGTATCGTGTCGATGATATTATATTTCCTTATTAATGTACTCAGTATTCTGGGTTTGATACTGTATCACCCGTTAGGGTCGGAATACGGGTTTGTGACGCTGCTCCGCATAGCTGTTGTGAATCTTCCGGTGATTATCATTTTCTTGGCATTGCTGATGCCGGTACTCGGAGTAACTATCCGCAGACTGCATGATATAGGCAAGAGCGGCTGGTATTGGCTGATGGGATGTATCCCGGTCATAGGGTGGATAATTATGGCATATTGGCTCATGCAGCCTTCCGAGATGTGCGAGAACCGTTATGGCAAGGTGCCGGAGGTGCTTACCGAGTCATGGACCAAAACAGTGTCAAGATTCACCAACCGCGCAGCGAAATAAGACTATTTGATATAATACTATTCAACAGAAGGTAAATTACACTCCTCAAAAGGAGATAAATAATACTGTTCAATAGAGGATTTCAGTTCTGACGGCTCCCGCAAGGAGCCGTCAGAACTGTTTATAAGCCTTTGAAAATGGTGAAATTTTGTGTTTGTAACAGGATTTTGTAACAGGAAACAATGATATTACAAAATAATTTCGATTTTTGTTACAAAATTATAACCTTGAAAATCAATAAGATAGAAAATTTCGCGAAAAAATATTGAAATTTTTTGAAATATTTTTGCAAAAATATTTGGTAGATTA
>CAMWVE010000017.1 GCA_947177685.1 uncultured Porphyromonadaceae bacterium | reverse complement strand
ATGTTTTTCAACATATTATACGAAAAGAGGCTGCGCCTATTTTGACACAGCCTCTCTTAAGGTTTATCAGATGGCTTATTATGACACATCTTTTTTGGGGTTTGTCAGAAGGCTTGTTACGACACATCTCCATTGAAGTCTGTGACCTAATTCCTTAAATGTTTGGAATGGGGTCTTAGTTTATTTCTGAGGCACTGTGCCGGGAGCCGGAACGGCTGCATCGTGGTCAGGAGCGGCATAGATTTTCAGACCGAAGGTCGGTGCCATGGCTGCCACATGTTCCATGATGGCGCTCTGCACAGCCTCGTAGATTGTCCAGTCGGTGGTGTTCGTGTAGCAATAGATCTGCAGAGTGGTGCCCCATGCTTCGGACGGACGCAGACGCACCAGAATCTGTGAATCCTGAGCAATCTTGTCGTTGTTAAGCAGCCACTGACACAGGTAGGCTCGGAACAGACCCATGTTGGTTGCAATTGTGCCGTTCACAACTGCCAGACCAGAGTTGTACTGCAGCCCTGCTTCACCTGCGGGGAGCTCACGCATCTTGGCAACATAATCCTTGATGATAGGGCAGGCTGCAACAATGGCATCGATACTTTCATCGCTTATGCCACCTATTGAGGTGTTGTCAAAATATATGTCACGCACAATCTGTCGACGTCCGGTCTCCGACATACCGCGCCAGTTCTGGAACGACGTTGAAACCAAGGTATAGGGTGGAACCATGACAAGAGTATTGTCCCAGTTTCGCACTTTTACTACGGTAAGGCTTACGTCCTCCACAACACCGTTTGCATCAGTACCCTGAACCACAATCCAGTCGCCCACACGGAGCATGTCGTTCTGCGACAGCTGGATGCCTGACACGAAACCGAGTATGCTGTCCTTGAAAATCAACATCAGGGCGGCGGCAAACGCACCGAGTCCGGCAAGCAGCGTGGCAGGTGATTTGTCAATCAGAACCGAAATGGAGATTATGACTATCACACCCCACACAATGCCGTGGGCTGTTATCAGAAGTCCTTTGAGCGGATGCCCTTCGGCATTCTTGCGGCGGTTGTAGTTGACATAGATGTAAGATATAATTCCGTTGATGGCAACTGCCAGTGCTATAAAGAGATAAACCACCACACAGCGCTCAATCAACCCAATGGTCTTAGGGTCGGTGGAAAATGCCAGAGGAACCATGGCGAGCATTACCAGCGGTGGTATGATGTGGGAGCATTTTGTGAATACCTTCTCGTTGATTAAATCAGTCATCATCTGTGTCTTGCGCAACGAGGCAAGTTTTTCCACCACGGCGAGTATGAACCTCCGCAGCAGATAGCCCACAAAGATTGCGATGCAGGCAATGATAGCGATGTAGATGGCTGTTTCAAGAGTCTGGTGTCCACGCAAACCTATGGAGTCAAGCAAATTATCAATAAAGTTCAGCAACCATGTGCCGATGGTGTGTGTGGGAATAATTGTGTCGCAAAAAATCATAATGTAATATCTTTAAGATTCTATAAATAGTCATGTGTCTGTTTTACATCACTCGATTATTAAACGTTGCCGGAGGGGATTTGGTTCAGTATTCAACACGGTTCCGATATGTGAATTATCGCTGTTATGTTGGCAACTGTCACTATTTTTTCGTAACTTTGCCCATAATTGAAAAATTTACAGAAATGAACGACTACCGTGAAGTCCGTATCACTCCCATTCCCTGTGACGAAATCGTGACCGATTTGCTTGCCGACGCGCTGTGCGGCATTGGCTATGAATCATTTGTTCCTGACAATGAGGGTGTTACAGCCTACATCAAAAATGAACTTTTCTCACAGCAGAATCTTAGCGACGTGCTCGACGTGTTCCCTTTGCCGGGAATAACTTTCTCATTCACTGAAAGTTTTGTAGAGGGTCGCGACTGGAACATTGAGTGGGAGAAAAACTATTTTCAGCCTATTGTAGTTGATAACCGTTGCGTAATCCACTCATCGTTTCATCATGATTTCCCCGAATGTGAGTATGATATAGTCATCGACCCCAAGATGGCGTTCGGCACCGGTCATCACTCAACCACGTCGCTTATAATCAGGCAGTTGCTCCAACGCGACCTGACGGGTAAGGCGGTTACGGACATGGGCACCGGCACCGGTATTCTGGCTATTCTGGCTGCCATGCGCGGTGCATCGCCTGTCACTGCCATAGAAATTGACCCTATGGCGCAGGTAAATGCGGTGGAGAACGTGGCGCTCAACGGTCATCCTGAAATAAATGTTCTGCTCGGTGATGCATCGCTGTTACCTGCTGCACCGAAAGCCGATCTTTTCCTCGCAAATATCAACCGCAACATAATCATGGGCGACATGGCAGCATACGCTGCTGCAATGAAGTCGGGTGCAACACTGCTGTTGAGCGGTTTTTATACCGAGGATGTCGATCTGCTTATGCCGCAGGCTGAGTCGCTCGGATTCCGCAAAATTGGTGTAACATCAGATAAAAACTGGGCTTGCCTCGAACTTGAACTGTCATGAAAAAGCTAACTATACTGCTGATGCTGCTGATGGCAGGGAGTGTCATGACCCTCTCAGCCGCCGACAAAGAATCAAGGACTGATATACCCTCCCATCATAGTAAGAAAAGCCACTTTGCGTGGGGTGCCGACTTGTCAAGTTCTATCGACATGACCGGAAATGCCATGACCAGCACCAACATAGGCGCCTATTTCGGCTATCGCAACAGCTGGTTCCATCTGCTGGGAATCGGTGGCGACATACATTTCATGATGAGCAACTCATCGCGTGCCATTCCGGTCTTTGCCATAGCGCAGACCTCGTTCTGCAGTCGTCCGAGACTCTGTTTCATGGATGCTCGCGTGGGCATTTCCATGAACAATTATGAGAGCATGAACACTCAGACCGGTTTCTACGGATCGCTCGGCGTTGGTGTCAATCTGGCTCACAGCAGCAAGTTCGCCTCACATATCGTCGTGGGTTATTCCTTCATTCCACGCAAGGATTTTGAATCGGACGGTGCCATGGTGCATCTGGAGGATTTGCATTTCGCCACGGTGAGGATAGGCGTATGCTTCTGACCACACAATAAAATTAAACCGCTCAGCGTTACATTGTTATGAAACGTTTTCTTTATCCACTGATATTACTTGCCGTTGCGGCGGCATTGCTCTGCTCATGCGGTGGTCCCAAACTTGCCACAGCCAATGAGCAGTATGAGCGCGGTGAATATTTCGACGCTCAGAAAACCTACCGCAAGCTCTATAACAAACTGACCAAGAGGGAAGAACGCCCCCAGCGTGGCGAGGTGGCTTACAGAATGGGACTCTGTTATGACAAACTCAACCAGAGCGCCCGCGCCTCAGCTGCATTTCAGAATGCCATCCGCTACGGCTACCCTGATTCCACCGCCCTGCTCCTGTTAGGTAAAAACCTACAGGCAGAGGGGAAGTATCCGGCTGCCATCAAGGCATACGAGGAGTTTCTTGAGAAAGTCCCCGGCAATAATTTCGCTGAAACCGGCATAATAGGCTGTAAATCAGCTTTGGCAGCGAAAGGCTCGCCCACACGTTACATTGTCCGCCAGTCAAAGCTGTTCAATTCGCGTCGTGCCGATTTCTCGCCCATGTATCTTGACCGCTCGCTTGACCGTCTCTATTTCACAACCACCAATGAGAAAGCCATGGGAAGCAAGCATAGCGAAATCACAGGTATGAAAAAAGGCGACATCTGGGTTGCAAAGAAAAACGAACAGGGGCAGTGGCAACGTCCGGAACCGGCTGAAGGTGAGCTGAACTCGGAACTTGACGAGGGAATCATTTCGTTCACTCCCGATGGAAACACCATGTATCTGACAAAGGCGCGCCGTGAGCTGAACGCCAACACAGCCACAGAAATCTACACATCGCAGCGTTCCGACGCCAAGTGGAGCGCTCCGGTGAAGTTTGAAATAACCGCCGATACGCTCTCGAGCTACGGGCATCCTGCAGTGTCGCCTGACGGCAACTGGCTTTACTTCTGTTCTGACATGCCGGGTGGTTCGGGCGGTAAGGATATCTGGCGCGTAAACCTGAAGGAACGTCAGGGCTCGCTTGAAAATCTCGGCGGATTCATCAACACTGACGGCGACGAGATGTTCCCTTACGTCCGCACGGACTCCATTCTCTATTTCGCCTCTAACGGTCATCCCGGATTCGGCGGGCTTGATCTGTTCAAAGCCACTCTGACCAAATCCGGCGGATGGAAAGTGGAGAACATGGGTCAGCCGGTCAATTCCTCGGCTGATGACTTCGGCATCACGTTCGGCGAAGGTGAGAGCGGATTCTTCTCCTCGAACCGTGGTGACGGTCGTGGATATGACCATATATATTCCTTTGAGCTGCCTGACCTTAAAATCATGATTTCGGGATGGGTGCTTGACAAAGATGAGGAACCTGTGCCGGGTGCTGTCATCCGCATAGTAGGCAACGATGGAAGCAATCAGAAAGAGGTGGCGCGTGACGACGGGTCATTCCGCTTCCCGCTCCAGCGCGGCGTAAGCTATGTGATGCTCGCCGGCGCCAAAGGCTATCTCAATGCCAAACAGGAATTTACAGCTGACAATGCCGAGGAAGATGCGGAATATAACGTTGACTTCATTCTGGCGTCAGTGAATAAGCCGGTGGTTATCGACAATATTTTCTATGACTACGACAAAGCCACCCTTCGTCCCGAATCAAAGACGGCGCTCGACGAGATGGTGCAGGTGATGAACGACAATCCGCATATCACCATAGAAATGGCATCGCACACTGACCGCCACGGCAGCGAGCAGTATAACATGAATCTGTCGCAACGACGCGCTCAGTCCGTAATTGACTATCTGATTGAACATGGTGTGGCAAAGGACCGCCTTCAGGCACAAGGCTATGGCAAAGCACGTCCAAAGACCATCACCAAGAAACTCGCACGCGAATTTCCGCAGTTCACCGAGGGAACTGTGCTTACTCCGGAATATATCGAAACCCTGCAGCAGCCGGACCGCGATGCTGCGGATCAGATTAACCGTCGCACTGAGTTTCAGGTTCTTTCAACGAACTACATGATGTTCTGAAATGAAGTTCCGGACTGAAATAGAGCCACAGCGCTGCAACCCCATCAGTCACGACTCGCGTCTGCTGATGCTCGGCAGTTGCTTTACCACCAATATTGGGGAGCAGCTTGCCATCGATGGGTTCAACGTGACTGTCAACCCCACCGGAGTGCTCTATAATCCGGCATCAATCGCCAATATGCTCTACCGCGCCTCAGAGCGCCGGCATTACAGTCATGATGACCTGTTCAGTGACATTGACGGCACATTTCATCTGCTTGACTTTCCGAACAGTTTCAGAAATTCCGACCCTGAGGAGTTGCTGGCGACAGGTAATCTGCGGCTTACGGAATTGACGGAAGTACTTGAAGGTGCTGACACGCTCATCGTAACATTCGGCACCGCCTACGTTTTTGACCTTATTTCTGACGGGCATACCGTGGGTAACTGCCATAAGCTTCCGGCGCAGCTTTTCCAACGTCACCGCCTTACCTGTGATGAAATTGCCGACCGATGGCGCCAGCTTATCGCTGACCACAGGGTGATATTTACCGTAAGCCCCATCCGCCACACTGCCGATGGTCTGCATGGGAACACGCTTAGTAAAGCCACTTTGCAATTAGCTGTCGAGCAGTTGGTTGAGCAAGGCGCCGAATATTTCCCGGCTTATGAAATAATGATGGATGATTTGCGCGACTACCGTTTTTATGCCGCTGACATGAAGCATCCCTCGGAGACCGCCGTGGAATATATCTATGAGATTTTCAAGCAACGCTACTTCACACCTGAGACACTTGGCATAGCTGACCGCTACAGGCGGCAATTTAAGTTTTCACAACACCGACAACTCCTATGAACTACAATACTAAAGACCTTGCAGAAGATCTCGGAGCCGCTTTCATCGGTGATGCCCCGCAACATCAGCAGGTAAGCCTGCCGCTTACCGACAGCCGCTCGCTGCTTTATCCGGCAGAGTCGCTTTTCTTTGCGCTTAAAACCGATACGAACGATGGAAGCCGCTACTTGTCAGAACTTTACAAGCGAGGTGTGCGAAATTTTGTAGTTAATGACAATGCAGCTGAAGCATTGGTGAAAAAGGATGCAAATCTGATAATTCCACGTTATGGCGACACTTTAGGATTGTTGCAGCGATCTGCCATGCTGATTCGTGACGGCGTGTCGTTTCCCGTGGTGGGAATTACCGGTAGCCGTGGAAAAACCGTGTTCAAGGAGATGCTCGCGAAGGCAACAGCCCCTGAAAATGTCATAGCCAAATCACCCCGAAGCTGGAATTCGCAGATAGGGGTACCGATGGCGATGTGGCGTGTCGCAGAAAATACTACACTCGGCATTTTCGAGGCTGGAATATCTCGTCCCGGCGAGATGCATCAGTTGCAGCGGATAATCCGACCAACAATAGGCGTGTTTACATCGCTGACCGATGAACACGGCTTGGAATTTGAATCGCTGGAAGCCAAGATGTGCGAGAAGGCTTTGCTTTTCAAGGATTGCCCTACGGTAATTTATCCGGCAGGATACAGCCGTGAGTGTGCGCTTATAGAAAAGGTGCTACGTCAGACTGTTCCCCATGCCCGTCTTGTCCCCGTGAAGGATGCCTCCATGCAGGAGTTGGTCGCACAGACCATGATTGAGTTAGGTTATGAACCCTCGCTTGCGGTGGAACGCAGCAGCGCACTGACTCCAGTCAATACCCGCATCGACATAAACGAGGGGGTCGAGAACACCATCATAGCTTACGACCAGTATTCTAACACTCTTGAAGGAGTGGAGACTGCAATCGACATCGTGTCGCGTCGATGCTCGGGCAACCGTCCCATCACACTGGTAATCGGTGACCTGCTCATTGAGAACGGCGACCCCATGGAATCATGGCGCCAACTGAACCGACTTCTTGTGGCTCGTGGCGCAAAAGGTATAATTGTCATAGGAAAGGATGGCGAGAAATTCTCAGGTGTATTTGACCCGTCGCTGACTCAGGCGTTTGTGGCTGATGTTGACTCCTTCAACCGTAATTTCAGTCTTACCGATTTCCGTGACTCCGCTATTCTAATCAAGGGTGGGGGCGACCGCGAATTTGCCAAAATCAAGGACTGGCTGGAATATACACGCCACAGCACATACATGGAGGTGAATCTGGATAACCTGATACATAATTTCAACTACTATCGCTCGCTGGTCAAGCCTGAAACGGCACTCTGCGCCATGGTCAAGGCTGACGCTTACGGCGCCGGTGCGGTTGAGGTGGCGTCGGCACTTCAGGATAAGGCTGACTATCTTGCCGTGGCGGTTGCCGATGAAGGAATCACCCTGCGTAATGCCGGCATCACCACACCTATTATTATATTAAACCCTATAAGCAGCAATTATCGCGACATATTCGAGAAATCACTTGAACCTACTGTCTTTGACATTGCCGAGCTGTCGCTACTGGCTTTACATCTGCCTGACGACACATTCAATTATCCCATCCACATAAAACTCGACACCGGCATGCACCGATTCGGGTTTACCGAGCACCAATTGCCGGAACTGGTTGAAAAACTGAATGACATGCCTCAGTTCAGGGTCGCCAGCATCTTCTCGCATCTTGCCACCGCTGACTGCATGGATGAGGATGAATACACCCTTTATCAGCTCAGGCTCTTCGAGAAAATGAGTAGCTACATTGCCAACTCTTTGCCATATAAGGTGCGTCGGCACATACTTAATACAGCAGGTATGATGCGTTTTCCCCAGTATCAGTATGATATGGTCCGCTTGGGGATAGGGCTTTACGGAATAGAACCATCGCAACAAATGGCTTGTGGAGCGCTGAAACCGGTGTCGAGCCTGTACACCCGAATCAGTTCCGTGCGAGCGCTTGACAGTGGTGACACTGTGGGTTATGGCAGAAAGGGTATAATTGACCGCCCATCCGTGATAGCCACACTTCCGATAGGTTATGCCGATGGCATAGACCGCCGGTTAGGGTGCGGACGAACCTTGTTTTATGTCGACGGTGTACCGTGTCCTACTGTTGGCAATATCTGCATGGACCTTTGCATGATTGATATTTCCGCGCTGAAGAACCCGCTCGGCATGGTAGGGAGTCAAGTAGAGATTTTCGGTCGGTTGAATCCTGTCACTAACTTGTCAAACAGACTTGACACCATCCCCTACGAAATACTCGTTTCGATTTCACCTCGTGTTAAAAGACAATATTACAGAGAATAATGGAAAAACTGAAACAACGCATCCTTGAGGACGGAAAGGCTCTCAGCGGCGACATTCTGAAAGTGGATTCATTCCTCAATCATCAGCTTGACCCTAACCTTATGATGGATATAGCGCGAGCCTTCGCGAAACAGCTCGTCAACAAACCCATCAATAAAATCGTCACTATTGAGGCAAGCGGCATCGCTCCGGCTGTCATGCTCGGATATGTCATGCAGCTGCCGGTGGTTTTCGTGAAGAAAAAGTTTCCGAAAACCATGGAAAACATGCTGGTGCGCGAAGTCTATTCCTTTACCAAGGACCGGGTCTACACAGTCAGCATTTCACATGACTTCCTGACCGAGGATGACCATATTGTCTTTATAGATGACTTTTTAGCATACGGCAACGCCGCGCGTGGCATCATTGACCTTTGTGCCCAAAGCGGTTCCACGATAGAGGCTATGGGCTTTGTCATTGAAAAAGGTTTTCAGGGTGGTGGTGATGCACTCCGAGCCGAAGGTTATGAGGTGATTTCGCTTGCCATCGTAGATTCTCTGGAAAATAATGAAATTAAGTTCCGCTAATGATGAATCCTAAGAAAATAGATATAAACGAATTTGATTATCCCCTTCCTGACAGCAGGATAGCCACTCATCCGTTAGAAGAACGCGACCATTGTAAACTACTTGTGCGCCAAGCTGACGGCTCTTTGTCAGACACGCTGTTCACAGCACTGCCCGATCTGTTGCCTGCTGACTCCATGCTCATTTATAACAATACCCGTGTCATAAACGCCCGGCTTCGGTTTCGCAAGGGCGACGAGGCTGACGGGGCGTTGATCGAGGTGTTTTGTCTGGAACCCGCAGAACCTGCGGACTATGCCCGGAACTTTGCGTCGACCGTCAGCTGCTCGTGGACCTGTATTGTCGGTAATTCAAAAAAGTGGAAGGATAAACCGCTGAAAATGAATCTCACGGTCGGAGGTGAAAGTCTGACACTGACTGCCACACGACTACTGAATTCCGGGGCGACATCGCTGATACAATTCAGTTGGGACAATCCGGGCGTTACCTTTGCCGATATTATCAAGGAGGCAGGTGAAATTCCCATTCCTCCCTATCTGAACCGCGACACCGAAGAAACGGACTCGGTCGACTATCAGACGGTCTATTCCCACATCGATGGCTCAGTGGCTGCCCCTACTGCCGGACTTCACTTCACCGACGCGCTTTTGGAGGAAATTTCACGCCGTGGCATACCTCGCCGTGAACTGACGCTGCATGTTAGCGCCAGTACATTCAAACCTGTGAAATCTGACACCATCGGGGAACATGAGATGCACAGTGAATTCATAGCCGTTCCCCGTTCGTTGATTGCCGAGCTTGCCGATTCTGACCGCCGTGTGATTGCTGTCGGCACCACATCGGTGCGCACTCTTGAGTCGCTCTACCACATAGGCTGCATGATTGACCGAGGGGAGTTCAATGGCATTTTGCCACAGTGGGAACCGTATGACCACCATTCGGACCTAACCCCTACGCTGGCGCTTCGCCGGATTCTGGATTACCTTGACAGTCGAGGTGAGAACACACTAATCGCCCAGACCAAAATCATCATCGCGCCGGGCTACCGCTACAGGATTGTCCGCGGAATGGTGACGAATTTTCATCAGCCGCGCTCCACACTGCTGCTGTTGGTATCGGCATTCGTGGGTGGAGACTGGCTACCCATCTATGAGTATGCACTCGCCCGTGACTTCCGTTTCCTGAGCTATGGCGATGCCTGTCTGTTGCTCGACAAATAACCATTTCTGAGTATTGCCGCAACAAATTATAATGAGTAATTTTGCGGAAAAATTGAGGGACAATGGAACAGAATGACATGAAACCGTATTCAGTGACTGACCGCATGCGTGAAATAATCAGTGATAACCACCTGATTCTGATGGTTATGTCGCGTTTCGGTATATCGCTGGGCTTCGGTGACAAGACAGTTGAGGAAATCTGTGCGGAAACAGGCACTGATGCCAACACTTTCATTGCTGTTGCCAACTTCATTTCCAACAAACCCTATTCGCTGGAGAAGGTTGATGTTAAATCGCTAATTGACTACCTCAAGCGTGCCCACACCTATTTCCTCGACTTCAATCTCCCACACATACGCCGGAAACTGATAGAGTCAATCGACTGCTCCGGTCGTGACCATGTGGCTATGCTCATACTGAAATTCTTTGATGAGTATGTGACCGAGGTGCGCAACCACATGGAGTATGAGAACACCCGTGTTTTCACCTACGTTGACTCGTTGCTTAAAGGTGAAAAGAATCCGGAATACAACATCAGGGTGTTCGCCGGCAAGCATCATCACATAGAAACAAGGCTTAAGGAACTCAAGGATATCATAATCCGATACTATCCGCAGCAGTCGAGTGACAAGCTTAACGCCACGTTGTTCGACATCATAAACTGCGAGCAGGACCTGAAGTCGCACTGTCTGGTCGAGGACTGCATATTTGTGCCAGTGGTGGAGAAGGTTGAGCAACTTGCCGCTACGGTCATTGAACAACATGATTTCGCTGCTACTCAGCCATCGGAAGCGGAAAATTTGTCGCCCCGCGAAGTGGAGATTGTGGGGTGTGTGGCTCGCGGCATGTCAAACAAGGAAATTGCCGATGAGCTCTGCGTTTCGATAAACACTGTAACCACCCATCGTCGCAATATCTCATCGAAACTTGGAATCCACTCACCCGTCGGACTCGCAATTTACGCCATTATAAACAAAATCATCGACCTGCCCAGCCAGAATCCTGAGTGACCCAGTCAGGGATTGAGAAGATCCGGATTATAGAAATTCTCCACTGCGCGCGCCATCTCAAGCAGGTGACAGGCAGGTGATTCCGGGTTGATGTGAATAGCCATTGAATAATCCGATGTGGCGCGCGAGCGGTCGCCCAACCGCCAGTAAAGTTTGCCGCGGGTCATGAAAAGCATGTCATCGCCACTGTTTTCAGCAATGGCGTTGTCAAGCAGTGACAGAGCCTGTTTGAATTCGCCCCGGTCAGCCAGTTCCTCAATCTTTTTCAGAAAAGTTTCATTCATAGCGGCAAATATACGGAAAAAATCGTTAACTTTGGGAAAATTTAAACATCTACTTAATGTTATGACACGTTTACTGACCTTGATATGCTCCTTCTGCATGACGGCAGTCATGCTGTGGGGCGCCGACCCAACGGCTACACGCTATAATGCAGTCCAGTGCGAAGGCTCACTGACACCTTATCCCATTCCGGAGTCGCTGATTTCGTATCCTGACTCGCTTACTCCGGTGTTCATGAACCATGTGGGGCGTCATGGCGCACGCTATCCGGCTTCAGCATCACACACCGTGGCGATGAAGAAGATGCTGATGAAGGCTGACTCGTTAGGCACGATTACCGCGCAGGGTCGCCGTCTGATGGTCATTGTCGATGAGGTGATGGAGCTCAGTCGCAACCGGTGGGGAGCGCTCGACTCGCTGGGAATGGCGGAACAACGCGGAATAGCATCGCGTATGCTCCAGAATTTCCCCATGCTGTTTATGAACGGCAAGGTTAACGCCATATCGTCATACTCTCCCCGTTGCATGATGAGCATGTTCAGCTTCGTGCATCAGCTTGACCGCCTCAACAACAAGGTAGAGATATACACCTCTACCGGACGCCAGAACTCACCGCTGATGCGTCCGTTTGATGTTGACACGGACTATATCGACTTCCGTGAAAGCGGACGATGGGAAGCACCGTATTATAGTTATATGGAACAGGCTGTGCCGCTGACCGCACTGAAACGTGTGCTCGGCAATGACTATCCGCTGCCTGAGAACAAACGCAAGGCAAAGGAAGATGCACTGATAGAATACTATGTCATAGCGGGGCTTTCGGCTATGATGATGGATGTGGATGCCTCGCAGTTCTTCACCACCGAGGAATATAATGCCCTGTGGTCAGCTTTCAACCTCCGTCAGTATCTGCAGCGCACGGCAACGACAATCTCAACCGTTCCGGCTGACATTGCTTCACCGCTGATACTCAATCTGGTTTCAACCACCGATGCGTTCATTTCAGGAACAAACAAAAACACCGTGGAACTTCGCTTCGGGCATGCCGAAACCGTAATGCCTCTTGCGTCGCTGATGCACCTGCCGGGATGCTATTACATGACCAATTACTTCGACACCGTGGCGCTCCACTGGTGTGATTTCCATGTGGTTCCGATGGCTGCGAACGTGCAGATGGTGCTTTTCAAATCTGAAACCGGACGCCACTATCTGGGATGCTACCTCAATGAGCAGCCCATAACGCTGATTCCCAACAATCCGGCTCAGTTTGTGCCATGGCGGGAAGCGCGCAGCTATCTGCTGCGGTGCGTGCCCATCTATTACACCAATTCCTGAGCCGCAGGTTCCGTTCACCAACTGATTGTTGACTCTGAGGTCTCAGAGTTTTATGAACCTTCCGGTGTATCCGGCAGGATTGGCTGCAATCTGTTCGGGAGTGCCGGTAGCAACCACATAGCCTCCGCGGTCACCACCTTCCGGACCCATGTCTATGATATGGTCAGCCGTTTTCATCACTTCGGGATTATGCTCGATAATGAGGATGGTGTGTCCGGCAGCAATCAGCCGGTTGAAGGAGTCGAGCAGTTGATTGATGTCGTGGATGTGCAGACCGGTTGTAGGTTCGTCGAAAATGAAAAGTGTGGGCGAGGAGTTTTCCTGCGCGAGGAAATATGCGAGTTTCACACGCTGGTTCTCACCGCCGGAGAGGGTCGATGAACTCTGCCCGAGCTTGATGTAGCCCAGACCCACATCGCGCAACGGTTTCAACCGTCTGACAATTCTTTCCTCGGTGCTTCCGGTGCCCTCGCTGAAGAACTCGATAGCCTCGCTTACTGTCATTTCAAGTACGTCGCTTATGTTCTTGCCTCTATATTCCACCTCGAGCAAATCGCGTTTGAAACGCTTGCCGCCGCATGCCTCGCATGGAATGGTTATGTCAGCCATGAACTGCATCTCCACGGTGATTTTTCCTTCGCCCTTACACTCCTCGCAGCGTCCCCCCTCGGTGTTGAAGGAGAAGAACGCCGGGGTGAACCCCATCTGTTTGGCTGCCTGTTGCGAAGCATACAGGGCGCGGATTTCATCGTAGGCTTTCAGGTAAGTGGCAGGGTTGCTGCGTGAGGATTTGCCAATGGGATTCTGGTCCACGAACTCTACTCCGCTGATACGTTTCAGATCGCCGCGCATCGACTTGAAGGCACCCGGGGCATCAGTGGCGCACTCAAAGTGGCGGAGAAGGGCGCGGTAGAGAATGTCGCGCACAAGTGTGGATTTTCCCGAACCGCTGACACCGGTGACAACTGTCATCACACCGAGCGGGAATTTCACGTCGATATTTTTCAGGTTGTTTTCGCGCGCGCCGGTTATTTCAATATAATCTTTCCAGCGACGTCGGGTGGCAGGCACCGGTATGCTCATGCTGCCGGTCAGATAACGTGCTGTGTAGCTTCTGTCAGTAGCTTTTCCGATTTCATCGGCAGGTCCCTGATATACGATTTCGCCGCCGTGGGTGCCGGCGTCGGGTCCGACGTCAATGATGTAGTCAGCCGCACGCATGATCTCCTCGTCATGCTCCACCACAACCACGGTGTTGCCGAGTTGCTGAAGTTTCCGAAGTACCTCAATCAGCCTGAGTGTGTCACGCGGGTGCAAACCGATGCTCGGCTCGTCAAGGATATAGATGGAGCCAACGAGGCTGCTTCCGAGCGATGTGGCGAGGTTTATGCGCTGACTCTCGCCGCCTGAGAGAGTGGAACTGAGACGGTCAGGGGTGAGATAGCCCAGACCAACGTCAGCAAGGAACTGCAGTCTGTTGCGAATCTCGGTGAGAATACGTTTGGCTATGGTCTGTTCCTGCTCGGTAAGTGTCAGGTCGTCAAACCATTTGATAAGTTCGGTTACCGGCATCTTGACAAGGTCGGCAATGGTTTTGCCGTTGACCTTTACATACAGAGCTTCTTTGCGTAGGCGCGCTCCATGGCAGTCGGGGCAAAGTGTGCGTCCGCGGTAGCGTGACTGCAGCACGCGATACTGCACCTTGTAGAGGTTTTCCTCCACCATTTTGAAAAATCCGTTTATGCCGGTGAAGTCACTTGCGCCGTTCCATAGTATATCTTTTTCGCGCTCTGTAAGGTCGCAGTAAGGCTTATGGATGGGGAATCCTATGGAGGAGGCGATGCTTATGAGATGGTTTTTCCACTCGCTCATTTTCTCACCGCGCCAGCAAGCCACGGCATCCTCATAGACGCTTAACGTTGGATTGGGCACCACCAAGCGCTCATCAATGCCGAGAATGTTGCCGAACCCCTCGCATCGAGGACAGGCACCGTAGGGATTATTGAAGTTGAACAGAAGGTCCGTCGGTTCAAGAAACGATATGCCGTCAGCTTCAAACTTGCGTGAGAAATTCCATCGTTCAGGCTCACCTGCATCGGCAAAAACAAGCAGACCGAGACTGTCCGCTCCTTCAAAAAAGGCGGTTTCGATGGATTCACGCAGTCGGCTCACTTCATCGCGGTCAGTCTGCACTGACAGGCGGTCGATCAACAGCGAGTAGTCCGTTGCGTGCAGGTTCTTTTTCCCCATCAGCTCTTCAATGGATTCAAATTCCCCACGGCTGTTCACCACTCGCGAATAACCAGCCTTGAGATAGACTTCGAGCTGGGTGGCGAAATCACGACCTTCAGGAAGTGTGATTGGTGAAACTATGGCGATGCGAGTGCCCACGTGGTAGGAGAGAGCCTTCTGCACCACATCCTCAATGTTGTGTTTGCGCACTTCCTGTCCGCTGACCGGCGAGATGGTTTTGCCTATCCGCGCCATGAACAGACGCATGTAGTCATATATTTCGGTTGATGTGCCAACGGTGCTTCGGGGGTTGCGCGTGTTTACCTTCTGCTCGATGGCTATGGCAGGGGGGAGTCCCTTGATGTAGTCTACTTCAGGTTTCGCCATTTTCCCGAGAAACTGTCGGGCGTAGGATGAAAGACTTTCCACATAGCGGCGTTGTCCTTCGGCATAGATAGTGTCAAAGGCAAGCGATGACTTGCCTGAGCCTGACAGTCCGGTGATTACGACGAATTTATTGCGTGGCAGCTCCACGTCGACATTCTTCAGATTGTTGACGCGTGCTCCTTTTATGCTTATTGTATCTTTTTTCATAACTTACAAAGATACAAAATTTTCAGCGGAAATCCTAATAACGCGACCTCCGTGATGCACTATTTAAGAAATTTTACCGTATGCCGCGTCTGTTCAGTTCTGCCTGATAACGGCGGGCGTTAGCCTGATGTGTGGCAAAGTCGACTGCAAAGTTGTGGTAGCCTGAGAAATCCTCCTTTGCACACATATAAAGATAGTTGTGTTTGGGGGCATCGAGAACGTCATCGATGGTCTGACGGTTTACCATCCGTATAGGACCGGGGGGCAGACCCTTGTTGAGATATGTGTTGTATGGCGACCTGATTTCAAGATGTTTCTTGTTAATGCGCCGGAGCGAGAAGTCACCGGTGGCGAATTTCACGGTAGGGTCAGCCTGCAAGGGCATATCTTTGGCAAGCCTGTTCAGATAGAGCCGGGCTACAATGGGGCGCTCGTCCGCTTTATTTGTTTCCTCCTCTACTATGGATGCCAACGTGGTCACTTCCATGGGAGACAAATTAAGTTTTCGTGCTTTTTCCATTCGGCTTTCATTCCAGAACTTGTCGTGTTGTGCGGCAAGTTTCTTGAACACGCGCGGCGGCCGCTCGGTCCAGTAGAACTCGTAGGTGTCAGGGAAAAATGCCGCTATCTGCTGCGCTTTGCCGAAGCCGAGTTGCGTCATGACGGTGTCAGCCGCAGAAATGAAGTCATCAGCAGAGCTTTCAAACTGAGTGCCGAGTCGCTGACAAAGCTGTTCCATGGTGCGGATATTGTTGAAGGTGACCTTGACGGGTGTCTGGTTGCCCCGGCGAAGCTTGCGAGCGAGCTGTAGAGCTGTGGTTCCATTGTCAACTTTATAAGCTCCTGCGGCATGGTAGAGGTTTGTGCGGGGAGCATGACTCAGGATGAGAAACACTTTATGACCGAATTCATCATCAAGTGTGGCGAGCGAGTCGGCAATCTGTTCTTTTTCAGGACCTGTAGGAATATAAAGCCAGCGTGATTCCCCCTTGTAAGGAGTGCTGAGATAATTCCACACACACCATCCCCCCACAAGCAGAATCACTGCCGTCAGCGATGCGGCGTAAGCAAAGGTCAGCCCCAGCCGGGTTTTAGCTTCACCTTTCTTTTTCCTCTTTTGTTTACTCTTTTCCATGGTTATGACTGCAATGATTCAAATTCTTCGGTTGCAAGTTCCCAGATGCTCATGGCATTTTCAAGCTTCTTGTTCAGCGAGGTGTGCTGTGCTATGATTTCGTTGTCCGTTCTGCCTTCAGCCATCTGTTTTTCGGCATCGGCTATGGCAGCTTCGATTGACGCTATCTCAGCTTCGGCATCTTCCACTTTTTTGCGGGCGCGTTTGAGCATTTTCTGCTGTTCACGCTGTTCGGCATAGCTCATCTGAGGCTTTTTACTGCCGGTTTGCTCAGGCGCAGGTGCAGGGGTTGACGGCTGGTTGCTTTCCACCTTCTGCGGCTTTTGTGCCATGGCTTTCGACAGTTCAAGTTCGTTGAGCGACGCCAGTTTCTTTTTCTCCAGAAACTCATAGATGCCGCCGAGACATTCGCGCACTTTGCCACCACCGAATTCATATACTTTTTCCACAAGACCATCCAGAAACTCGCGGTCGTGGCTGACGACAATAACCGTGCCGTTGAACTCCTTGATCGCCTGTTTCAGGATATCCTTGGTTTTCATGTCAAGGTGGTTGGTAGGTTCGTCGAGAATCAGCAGGTTCATCTCTTCAAGCAACAGTCTGATCATGGCAAGACGTGTTTTTTCGCCTCCGGAAAGCACTTTCACTTTCTTTTCAGACGCTTCGCCACCGAACATGAACGCACCCAGTATGTCACGGATTTTTGTGCGTATGTCGCCCACTGCCACGCGGTCGATGGTGTCGAACACTGTCAGTTCGCCGTCGAGCAGCTGTGCCTGATTCTGGGCGAAGTATCCGATTTTGACGTTATGCCCTATGCGGAGCGAGCCGGTGAACGGTATCTCACCCATGATACATTTGACAAGCGTTGATTTACCTTCGCCATTCTTGCCCACGAAAGCTACTTTTTCGCCACGTTTGATGGTGAAGGTTGCACCATCGAAAACCTGATGGTCACCGTAAGCCTTTCCTACATTCTCAAGTATCAGCGGATAGTCGCCTGACCGTGGAGCGGGAGGAAATTTCAGCGACAGATGGGAGTTGTCGACCTCATCGACCTCAATGCGCTCTATCTTTGCAAGCTGTTTTATACGGCTCTGAACCTGCACTGACTTTGTCGCCTTGTAGCGGAACCGCTCTATGAATTCCTCCGTGTCCTGAATCTGTTTCTGCTGATTGAGGTAGGCGCGCATCTGCTGTTCTATGCGTTCCTTGCGCAGTTCCACAAATTTTGAATAGTTCACGGCATAGTCATAGATTTTGCCGAGCGAGATTTCGATGGTGCGGTTGGTGACATTGTCAATAAAGGCGCGGTCGTGGCTCACCAGAACCACTGCGCCCGCTTTGGTTATCAGGAAATTTTCAAGCCACTGGATCGACTCAATGTCAAGGTGGTTGGTAGGCTCGTCAAGCAGCAGCACGTCGGGACGTTGAAGCAGAATTTTCGCCAGTTCTATTCGCATGCGCCATCCGCCGCTGAACTCTCCGGTCTGACGTCCGAAGTCATCACGCACGAAACCGAGACCGAGCAGCGTCTTTTCCATTTCGGCTATCCGGTTCTCGCTCTGTTCCATGGCAAGACGTTCGGTCAGCGATGTCATGCGGTCAATAAGATTCTGATAACTCTCTGATTCATAGTCTGTACGCTCTGCGAGTTCGGCATTGAGGCTGTCAAGCCGGCTCTGCATGTCATCGACGTGCGAGAACACTTTGGCAACCTCCTCCATCACTGTGGTGGTGTCGCTGAGAATCATTTGCTGCGGCAGATAGCCTATTGTTATTCCGTCAGGTTTGGCTACCGTGCCACCGGTGGGCTGCTGTAACCCGGCAATTATCTTTAGCATGGTGGATTTGCCCGCACCGTTTTTGCCTACCAAGGCTATACGGTCTTTTTTGTTGATGACATAGTTGATGTTGTCAAACAGCGGTTTTGCGGAGAACTCCACCGAAAGGTTGTTGATTGAAATCATATCAGTTCAGGAGAGGATGAATTTATCGCCGGACATATACAAGGATCCCGACGTTTGGCTTATTGAACAAACCGAGGGGGGAGTCATGGCGGACATCCCCCCTTGGATATATGTTAACTGCTTGGGTTATTTCCCTTTGCCGTGGCAGTTTTTGTATTTTTTGCCACTTCCGCAGGGACAGGGGTCGTTACGCCCCACGCGCGGACCAACTTTCACAGGCGTGGGAGCTGAGGGAGCCTGTGTGCGGCTTGCAACTGCGCGTTGTGCGGCAGCCGGATCCTCAGCCTTGGCAGCTGAATAGCGTGAGTAGTCGGTGCGGCGTTCAGGTTCAGCTTTCTGCACGTCGGGCAGACGCACTTCAGGTTTCACATGCTGACGTACGCCTGAGTCGGCAGTGGTGCTTACGTTGTCAGCAGGCTGCTGGGCAGGTGCAGGCTGAATGTAAATCTGACCGCGCAACAGTTTTGAAAGCGTCTGTACGTTGAGGTCGTTCAGGAGCGACTCAAACATTTTGAACGACTCCACTTTGTAGATTACCAGCGGGTCTTTCTGCTCGTAAGATGCATTCTGCACTGACTGGCGCAGCTGATCCATTTCGCGGAGATAAACTTTCCAGAGTTTGTCGAGGGTAGTCATCAGAACCACTTTGCTCCATTCTTTTACAATAGAGCGGCAGTTGGTCTTGTAAGCCTCGGTGATGTCAGCGGTTATGCCGTAGATACGTTTGCCGTCAGTGATGGGAACGCGGATTTTGCCTGTGGCGCCACGGTTTTCCACCCAATCCTTGATTATAGGCATTGCAATCTCGGTGATGCGGTCTGACTGGCGCTCGCGGGCTTCTTCAGCAGCCTTACGGACCATTTCGGTCTTTTCCTTAACTGAAAGCGAACGGAATTCTTCTTCGGTGAACGGGGGTTCAATGGAGAGTATTCTCAGCAATTCGAGTGAGAGTTCGCTGTAGTCCTCCGGTCCTGAATAATCATGAACGATGTTTTCGCACACGTTGTCAAGCATGTTTTCAATGTCGACACCGATGCGTTCGCCGGAGTTGGCGTGTTGACGCAGCGCGTAGATGTAGGTACGCTGTGTATTCATCACATCGTCATACTCGAGCAGGCGTTTACGGATGCCGTAGTTATTCTCCTCAACTCGTTTCTGAGCGTTTTCTATCGCTTTGGTAACCATTGAGTTCTCAAGGCGTTCACCCTCTTTGAACTGGTTTTTGAGGATTTTGGTGATAGCATTGTCAGCGGTGAACAAGCGCATCAGCTGGTCCTCGAACGACACATAGAAAACTGATGAACCTTCGTCGCCCTGACGTCCGGCACGTCCGCGGAGCTGACGGTCAACTCGGCGTGATTCATGGCGCTCGGTGCCGATGATGGCAAGACCACCTATGCCATTTCCTTTTTTATCCGTTATTTCATCATCCTTGGTGTTCTTAACCACATCGGTGAGCTTGATGTCGGTACCACGACCTGCCATGTTGGTGGCTATGGTCACAGCTCCGGGTAATCCGGCAAGTGCAACGATGTCAGCCTCTTTTTTGTGATGACGGGCGTTGAGCACGTTGTGCTTGATGTGGTTAAGCGTGAGCAGTCGGCTTATCAATTCTGAAATCTCGACTGATGTGGTACCTACAAGAACCGGACGACCGATTTTGTGCAGACGGATGATTTCATCGATAATGGCTTTATATTTTTCACGTTTTGTCCAGTAGATGCGGTCGTTAAGGTCAATTCGAGCCACCGGTCGGTTGGTGGGGATTGTCACTACTTCCAGTTTGTAGATGTCCCAGAACTCACCTGCCTCGGTTTCGGCAGTACCGGTCATACCGGCGAGTTTGTGATACATACGGAAGTAGTTCTGCAGGGTGATGGTGGCAATGGTCTGTGTGGCAGCCTCCACTTTCACACCTTCCTTAGCCTCGATTGCCTGATGCAGACCGTCGCTGTAACGGCGACCTTCCATGATACGTCCGGTCTGTTCGTCGACGATCTTGATTTTGTTGTCATCAATGACATATTCCACATCTTTCTCAAACAGAGAGTATGCCTTCAGAAGCTGGGTCACGGTGTGGACACGCTCGGTTTTGATGGCGTAATCCTGCATCACGGCATCTTTCCGTCGCTGACGTTCAGCCGGATCGCTGATTGTTTCAATTTCTGAAAGTTCTTCGGTGATGGGGGGAAGCACGAAGAAGTGGGGATCTTGAGTTTTGCCGGTCAGTTCGTCGATACCTTTGTCCGTAAGCTCAACCGAGCGGTTCTTCTCATCGATGATGAAGTAGAGCGGATCGGTGATGATGTGCATCTCGCTTGCGTTGTTCTCAAGATATTTGTTTTCTGTATCGAGCAGGATTTTCTTGTTTTGATCCTGACTGAGGAACTTGATGAGCGCCGGATTTTTGGGCAGACCTTTGTAGGCGCGGAGAAGCAGTTCGGCACCCTCTTTCTGATCTTCCTTGGAGTCAGAGTCAAGTTTCTCTTTCGCCTTAACCAGAATAGGGGTGATCAGTCGTTGCTGCGCTTCAACAAGTCGTTTAACCTGATCCTTGAACTGGTCAAACATTTGGTCGTCGCCACGTTCAACCGGACCTGAAATAATAAGAGGTGTACGCGCGTCATCGATAAGCACCGAGTCAACCTCGTCGACGATTGCATAGTAGTGGTTACGCTGCACAAGGTCATCGGGCGACATGGCGATATTGTCACGGAGGTAGTCGAAGCCGAACTCGTTGTTGGTGCCGAATGTGATGTCGCAGAGATATGCGTCGCGGCGTTCCTTGGTGTTAGGCTGATGTTTGTCGATGCAGTCTACGGTTGAGCCGTGGAACATGTAGAGCGGACCCATCCACTCTGAGTCACGTTTGGCAAGGTAATCGTTGACGGTTACCACATGCACACCCTGACCTGACAGTGAGCGGAGGAACACCGGCAGGGTTGCAACCAGTGTTTTACCTTCACCCGTAGCCATCTCGGCGATTTTTCCTTCGTGCAGGATTATACCGCCTATGAGCTGAACGTCATAGTGGATCATGTCCCACTTGATTTGGTTGCCGCCCGCAAGCCAGCTGGTTTTCCAGATAGCTTTGTCATCTTCGATTCTCACGAAATCATGACCTTTGGCAGCGAGGGTGCGGTCAAGCTCAGTGGCTTTCACCACAATCTCCTCCTTTTTGGCGAACCGGGCTGCGGTTTCACGCATTATGGCGAACACTTCAGGAAGCACTTCATCAAGTTTGCTGTCAATTGACTTGATTTTCTTTTCCTGAGTTTCATCGATTTCTTTCCATAAGGGCTGACGTTTGTCAAAGGGGAGTTCCTCCACTTTTTCTTTCAGCTCATCAATTTTTGTCTGATATTCATTGGCTGTTTTGGCAATATCAGTTCTTATCACTGCAATTTTTTCGCGCAGTTCATCTTCGCTCAAATTAGCGTATTGTTTGCCAAGTTCGTTAATCTTGTCTACTTTTGGCTGTACTTCCTTGAGGTCGCGCTGTGCCTTGTTCCCGAATAATTTGGTTAGAAAATTTGTAAAAGACATGCTTTTATATATGTTTGGATATGTTTTTATTCTTGTTGATTATTGTTTGCTATCGTCACTGATGACATCAGGGACGTGTGAGCCTGAGCGGCGGGAGCATGGCTGCATTCGGAGATCGGATGCGTAATATGGAGCATACGGTCGGTGCAATGACGCGGGCGTCGACCGGTGTGGTAATTGTCTGAGGTTTCAGTTGTGACGGAGCGAGCAGGAAGGCGGGTGCCACGGATGCCGTCAGGCGTTGTGTCATGGGGAATTCCACCGACACCGGAGCCGAGCTGCCGTCATCGGTGATTTCCCATCCGGGCATGATGGCAGCGAATATGTCGCCTGCGGTTTCCGAGTTTATGTTGCGGCGTGGAACCACCGATGTTTCCTTGGCTTTGCCGTCAATGACATCATCGAGGGTGTATGCCTCGGCGATGCCACTCATTTTCGACAGAAATTGGGCTGCGTCGCGGCGCACCTGACCCAGTTCCTTGTCACGCTCATCTATCAGTTTGTGGTTCAGGAAGAACTGATTGCCATGGAAGCCGATTACCCACTCTCCGTTGCCGTACTGTGAAATCAGGTACATGTTCAGGAGCGCTATGGCTCGGCGGGGCGAGAATTCACCGGCGGCTATGTCCCACTTTTCATCATCCTTGCGGCGTTTGGAAGGTGCGGGGGTGCCGGTTATGAACAGCAGGGTGTTGTTCATGCCGGGACCATCGGTGTCTATGGCTTTGAACAGTCGGGCAAGCTGGCGGTCGAGGCGCAGATAGCTGTCCATCTGTTCCATGCGGGTGTCCGCGTCGGTCGAATAGAGGTAAGGCGATACTGTGAAACTGAGGTTGAGCATGTCAATGTTGTCGCTCTTACCCATGCTCATCGATTTGATGTATTCGCCGGCGATGTCCGTAACTTCGTTGTTCACAAGCGGCGTATGCTTGAACTTGGTGACACGTTGCGGGTCATTGCGCAGGAACGTGTGGCGGAAGTTGAACAGTTTTTTGTAAGCCGGCATGTCAGGATATTTCTCCACTGCCATGGAGTTGCTCCAGACCATGGTATCCATCTTTATGTCAAGCGACTCCAGATGGTTACGGCTTTGAATGGCGGTGGGAACATCCTTGTAGAAGGTCGTGGTAGCCCACTTTCCGTTTACGTCGTTGATCCAGAAGCCGCTGTTGCCGTTGTGACCGGTCATGACTATCGACTGCGACGGAATCGGAGCCAGAGAGTAGACATGACCCAGTCCGCCGGTGGCGATGCGGATTTCATCTCCCACGGTTGAAACGCGCAGTGCCCGTGGCGAGAGAGTCTCGCTGGTGAAGTTGCCTATGGTGGAGCCGTCAAGGAGAACCGGAGCCGTGCGGCGTGTGTCGCGGTCATAAATCATCTCAGCATCGATGCCGCTGACCGATGGCGATGAGCCGGTGTAGAGCAGTGCCGTGGCTGCGGTGGGATCCAGAGGCGAGCCGTAGTCGAGATCAGTGATGGTGACACCCTCGTTGAGCAGACGTCGGAAACCGTCGTTGCCGAAGTAATCTCTAAGCAGCTCTATCTGTTCCAGCGAAAGTCCGTCAACAATAATTCCTACCACAAGCGACGGGCGTTTACCGGCGCTCTGACCGCTCAGGGTCAGTGTCACCATCGACGCTACGAGCAGGCTTGCGATGCGGCTGCTGAGTTTCAGTCCTTTCTGTTTCGACGACATAATATGACGTAAATGTATGCTATTGAACGCAATAAATCCGTGACTGCCAGCAGGATAACGGCTATGTTAAACCGTTGTGGACCGGTTAGCCACAAAATTAATAACAAAATTAACGCTACAAAGTTAACAATTTGCCAACAGAATACCAAAGATTGTGCGCGTTTTATCCATATTCCTACGGCTCCAATGATGGTCAGCGGATTGAACATCAGTAGCAGCAGGTTAGGAGATGTGGCTTCGTGGCTTGAAATGAAAATCAGGAATGTGACCACCAGTCCGGCTACAAACAGCGAGCTGTAGAAAACGGTGTCGAACCACCGGCTGAGTTTGATGCTTCGAATGTCTCTGACCGTAAGCACAATAGCGATAACAAGCAGAAGCGACATGATGAACAGTGGCGACAGATACCACGGGGTAGGGTCGCCGGTGGCATCAGAGGCGGCATCGCCTGTAAGATAATAGCTGCGGTTGACGAGCTTCCGGTCGCCGATGGTTGAGCCGGGCAACATGACATCGGCAAGCACCGGCGCGAACATCATGTCGCGCGGTCCGGCATAGGTGTCAATTCCTGAGCCGAGTGCTATGTCCACACCAAGCTGATACCACGGATAGGCTGCATGAAAATGATCCATAGCCCGGCGGAACGTGGTCAGCTGCAACGAATCGGGGAGCGTGGCGCTGACGGTGTCACCTACTGCCGCCTCCACCAGCCGCAACGGGCGTGTGGAGCAGTTGTCCTTCACATAATTATAGCGATACACGCGGTTTTCGGGCAGCATGTTTTCGTCAACGGCGCTGATCAACCGCAGTTTCTCCTCTGCTGTCAGATTCAGCTCGTGAGCATGAACCGAGCGCCCTTCACCGGCATAGTAAGCTAAAAAATGATCTGTTGGTATGGCTCCTACGAGATAGTCCGTCTCACCTTTCACGAAGCGATAGGCGAAATTGTCTGACTGAAAATCGAACAGCCCCCAGTTGAAGGTGACATCATAGCCTCCGGGCTGATATATCCTCAGTCCGGAATGCCCCTCCAGTTCATAAATTTCACTGCCGGGCGAGCATACTATGAACTCCACACGGACCGAATCCATCAGTTCAGCCCTCAACCGGGGCACGACAGCTGCCAGAAGCAGTAATATGATGCAGATACTTTTTTTCACATTACAAAGTTACACATTTTTGTCGGTCCGGAACGCTTTTCAGCCTTAAATATATTGAAAAGATAAAAATAGGTTGTAAATTCAGAATTTTAACATTATCTTTGTAGGTCGAAAATATATCTGCTTACTTTAATGAAATATATAGGTGCCCATGTGTCTGCCGGCAGTTCTGTGGCTGAAACCCCGCTCAGAGCTGACGAAATAGGAGCGAAAGCGTTCGCGTTGTTCACCCGTAACCCGTCAAGGTGGGTGGCTCCGGCATTGAAATCGGCTGACATAGAACTCTTTAAACAACGATGCCATGACTTAGGCTATGCACCGTCAGTGATTCTGCCCCACGACAGTTTTCTGATTAATCTCGGTGCTCCCGACCCTGAAAAACTTCAGAAATCGCGCGATGCCTTTCTCGATGAAATGAACCGTTGCATGCAGCTCGGGCTGTCAATGCTGAACTTTCATCCCGGAAGCCATCTCAACCTTATGCCGGAAAATGAATGTCTTGACCTTATCGCCGATTCCATCAACATCACTCTTGACCGCACCGAGGGTGTGAAGGCTGTGATTGAGTGTACTGCCGGACAAGGCTCTAACCTCGGTTTCTCATTCGCCCAGATAGCGCGGATTATCGACGGAATTAAGGACAAGGAGCGCGCAGGGGTGTGCATCGACACATGCCACGCTTTTGCCGCCGGCTACGACCTCTCCACGCCTGAAGGATATGCTGCCACATGGGAGGAATTTGACCGCCTGATAGGGGCTTCATATCTCTGCGGAATGCACCTCAATGATGCCAAGAAAGGACTGGGCAGCCGCATTGACCGTCATGAACAGATTGGAAAAGGCACTCTGGGCGAGCCATTCTTCAAGATGCTGATGAACGACCCCCGGATTGATGGAATCCCGGTCATTCTCGAAACACCCGACGATACTCTCTGGAAGGAAGAGATAGCTTATCTTTACTCATTGATCGACAAGAAATAAACTTAAATCTTTACAATACATACTTACAGAATCAATAAGATGAAAACTAAACCTGACTTATCTTTTTGGAAACTGTGGAATCTAAGCTTCGGGTTCTTCGGTGTTCAAATTGCTTATGCTCTGCAGAGCGCCAACGTGTCACGAATCTTTGCCACACTGGGCGCTGACCCTCACGACCTCAGTTATTTCTGGATTCTCCCCCCGTTGATGGGGCTGATAGTCCAGCCTTTGGTGGGCTCGTCGAGCGACAAGACATGGAACCGGTTCGGACGCCGTCTGCCTTATCTGATTGTTGGTGCCGCGGTTGCCGTTATGGTGATGTGCCTGTTGCCTAATGCCGGCAGTTTCGCCCTTTCGGTTTCTTCAGCCATCATACTCGGTCTTATTGCCCTGATGCTGCTCGACACATCAATCAACATGGCTATGCAGCCATTCAAGATGCTTGTCGGAGATATGGTCAATGAAAAACAGAAAGGTCTGGCTTACTCCATCCAGTCGTTCCTCTGCAACGCCGGCAGCATCGTGGGTTTTGTGTTCCCCTTCATCCTAACATGGCTCGGATTCAAGAACACGGCTGCTGAAGGTGTCATTCCGCAAACCGTTGTTTACTCATTTTATATTGGTGCCGCAATCCTGCTGATCTGCGTCATCTACACCATGGCGAAAGTCAAGGAGTGGCCTCCGAAACTCTATGCCGAATACAACGGCATCGAAGAATCCGCCGAAGGTAAGAAAGAGAGCTCTAACCTGTTCAAACTGCTCGTTCACGCTCCCAAAACCTTCTGGACCGTGGGTATGGTGCAATTCTTCTGCTGGTTCGCCTTCCTTTTCATGTGGACTTACACCAACGGCACAATCGCCCGCAATGCTTTCAACTGCCCTGAAACCGTAACCATCAACGGAATCACTTCCGAGGGTAAAAACTACGATGCCAAAAACATCCTTCTGGGTGACTCAACGCTCATCATTTCTCATGGCAAGGCGCTTGTGGCAGGCGTAGATGTCAACGGGAAATTCTATCCTGCGGCAAATGTGATTGCAGTGGGTAGCGCCGATAACGATACAATCGTGAATAACCGATATGTGGTGAGCACCAACGGTAAGGCTGATTATGAATTCGGAAAAGAATACAGCGCCAAGGGTGGCAAACTGCTCCTTAACGGTTACGAGGTGATTGACTCCGTAAGCACATTCAGCGTGGTTGACTACATTTCGCGTATCGAAGGCAAACAGGAAATCATCCTTGCCGGAATCCTGTCACATGACCCGCACACCGGCGCCCTCTTCCTTGACGAGACTGAAACAGTTATGGTCAGCGCGCCTGTCACCTACGACACAAGCGTCGTACTCAACACCGAGTCAGAAGAATATAACGCTGCCGGAAACTGGGTCGGTATTCTTTTCGCCATTCAGGCAATCGGCTCGGTTCTGTGGGCATGTCTGCTTCCCATAATTCCCGGACGCAAATTCTCTTATTCACTCTCGCTCATCCTCGGTGGCATAGGTTTTGTGACTGCCGGATACTTCACTGACCCCTACCTGCTGTTCGCCTCATTCGCACTCATCGGCTGTGCATGGGCAGCAATGTTGGCATGGCCTTTCACCATCCTCACCAACTCACTCAAAGGTGGCAACATCGGGGCATACCTCGGGCTGTTCAACTGCTCAATCTGTATTCCCCAGATTATCGGTGCCCTCGTTGGCGGATGGATTCTCTCAACCATCGGCTCTGCGGACCAGCTTGCACCTCAGTACATGATGATGGTCATTGCCGGTATCTCTCTATTCCTCGGCTCAATTGCCGTTATATTTATTAAGGAGAAAAAAGCGGAATAATCCCACGACACAAATTCTTCATTTTCGCCTGAGGCGATGTCACACCTAATCGTGGCATCGCCTCAGTTCCTTTATATATATGGTGCCAGCTGATGCCTGAGACAGGTCACATTTGCGGAAACTAAAGCGTACTTGTCGGGCAAGCGCGTAATAGTGACCGCTCAACCAAAATTGTCTGTCTGACATAGGGACACACCACGGTGTGTCCCTACAGATTTTATTGCGAACTCCGGAATTAAATGTTGATATTTAGCGTGTTGTGGGGGCGCTTCGTGGAGCGCCCGATTTAGTTAGTTGTAAGGATGCTTCGTGGAGCGTCAGCCAATGTAGCGGTTATCGCGAAGCGTTTTTTGAGATTATTTATTGAAATATATCATTGCTTACCGCAGATATAAAACAATGAGACAGTGCCGCGTAACCACGGCACAGTCTCATTTATATCAGGGGATAAATCAATATTCGAATTCGAGGTCGTCGATGTACATAACCGAAGGTCCGCCTACGAAGTAGTCGCCATATTTTGAGGCAGAACATACTACCATTACGTTGGCAGGAATCTTGGTGGTGGTTACATAGTCGAGGGGTATTCTGATTTCGATCATGTCACCTGCAGTGGCTGATGTGAATACCATCTCACCGTAAGCAATCACATTCTTGTCGTTAGAATTGAACAGTGTGCGATCAGCTTTCTTGGTCTTGACAATCACTGGCCAGTCTTTAGGAAGCGACGCATCGATTTTGCTTGAGTTGGCGTTGGTGAGTGAATTGTCGAGGAGAGCCACATAAATGATACCTTGGTCCATGTCACCTTTTTTGATGGCTGACACATCCGAGCTTTCATAATTAACTGTGGCAGGAATGTATTTTACATATCCCTTGAGGGCTTTGGGACGTGAGTTAAAGGGGCGACCCCAACCGAGGATACCGTCCATACCGTCAGTGGCGAGATAGCGACCGGTGAAGATGTTACCGGCAGCGAATCTACCGATGGTACCGATACCGACGAACTGCGATGACAGTTTGGCTGAGTAGTTGCCGCTGTGTTTGTATTCATCGCTGTTGACGGTGATGTTTTTGCCCATGGTTATCGAGCCGTGGTTACCGCTGTCCCAGTAGATGCTTCCGGCATTTTCCGCAGGGATTACGACGTTCTTCTCACTTGAGTCCTCGAACCACAGTTCAAAGCTGCTGTTGGGGAGCTGGAGCGCAGATTCAGTGGTGAAGTAGAAGCTGGTCTGAGGTTCGAAACCATCTGAAATAACGCTGTACTCATAGCGTGTCGCGGGCTTCAGACCGGTCAGTTCCGCTGTCACTTCATTGCCGCTGACTGCGATTTCAGCCGAGGTCCATTCCGTTGAACCTGCCTCGCGGTAGCGCAGTGCCACGCCGGTGGTTTCAGGTTTGTTGATGCGTCCGGTCAGGATGGTGTGGGTTGCCCATACATCTGTTGGATCAACCTGAATTGTAGTTACGGGGTCACCTGACAGATTCAGGGTCAACACGGCTGATGAAGTTTTCTCGGTTTCACCATCCATTATCGATGCTTTTATGGTGAAGTTATGAACGCCATCGACAAGGGTGTTGGTCAGTCTTTCTTCAAAGCTGATTTTCATTGTCGAAGCATCGTTCTCGGCATCATATTCATGAGTGAAAACCAAACCTTTTTCCTGAAGCATAGGTTTGAGGTTTTCATCCATGCGCAGCAGGTCGATGTCTGTGGCAGTGGGGTCACCGAGTCCGAGCAGGGTGTTCAGATCATCATATTCAATGATAACTGAGGTGAGCTCCGCTGCAGCTGAAACATAAACCGATTTTTTGCCTACTTCGCCCGGTTCGGCGGTGACAGGCTTGGTTATGTCAAAGCCGTAGCCCTGAATTTTCGGGGGAGCAACGATGGTCACAACGGTGTTGATCAGGATTTCGGTTTCATCGATTTCAACAGTGAGATAACCGCCGCCATTGTCTGACTCAGCCGGAGTGTAACCGATGTTGAGGTTATAGAGGTGCGCCGGCTGAACGTTCTCAATGTCGCCTTCTTTGACGTAAGGTTTGCCACTGAGGTCTTTACCTTCGAGTTTCCAGTGGAGACCTGTTGAGGTGGAGGGCATCATGAACGAGCCGATGCGTTCGTCGCGACCTTCAAAGGTGAGCGAACCGCGTGAGTGAGAAACGGTCATGGTGTAATCCTTGAGCGCCTCGCCGATGTTGCTGCCATATTTCACCTGAGCGAGTACGTTGGCAACCTTGCACTGAAGGTTGATGTTCACATCGGCGCCGGTGATGGCAAATGCCTCACGACCTTTGTAATAGCGTGCATCCCATGATGCTGACACGCTGTCGCCAGCCCATGCTTCAACAACATAGCTGCCGCCGGCAAGGGCAACACCCTCCACGGGATATTGGTTCAGTCCTTTGAATTTGTGCAGCAGACCTTTTTCGCCTGAAATGAATATGATGACGTTCTCGTTAAGTTCGTCCGCACTTGCACGCGAAACCACTTTGATGTCGCTGCTGACGGTGGTGTTAAGGAAGAGGCGTCCATCTCCTCCAAAGTTTTCGGCATCATCCGTGCAACCGACAAAGCACCCGGAGGCTAACACCAAGGCTGACAGAATAATATTCGATTTTTTCATAATTAATTGACTTTGAAGGTGAGTTTCTGTGTTTTCTTGTAGCCGCTCTCATCCTCAGCTGTCAGGATGAAGTTCGATTCTCCTTCACCTAACAGTGTAAGCATGGGGATGAACTGAGTGATGTCGAACGTGACGCTGGTCTGACCTTTCACTTTGTCTCCGTAGGGGAAACCGAGGCTGGTTAGACCCTCTACGAGGTCACCGGGTTCGGCAAGGTCGAAGTTGTCGGTCAAACCTATGGTTGCCAGTTCATCCGGCGGAAGTGTCTGTGAGTCGATTTTCACATAGAGGTGAGCAAGAGGAAGCTTGCTGGTGATGTCGACGGCGTATGCTTTGCCTTCTTCAGGTACGTTTACCACATTGATGTCGAAGTCGCCCTGTCCGATAATTGTGATGTTGTCATCAGCAGGGTCATCCGGACCTACGGGACCGGGATCCTCACCTTGTTCGGGATCTTCTTTTCCGGGACGTTCGCCCTCGATAGGCTCTTCGTAGGCAGGAGCGTCTGAATTGATATCGTCGGTGATTACCGAAGCGTCAATCTCCACACCGGGATTTTCAATGCCACCGGTTTCATCAGGCATGTCGGGTTTGTGATCCTTGATTTTGTAGGTTATCTTGCGGTGCTGACCTGCTTCAACATCGTTGAGCACAATGCGGAGGTTCTCGCTGTATCCAGCCACGGTGCCGGTGAAGGTAGCCACGAGTGTGGTGCTGTGGTCCAGAGCCTGAAAATATCCGGCGCGGGTCTCATCCTTTTCATATACCAGTGTGCCTTCATCGTTGGCAATTACGGTGACTTTAACGTCGTCACCCAGCAGGGGAATCAGATCCTCGGCGTAATCTATGGTTACCTTGATGTTTGAGAACAGACAGGTTACCACGCCTATGTCAGTGATTTTGTTATTCTCGATCTGGAACGATTTCGAACCCTTGAACAGAGGCGCTTCCCATGCCGCCTTTTCTTCAACATGTGAAACCACGTCCACGGTGTAGGCACCTACGGGAAGGGTGAGGATTTCGGGCATCTGGGAATATTTCCATTCACCTTTCACTTCGTCCTGACTGTTGCGCACGGTGATGATGAACGGCGACAGATCCACTGATGCGCGTGAGTTGGATATGACTTTTTCTGCTTTGTCAACGTCAACCCCTAATGTTCCGAGCGCCAAGGAACCGGTGTTATCAATTTCCGGTTGCCATGATTCGCTGCATGAGGGGAGAATCATTGCTGCCGTCAAGGCAGCCATTGTTAATATTTTTGATTTCATACTAATCATCAGTTTAATAGGTTAGCTCGATATCGTCGAGATAGAGTTGGGAGCCGATGTGCATTGCGCTTGACGACACATTGGCAGGTGTGATCCATGCCCAGTCGCGTGCGAGAGCCTGTTCGGTGTTGGTCGAGAGGAACTTCACATAGATTTTTGCAGCCTTGGCGCTTCCGGCAGCATAATTCAGCGGAATGTTTGCCTTGGTGTATTCGCCTTGAGGGTCAAGGTTGATGTTGCCTGATGCTATCACGTTGTTCTGACTGTCATAAACCGAGATTTCGGCGTAACCTTTGTCGCTGCTGTTCACGGCATGATATTGGTACCAGAATGTCAGTGCCGAGGGGCGGGTAGTGAAGGGATAACCGGTGGTGAGGTCATCGGTAGAGAGTGAACCCTGAGTGCCGGAATGGTCAGAGGGACGAGTTGTGCGAGAGCTTCCGAGATGAAGCAGACCGGCATCGGCATATTTCATCTTGGAACCACCGAACAATGAGGATGTGCCGATGGCTGTGTTGCCGCTACCCCAACCGATGGTTCGGAGCAGTATGGGTGATTTGCCTGTGTGGGGAGTGGTGGACTTGACTGTTCCGGAGCACTTGGTATATCCGAAATCACCCCCCTGACTGGTGGTCATAGGGTTATTGGTACCCCAGATAGCGCCTTCGTTTATCTGCTCGCATGACCAGTTAGAGCCATTCGAAGTGGTTTTCCATGTCTCAAATTCTTCAATAGGGAGCTGAGCGGCGTTCTCGGTGGTGATGGTGGCTGATTTTGTCAGTTTGCCATCAGTGGCTGCGAGCAGGTGATATTCTGTGCCAGGTTTCAGACCTGACACAACGAAACCGCTTTCGCCTGAGGCGGATTTAAGTTCGGTCATCGCTCCGCTGTTGTTTATGGCGTATATTTTCACATCGCCCGAAGTACGGCTTGACGACAGGATGTTGACGGTTGCATGGGTGGCGTAGATTGAATTCTCCACCGCTGCGAGTTCGTCACCCATGCGGCTGATTGTCTTTTCGCCGATGGTGACATCCTTGTAAGTTCCTTTAATGATCACATCGCTTTCATTGGCAGGAACCGTTGCCACAACTTCGTAGCTTTCATCGCTGAGTTTGGTGACTTTGTATTCCGAGGGAGTGTAGGTTCCGCGGGTGTTCTTATAATAGAACTTGATGTCATCAGTGAAGTTGGCGCCGTTATAATTAAATGTGAACGTCAGTTCTGAGGAGTTCCAGTACAGGGGTTTGAACTCACCGAAGTCATAGACGGTCTTGAGGGTCTCGATGGAAATAACCACCGGTTCAAGCTGACGGTTGAGGCGGTCAGTCACTGTGATGGTGAAGGTTGTATGCGGGTCTGATTCCACATAAGCTATATGCTCGCTTACATGAGTGAAATCCAGAACTGCCATTTTGTCAGGATTGCGGAACAGACCGCGAACCTGCAGACCGAGAGCCTGAAGAACCGACTGATCGTGAGCGTCAGCTGCAATCAGATTTACTTTTGCGGGCCAACCTTGCTGAATGAGCGATTTCGATTCTGTGGCAAGTTCTACGGAGGTGAAACCAGCCATGGCAACGAGGTTCAGTTTCACAGGCGCAGCCGGAGTCATACCTTCAACCAGCAGCAGCGGGGTTCCGGGGGTGAAACCTTCAGCGTTGAATGTGGGTGCGGGTGATGATTCCAGATCATCGAGGTTGATGATGACATCCTCAATCTCCAGTGAGTCATCGTAGCTGATTGTCAGCTTAAGGTTGCCGGGAGTTCCGTCAATACCGAAGGTGACAGTGTAGAGGTGACGTGCTTCAGCTTGGAATACATCTGCGTTCATCTCCACTTCCTTACCCTGAGGAGTGGTCATTTTGGTTGAAACTTTAACCGGACCGGCTGTCACATAAACCGGACGGGTTTCGGTGGGTGAAAAGTAAACCGGTGAACCTGCGCCTGTTATGGTAGCGCTGTAGTTTGAGAAATATTTCTTGAAATCGTCAGTGTAAGCAACCTGAACCAGTGCGTTTTTTATCTGCACCTTCATGGCTACCGGAGTCACCTGATTCTCATATACTTTTAGTGTGGTACTTTCATGATACCAAGGTTTTTCAAAACCTTCTTCACCTTCTTCACCATAGAAAGCTTCGAGAGTGTACTCTCCTACTTTGAACTGCTGTTCTGTGGGGAAAGAACTGTAGCTCCATGTCGATGAGTAGGAACCGTCGGCGCTGGTCAGTCGGAGCGTAAGGTCCTCAGGCGCAATGGATTTTGCTGATGCACGAGAGGTTACTGTTCCCGCATCGGGACTTGATGCCAACTGAGAGTCGAGATTTACGGATAATGCAATTCCACCTGTGGAATCACCAAGCAATCCGCCGTTCTCTTCGGAACAACCGCACAATGATACGGCGGCAATCACAAAAAGACCGGTGTAAAAGAATTTCTTCATACTCGTTGATTGATTTATGATAAATTAACTTAAATTGCAAGAAATGTGTGTGAAATGCTCTTCGGAAATGGCAATTTTCGTGTCAAAGTTACCGAAAATTTATCATATAGAGAACAAATTTGGGAAAAAAGGACAAAAATAACCCCAAAAGCACTAAAATATATAAGGGTTTTGCACAACCGCAGGGTGCGGTGTGCAAAATAGAAGTCCTCGTTCCCCAATATTTGTTATGGTTTGAACGAGGCGATGTTAACTTCTAACGTGAGCGGGTGTGTTATCGGGTAAATATCTCCTCATATCCGCGACGGAAGTAGTCGCGTGCCATTTCGTTTGGGCGTATCAGCTCTTCATCGAAGTAAACGAGATCCAGATCAATGGGGACAATACCGAAGGTTTTCATCCGTTCATCACGTCCGTTGTCAACCTCATATTGCTTCAGTTTGACCTCCAAATCTTCGCGTGCCATGGGTGTCAGGGCAAAAAACACGGCATTGGCATAGGTGTAGTTTACACTTCCGGCGTTTTTTCCTTCAGGTTTGGTGTGATATATTGATGATTTCTTGCTTGACATGGTAAACTCGTTCAACCAGTGCAGTGCTTTTTCCACACGTTCCCAGCGATCGATGGTGTTGCTTCCTATTCCTACTATTATTCTGTGCATGGTTCTCTATATTCCTCTCATTGTCAATGCTATACGTTTGCGGTTCAGGTCCACTTCAAGCACTTTTACCCTGACATGCTGATGAATGTTGACTATATCGCGCGGCGAAGCGACTCTCTTGTCGGAAAGTTGCGATATGTGAACCAGACCGCTCTGTTTGATTCCTATATCTACAAAAACGCCGAAGTCGGTGATATTGTTGACTATGCCGTTGAGAATCATTCCTTGCCGCAGGTCCTCGATGGTTTTCACATTGGGGTCGAACTCCATCACCTCAGCCTGTTTGCGCGGGTCATGCCCCGGTTTCTCAAGTTCGCGGATGATGTCGGTAAGGGTTGGCAGACCAACGGTTTCGCTGATGTAGCGCGCCGGTTCTATCTTGCTTATCAGCTCTTTATTGGCGATAAGCTCGGTTATCTGACATCCTAAATCATCAGCCATCCGGTGAACTATATGATAGCTCTCGGGGTGAACCGATGTGTTGTCAAGCGGGTTTTCTCCTTCGGGAATCCGGAGGAATCCCGCCGCTTGCTCGTAGGCTTTTTCGCCCAGTCGCGGCACTTTTTTCAGGTCGGACCGCCGGGTGAAATCACCGTTTTCATGGCGATAGCTGATGATATTGTCCGCCAGTGCGGGACCAATTCCTGACACATACGACAGCAATTGGCGCGAAGCGGTGTTCACATTTACTCCCACGCGGTTCACGCAGTTGGTGACGGTGTTGTCAAGCGAAAGCTTCAGCAACGTCTGGTCGACATCGTGCTGATATTGCCCCACGCCTATTGATTTCGGGTCGATTTTCACCAGTTCCGAGAGCGGGTCGATAAGGCGACGACCTATGCTGACCGCTCCACGAACCGTAACATCATAGTCAGGGAATTCCTCACGCGCAATCTTTGAGGCGGAGTAAATGCTCGCCCCGTTTTCGCTGACCACATAGACTTCAACCTTGCGCGGAAAGCGCATCGACTGCAGGAACTCCTCGGTTTCACGCGATGCCGTGCCGTTGCCGAGCGCTATGGCATCGATTTTGTAGACTTCCACAATGTTCGACACGCGCCGTGCAGCCCCCTTGCGGTCGTTAGTCGGAGGGGTGGGGAAGATTATGTCGTTATGCAGCAGGAAACCTTGCTTGTCAAGGCATACAATCTTGCATCCGGTTCTGTAGCCGGGGTCTATTGCCATTACTCGCTTGCCTCTCAACGGAGGTGCCATCAGCAGTTGCTCCACATTGTCGGCAAACGCACTGATTGCCACGGCGTCAGCCTGACGGCGCGCTTCGGCAGCCGCCTCATTCTCCAGCGACGGACGCATCAGCCGTTTGTAGGAATCGGCTATGGCGTCATGCAGCAATGCCTGTGACTGAGGGTTGCCACCCTTGCGCAATATGTTTTCACACAGCTTCTGTATGGCGCTGTCATCATCAATTTTTATGTTGACTTTCAGTATTCCTTCAGCTTCACCGCGCCGCATTGCCAGATAGCGGTGTGATGAGCACCGGCGAAGCGGCTCGCTCCAGTTGAAATATGAACGGTATTTCTCACCCTCATCCTCTTTTCCTTTGATCACGGTAGACTCTATGACAGCCTCGCGGCGGAAGCGGTTGCGCACGGTGTTGCGGTTACGCGGATGCTCGCTGACCCATTCTGCAGCTATATCCATGGCTCCTTTCAGGGCATCATCGGTCGTCGCTACCTTATCATTGAGAAACCTGACGGCAGCCTTGACCGGATCGCCCGGATTCTGCGACATTATCAGTCGGGCAAGCGGTTCGAGACCCTGCTCGCGGGCTATGGCAGCGCGGGTGCGGCGTTTAGGTTTGTAGGGCAGATAGAGGTCCTCAAGCTCGTTAGGCTCAGTGATTTCCTCTATTCGCGCGAGCAGCTCCGGGGTCATGGCGTTCTGCTCTGTGATGGTCTGTATCACGGTCTGCTTGCGCCGCTGCAACTCTGTCAGCGAGTCATAAATCTGCGATATGTTGAAAATCTGCACCTCGTCAAGTCCGCCGGTCACCTCCTTGCGGTAACGGCTGATGAACGGAATGGTCGCACCCTGCTCGAGCAACGCTATGGTTGCGGCGATGCCACGGTGGGGCAGTCCGGTTTTGTTGCAGATGGCGAGAGCAAAATCCATGACGTCAGTTTATTTTTTTCTCAGGGTGATTAACGTGATTTCAGGCGTAGCACCTATGCGTGCCGGAAAACCCACGGTGCCTATGCCTATGTTGACATATAGGCGGTTGTCCGTGGCACCACCGTCGTCATAGAGCCCTCCCCAGTATTTATAACGGAGTCGGGCAGGGGAGATTTTGCCCACGGTGCATTGCATGGCATGGGTGTGTCCTGACAGTGTCAGCGGTATGTTGACCTTGTTGTTGCCGCGAATATCGGTCTGCCAGTGGGCAGGATTGTGCGAAAGCAGAATCTTGGTCACCGAATCATCGAGCGTGGGATAGGCTTTGTTCAGGTCGCCGTAGCTGTGGAAGGGAGGGTCACCGATGTTCTCCACCCCTATGACTGCTATGGAGTCGTTGCCGCGCGAGATGGTACGGGTTTCGTTCAGCAACAGATCCCAGCCCATCTTGTGCTGGGTTTCAATCATCAGTTCGAGGTTGCGGCGTTTGGCTTCCTCGGTTTTCCATGACGAGTAGTCGCCGTAGTCATGGTTGCCGAGGACAGATACCACTCCGTCGCGCGCCTTCAGTTTTGACAGTGTTTCGGTAAACGGGAGCATCTCGGCGCTCCGTCGATTGACTATGTCACCCGTAAAGACAATCAGGTCAGGCTCAAGCGCATTGACCTCGTCGACGAGGCGGCTGACGTAGGTTGTGTTTTTGTTGTAGGAACCCAGATGAAGGTCCGAAAGCTGCACTATGGTGTAGCCGTCGAAGCTTTCGGGAAGGTCGGATATTGAAATTTCCACAGGTTTCACGTCCATTGTGAAACGGTTGAGTAATGCTCCCCACCACATAGAAATAAAGATTAATATGGCGCCGCAGATTCCTGCGCGTGTCACCCATTTCCAATGCGGGTGATGCCACAGGTTCGGCAGATGCGCTGTCAGGTCAATTATTACAAAGAATATTTTGGATATGTAAACAGTGGCGTAGGCATAGAGTACCCACATAACCACAAGTAGTTGGTTGTCAGAACCTTGTCGATAGGGCATCACCACAGCCGTTATCAGTGCCAGCAGCAGAACGGCTGCCGAGATCAGATGCGCACGGTTCCAAAGCTTAGCCCGGCGCACCCTGCGACATATCACGGCATAGATATATCCGTCAGCCAGCAGGTCGACGATCAGGAAAATCAGCAATATCAGATGTGGTATGCGCATCAGGCTTATACCTCCGTCTCAAGTGCTACGAGTTTGTTTTTCAACGGGTTTGCATACATGTTGTAAACGGCATCCAGCATGAAATCATATTCCTCGGGAGTAATGTCGGCTACATCAACTTTCCGGAGTTGAGAGTTGATATATTCACTGACCTGCTGAACCTGTTCAGGGGTATAGTGTTTCGCAAACTCCGTGCTGTTGTTGATATGGTCGTAGGCTATGTAGTTTATTGGATAAATCATGTAGCCTGAATGGATTTCATGGTCGATGAGTCGGGCTGCTTCGGCTGCCACGGCATTGCGGTCAGCTTCGGCAGGCATACCGGCAATCTGCGGAGTTATGCAACGTCCGAGGGTGTAATGAACATGACCTTTGAAGCCGAGAAGCCCGGTTTCCATGCTGAAAAGATCGTCGCGTTGCGTTTTCTTGAAGTCGGGGTTGCGACGGCGCAGCAGAAACTCGCGTGCCTTCAGGTAGTCATTGGGGTCATATTCGTAGGAGATGGCGCAGGGGAGCAGATTCACCGCCTCGATGTTGGCGCGGGCTGAATCTCCGCCTGCAAGGGCAAGCATCTTTATCAGGCTCTCTTGGGTCTTGTCGTTGGAGTCCTTGGCGCGTCCCTCGCGTTGCGCAATCCACACTGAATCATGCTTGGTGGAGATGCAAAAATGGATATATGCTGAAAGCTGACGGGCAGCCACCAGTGCCTCCTTCACGCCAAGGTTGCGGCGGACAATAAAGCTTTTGTTGACACGCACCAGATCGTTGATCCAGTCATAGATGAGCAGATTGTCGCCAATGGCTATCTCCGTAGTGGGCAGACCGTTGTCAACTAATACCATGTTAAGGAATGAGGCATCCAGAACAATGTCGCGGTGGTTGGTTATTATGGTGTAGCTCAAGTGCTTGTCATAATTTTCCATTCCGCTGATGGTGATTCCCGATGTGGTGGATTCGGCAATTTTCCGCAGAAAAGGATACATCACAAGCATTTGGAATTCATCAGTGCTTTTCACACTTTTCAGCTGTTGGCAGAATTGGTCGAAGTCAACATTGGGCATAATGAATCTTACAGCATGCTCAAATCCGGGTTCCTTGGTCAAATCTGAAAGTTTTTCTAAAAACTCTCTGTCCTCGTAAGGAGCAATATCTTTAAATTCGTCAGGTGTCATTTTCATTCTGCAGATACATGATTTATTTCCCCGAAGGGTTTGTGACTACAAAGTTAATAAAATTACAACAAATCGAGCCGGAAAGTTCGGTGTTTAAGTTTGTATTGGAATTATTTATATTTTTTAACTAAACGCGGCACCGGGTATAGAGGCTTGTTCAATCGGTTTTCAGGCAACGTGGAGGTTGATGGTGTCAGCGTGGCTGATCATGATCGCCACTACGTTAAACTTTGTTTATTAAAAGTGCTGTTTCAGAAGATTATTTTACTTTACCGAAGGATACATTAGATGACGTACTGGCGTGGTTAACATTTTGTAGAATAATGTATTATCCTTGGTTTAGCAACCGTGGTGGACCCTACAAATTAACTTTTTTTTGTTAACATTTTTTGCACCAAAGGTTCTTAAATAATCTGACATGCTTTGTAAATTTTAAAAGATAATTATAATTTTGTGTCGTGAAATGGTGCGGTTACTATTATTTATTATTTATGCGCGATATTTTGATGGCGTATTTATAAAAAATTAGTATCTTTGCATCTTGAAACAATTTTTGATTGATTACTTGTTCTTATGATTAAGAAATTCGCTATAATCTGCTGCGTGGCATTGTCGTTGTTTACAGTTTCATGTAACAGCAGTTCGGATGATCCGGATGTAGGCTACGCCATGACCAGCGTGGCAGTGCGCTCATTCTCACTTGAGCCGAACGAGCACGTTCTCAACAACCTTGACTCCGTTTTTTTCTCAGTGGACTTGCAGAATGCAAAAATCTACAATGCTGACTCGCTGCCGATACACACCAAGGTCAATAAACTGGTGGTGAATATCACCACCGTTGGTTCTTCGATTGCAGAACTCTCGTTCCGGAGCGACAGCGGACGTGACACCACGGTCAACTATCTGAAAAACTCAACTGACAGCATCAACTTCGCTAACGGACCGGTCAATTTCCACATAGTTTCACTTGACGGCACCGTGACCCGCGACTATGAAATCAAGGTAAACGTTCACAAAATGAAACCTGACTCGCTCTATTGGAACCGTTACGCCCGTCGTAACCTTCCCTCGCTTTATCAGGTTCCGGTTGAACAGAAATCAGTTAAGTTCGGTGACCGCGTAATCACCCTCACCTCCAACGGTGCAGACGGTTATGCCCTCGCATGGCAGACGGATCCCTCGGCTGGTGCGGAGAAAATCAGCAAGGTTGAGTTTGGCTTTACTCCTGATGTGAATTCGTTTGCATCTACCGATGATAAACTTTACATTCTCGATGGTGCGGGAAATCTCTATAGCAGCGCTGATGGTGAGACATGGCAGAAAAACGATTCCGGATGGTTCTCGCTCATTGGCGGTCAAAAAAATCAGCTTCTGGGCGTGAAACGTATTGGTAACGAATACTACACATGTAGCTATCCCTCACAGAATCAGGCTGTAGCACCCGATCACTTCCCCGTCAGAGGTGCCAGTCAGATGGTTCATTACAGCACCGAATGGTCACAGAAATCGGTGAGCGTTATGGTAGGTGGTGTTGACAAAGATGGCAACCGGGGCGGTTACACATGGTGTTACGATGGTTCGCAGTGGGCGCTCATATCCAAAAAGCCTATTCCGGCAGCCGAGGGCTACTCGCTCTTCGCATACGACTATGTGCGCACTGACACCGTGACATGGAAACCGGTCACAAAACCGGTGATTGTGGCTGTCGGCGGCATGAAGGCTGACCGCACGTTCAACCGCGATACATGGATGTCATACGACCTTGGTTACAACTGGACCAAGGCTCCGCAACTGATGCAGCTTCCCGACTATATCCCCGGAATGTTTGACGCGCAGTGCTTTGTGATGCCTTATCTCGAGAAGTCACGGGCAGCTGACGGATGGCAGTCCTATCCCTCTCCGGCGCTCCCCTCATGGCTCTTTATTGAAGCTCCTGTCAGCCGCGCCGTCACACCGGTGACTGAATGGACCATACCTTATATATATAGGTATGGGGGCTACAACGAGAACTATCAGATTTATAACACCGTTTGGCGCGGAGTGATAAACCGTCTGTCATTCAAGCCAATCCAGTAAAAGAGTTCCCCTTGAAAAACTGTCTGCTCATTATAGTCATGATGTTCGCCGCAACTTCGGCGGTGCTTGGTCAGGAAGCCAAGTACAAGTTCGACATGGGCGGACAGATAGGTATGAGCGGCTATCTGGGCGATGCCAACACCAGTAACATATTCAAGCACCCCGGTTTCTCAGCCGGAGTGAGCGCCCGTTATATTCCCAATGTGCGGATGGCGTTCCGCGGAGTGTTCAACACGCTGTCGCTCAGCGGCAACAGTTCTGACATGGAGAATGTGCTCCCCGATGCCATGGAGTACAGTTTCAATTCGCAGGTCTATGACCTCGGCGTGCGCTATGAGTTCAATTTCTTTCCCTACGGGGTGGGCGAGACCTACAAGCGTCTGCGGAAATGGACTCCCTATCTGACAGCCGGCATCGGTGTGTCGCTTGCGGTTTGCGACGGCGAGAGTGCCGTGGCACCAAACATTCCGTTGGGTTTCGGAGTGAAATACAAACCGCGCGAACGCTGGAACGTAGGCTTGGAGTTTACAATGACAAAAAATTTCAGTGATAAAATAGATGGGAAACAGCTAAATGACCTTTATGGAATCAAAAGCTCGTTTCTCAAGAATACAGACTGGTACAGCAACATTTCGGTGAGCGTCACCTACGAGTTCGGCGAACGTTGCTCCACCTGTCATTATGTTGATTAAGCAATGGATACGATAATCAGTGAACTAAAGACCGGTAATATTCCGGAGCATGTGGCTATCATCATGGACGGCAACGGCAGATGGGCGCAAAAGCAGGGTCTGGACCGCTCGGCAGGACATGTGCGGGGGGTCGACACCGTCCGCCAGATCACTGAAATCGCTTCGCAACTCGGGGTGAAATATCTCACGCTCTATGCTTTCTCCACCGAAAACTGGAATCGTCCTCAGCAGGAGGTCGACACGCTCATGAACCTGATTGCAACGGCTATCGAGCGCGAGACTCCTGACCTCATACGCAATAACGTCCGACTCGCTCTGATTGGCGACACATCGCGCATGCCGCAATTCGCCATCGAGTGTCTCGACCGTTGCATCGCCGATACATCACGCTCAACAGGGCTTACGCTTTGCCTTGCCATCAGCTACTCCTCGCGTTGGGAACTTACTGACACCATGCGCCGCATAGCAGTCAAGGTGAAGGAGGGAACGCTTGAACCGGAGCAGATAACTGACCGCACGATTAAGGAAAATCTGGTTACCTCGTTCATGCCTGATCCTGACCTGCTGATACGCACCGGTGGCGATCTCCGCGTAAGCAACTTCCTGCTGTGGCAGATAGCTTACTCTGAAATATATGTAACTGACACATTCTGGCCTGTTTTTTCAAAGCTCGATTTCTGCAACGCCGTGGCACACTTCCAAAAACGTGAACGCCGCTTCGGATTGACCGGAGAACAGGTAAGAAAATCATAAATTGACTATCCTTCATGAAAACCCAATCACTCATGCGCTATAAGTTAACAATACTCATCACATTGATTGCCGGACTCTTTTTCGGGGCGTCGGCGCAGACTGACACCATATTCAATCCGCCGGTGATTTTCTCCGGCATGCCGCGAACCTACGAGATTGTCGACATCGAAGTGACAGGTGCCCCTAACTACGATGATGACATCATTCTCCAGTATGCCGGTCTCAAGGATGGCATGATGGTAGATATTCCCGGTTCGGAAATCAACAGCGCAGTGAAGCGCCTCATGCGTCAGGGACTGTTCTCGCAGGTGCAGGTCGAAGTTGTGAAAACTCTCGGAAACCGCGCATGGCTCCGTCTGAACCTCAGAACTCAGCCCCGCATCTCGGAAATCAATTACATAGGCATGAAGAAAGGTGAGCGTGATGATATTCAGGAACGACTTCAGCTCATGAAGGGTAACCAGATAACCCAGAACATTGTCAACCGTGCGGAAGCTATCATCCGTAAATACTATGCTGACAAGGGTTTCGGTAACGCCGATGTTAAAATCAACCTCCGCGAGGATCTCTCAAACAAGAACGAAATGATCGTCGACATAACTGTTGACAAGCATGACAAGGTCAAGGTGCACAAAATCTACATCGACGGTAACGAGGTGTTTACTGATCAGGATGTGAAGAGCGCCATGAAAAAGACCAACGAAAAAGGCAAACTGCGCAACTTGTTCAAGCAGAAGAAGTTCGTGGAGAGCGATTATCATGACGACCTCAACCGAATCATCGAAAAATATAACGAAAAAGGTTATCGCGACGCCAAAATTGTGGCTGACAGCGTGGCTAAATATGACGACAAGACCGTTGACGTGTACATCGACTTGGAGGAAGGTAAAAAATACTACATCTCAGGTATTGACTGGGTGGGTAACACAGTGTTTACCACCGATTTCCTTAACGATGTGCTGAACATTAAACCCGGCGAGGTCTACAATCAGAAACGTCTGAACAAACGCACCAGCGAGGATGAGGACGCGGTGTCGAACCTCTACATGGACCGTGGTTATCTGTTCTATCAGCTTGTTCCCATCGAGAAAAACGTTCATGGTGACTCAATAGAACTGGAAATGCGTATGTTCGAAGGTCCGCAGGCAAAAATCAACCGTGTGGTAATCAATGGTAACGACCGCCTTTATGAGAAGGTTATCCGTCGTGAGCTGCGTGTGCGTCCCGGCGAACTGTTCAGCAAGCAGACCCTGATGCGTTCGGCTCGTGAAATCGCTCAGACAGGTCATTTCGACCCTGAATCAATGGATATCCGCCCTGAACCCAACGAAGAGAACGGTACGGTTGACATCATCTTCAACCTCACCTCAAAAGCTAACGACCAGATTGAGTTCTCTATGGGTTGGGGTCAGACCGGTATCATCGGTAAACTTGCCCTTAAGTTCACCAACTTCTCAATCAAGAACCTGCTGCACCCAAGCACTTACAAGGGACTGATACCGCAGGGCGAAGGTCAGACATTCACTATTTCGGCTCAGACCAATGCCCGTTACTATCAGGCTTACTCCGTTTCGTTCCTCGACCCATGGTTCGGTGGCAAACGTCCTAACTCTTTAAGTGTCAGCGCCTACTACAGCCGTCAGACCGGCGTGAACTCGTCATATTACAACTCTACTTGGTCAAACCCCTATCTTTACAGTGGTTTGGGTAACTGGGGAAGCTCAATGTACAACGACTATTACCAGAACTCCATCCAGAATGCCTACGACCCCAACAAGGTTCTTCAGATGGCAGGTATCACCGTTGGATTCGGTAAACGTTTGAGCTGGCCCGACGACTACTTCACATTCACCGCCGAGCTTTCCTACAACTACTATTACCTTAAGAACTGGGAGTATCTTTATTATATGAACAACGGTACTTCAAACGCTCTGGTGCTCGGTCTTACTCTGGCACGAAACTCAATCGACAACCCGCTTTACACCCGCAGCGGTTCAACATTCTCGCTTAATCTCTCTATGACTCCGCCGGCATCACTCTTCTCGCCCGGACGCAACTGGGAGAAGCTTTACAACGAGAACACCACGGAGTCCAAAAAGCAGCTCTATCAGTGGATTGAATACTGGAAACTCCGCTTCAAGTCGCGCACCTACACACCTCTGACCGATGTCGACGGTAAGTGGACACTCGTGCTCATGACCCGTGCCGATGTAGGTTTGCTCGGAAGTTACAACAAATGGCTCAAATCACCCTTCGAGACATTCTATGTGGGTGGCGACGGCATGTCAGGCTCTTACACCTACGCGACAGAAACCATCGCACTCCGCGGTTATGACAACGGTCAGTTCACTCCTTGGGGTCGTGAGGGCTACGCATACAGCCGCATCGGCATGGAACTCCACTTCCCGTTCATGCTCCAGCCCACCACAACCATCTATGGTCTGACCTTCGTGGAAGCAGGTAACGCTTGGACCCACGTCCGCAACTTCTCACCCTTCGAGCTCAAGCGAAGTGCCGGTGCCGGTGTCCGCATCTATCTGCCTATGGTGGGTATGATGGGTATCGACTGGGCTTACGGTTTCGACAAGGTGTTCGGTCAGCGTGGCGGTTCACACTTCCACTTCATTCTCGGACAGGAATTTTAAACCATTTCAGCCCTCGATTGTCTAATATAAAGTTGAACCCTTTAAAACTGAACATAATGAAGAAACTCATATTTACACTCTGCATCATCTGCGGGTCAATCTTCGGAGCATCCGCGCAGAAGTTCGCGCTCATTGACATGGAATATATCCTCAAGAGCGTTCCCTCATACGAAATGGCAAACGAGCAGCTGAATCAGCTGTCGCAACGCTGGCAGAAGGAGGTTGAAAACCTTTCGAAAGAGGCTGAGACACTTTATAAGAACTATCAGTCGGAACGAGTATTCCTCACCGATGACCAGAAAAAGAAAAAAGAAGAGGAGATCATGGCTAAGGAAAACGAGGCTAAGGAACTCCGCTACAAATATTTCGGTCCGGAAGGTGAACTTTACAAAAAACGTCAGACACTGATAAAGCCCATTCAGGACGATATCTACAACGCTGTCAAGAAAGTATCGGAAGAACGTGGCTATCAGGTCATTTTTGACCGTGCTTCGTCAGCCAACATCATTTATGCCTCACCGCGTGTCGACATCTCGAACGAAGTACTCGCAAAACTCGGATATGCAAATTAATTAAATAAAACTAAATACAATGATTAAGAAAATTCTGATCGCAATTCTCATTGCACTCCCTCTCTCAGTTGCAGCACAAGTTAAAATCGGTGTTATTGACCTTCAGACTCTCGTAACTGAAACACCTGAGTTTACTGAAGCACAGAACACCCTGAAAGCATCGCAGGAAAAATATCAGGCTGACCTCCGCAGCCTTCAGGAAGAAGCACAGCGAGCTTTCGATGATTACAACAAACTCAAAGAAGATGCCACCACTCCCGCAGCTATGCTCGAACGTCGTGAACAGGCTCTCAACGAAATGTCACAGAAAATTCAGCAGACCGCTCAGACCTACGACCAGCGTCTCCAGCAGCAGGAACAGGAACTGATGGCTCCCATCGTTGACAAAGTTCAGAAAGCAGCTCAGGCTGTAGGTCAGGAAAAAGGTCTCACCTGCATCCTTCCCACCGGTGCTTTCATCTACATGAGCGCTGACGTTCTCGACGTTAATCCTCTCGTTAAAGAGAAATTAGCGAAATAAGCAGTTCCAAACCTACTTAACAGTTCATACAGTCCAACATGCTCAAACGAATTTTCGTAGCCATTGCGCTTGCAGTGCCCATGCTTGCTGCAGCCCAGACAGCGCGCTTTGCCGTTGTTGATGAGAAGGCTGTTCTCGAATCACTGACTGACTACACTCTGGTGACAACTCAGATTGCCGAGACTTCGCGTCAGTACAAAGAGGAGTATAACCGCATGACCGCTGACATCGACAAGAAATTTGAAGAAATTCAGGTCTTGAACCGTCAGCCCGGACTTGCCGAAACCATCAAGGAGCGCCGTGTGCAGGAGCTGCAGAACATGCAGAAACGTGCCCAGCAGTTCCTCATGACTGCCGATGATGACATTCAGCGTCAGGAACGCGAGTTGCTCGAACCCATCAAGGAACGTGTTCGTCAGGCAATCCGTAAGGTCGGTGTCGAGGAAGGCTACACTTTCATCTTCCCCATTGATGATCCCCTGTTCTACAACACTCAGGTTGAGGATGTTACCGATGCCGTGAAGGACGCGCTGTTGGACACTCAAATCTGATTCTTCGAAATCCCAAAGCTATAACCTTCAAGAGGTTGTGTCACAAGTTTTGACACAACCTCTTGATGCATTTATATGCTCCCACTGCGGCTTCCGAAGTGTAAGGACGCTTAGTTAAACATCCGCAGCTTTCTCTTAGCCTCCAGCGTTAACAAATATTGGGGAACGGGATCTTAATTCACGAAAAATTTCCGTAATTGAAAATTATTACTTATCTTTGCGTCCGAAAAACAGAAATTGAAAAAAGAAACAAAATGAAAGCATTTGTATTCCCCGGACAGGGCGCTCAATTCGTAGGCATGGGCAAAGACCTCTACGAGAACAATCCAGTAGCGCACGACATGTTTGAGAAAGCCAATGAAATTCTGGGCTTCCGCATCACTGACCTCATGTTTGACGGCACTGACGAAGATCTCCGTCAGACCCGTGTCACTCAGCCTGCCATATTCCTCCATTCAGTTATTCTTGCCAAAACTCTCGGCGCCGATTTCAACCCCGACATGGTTGCCGGTCACTCGCTCGGTGAATTTTCAGCACTTGTAGCAGCCGGAGCCCTCAGTTTTGAAGATGGCTTGCGACTGGTTTCTGCACGCGCCATGGCTATGCAGAAAGCTTGTGAGCTGAAAGAATCTACTATGGCTGCTGTCCTTGGTCTGGCTGACGAAGTTGTGGAAGATGTTTGCAACAGCATAGCCGGTGTGGTAGTTTGCGCTAACTACAACTCACCCGGTCAGATTGTAATCTCAGGCGAAGTAGATGCCATCAAGGCTGCATCAGCACGTCTTACCGAGGCCGGCGCACGTCGTGTACTCCCCCTCAAAGTGGGTGGTGCTTTCCATTCACCCTGCATGGAACCTGCCCGTGCCGAACTTGCCGAGGCAATTGCAAATACCGATTTCCACGCGCCCATCTGTCCGGTATATCAGAATGTCGATGCGCTTCCTCACACTGATCCTGCTGAAATCCGCGGCAATCTGATTGCACAGCTCACAGCCCCCGTACGCTGGACACAGACCGTACGCAACATGGTCGCTGACGGTGCCACAGAGTTCGTTGAACTCGGACCGGGTAAAGTTCTTCAGGGACTGGTGAAGAAAATTCATGCCGACGCCACTGTGTCAGGTATGCAATAAGCGTAAAAATACTCAAATCAGGGTATTGTGCAATCTGCTGCCGGTGACTAACTTTGCACCGGAATTGTAATTGCGTTAAAAATATTGAGAGGGTGTGTCAAAATAAATTTTGGCTCACCCTCTTTAGGTTTATCAGACGGCTTACTATGACAAACCGCTTCTTTCCTTGACTGATAGTCTGTTGCAAAGAGTTATCGCAATGACCCTTTGCTGATTCCAATTATCCCAATGACCCTTTCCGGAATTGTGCTGAGGGTCTAATACTTTTTCAGTGGCGGATAAAACGCATCCTCTATGTGGTCGATGGAGAATCCGGTGTCCGGCGTGCCCACAATCAGCACCACGTCAAACTGCACGTCATTAGGCAATTCATTTGAAAGCAGATAGGTGTTGGCAGCTTTGATCATGTTTGCCTGTTTTTTTCGATTTATCGCTGTCACGGGGTCATACTCACCGTTGCTACGGGTCTTGACCTCCACAAACACAATGCGGGTTCCTTTCATTGCCACCACATCAATTTCCAGCGGAGGAAGCTTCCAGTTGGTTTCGCGAATGGCATAACCTTTTGAGACAAGTAACTTAACAGCCAAATCCTCGCCCCATTTTCCCAGTTCTGCACTTTGATTCTTCATTTAGCCCGATTTTCTTCGCGGTCAGTTGATTTTTGCAGACAAATATAAGCATTTTTCACAACAATTTTTGTATATTTGCAAATTAAAACCCTAAACAATGGAAAATCAGGATTATTCTCAGCACAATGGCGGTCAGCCATTACAGTCTACGCCGAACAATCCCGCCGTAGGCAATGCCTCTTATTGGTCAGATACAGAAGTTGCTGCTACTAATTGGGCAGACGATGCCGTGCCTCCCACACCTTCTCGCGAAACAACAGTGGCGGTTGAAACAGAGGTGACTGCTGAAACAACGCCTGCACAGGCTGAGGCAATGGCTCAGGCATCAACCCTGTGTACTGAAGAGAGTATTCCTGTGCCTCCACCTTTCAACGCAGCTCCTTCAAATGCCGACATCGAAGGAATCTACGAGGCTGTGAACTCAGTGTTCGAGAAAGTCGAGAAGTTTCAGGATATAATCAAAATCCAGAACAAGACTATTGACCGTTTCAGCAAAGGTATTGTCATGGAAGCACGCAAGCCGCTGCTGATGGAGATGTGCGACTTCTATGAAACCGCAATGTTCGGTATTCAGGAAGATGACAAGGCAATCGATGAAGGCAAGTCGATGGAAGATCGCTGCATCAGTCTCCGTGGCAGACTCGACGAACTGCTTGAGGTAATCAAATGCACTCTCGAGGACAATCAGGTTGAAATCAAGAATCATCAGCAGGGTGTTGACGAGCTTTCACCCTATCAGACCATTACCGGTCGCGAGATCACCGATTACGATGTCCGTTTCGGCAACTTCGAACCTGAAACCAATGCCATATATGTGACTGACCGCATCGGTTTCGTAGTGAAATCGACCGAGGTGAACGAAGCCGGTGTATGCAAGGTTGTCGACCACATACTCCGTCCTGAAGAAGTAACAAAAATCGTACTTAAAAAGAATTGAAAATGGCAGCATACGGAATAGACTTGGGCACCACCAACTCATGCGTTGCCATTGTAGGCAACGATGGTGAACCCCATGTAATCAACAACATGTCAGGCTTCCAGACCACACCCTCTGTGGTCTATTATTCTGACGACGGCTGCGTACTCGTAGGCGATGAGGCAAAGCAGCAGATGGGTGTAGATCCGAAACGCACCGTTGAATGTATCAAGCGTGAAATCGGCAACCCCAAATATCACCGCAAGATTGATGATGTTGAGATAAGCCCCCTCGCCATTTCATCCATGATTTTGAAAAAACTGGTCGCCGATGCCAATGAGGTACGCGCCGAAGAAGGGGGTGCCCCCATCAAGGATGTGGTGATTACCGTACCCGCATATTTCGGCTCGCGCGAGCGTGAAATCACACGTCAGGCAGGCAAACTTGCCGGACTCAACGTGCTGGCTCTTATTCCCGAACCTACCGCAGCCGCGATAAGCTACGGTGTCAAGGATCTCAATGGCAAGACATTCATGATCTACGACCTCGGCGGCGGCACATTCGACATCAGCATCATGCGTGCCAGAAACGGTGTCCTTGAGGAACTCGCCAACGACGGTGACCACCGGCTGGGCGGCAAGGACTGGGATATCTGTCTGCTGGACCATATCCTCACCTGCAACGACCTCCCCACCTACCTCGAGCAGCGCGATACCAACAATTCCGGTGAACTCGGACGCATGGTTCTCTCTGCCGAGAACTTCAAGAAGCGCCTCTCAAACATGGATGAGGTGAACGCCCGAATCATGTATAAGAACCGCAACTACATGACCCGCGTAAGCCGCGAAGATTTTGAGGAAATGACCGAGGACAGCGTCGACTCCACCATCATGCTCATGAAGCGCGCAATCAGAAACTCACGCGTTCCCCTCACTGCCGATGACATCGACGAGATAATCCTTGTGGGCGGATCATCCTACATGCCCATGATTCAGAATGCGGTGACCAAGGAGTTTCCCAAGGCAAGAATACGCCGCGACGCCCTCAAACCCAACCTCGCGATAGCCGAGGGAGCTGCCATCTACGCCCATAATCCCGGCATCATAAAAGGCACCATTTCACCCTGCTCCTACGGACTCGGATGTGTTCACGACGGAGTTAACATGATCGCCAACATAATCCGTCGTGGCGACACCACCGGCACATCGCGCTCACGCGATTTCATCACCGGACAGGAAAACCAGCGCGACGTGCTGCTGAAAATCTATGAAAACCGTGTCTACGACGAGATGGCACAGGTGCGCGTGTCACATCAGCTCACCGAAAATGTGCTTAATCTTGGAAAACCGGTCAAGCGAGGAACACCCGTCAAGGTTAACTTCAAGCTTAACTCCAACGGTATTCTGGAAGTGACCGGCGAATGTATGGGCAATGAAATCACATTCAACGTGCAGGTTGAAGGCGCTACCGACGAAGAAGTAAAGCGTGCGGGTCTCGAACTCGGCTCGCGCGAAGTTCTATGATAAACGGTTGACTGACAGTGATTGAGAGAGACCATATACTGCTGGGACGTGTCAAAGAGTGGCTGAAGGCTGCCCGATACATCGATGAACATATCGACAAGTTTTCGAGCGATGATATCACCGCGCAGTATCGCCTTGTCCGCAACATGTTCAAATCAGGCGCCGAGCAACTCTCCGATGAACAGATTCAAAAGATTCAGCTCGTTCTCTATGAGGAGTCTTGGAACATCACCGATGAGTTCGGCGCCAATCTGCGCTCGTTCTCAGGAAAGATAGGCAAAATAATCGAGGCACGCGAGTCGTTCGGACGTCTGGTGCGTGAGCAGGAAAAACCTGAGCAACATCAGCATGAGGTGAAACACGATAAACCGGCAGATAAACACGAGGAAAAAACCACCGGGAAAACCGAGGAAAAACCTAAGGAAAAGCCTGTTCCTCCGCCACATCCTGAAAAGCGTACCATCAAGCGCGACGGCAACCTTTGGGAAGGAATGTTCTTAAATGGTCAACCCGTGGAACGCGGAAAAATCACCTATTCCGATGGCATGATTTACGAAGGAGAGTGGTCAGACTACGGACCTGACGGATTCGGATTCCTGCGCCATTCCGACAAGACCATGTGGTCGCTCTACTGCAAGTTTCTCCGAGGCAGACCCACCGGAAATCTGACCTTCGCTTGGTCCAACGGTGACAAGTTTGAAGCAGAGAAATATATCCCCGGTGCATCATATCCGCAGATGCTGCGAAACACCACCGGTGTCTACACTTTCAAGAAAAACGGATATAAAGAACACGGAGTGTTCGCTAACGGCAAGTGGGTTTCATTCGAAAAGAAGCCGGAACCGCGAACCGTCACCCGCATGTTTACTCCTGCTCAACTCGCCATCACAATTATCTCCATAGCCGTGGGCATAATCTCCTGCATCACAGCAATTTCAATTTAACGACATGGAACTTGAACCAATTGACTCCGGACTTGGCAACTCCATAAATGCCGGTGATAAAAATGTAAAGCTAATCAGAATCGTTGCCGAATGGTGGCGTGCAGCCTGCTATCTGCAGGAAAACAGATCACGCTTCGAACCCAACGAACTGGAAGCATTCGAGTATATTCTCAAGACACCCGAACGGGGCACTGTCGATGAGGATAAATTCGGCACATCGGTGATTCTGTTGCGCGAGCTTTCCTACCAGTATTCTGACCAGTTCGGTGCCGAGGCGAGCAATTTTGCCGGTAAATCCAACAAAATACTCCGTGATATTAAGGAGTTTGCAGAAACCCTTGAGTCACAGCGCATGAAGGCTTCGGCAGGAGTCAACGTCAATGCCATCAAGCGCAATGCGCCTGCCATGTCGCTCGGCGGGTCCAATAGTGGAACCACCGTAACCATAGGCGCCGCAAAGCATACCGGACCGGCAAATCCGGCAGCCGGTAAGACCGGCGGAAACGATGAGCGCCGGACCATAAACGGCAACGTGTGGGTTGGCTCGTTCGATAGCAAAGGACAACCCTACGGTAACGGAACAATCTTCTATGCCGACGGCTCCATCTACACCGGTCAGTGGTCACCGGCTGGACCTCACGGAAACGGCAAGATTACGCAGACCGACGGCGACGTATGGGAGGCTCTGTTCAGAAACGGCAAGCCCGTCGACGGTAAAATCCTTTACGCCAACGGCAACCGCTACGAAGGCGGACTCAACGAGAACGGACGAAACGGCATAGGTCGCACATTCACTGAAAGCTATGAGGAAAGCGGACAATATCTCGACGACTCACGCGTGGGCAACGGCAAAATAATGTTCAAGAACGGCGACTTCTACGAAGGTGGCTGGAATGACAAAGGTCCTCACGGACGCGGAACCCTCTTTGACTCCGTCAACAAGCGCACCGATACCGGCGACTTTGTCAACGGCAAGCGCAACGGACATGGTCGGATGGTGTGGGGAGTTTCGAAAATCTGCTACGAAGGCACATGGATGGACACCCCTCAGGGAATCAACGGCACCGGTGTCACATACACACTTCCAAACGGACCGCGTACCCCCGTGCGCTACTATCAGAGCAAGCCTATGCGTATCACCCCCGGCGGCGCACCCCCGCCAAATCCCCGTCCGGCTTACGGCGCACAGAGGCAGGTCATTGACAATTCCAAGCGTCCCTCGTCAGTCCGCAACGTGTTTGCCATTTTAGGAGGCATATTTTTCGGATTCCTGACAGCGCTGTTTTTCCTTGATCAATATCCGGCGTTCTTCTTTTGTGCCGCGTGTGTCGTAGGGTTGCAGTTCCTTTTTGCAGGCAACTACAATTCCAAGACTCAGACAATCACCAAGAAAGGAATGAACTCACCCGTTTCGTTGACCGGTCTGATGTTCTTGCTTGTGGGAGTTGCTGAGCTGACTAACAGTTTCGGCTCATTCATAATACATATAATAATAGGTTTAATACTTTTAATATTTGGAAATAAGAAATGATAACACAGGAACAATTAAAACAGACCTTTGAACGCAAGCTCGCGTTGAGGAGGTATCTTTGACATCGATAGCAAGATAATCCAACTGGAGGAAGAAGAACTCCGCACACATGTGCCCGACTTCTGGGAACATCAGAAGGAAGCGCAGGCACAGATGAAAAAAATTAAAGATATTCAGAGCTGGATCGACGGCTACAAGGAGGTGGAAGCCGCAGTTGAGGAACTGCAGAACGGCTGGGACTTCTACAAGGAAGAACTTGTCACCGAAGAGGAAGTTGACCAGCTCTATGCTCAAGCAATAAGCAAAATCGAGGCTCTCGAACTCCGTAACATGCTCCGCCGCGAGGAGGACAAACTCGGCGTAGTGCTCAAAATCAACTCCGGCGCCGGTGGCACCGAAAGTCAGGACTGGGCATCGATGCTTATGCGCATGTATCTGCGCTGGGCTGAGAAAAACGGGTATAAAACCTCCATTGCCAACATCCTTGAGGGCGATGAGGCTGGCATAAAGTCATGCACTATCAACGTGGAAGGTGACTATGCCTACGGTTACCTGAAGAGCGAGAACGGCGTCCACCGTCTGGTGCGCGTTTCCCCCTACAATGCTCAGGGCAAGCGCATGACCTCATTCGCATCGGTCTTTGTGACCCCACTGGTCGACGACACCATCGAGGTGAAGGTTGAACCCGCGCTGCTCTCGTGGGACACTTTCCGAAGTGGCGGTGCCGGCGGTCAGAACGTCAACAAAGTGGAATCAGGTGTGCGTCTGCGCTACCAGTTCACTGACCCTTATACCGGTGAGAAGGAAGAAATCCTCATTGAGAACACCGAAACCCGCGACCAGCCCAAGAACAAGGAAAACGCGCTGCGACAGCTCCGCTCAATCCTCTACGATAAGGAACTGAAACACCGCATGGAAGAGCAGGCGAAGGTTGAGGCAGGCAAGATGAAGATAGAGTGGGGGTCACAGATACGCTCCTATGTGTTCGATGACCGCCGCGTCAAAGACCACCGCACCAACTTCCAGACTTCAGATGTAGGCGGTGTCATGGATGGCGATATTGACGATTTCATCAAGGCTTACCTGATGGAATTTGCCGGAAATGAAAACGAATAAATACGGCATAACAAAAAATTCCTCAAAAAATTTGTCTATATCGTAAAAAGTGCGTAACTTTGCATCCGAAATCAACAGATGGTGAGATTAGCTCAGTTGGTTAGAGCGTCGGATTGTGGTTCCGAAGGTCGTGGGTTCGAGACCCACATTTCACCCAAAGCAGGATGTGACCCCATGTCACATCCTGCTTTGGTTTATATAACTGTATCGGCTACCGCACCTGATGTGGGGCTTCGTGGAGCGTCCGCTCATTATTTTCCCAAAAATAATTTTCTACTGATGGCAATTTGTTAATATAAATTCATTATCTTTGTATGGAATTTAGAATTAACGATTTGTCAATCAAATTCTGATACCTTGCATTTTTAACGGGTCAGTTGCAAAACCCGGTTGAATTGTTAAAATACTACCCGAGTGTAAAAAGA
>CAMWVE010000016.1 GCA_947177685.1 uncultured Porphyromonadaceae bacterium | reverse complement strand
GGATGGGCTACCCCATGCAGATCAAGATCAACTTCCTCTGCCGCGACTCAATCCTCGCAGCTCCCCTTTGCCTTGACCTCGTGCTCCTGAGCGACCTCGCTGCACGTTCAGGTCGCTACGGCATCCAGCGCTTCCTCTCTTTCTTCCTGAAGAGCCCGATGCACGACTACACCAAAGGCGAAGTACCCGTTAACCACCTCTTCCAGCAGTATGTTATGCTGAAGAACGCTATCCGCGAGATGGGTGGTTATAAAGCTGATGAACTCATCGACTAAATTAAACCTAACATAAAACAAGTCAGAGGACTCGCCGTGGTGGCGGGTCCTCTGTTTTTATCGGAGTTCTCCGAGCTTTCAGAGTTATTGTTGTTTTCAGAGCTGTCGGAGTTCTCGGAGTTCTCCGAGCTTTCAGAGTTATCGGTGTTTTCAGAGCTCTCGGAGTTCTCCGGGTCATCGGAGCAGATTATGTTTTTTTATAATATCATATACCCTCAAAACCAAAAAAAATAATTAATTTTGTAGATTAATTTAGTGACCCTTGCAAACGGCTGATTCTGTCTCTCCTGCAATCCGGAAAGCCTCAGCATGGTTACGCATTGAACCACAGTCTGTTACGGGCTGATTATATATAATTGCCGCGGTGCCTCGGATGAGTCGGAACTCTTTTCGGGCATCGTAATCAGTGTATATCCGCGCTGCGGATATGCCACACATATCCATCTCTCCCCGCTGTGGTCTTGGATTTCCGAGACTTCAGCTGCTCGCTTGATAATAAAAAAACGACATAAATGATAAGTAAATGGAATTACTTACCCCTGACATCCGAAGAACAAGACGCGCAGTCGGCACTGGCGACAAAGTACGCCACTTGCCCGCCCATAAGTGAGCTGCTGGTGGAGCGTGGAATTACCACGGTGGAGGAAGCCGAAAAGTTTTTTCGACCTTCGCTCCGTGACCTTCACGACCCGTTCCTTATGCCCGATATGGACAAGGCTGTGGAGCGCTTGAATCGCGCCATGGGGTCTAAAGAAAAGATCATGGTATTCGGTGACTATGACGTCGACGGCACTACTGCCGTGGCGCTGGTCTACAAGTACCTGCGTATCTTTTATTCAAACGTGGAGTTTTACATCCCCACGCGTGACGACGAGGGCTACGGCGTTTCGTTCCGTGCCATCGACGAATTCGCCGAGCAGGATGTGAAACTTGTTATCATCCTTGATTGCGGAATCAAGGCTAACGGCGAGGTGGAATATGCCAAAAGCAAAGGCATCGACTTCATCATCTGCGACCACCATGTCCCTGATGAGGAGCTTCCCAACGCCACCGCAATCCTCAATCCCAAACTGGAGTCGAGCACCTATCCCTGCCGGCATCTGTCGGGTTGCGGCGTAGGCTACAAGTTCATGCAGGCGTTTGCCATGAGCAACGGTATACCCACCACCGAACTTGAAGGTATGCTTGACTTGGTGGCTGTCAGCATCGCCGCTGACATTGTGCCTATGGTCGACGAGAACCGCATCATGACTTTCCACGGGCTGAAACGCCTTAACAGCAATCCCAATCTGGGGCTTCGCGCCATCATCAAAATCTGTCAGCTGTCAGGCAAGGAAATCACGGTAAGCGACCTGATTTTCAAGATTGGTCCGCGCATCAATGCCTCCGGACGCATGCAGTGCGGAAGCGAAGCGGTAGAACTCCTCGTGGCACGCGATTTCAGCGAAGCTCTCGCCAAAGCCCGTGCCATTGACCAGTACAACAAGGACCGCAAGGAACTCGACAAGCGTATCACCGAGGAGGCGAATGCCATTCTGGAGGCTCGCGGTGACAAACTGCAGGAGCAGAAATCCATTGTCATCTACAACAAGGACTGGCACAAAGGCATCATAGGCATTGTGGCGTCGCGTATCACCGAACTCTACTACAAGCCATCGGTGGTGCTGACCCTGTCAGACGGTCTCGCTACCGGCTCATCGCGCTCCGTGCAAGGTTTCGATGTCTACAAAGCTGTTGAATCGGCACGCGACCTGCTTGAAAACTTCGGCGGTCACACCTATGCCGTGGGGCTGTCGCTCAAAGAGGAGAACATCCCTGAGTTCAAGCGCCGTTTCGAAGAATATGTGGCAGCGAACATACTCCCCTCGCAGCTCCATCCGCAGCTCGACATCGACGCCTACATCAACTTCGCCGACATCACTCCGGAATTCCTCACGCTGCTCCGACGCTTCAACCCCTACGGACCCGGCAACACAAAGCCGGTGTTCTGCACCCGCAACGTGCTCGACTTCGGCACAAGCAAGCTGGTAGGACGCAACTTGGAGCATATCAAGCTTGAACTGGTCGATGACACCTCAGGCAAGGTGTTCAACGGCATAGCCTTCAACAAAGGGCAGTTCTTCGACTACATCCACTCTCAGAAACCGTTTGACATCTGCTACACCATCGAGGACAACCGGCGCCATGGAGGCAACGGTGCCATTCAGCTGCTGGTAAAGGAGATAAATGTTCACTGAAGCTGACATACTCGCCACGCTTCAGCGCCTGTGGGGCTATCCGTCGTTCCGACATCCGCAGCAGGATATAATCCTGAGCGTACTCAGCGGCAGCGACACTCTGGGACTGATGCCCACCGGTGGAGGAAAATCCATCACCTTTCAGGTGCCGGCTGTGATGCTTCCGGGACTCACAATCGTGGTCACACCGCTGATTTCGCTGATGAAAGATCAGGTCGACAACCTGCAGGCGCGTGGCATACGGGCTGCTTTCCTGCATGCCGGACTCTCGCGCCGTGAACAGCGCTATATAACCGAAAAATGCAGGTTTGGCAAAGTCAAGCTCCTGTATGTGTCGCCTGAAAAGCTCCGGTCACAGTCGTTCACCGATATCCTGCGTGACTTCGACGTCAGCCTTATTGTGGTCGATGAGGCGCACTGCATCTCGCAGTGGGGCTACGACTTCCGTCCGTCATATCTCGAAATAGCCTCGTTGCGCGACCTTTTCCCCGATGCCCCCGTACTCGCGTTGACCGCGTCAGCCACTCCCGAAGTAGCGGCTGACATAATGAGCGTGTTGAAATTCCGACCCGGCAGCACTCGACATACCCTCAGTTTTGCCCGCAAGAACATATCATATCTGGTCCGTTTCGTCGAGAACAAACCTGCCATGCTGATGAAAATACTCAGCTCCGTTGGCGGCAGCGCCATTGTCTATGTCCGCTCGCGGAAGCGCACCCGCCTGATTGCCGAGGAGCTGATAGCCGAAGGCATCCCGGCAGCCTACTACCATGCCGGACTGTCACCGCAGGAAAAAAACGAGCGGCAGAACAGCTGGAAATCAGGCGAGACACGGGTGATGGTGGCGACAAACGCTTTCGGCATGGGCATCGACAAAGCCGACGTCCGTGTGGTGGTGCATATCGACCTTCCTCCCACCATCGAGGAATATTATCAGGAGACCGGTCGCGCCGGACGTGACGGAAAAGAGTCCGTGGCAGTGGCGCTCGTCGCGCGCAACGACAAAGGACTGCTCACACGTCGGCTCCATGAAGCCTTTCCGCCGCGCGACTTCATCCGCGGCATATACGAAAAAGTGTGCGTGACGCTCGACATCGCAATAGGCGAAGGCTACGAGCAGGTCTACGAATTTGACTTCGAACGGTTCTGCAAACGGTGGAACCTGCCGGCAGCCCCTGCCATGAGCGCGTTGAAACTGCTCGGACGAGCCGGATGGCTGGAATATGTGACCGAGTACGACACCCGCTCGCGCATAATGATGCTGATGAAACGCGCCGAACTCTACGAGCTGACCCTGCCGCCCCGTGCAGCCCGGCTTTTCGACCTGATACTGCGCACCTCCACCGGCATCTTCGCCGATTATGAATACATTTCCGAAGCATCGCTCGCAAGCTCCCTCAGAATTTCACAGCAAGATGTCTACGATGACCTCCTGCTCCTGTCGCGACTGCATGTGCTCCACTATGTGCCCCATCGCACCACCCCCTACATCTATCTGCCCACCGCACGCGAACAGACCGCCGACATATTGATTCCGCAGTCGGTCTATGAGGTGATGCAGGAAAAAATGAAGCGCCGGACCGACGCCGTCCGTGATTTTTTCTGGGGCGACAGCAGTTGCAGGGTCAGCCGTATGCTTGCCTACTTCGGTGAAACGGGAGCCGAACCATGTGGCAAATGCGACATTTGCCGTGAGAAACGTCGTGCTACAGCCTCGCTTGACCTTCTCACCCCGGAGCAGCTTTACCCCATGGTGGAGAAACTGCTGAAGGAGCATGGCGAACTGACCGTCAGCCGGATACTCGATGCTATAAAGCCGGCAGGCGAACAGCGATCGGCTTCAGCCGTGGAATCGCTCCGACAGCTTGCCGACGAAGGGAAAATCATCATCGACGGGCTTCGCGTACTCCCTCCCCGCTGACAATTCCATGCGCTTTTAAACTCTTTTAGCGCAAAACAGGCAAAAAAGATACACCTTTTAACACCGTCCGTTTGTTATAATATCGAAGCTCTTAGAAAGATAGAGTTCATACATCCCTCGTCCTTTTTATCGGGTAGTGATACCAGATACTGAGGCTCTCATAAATAAATAGTTGAAACGTGAGGAAGGTGTGCCGTTTGCAAGTTCGGCACACCTTCTTTGCGTTTTGGTTGCATTAAGTCAGTCCTTAGACCCCGTTCCCCAGCCTTGACAAATATTGGGGAACGGGCTCTTAGTCCTTAGTCTCACTTTTTCAGGTGGACAAAGGTTTTGAGGGTGCCAACCATCAGGGCGCCGCCTACGATGTTGCCTAAGGTTGAGGGGATGAGGTTGCGGGTGATTGCGTCAATGATGGTGACATCGGCTCCGTTCAACATTCCAAGGGGGAAGTAGAACATGTTGGCTATGCAGTGCTCGAATCCGAATACTACAAATGCCATCACGGGAATCCAGCATCCGAGGATTTTGCCGGTGAAGGTGCGGGCTGTGAGCGCCATCCACACACCCATGCAGACACACCAGTTGGCTCCTATCCCTTTGACAAACACCACTCCCCATGTCATCGATGTTTTTGCCTCGGCTATCGCTACGGACGCGTTCCTGTAGAGTTCGCTGTCAGTGAGCCCGGCGTACCACACGAGCAGGATGGTGAAGGTGACTGCCCCAGCAAAGTTGCCCAGATAAACCAAGCACCAGTTTTTTATTACATCGCCGGCGGTGCATCCGCGGGTCATGTAGGCTGGTATGAGCAGCGCGTTGTTGCCGGTGAAAAGCTCGGCACCGAGGGTCACTACGAGTATCAGCCCGATGGGGAACATGGCGCCGCACAGCAGTTTTTGCAATCCCGGGTTTGAGGCTGAGATTTCGGGGAATCCGTAGCCTACAATCAGTGAGAGCGCGCCTCCGAGGGCTATGTAACATCCGGCAAGAAAGGCTGACACTGCCAGACGTGAGAGTCGGCGGTTGCTCAGTTCTACTTTGTTTTTACCTACCGCAATGGCAGTGTCGGCGGTTTGGGAGGGTGTGTTCATGAATGGTGAAAATGAGGGGTTATTATTACTTTATAGGGAAGCTCCACGGGGCTTCCCTATAAGATGGTGGATTACATATCCTTATTGAGTGATTTTACCTTGATGGGCTTGATGCCGTCGCGTTCAAGCAGGGCGTTGATCGAGGGGTCGGCACCGCGGAAACGGCGGTAGAGGAGTGCGGGGTTTTCCGTACCGCCACGTTCCAGAATGTTCATGCGGAATGACTTGGCAGTTTCAGGGTTGAAAATACCGTCCTCCTTGAATTTGGCGAATGCGTCGGCATCGAGAACCTCTGCCCATTTGTAGCTGTAATAGCCGGCTGCGTAGCCTCCGGAGAAGATGTGCGAGAAGGTGGTGGAGGTCATTGAGCCTTCGATGGGGTCAAAGAGTGCCACGGGAGCGGCTGCTTCATGCTCGAACTGTTCGGCATCGATGGTGACAGGCTCGGTGATGGAGTGCCATTTCATGTCGATTAAGCCGAACGACAGCTGTCGCAGGCATGCATAAGCGGCGCCATACTGCTCCGATGCTATCAGTTTGTCGACCATTTCCTGCGGGATAGGTTCGCCGGTCTTGTAGTGGCGGGCGAAACCGTCGAGGAATTCTTTCTGGGTAAGATAGTTTTCGTTGAACTGCGACGGAAGTTCCACAAAGTCGCGGTAAACGTTTGTTCCGGCAAGCGACTGATAGTTCACTTTCGACAGGAGTCCGTGAAGTGCGTGACCGAATTCGTGAAGGAAGGTTTCCACTTCGTAGGGTGTGAGGAGTGAAGTCTCGTCGGCAGTGGGTTTTGTGAAGTTCATCACTATTGTCACCTGCGGGCGAACGTCTACACCGTCCTTGACCCGCTGACCGGCAAATTCGGTCATCCATGCTCCGGCGCGTTTTGTTTCACGCGGGAAGAAGTCAGTGAATATCACTCCTATATAGGAACCGTCAGCGTCATTAACGTCGAATGCCTTCACATCGGGGTGATAGACCGGAATATCCTTGTTCTCGGTGAACTTCAAGCCATAGAGTTTAGTGGCGAGTCCGAACACTCCGTCAATGACGTTGTCAAGCTGGAAATAGGGGCGCATAGCCTCCTCGTCGTAGCTGTATTTCGCTGTTTTCAGCTTGGTGCTGTAATAGCTGTAGTCCCACGGCTGAATCTTGAATTCCTTTCCTTCGAGTTCCGACGCGAATTTGTTTAGCTCGGCAATTTCGGCGTCAGCGGCAGGGCGATATGCCTCGGCGAGCTGATTGAGCAGTCCCATGACATTTTCAGGGGTCTGCGCCATGGTGCGTTTCAGCGACTGACGGGCGTAGGTTTCAGAGCCGAGCAGGTTTGCGCGCTGGCGGCGCAGGTCAGCAATCTGTTTGATGATTTCCTTGTTTGAGAATTCGCCCTGCTGGTTACGTCCGGTGTAAAGGCGATACATTTTCTCGCGCAGGTCGCGGCGGTTGCTGTATTTCAAGAACTGAAGGTAGACGGGTTGATCCAGAGTGAACAGATATTCGCCGTCGCGGTTTTTCTGACGTGCGGCAAGTGCGGCAGCGTCTACTGCTGATTTGGGCAGTCCGTCGAGATCATCGGCAGTAAGCCAGATTTCGTAGGTTTTGAGTTCCTTGAGAATATTCTGCCCGAAGCGGTTGCTGAGTTTGCTGATCGAGTCGTTGAGGGCACGGAATGTCTCGCGGTCATCGCCGGTGAGGTTTGCGCCTGAGAGGGCGAAGTCGTTGTAGACGTTCTCAAGGAGAGTTTTTTGTTCGGGGGTGAGGGTGAGCGACCGGCGGTTGTCATAAACGGTTTTCACGCGGTTCCACAATCCTTCGTTGAGAATCAACGAGGTGGAATACTCGCTCAGAACGGGCTGCACACGGTTGATCACATCCATCAGTTCATCGTCGCAGAGAGCCGATGTGAGAGGATAGAACACGTTGAGCACACGGTTAAGGTCCTCGCCGGCATTGTCAAGCGCCACGATGGTGTTTTCAAACGTGGGTGCTTCCGGATTGGTGACAATAGCCTCGATATCCTTGTTGGCGTGTTCTACGCCCCGGATAATCGCAGGTTCGAAGTGCTCGTTCTTGATTTCGGTGAACGGCGGGGTCTGACGCGCGTTGTCAAACGGTTTGAAAAACGGGTTTTGAGCATTAACCATAAAAGCCAGTGTCAGAAGTAGAATTGAACAGAGATTTTTCATAAACCTTGTGGTTTAATAGGAACATCAGGATTGTTTTCGGGAGTTTTTGAAATGAGCTCGGTCATGACGTAGTAGACCGAGTTTGAGCCTGCAACGTGCATCTCCTTGATTTTCAGTCGATAGGTGTAGCCTTCGACGTAGTCAAAACCGAGAATGTCATCCGGGAGGATGTATCGCACCTCGCCCGTCTTGTCAAAGGTCACTTTCAGGCACATACCTGAGGAAATGCCTATGGGGTTGCTGACCATCCGTGGCGCCACGGTAACTTCAACCGGAGTAGCCTCGGTAGTGGGGTCGTCGTTGCAACCGGTGAAGGTTACCATGCAAAATAAGATTGCAAGAAGTGAAAGTAAATTTTTCATTGTCATTTGTATTTGTTAAGTTCGGCACAAAGTCGCGCCGCATTGTTTACTGTTTCATAATAGTCGCATGTGGCGTCTAAAAAGTAGCCTACTTCCATCAGGTAGGTCATCAGCGAAATCTGACCACCTTTCAGTGCTTTCATCAGCAGTTCGGGCTGATTGGACGATGCCAGCACTTCGCTGAAGATGTCGCGTTCGCCGGCGGCACGCAGGGCAGCTGTCCGCAGCCGGCGCATCTTGAGAATTTCGCCGAGCCGGGCTGCATCCATCTGCACTTCCTGTGCCATAGCCTGATAGCGTGCCGAAGCTTTCCGGTGTCCGTTTGACCAAGACGGTAGTCCTATACTAACGGAAAATCCGTTGAAATATTGCCCGTCCTCACGCTCCAGCTCATAGCCGATTCCGAGGGTGGGGTAGCCTGACAGACGCGCCACGCGCTCACTCTGCAGGCATGCCTCGTGCATGCTGCGGTAGTATTGCATGTTGGGGCTGCGGTCAATCCGCTGCTCATATTCAGCCTCATCGGCTATCGCATCGGCGGGGAGGTCGGCGAGCGATAGCGATTTGAGTTCCGGGGCGAAGCTGTTGTTCCCTGCCGTTGCAAGCAGTGTTTCAAGCAGTTGTTCACGCTGTTCGCGCAACTGGGTTTCCCGACGCATTAACCGCAACTTCTCTATTTTCAGCTTGTTGACATCGAGAATTGATTCCTCGCCAGCCTCGAAACCGCGCTGATAGAGTTCCGACAGGCGGCTCATGTTGTGGACCGCATCGGTGATCACCCGCAGTTGCTCGCCGGTGGTTACATATTCAATCATCAGCAGTTTCACTTCAAGGCGGCGGTTGTCGGCGCTGCTCAGTCTCAGCTGCAGCAGGGCGTTGTCGTTGGCTTTGCGTGCTGCGGAGCGAGCTTTGTAAAGACCGGGCCAGTCGAAGTTCTGCGATATTCCCACGCCGTACTTGTTCTCACCTCGCGTGCCCCATTTGTGGTTTCCCTCCAGTTCAGGACCCGCAAGGATATTTTCCTGAGCCATTGCCTCTGACTCGGCTGCATGTTCCAGCTCCAGAGCTTTCAGCTCGGGCGATTCCGATACTATTCGGTCGAGCAGTTGCTGAAATTTCTGTGCTGACGCAGAGCCGATGGCTGCAATGAGCGCAAGGGTGCATATTATTTTTCTCATTTTTCTGCTTTTCTGTAAGTTAAATAGTAAATGACAGGTACCACAAACACGTTCAGGGCTGTGGCAGAAATCAATCCGCCCAGAATCACCACGGCAAGCGGCGACTGAATTTCGTTGCCTGCTTCGCCGCTGCGCAGAGCCAGCGGTATCAGTGCGAGCGCCGATGTCAGGGCGGTCATGATGATGGGGTTGAGACGGTCGGCTGATCCGTGCACGATCCGTTCGGTCAGTTCTTCGCCGCTCTCTTTCAGCTTGTTATAGCGTGAGATGAGGAGCATGCCGTTGCGGGTGGTTATACCGAGCAGCGAAATGAAGCCTATGATGGCAGGTATGTTCAGCTCGGCACCTGTAAGCACCAGAATCAGCACACCGCCAATCATTGCCAACGGCATGTTAATCAGTATGATAGCTGACTGTTTGAAGCTTTTGAACTCTTGGAACAGAAGCATGAAAATCACTAATAGGGCTATGATAGAGGTCAGTGCCAGCGTGCGCGAGGCTGCTGCTTCGCTCTCGAACTGACCGCCATAGGTGACGAAGTAACCCTCGGGCATGGCTATCTCGCTGTCGACCATGCTGCGGATGTCGTTGACCACGCCGCGCAGGTCGCGTCCTTCCACATTGGCAGAGATTACGAGGCGTCGGCTGACATTCTCGCGGTTGATGGTGTTGGGTCCGGCAGTGGACACAATGTCAGCCACATAGCTCAACGGAATTTTGCCTGAGTTGGAGTCGATCATCAGCTGCGAAAGCTTCTGCTGACTGTTGCTGTCGTCATCGGCGAGCTGAACCGTTATGTCGTAAGGCAAACCATCCTCATAGACCTGCGACACGGTCACTCCGGAGAGGGTCACGTCGATGAACCGCACGAAATCAGCCAGTGTGATTCCGTAGGCGGCGAGCATGTCGCGACGCGGAACAATCTCCAGTTCCGGGCGACCTATCTGCTGCTCTATGTTCGCATCGACCACACCGTCAATGTCGCTGATGCGGTTCTTTATCTGTGAGCCTATGGAGTAAAGCTTGTTGAGGTCGTCGCCGAACAGTTTTATGGCTATCTGCGCCTCGGTGCCTGAGAGCATGGCGTCAATGCGGTGCGAGATGGGCTGCCCCAGCTCGATGTTCGCACCCGGAATTGCCGCGAGTTTAGTGCGCAGTTCACGCACCACCTCGCCGCGCGAACGCCCTTTGTCGAGTTTGTAAGGCGCTTCGATTTCCGACACGTTCACTCCTAAGGAGTGTTCGTCGAGTTCGGCACGTCCGGTTTTACGGGCTACGGTGCGCACCTCCGGCACCGAGAGTATGATTTTCTCAGCCTCGCGCCCCACGCGGTCACTCTCCTCAAGCGATATTCCGGGCAGGGTACTGACGTTGATGGTGAACGACCCCTCGTTGAACGACGGCAGGAATGAGCGTCCGAGGGTGAAGAACAGACAGAGCGAGATGATGAAAAGTGCTGCCACCGAGCCTAATACCACACGTCCGTGGGCGAGGCTCCATGCCAGAGCTTTGCCGTAGGCTCCGCGAAGTTTGCGCGATACCCACGGTTCGTGGCTCAGTTTGTCGTTTTCCTTACGGCTGCCGAGCAAGAACGAGCAGAGTACCGGGGTGAGCGTCAGCGCCACTATGGTAGAGGCAATCAGCGCCACTATGAACGAGATGCCGAGCGGAATGAGCATGCGCCCCTCAATTCCGGAGAGGAAAAACAGGGGTATGAAGCTGGCTATGATTATCAGCGATGAGTTGAAGATGGGCATGCGCACCTCCTTCGATGCCTCGAACACCACCTCGGTCACCGGACGACGTTGTTCAGGCGGCAGCTGGCGGTTGGCATTCAGTCGTTTATACACATTCTCCACGTCGACAATAGCATCGTCGACAAGTGACCCGATGGCTATGGCGATACCGCCCAGCGACATGGTGTTGATGCTGAATCCGCACAGATGAAGCACTATGACGGCTATCAGTATCGACATCGGTAGCGCCACCACCGATATGACCGTAGTTCGCAGGTTCATCAGGAAGAAGAACAGCACGATAATAACGAACAGCGCCCCTTCGAACAGCGATTCCTGAAGGTTGCTGATGGAGTGGTCTATGAAATCGCTCTGGCGGAAAATGTCAGTGGATATATGCAGGTCCGGCGGCAGGTTCTTGGCTGACACGGCAAGGCTTTCCTCGATTTTTTTCGTCAGCTCTATGGTGCCCACGCCGGGCTGCTTGGTGACGGTCATCAGCACAGCCGGCAGCGTGCGCTCCGAGGCTACGCCGAGGCGCGGTTTCTTGCCGCCGATCTCTATGCTTGCCACATCGCTCAGAAGCACCGTGCCGCGTTCGTCGCTGCGGACCACCGCAAGCTCCATCCGGCTGATGTCAGCGGTGTTGACCTTACCTTTGATGATGTATTCGTTGCCGTATTCATAGAGGATGCCGCCCGCGGCATTGTTGTTCATCCCCTCCACGGCTTCAAGCAGTTCGTTGAGGGTCAGCCCGTAGTGGCTCATACGTTCAAGGTTGGGGTGAACCTGATATTCGCGGATGTCGCCGCCGATAACAGTAACCTGACTCACGCCGCCTATCGAAAGCAGTCGGGGGCGGAGTGTGCGGTCAGCGATGGTGCGCACATCAAGGAGCGAGGTGCTGTCAGCCGTGAGTCCGATAATCATGATTTCGCCCAATATCGACGACTGCGGACCCAATACCGGAGCCGCTACGCCGGGAGGAAGTTGCTCCGCTACACCGGCGAGTTTCTCCGAAACGGTCTGGCGCGCGATGTAAATGTCAGTGCCCCAGTCAAATTCTACCGATACGGCTGAGAAGCCTGTGGCTGACGATGAGCGCACGCGCCGGACACCCGTGGAACCGTTTACGGCGGTTTCGATGGGGAATGTCACGAGTTTCTCCACCTCCTCGGGCGCCATACCGGGTGCCTCGGTCATGACTACCACGGTGGGAGCGTTGAGGTCAGGGAAAATGTCGACTTCGGTGTTGATCAGTGTCACCGTTCCGGCAAGCAGAATCAGTCCGGAGAGGATGAGTACCAAAAGCCGGTTGTAAAGCGAGAAGTGAATGATTTTGTTAAGCATGGTCAACCTCCCGCATCAATGAGTGTGACTGTGACCTTCCGGAACCACGCCTGAGGTTTCGGCAAGTCGCACGAAGGTGGTGCCTTCGGTGACTACGCGCTCACCCTCTTTCAGTCCGGAAATTATCTCTACAAGCTGTCCGTTGCTCTGACCGGTCACTACGGGAACTTTCTTGAAACAGTCCTCGTCAAGTTGCACGAACACAAACAGCTGACCCTGCTGCTCGCTGAGCGATGCAACCGGCACGGCTATCACATCCTTGCGGGGTGTGCCAATCAGATATATTTCAGCGGGTGTGCCTGAAACTACTGACCCGTTGTTGTTGAAGCGGAAGTAGAGCGGGAGGTAGCCGGGACGCGAGCCCACGGCTGCATTTTCGGATATACGGTGACCCCCTAATTCCGACAGGCTGATGACTTGGTCGGAGTAGGCAGTGCGGAAACTTGCCGTGGTGATGGTCGGCAGCAGTTTGTAGTATTTTTCAGGCAGGTCAGCGCGGAGAGTCAGCTCGCGGTTGCCTGATATTTCGGCGATAGGCTGACCGGCGTTGACAAATTCTCCCTGACTGACAAGCAGGGCGGTGATGATGCCGGAGGTGGCAGCAGCCGCGTAGCTGCCCGAAGCTGAACCGGAGTAAGCTGCCTTAGCCTGTTCGTAGGCTTGTTTGGCAGCGTTATAGTCGCGGGTTGAGACAATGCCGTCGGCATGCAGCGGGGTCAGTCGGTCAAGCTCGAGCTTGGCAGCCTCGTAAGCCACACGCGCCGCCTCGTTGCTGTCGCCGCCTGCCATACCTTTGGCTGAGACGGTGGCTATGCTCTGACCACGGTTGACTTTGGCACCCTGTGTGATGCCTGAGGCGAAGGTGACAATGCCTGATGATTTTGCCGAGACAACGGAGCGGTCGTCAGGAGCTGACATTATTTGCCCCGATACCTTTATAACTTCAGAAAATTCTTGCGGCTCCACAACGGTTGATTTTACCCCGAATTCCTCTATCTGGGCTTCGGTGAGATGGATTATGCCGGCTTGGTTCTCTTTCTCGTGACCGTGGTGTTCCTCTCCTTCATGGTCGTGACCTTCATGTTCGTGATCGTGACCTTCATGGTCATGGTCGTGGTGGTCATGCGCTTCATGATCGTGGTGGTGATGGTGTCCCAGACCATCTTGTTCGGCGGTGTGCGCGCAGGAGGGTGCGAAGAGTCCTATGACTGCTCCACACAATATTATATATAGTAAGTTTTTCATTTTGCGTAAATGTTATTTGATAATCGATTTATTAACCGGTTCTGAAATCAGATAGCATTTACGGCAGGCGGTCCTCTCAGAAGCCATTCGGGCAGTATTACTGCCGCAGGGAGCGGAGGAACATCGGCAGAAATGTCAGGTTCCACGCTCTGACGCGGTATGTGCCATACGGCAAGGATACAGTTGATGTAGGCAACGCAGAGTTGAGTGCCTATGGGAGCGAAATTGAAATATTGCTCGTGTGTGGCAAGTTCATCAAGGTGCATGGAGCAGTTGTCAGTGTCGCCGCATGCTTCGTCATGGTTGTGGTTGCACTCGTTGTGGAAATGATCTCCCGGGTCTGAACAATCATGGCAGAATCCAACCTCCAGTTCGCCCAAAAAGGTGTTGATGTAGATGTTGCCCTCGGTGTCATGATGATGGAATTGCACCACCGAGCAAAGCACGATGGTGACCGACATGGCTATGGAGAGCAACTTTTTCATTCTCAGTCAACGTTATCGAGATGATGACCCATGCGCTCCTTTTTGGTGTGCATGTAGTAGCGGTTGTAAGGGTTGGGGGTAACTTCGATGGGAACTGTGTCGACCACCTCGAGTCCGTAGGCTTCGAGTCCTATACGCTTGATGGGATTATTGGTCAGAAGGCGCATTTTGGTCACACCTAACGACCGGAGTATCTGCGCTCCCACGCCGTAGTCACGCTCATCAGCCTTGTGCCCTAAATGGATGTTGGCATCGACCGTGTCCATTCCCTGCTCCTGCAGTTTGTAAGCCTTGATTTTGTCCATCAGACCTATGCCTCGCCCCTCCTGATTGAGATACAGCACCAGTCCGCGACCCTCCTGCTCTATTTTGCGGAGCGACTGGTGGAGCTGTTCACCGCAGTCGCAGCGTTGCGACCCGAAGATGTCGCCGGTGGCACACGACGAGTGTACGCGCAGCAACACCGGTTCAGGTGTGGTGATGTCACCCTTGATGATGGCTATGTGTTCCAGTCCGTTGTCCTTCTGGCGGAAGGGTATGAGGCGGAAATGACCGTAAACGGTGGGCATGTCAACCTCTACGCCACGCTCGATGTTGCTTTCCGTGCGCAGGCGGTAGGCTATCAGGTCGCGGATTGAAATCAGTTTCATGTTGTTGGCGTCAGCTATGCGGCGCAATTCGGGCAGACGTGCCATGGAGCCGTCGTCGCTCATGATTTCCATCAGGGCTGCTGCCGGCTGAAGTCCTGACAGGCGTGCAAGGTCAACCGCTGCCTCGGTGTGTCCGGCGCGTCGCAGCACGCCCTCGTTCTGGGCATATAGCGGATTGATGTGACCGGGTCGTCCGAAGGTGTCAGGTTTGCTGTCAGGGTCGGCGAGGGCGCGGATGGTGGCGCAGCGGTCGTGGATCGACACACCGGTGGTGCATCCCTCAAGCTTGTCTACTGTGACGGTGAATGGTGTGCCCAGAACCGAGGTGTTGTCCAGAACCTGAGGCGTAAGCCCCAGTTCGGTGGCGCGGCTGATGGTGATAGGCACGCATAGCACCCCGCGGGCGTTCTTGAGCATGAAGTTTACCTGTTCAGGTGTGATTTTCTCGGCTGAGACAATGAAGTCGCCTTCATTTTCGCGATCCTCGTCATCAACCACAATCACCATTTTGCCCTCGCGGAAATCCTCAAGGGCTGATTCTATTGAGTCAAGTTTGATATTGTCCATGATAGGTCAGTTATTTTTATAGCATCTCCTCCACCTCGTCAGCGGTGCGGAGGACTGCGTTAAGTTCATTAATCAGTTCTTTGCGGTAGCGTCTGCCCATGATCCACAGGGGTACACCCACGGGGAAAAGCACCATGGCGGTGACAGCCATCCATCGGCTGGGTGTCACGTTGTAGAGCCAGAGGTTGCGCAGCATGGGCAGGTTGCTGAGTTTGTTGACAAGCATTTTGTCGCGGTGGTTCGACAGATATTCTGCCACCTGTTCGGTTCCCTGCTGCAGTAAGGCGAGACGCCGGCGGTCAAATCCTTTGAGGAAGAAGGCGGGATAGCTCTGGCTGCCGTTGCCGCATGAGGCAATGTAGTCGCGCACCTGACTGCGCAGCGTGTCGAGCATCTCGCGGGCAATGGCAGGATTCGTGTCCTCCATAGCCACCTCCTTGTACTCGATGTGGCGCACCTGATGCAGCCCCAGTCTGTGTTGCAGGAAAATGCGCCATGCGTCGACGTTGAACACCGATGAGTCATTGATTGCCTTGTAGGTCAGGAACACCCCGAGCGGCAGCAGCACAGCCGTACTCAGCCACATTCCTTGCCATACCTGCCAGTGACCGTCGCGCGCCAGTTTGTAGCCGGTGTTGTCAATGATGTAGTAGACGATGAACAGGAACACCGAAATCACAAGCGGTGCGCCCAGTCCGCCTTTACGGATGATTGCACCCAGCGGCGCGCCTATGAAGAAGAACACTATGCAGGCTATCGAAAGGGTGAATTTTTTCTGAAGCTCTATGGCATGGCGGCGTATGCTTTTCATGTCATCCTCGGCGAGCAGGGCGGTGTATTCGTACTCCTGCTTCATGCGGCGCGCCTTGCTGATGGCTTGCGAATAGACGTTCTTGGCATGTCCGGCGCCCACGTTTGCCAGCAAGGTGTCAATGTCGACCGGCTTGGTCAGTGTCACTTCGCGGCGGTAGACGGTGTCAGGGCGGCTGTTGCGGTAGATGATGCGGTAGGCAGGCTGATTGAAGAAGGGGTAGTTGAGCAGGTCGCGCCCGTGGACTCGCCCTATGCTGTCGACGCGGGCACTCACGGAGTCGATGGTGTGGTTCAGTTCAGCCATGTTCTTGCCCACATATTGATTGCGCATGTTGCTCTCGTCAATGCGGTTGAAGTTGTTGTCGAACAGCATCAGCAGCTGTTTCATGGTGAACGACTCGCGGCGATAGGGTACATTGCCGCTGCGTGTGCCCTGTCCGCGCAGGTTCTCGAACTGCTCCCCGTTGTAGAGGCGCACCACCAGATATTTCTTATCCTCCGTGACTGATATTCGCCCGGAATCGGCAAGGATTATGCGCATCTGGTCAATGTCGTAGCCTGACGACATGTCGTAGATCATGACGCCGTAGAGCATACCTGTCTCGCGGTTCTTCCCCTCGATGAATATGTTGCGCCCCGGTATCTGGTCGTTGAACACACCTTCGGTAATCTCCAGTTCGGGCGATTTCTGTCGCATCGACAGCAGCAGGGTGTACATCTTCGACTGGGCTATGGGCAGAACGTTGTTCTGGAAGAAGAATGCCCCGATGGCAACCATAATCATCAGCGCAATCAGCGGGCGCATGGTCTTGAGCAGCGATATGCCTGACGCCTTCATGGCCATCAGCTCAAAGCGCTCGCCCAAATTGCCGAAGGTCATCAGCGATGCCAGCAGAATGGCAAGCGGCAACGCCATAGGAACCATGGTCAGCGCCGCATAAAAAAACAGCTCCACTATGACCGACATCTCAAGTCCCTTGCCTACAAGGTCATCGATGTAGCGCCACAGAAACTGCATCAGCACTATGAACAGGCAGATGAAAAACGTCATCAGGAACAGAGGCAAAAAGCTCTGTAACATAAACAGATATAGACGTTTTATTCTGAACATTGCTGATGCGGGTCCTTTCGGTGGTTAATGAAGTCGTTTGTAAAGTGCAAATTTACGCATTTTTTTTCAATAAAACACAAATCGGCGTCACCTCGATGGCAGGTAGCCCGCAATTTCTTTTCTTTGTGGTTGACCGGCGATGAAAATTCAAATTTGCAAGGCTCCGGGTTTTTGTATTTCAACTCTTTTGTGTAATTTTGCATAGCCGATTAAAGAAAGCGTTTTGTAATCCTCATCGGAGGGCAGATATAATGCCGGATAAGATGACTGGGTAAAACCATAAGTCTTACACGGCATATTTTTTATTTGTTTTCAGTAATTATTATGAAGCGTGATTCTATCGATCTGGGAAGTGACAGAATTCCACATCTCTTCCGCCGTTATCTTGTTCCAACCTTATTGGGTATGCTGGCTATTTGCGCCGTGACAGCTACGGACGGCATATTTGTTGGCCGTGGCATCGGTGACGATGCGTTGGCAGCAGTCAATATCTGCATAGCGCCTACAATGGTTATGATGGGAATTTTCCTCATGCTGGGTGTAGGTTCATCGGTTGTCGCTTCCATCCACCTTGCTTCCGGAAATGTAAAAGCGGCAAGACTCAATATCACTCAGGCAATAATATGCGCCACATCGGTCACGTCTGTTTTTCTTCTTCTGACGCTCTCGTCAATCGACCGTACGGGACATCTGTTAGGCAGCTCTGATGCCTTGCTGCCGCTTGTCAGGGAATACATGCCTTGGGTATTTGTCTGCTGTCTGTTTCAGGGATGGAGCGGCATCGGACTGTTCATTGTCCGGCTTGACGGTTCTCCCAAGTATGCCATGTGGTGCAATGTGATACCCGGACTTATGAATATAATATTGGATTATATCTTCATCTTTCCTCTTGATATGGGACTGAGGGGAGCAGCCGTCGCAACATGTATCAGTTGCGCTGCAGGAGGTTTTATGGCACTTTATTACCTTGGATTTTTAGCCGGCAGCTTACGCTTCATCAGAATCAAACTTAGCAGGAAAAGCATGTTGCTGAGTCTGAGGAATCTTGGTTATCAATGCAAGATAGGGGTTTCAGCATTGCTCGGAGAAGCCACCATGGGAGTGCTGATGCTGACGGGTAACCTTGTTTTCATGCACTATCTCGGTGAGGAAGGGGTTGGCGCGTTCAGCATAGCATGCTACTACTGCCCCTTCGCCTTCATGGTCGGCAATGCGATAGCGCAGTCCGCACAGCCTATCATAAGCTTCAATTATGGAAAAGAAAATTTTAAACGGGTAGGTTCCACTGAAAAACTTGCCATTTATTCCGCACTGATCTGTGGCGCGTTCGTTACAACTTTATTCATCTTGTTTCCCGATGAACTGGTCAGCCTGTTTCTTGATCCGCATCTGCACACCGCACAGATTGCAATAGCCGGATTTCCAAAGTTTTCGGTAGCTTTTATATTCTTTATTTTCAACCTGACGGCGATAGGTTATTTCCAAAGCGTGGAGAAGGTCATTCCCTCCGTTGTTTTCGCCTTGTGCAGAGGACTCCTCTTTCTTGTTCCTGCCTTTGTTGTTCTGCCAATGATCTGGAGCGATGATGGAATATGGCTTGCCTTGGGGGTTTCAGAGTTGTTAACTTCGCTATTTATCGCAATATATTATGTCTATGGTAAATCAAGGAAAGAATGTGCTGCATGTCATGAGCAGTCAAAGGATGAATGATTGCATAATCATTTTTTCGCGAAAGCGCGCAATTTCTTTTCATTGTGATTGACCGGTGATGAAAATTCAAAATTTTTAACTGTTCGATGACTGAATTATGCTGATTAATCCTTAAATTTGCAACTTAATTCACTCCACCGGAAGATGAATATTTACTTGAACAGCATAATCGACCCAAAATCAACCGCCCGCCTCCAGCAGCTTATCGACGGAGCGGAAAAGATTGTCATCACATGTCACACCTCGCCTGACGGAGACGCCCTCGGCTCATCGCTGGCACTGATGCACCTGCTCACCGGACTCGGAAAGCAGGCACATGTGGTCACGCCTGATGTGGCTCCTGATTCGCTCCGCTTCGTGCCGGGAGTGAAGGAGATTGTGCCGTTCACACGCCACGAGGAGTTTGCCCGTCAGCTTTTTGCCGAGGCTGAACTGGTTCTGTGCGTTGACTTCAACGCCCTCAAGCGCCTCGACCGCCTTGCCCCGCTGCTTGAGGAGTCAAAGGCTCCGAAGGTACTGATCGACCATCATCTTGAGCCGGAGCAGTTCGCCGAAGTCATCATCTCGCACCCCGAGCAGTCATCGACCTGCATGCTCCTTTTCCGCGTGCTCTGCCAGATGGGGTGGGTGGAGCTGATCGACCGCAAGGTGGCATCATGTATCTACATAGGCATGATGACCGACACGGGCAACTTCGCCTACAATGACTCCGACCCGGAAATATATTTGGTGATAGCATTTCTGATGGAGTGCGGAATAGACAAGGACCGCCTTTATCGCGCCGCATTCAACACCAAGTCGGAAAACCAATTGCGACTAAATGCCTATGCCATAGCGAATAAAATGGAGGTTCTGACCGAACACGGAGCCGCGCTGATTACCCTCGACAAGACGGAACTGGAACGCTACGGCTACAAGAAAGGCGACACCGAGGGGCTTGTCAATCAGCCGCTTGCCATCCCCGGGGTGCGATATTCAGTGTTCCTTCGCGAAGGCGACGACTATGTGAAAGTGTCGGCGCGCAGCATCGGCGAACTGCCCGTGGATCGCCTCTGCTCGGAATATTTCAACGGTGGAGGACACAAGAACGCTGCCGGCGGCGAATTCTATGGCACGCTGCAGCAAGCCATCGAAACGTTCCACACCGCTACCAAAGAATTTGATAAATATTTAACACCTAACGATAAATGAAAAATAACCGCATACCCCTGTTGCTGATTCTGCTTGCCGTGGCTACCCTTTTTGTTATTGCCGGCTCATCATGCAATGACAGCAAAAGCTACGCCGAACTGCTCACTGACGAAACTCACAATGTCAACGCATTCCTTGCCAACCAAAGGGTGATTAACGAAATCCCTGCCGACTCGGTTTTCGAAGTAGGTCCGAATGCGCCTTATTATCGGATTGAGCGGGAGGGCAACATCTACATGCAGGTTCTCAGCGTAGGCGACGGCGGCAAAGTCAAGCCCGACCAGCAGGTTTATTTCCGCTACACCCGCTATGACCTGAGCCGTTACGCTGCCACAGACTCCCTACCTGAAGGGGCTGGCAATAGTTCGGACATGGAGTATGAACCCACATGGTTCCGCTTCCAGAACTACACCCTCACATCGTCGGCACAGTACGGTGCAGGAATCCAGATGCCCCTGAATTTCCTTCAGTATAACGCCGAGGTGAATCTGGTTGTCAAGTCGCAGTACGGGTTCACAAGTGAAATCTCCTACGTCTGCCCGTTCCTCTACAACATCCGCTACTTCAAAGGACAAATCTAACCTAAATACACTAAAAACTAATGTCTCTAATTAAATCAATCTCAGGTATTCGCGGAACCATCGGCTCCTCTCCCGGCGACGGTCTGAGCCCGCTTGACATTGTCAAATTCACAGCCGCTTATGCCTCGTTAATCCGAAAGATCACCACCCGCACCTCAAACGTCATTGTTGTGGGTCGTGACGCTCGCCTCTCAGGTAAAATGGTAAATGACATTGTGGTAGGTACGCTCTGCGCCATGGGTTTCGACGTGGTGAACATCGGTCTGGCAACAACCCCGACAACCGAGATTGCCGTAGTGCAGGAAAAAGCGTGCGGAGGCATCATACTCACAGCCTCGCACAACCCCAAGCAGTGGAACGCGCTCAAGCTCCTCAATCAGGACGGCGAATTCCTCAATGACTCGCAGGGCAAGGAGGTGCTCCGCATTGCCGAGGCTGAGGAATATGAGTTCGCGCAGGTGGATGACCTCGGTCACGAATACACCAACAATACCTACACCCGCCGCCACATTGAGCAGGTGCTTGCTCTGGATCTGGTCGATGTTGAAGCTATCCGCGAAGCCGGATTCACCGTGGCTGTCGATGCCGTGAACTCAGTGGGAGGTGTGGTTATCCCCGAACTGCTCCGTCATCTCGGCGTAAAAAATATCATTGAACTGAACTGCGAACCTAACGGCAAATTTGCCCATACTCCCGAACCTATCCCCGAAAACCTCACTCAGATTGCCTCTCTGATGAAGTCAGGCGTGGCTGACGTAGGTTTCGTTGTGGACCCCGACGTTGACCGTCTGGCAATAGTCATGGAAAACGGCGAGATGTTCGTGGAAGAATACACTCTGGTTTCGATAGCTGACTATATCCTGTCGAAAACCCCGGGTGCTACGGTGTCGAACCTCAGCTCGTCACGCGCACTCCGCGATGTTACTTTAGCCCACGGGTGCGAATATAACGCCGCTGCAGTGGGTGAAGTGAATGTGGTTACCAAAATGAAGGAAACCGGAGCCGTTATTGGTGGCGAAGGCAACGGAGGCGTCATCTATCCTGCCGCACACTATGGTCGTGATGCCCTTGTGGGTGTGGCACTCTTCCTGACCCTGCTTGCCAAGAGCGGCAAGAAAGTGTCGGAGCTTAAGAAAGGCTATCCTGCCTACGCCATTGCCAAGAGCAAAATCGAGCTTACTCCCTCCATTGATGTCGATGCCATTCTGTCAGCAGTGAAGAAGAAATATGCGTCAGAGAAAATCACTGACATCGACGGCGTCAAGATTGACTTCGCCGACTCATGGGTTCACCTGCGCAAATCAAACACCGAACCCATCATCCGCATCTACTCCGAGGCTCACACAGCAGCCGAAGCAGAAGCGCTCGCCGACTCCATCAAGGAAGTCATCAACAGCATGATTTAAATTCAATTCTGTTGGTGAGGCGTTATTGACGCATACAACACCTTAATACAATAACAAATAACCCCTCGGACAATCCGGGGGGTTATTTGTTTATAACAGGTTGTGTTCAGGTTACTTGCGGATGCAGCGGATGGAGTGTCCGAAGGGGAGCGAGTGTCCGCCTAACATTGATGAGCTGACAACTACGTTCTTTCCTGTGGCAGTAATTCGCATATAATCGGCAACATCACTTCTGTACATGCTGTCGTAATATTTTGTCGAGGTCCAGAACCATGCTTCGGTGTTGAGGCTGGAAAGACCTGTGCCGGAAGTATAATAGCCTGTAGCTATGGCATCGAAACCGGTGATGTTGTTACCTTCGCCGCCGGTTGCCCATGTCATTTCGCCTGACGCTTTGAAGTTAGACATCACATTGCCACCGGCAGTCTTGGCTGCACTGCACTCTGCCTGAGTGGGGATTGCCCATCCTTCAGGCGCCATACCTTTTTCGTTAAACACGGTGTAACCGCTGTAAAGATAACCTACCATTGCCACCCATTCTTTTTCGCCGTAGTCGAGGTAGCAGCCGGTGGTGTTGGCTTTCCACTCATCAATCTGGGTTTCGGTGTAGCCGTCGATAGCTGATCCGTCGGCATAGCGGGTGGTGCGTAAGTTCTCAGCCATCCAATACTGGGTGCCAATCTTTACAATGCGATAGCTGTTTGTTTCAGAGCCGCGTACGTCAACCAAAAGGTCCGGAGTAACGGTGCCGGCGATGGTTTCTTCAGCATAAGCTGTGAGCAGTTCACCGTCGACAATATAGAATTCAGTGATTGCTTCGCCTTCCTCGCCAACGGTGGCAGTGTTCTTGTCAAGGTCCCATTTCACTGAAGCGCCGGTGGTGGTGATACCCTCGGTCAGAATAGCCTTGCCGTTTTCGTCACATGGATAAACAACGGTGTACTGCTGCTTTGTAGCCTGAATATATTCGAGGTCAATCTCGGCAATCTGTTTGCCGCCAGCCATCACTTTCTGAACATACGAGCTTGAGAATGAAGTGGGTATGGTGAACTTTACGGCTGTGATTTCAGGTGTGGGATCGGGATTCTCGGAGCTGAAGGTGATATTTTCGATTTCAGTGATGGGGTAGTTCACCGATGTTCCGTCCTTGAGATTGATCTGGAGTTTGCTGGGTGTTGTTGACTGAGCCATAAGAGCCGCTGCGCTCAGCATCATTGCGGCTGAAAAAAGATATTTTTTCATGACGTTAATTCTGAATTGTGAGTGAAGTCCTTAACGGTTAAACTTAATTACTTTCTGATTGGCTTTGATGATGTAGACCCCTTTGGCAAGCCCGTTAAGGTCTATTGAAGCCGTGCCGACAGCATGAGCAGAAGCGACGTGGGAGCCGTTGATGTTGTAGACCGCGATGTCAACAGCCGAGTCTGACTCGGAGGTGACGGTCAGGATGCCGTCAGTCAGACTGATGGCAAGGTCTTGTGTCAGTTCCGCTTCAATATTGTCGGCGGCTGACATAGAGAGGTCAAAAGTAATCTCCTTGATTTCATCCAGAGAGAACGACTGCGTGTCATCGCCGGTGGTGACCACCATGTTGCCGTCGGCAAAGGTAATCTGTGAGCCGGTGGTGATTATCATCTCGCCCAGTGAACTCTCTTTGCCATCAACCTTAATTTTGGCTGTGGTGACATCCTGAGCAGCAGCCGAAGCGGAAACCAGAATGCCGAGACATAGTGACAAGAGTAATTTTTTAATCATAATTATTTGGTTGGGTTTGTAATAAAATTCGGCGCAAAGATAGCTCTTTTTGTTTGAATAATCAAATTTTTGTTCCATTATGCTGACAAATCGTTGTTTTGGACGAGCTGAAGGTCACAACTGAAAAAATTCAGGCTCTTACAATTTCCTGTTTTTTCTTTCCGTCGTGACCGTATCTTTGCAAAAACTTAATTATCACAGTTATGAAAAATATTATCATCAAAAAAGAATGGATTGAAATCCTTGAACAGTACTCAACTGAATTGCGCGACACCGTCATGGGTGCCATTTATGACTTTGCTTTGCGGGGCAAAGAACCTGAAAATCTCCGTCCTGAGGCAGAGCTTGCCTATAAGTTGATAAAAACAGAGATGATAGCCCTTGACGAATCACTTGATTTCGATGGCGCCCGTGAGGCTGCCATCCGCAAGAAACGTGCCGCCGAGCGCCGTGCCGCAAAAACTGCGGAGCAAATAGCGGAGCAGAAAAAAGAGCATCAGGCAGCGGAAATCATCACCATAGAGAAGAATCGTACCCACAAATTCCGCCCGCTGCCCAAGTCAGCCGACATACCCCTTGTGCCTATCCAGCGCTATGACAATTACTATGACTTCAAGGAGTTTTATGAACTCTATCCGGGCGAGAAAGATGAAGTGGAGCAGGAGTTCTCGCGCCTGATCTTCCAGTTCGGCGACATTGAGCAGGAGATACCCCGCTTTGCAGGCAGCCTGCAGGTGCAGATGGCATGGAAAGAGTCCATGAAAGCCAAAGGCTACCGTGTGGCTCCGTTCCCCGCACTCCGCCATTGGCTCACCGACCAGTGCTGGCGCGACAAAATGCCCAATGTTTAGTTAGGAGTTGAGAGATTAAGTAGTAGGGACACTTCGTGGAGTGTCCGGTACCATATGGATATTTAGGGCTTTTGTGGCGTAGGTGTGTCATAATACAATTTATAAGGTAAACGAATTGTCAACCATGTAGGGACGCTTCACGAAGCGTCCCTACATGGCAAGCAAAATCCAACTGCAAATACTCATTTTGACACACCCTCCTACAAATATAGCACATTCAGGTAGTTTCTTCGTCTATTTCATCAATAGCCGTCAGAATATCAGATAGAAATTTTAGTGCCCTATCATCCATAGATCAGCATTTTTGTTGCATCAAGTTCTTTGCGGAAATAAGGATTTTGTACTGAATCATCGCAAACAAGGTCTATGTCGCGACAAAATAGTGATTTCAACTCTTCCTGAAAATCAAAATAGTTGTCGGCATAATCCTCTAACATTATTTTCTCCTTATCAAAACGCACTGATAAGTCAACATCACTTTCCTCATTGAACCGTGGAGTGAGTATAGAACCAAACACCCAAAGTTTAGCAACCTTGTACTTCTTGCACAAGGCTATAAGCTTTTCCATGTTCCGTTCTATCAGTTTCATGAGGTATTTTCTCTGTGATTAAAAAAACATGAAGCGAACTCGGAGGTGCTCCCAATTCGCTTGTAGTGGAGTATAGCGGACTCGAACCGCTCACCTCGACACTGCCAGTGTCGCGCTCTAGCCGGATGAGCTAATACCCCGATGTTTCTGATGCAAAGGTAAGTGATTTTGTTGAAACTGCAAAATTTTTGGGTTAATTTCCAATTTATTTTACTGTGGGCGCCGAGTTTTTTATATCTTTGCATTGATAATCCCTGATTTGCTATGAGGAAAGTGCTAATGTGTTGCTCGGATCTCTCCTACAAAGGAGGAATGGTCACGGTGGTTAATAATTATCTGAATGTGGCGCAGTGGTCTGATGCCAGATTCTTCTTTGTTCCTACTCACCGTCAGGCGGGCAAGATAGGGCTTGCATTGCAGTTCGCCAAGGGCTCGTTACGCGCGGCAGCGCTTGCCCGGAAGGTCGATGTGGCTCACCTCCATGTGGCTGAACGCGGCAGCTTTGTTCGCAAAGGTCTGCTGCTGAAGATGCTTCATGCTCTGAATGTGCCTGTGGTGCTACATCATCACGGAGCAGAGTTCGAGCCGTGGTATGAGAGCTGCTCCCCACGGATGAAGCGTTGGATCAACTCGGTGCTCTCGGCTGCGGATATGAATATCGTGCTCAGCCGCCGGCTGTTGCCCATGATTTCCTCAAAGTCACCTGATGCGCGGGTTATGGCGCTTTACAACGCCGTTGCCACATTTCCTGAGAACCGCTATGACCCTGACCGCAAGGAGGTTCTGTTTCTGGGACGGTTAGGCGAACGTAAGGGTGTGTATCTGCTGCTGCAGGCTATCAAGAATTTGGATGCCGAGCTGCCGGCAGACATCCGCTTCAATCTCTGCGGCGACGGCGAGGTTGAACAGGTGCGCCAACGTGCCGAGTCTATGGGCATTTCCCATCGCATAGGTCACATAGGCTGGACCGCAGGCGAGCTGAAAGAGCAGATTCTCAGCCGGACGGTGATAAATGTGCTGCCATCCTATAACGAGGGACTACCGATGACAATTCTGGAGACCATGGCGCGCGGCATACCGAACCTGTCTACGCGGGTAGCGTCAATTCCCGAGGTGATAGAGGATGGCGTAACCGGACTGCTCATGGAACCGGGCGATGTGGAGCAGCTCACCGCCAAACTCCGTCAGTTACTCACTGACCGTGAGCTGAGGCTCAAACTGTCAGATGCTTCCTACAAACTGATCAACGAGAAATTTTCCCTCGAAAGCAGCGTAACCACACTCACGGAACTTTATAATCACTTGACTGAGAAGTAGCGGGCGCGTGGATGAAAAATTATTATGCCGGTGGTGGTGGCTGCCGGACTGAGGGAGCCGTTTTCAGTGATTGTTACGTCCATGTCTTTGTAGTTCAGTAGTTTGTCGAAAGCAATTGTCAGCCGTTGGTCAGGGAGCGAGGGATAGCCTATGGCTGGACGGATGCTGCTGACGGTGTCACCGAATCCGGTGAGCTGACCTGCATGGATGGTGTGGAGATACTGCGTGGCTGCTTCGGCAAGACGGTGAAGCAGTAAGTCTGCCATCATGCCGGAGTAAGACTGAGCATCGCCCACAAGGGTGTCGCGCAGATGTTCGCCCGCGGTGACGGCGAAAAGAGCTGTGGGAACCCGTTTGCCACTGCTCTCTTTCGGCAGATAATCGGCAAGTGAGAGGGTGTGGTTCACCTGCTCCATCAATCTTGTCTGACGGGGTGCATGGAATTTCAACATCTGCCCGGCATTGTCAAATATCAGCAGGTTATCGTCATCATCCGCTGCCGTTTCATAAACCGCTAATTTGGCTGAAATGGCAATGCCGCGACCTGCCCAGTCGTTGAGAAGTTTGCGTGCGTCAGTCAGCAGCGACACAGCTTCGGGTGACCCATGATTCTCTGGCTTGATGCCCCATGCTGCTAAAAACTGGCGCATGTTGACCAGCTCAATCAATTCACTGACAGGTATTTGAAGCTGATGAACGCCAAGGGACGGGGTCATGGTGGGAAGCGCCGCATCAAAGTCGGGCTTCAATTCCCGAGCCTGTTCCGGGGTAAGCCTGTCTGCACCTGCGCTGTGTTCCTCGCGGAGTTTGCTCTGAGCTTCGCGTAGAACATTCAGGTTCTGAGCCGCGCACTGCGGGTCGATGTAAAGTCGGATTTTCGATGCGAGGTCTGCGGCATCGGTGGTGTGGATGACTCCGCCGCTGTAGACGGGTGCGATTTTCACAGCCGTGTGCAGGGCTGAAGTGGTGGCACCACCCACGAACAACGGAATGGTGAGCCCTTGCTGCTCCATCATTGCTGCCAGCGTTGTCATTTCGGTGAGTGACGGGGTGATGAGTCCGCTCACACCTATGCAGTCCGCTTGGCGGGCTATGGCGGCGTCAATGATTTCCTGCGGGGGAACCATCACGCCTAAGTCTATGATTTCAAAGCCGTTGCATCGCAGTACCACAGCCACGATGTTCTTGCCTATGTCATGCACGTCACCTTTCACCGTGGCAAGAATCATGCGCCGTTTTCGCGAGCTGCCGCTATCGGCATCAGACTGTTCGATGTGGGGTGTCAGAATGGCTACGCAATCCTTCATGACGGTGGCAGACTTGACCACCTGCGGCAGGAAAATCTCACCGGCACCGAATCGTGTACCTACGATTTCCATGGCTTTCATGAGTATGCCGTCAATAATCTCCATCGGTTTCATACCCTGCTCCATCGCCTTGGTCAGCAGAGAGTCCACGCCGGACGATGAGCCTGTCAGAAGAGCGTTTACCAGTGCATCGCCAACAGCCGTTTCAGTTTTTGTAGCCGATGCGGTTGCCGTGTTCGTTTTTTTCTCAGGGAGATATTTTGCTGCCACGGTCACCAGACGTGCGGTGGCATCGGAATCAGTGTTAAGCAGCACATCCTCAATGGCTTTGCGCAGATCCGAAGGGATAGATTCAACTGACTGTATGCCCGCAGGATTGACTATGGCGAGCCTCATGCCGGCTCGGCGTGCCATGCTGATGAAAAGTGAATGCATCGCCTTGCGCACCGGGTCATTTCCGCGAAACGAGAATGAGAGGTTGCTCAGTCCGCCGCTGACGTTCGCACCTTTGAGATTTTCTGTTATCCAACGGGTGGCAGTGAGGAAATCCACGGCATAGTTGTCATGCTCCTCGATTCCGGTGGCTACTGCCAGAATGTTGGGGTCGAAAATTATGTCGCAGGGTGCGATCCCCTCTTTTTGCGTCAGAATCTCGAATGAGCGCCGGCACACTTCGATGCGTCGCTCGGCAGTTGTTGCCTGACCCTGTTCGTCGAATGCCATGACAACCATGGCTCCGCCCATACGGTGAATTTCACGGGCATGCTGCCGGAATTTTTCTTCACCCTCCTTGAGCGAGATGGAGTTGACTACCGGTCGTCCCTGAATCAGTGTCAGGGCGGTGCGGATAACTTCAAAATCGGAGGAGTCGATCATGAACGGCACACGCGCTACGGCGGGGTCGGTGGCTGCCAGCTGCAGGAACAGGCGCATGCAGGCTACGGTGTCAAGCATGCCGTCGTCCATGTTTATGTCGATAACGCGGGCACCTGCCTCAATTTGTGCGCGGGCTATTCGCAGGGCTTCTTCGTAGTTTCCTTCGTTTATCAGGCGCAGGAATTTTCTGCTGCCTGCAACGTTACATCGTTCGCCTATGTTCACAAAATCCTCTGTGCCTGAGAGTTCCATAGGCTCCAGACCACTCAGGGTGAGGTTGCCTGAGGGTTCGGGAACAGCACGGGGCGACTTGCCTCGCACGGCTTCGGCGAGCAGGCGGATATGTTCGGGAGTGGTGCCGCAACACCCTCCTATGATGTTGACCTTGCCATTGTCAATCAGTGGCTTAAGCAGATCGACAAACTGTTGTGGCGTCTGGTCGTATTCTCCTAATTCATTGGGCAGTCCGGCGTTGGGGTAGAGCGCCACGCCGAACGGTGCTGATTCAAGGGGCGAAATCTGGCGGACAAGCTCGTCAGCACCGAAGCCGCAGTTGACACCCACCGCAAGCGGTTCGGCGAAAGCCACCGTAGCCACAAATCCTGCCAGTGTCATGCCCGAAAGGGTGCGTCCGTTGGCATCGATGGTGGCTGAAACTACTATCGGCACGGTTCTGCCCGTTGTGGTCATCACATCGCGGGCTGCCACTAAAGCAGCTTTGGTGTTCAGTATGTCATAGCATGTCTCGATTATCAGCAGGTCTACGCCTCCTTCTATAAGAGCTTGGCACTGAGTAAGGTAGGCTTGATGTAATGTGGTGAAATCAACCCCGTCGCCCAGATTTGACGCCATTGTCAGCGACTTTGATGTCGGACCTATGCTACCTGCCACCCATGCCTCTCTGCCGGTCAGCTGCCGGTGTCTGTCGCGTGCACGGCATGCCACGCGGGCTGCAGCCATGTTTATTTCGCTGACATGGCGGCTCATGCCATATTCATCCAGCGAAATGGCGTTGGCATTGAAGCTGTCTGTTTCTATGATGTCCGCACCGGCGGCGAGATATTCCAGATGTATTGACTCAATGATGTCAGGGCGACTCAGCACAAGCAGGTCGTTGCACCCTTTCAGAGTGGCGGATCTGTTTGTGCAGCACGGACAAGAGGGATGGAAATCCTGTTCGTCAAGTCCGCGCGACTGAATCATGGTGCCCATGGCACCGTCAAGCACAAGTATACGCTGTTTAAGAGCATTGCATAGTGCTGTGGAGCGTTGTGACATATTCCGGGAATCGTTCATCGTTTCGAGCTAAAAAAATCTTTCATCAGTTGGCTGCACTCGTCGGCGAGCACTCCGCCGACCACTTCGGCAGCAGGGTGAAACGGCGACCGAGAGGTGAGGGTGTGATAGCCGCGCTTGGGGTCTGACGCGCCAAACACAATCCGCCGTAACTGGCTCCAGCCTATGGCACCGGAGCACATCAGGCACGGCTCTACCGTGACATATAAGGTGCAATCGCTCAGATATTTGCCTCCGAGAGTCTCCGCAGCTGCGGTTATCGCCATCATTTCGGCATGCGCCGTGACATCGTGCAGGGTCTCCGTCAGGTTGTGACCGCGTCCGATCACCTTGCCGTCAGCCACTATCACGGCACCCACGGGCACCTCATCGCGGCGAAAAGCCTCACGCGCCTCGTTCAGGGCAAGCCGCATGTAATATTCATCGTTGTCAGCGGGCATATTCGTTGAGGTTAATCACCATACCCTCGTCAGCGGCAATGGTGTCGGGAAAAATAGGAAGCGCCTCCTTGAGGAGACCATCCATGGTGGGGTAACGCTTGGAATAATGACCTAAAATCAGCAGTCGGGCACCGGCTAATCGTGCTATTTCGGCTGCTTGGGATGCCGTGGAGTGAAACCGTTCCTTGGCGAGGTGTGCCTCGGCTTCGCGATAGGTTGCCTCGTGATAAATCACGTCGACACCCCTGACGGCGTCAGCCACACGCGGGTTGAAAACAGTGTCGGAGCAGTAGGCGTAGCTTGCCGATGGTGTGGGGTCGGTGGTCAGTCGGGAGTTCTCAATGACTCTGCCGTCGTCAAGCATGAGGTCAGCCCCCTCCTTGATTGACTGCAGGTCGCGCACCGGCACATTGTAGAACTTTATCATGTCGCCTCTGAGGTGGCGCAACTTCGGTTTTTCGCGGAAAATGAAACCTGATGCGGGTATGCGGTGATAGAGCGGAAAAGCCTCCACGGTCAGCGCATGAGTGTCGAGCAATACCCCTCCCTGCGGCGGAATTTCCACAAATTCAAGATCATACGGGCGTTCAGCACAGACAAAATCAATCAGCTGCGAGAACACCGGAATACCCTCGCGGTGCATGTAGACCTTCACCGTGCCACCCACGCCGTGGAGCGCCATGGTGCTCAGAAGTCCGGGTAACCCCAGACAGTGGTCGCCATGCAGGTGGCTTATGAATATGTGGTTGATGCGCGAAAATTTTAGTCCCATCTTGCGTACCGACAGCTGTGCACCCTCGCCGCAGTCAATCATCATCAGCGAATCGCGGAAGTTAATTACTTGACATGAAGGCAGATGCCGCGCGGACGGAGTTGCGGAACCGCATCCCAGAATATTCAGGCTGAAATTTTCCATATACAAATTTACGCAAATTCCGTAGTAAACCGATACTATGACTCGCCATTAAATCTTAAAACTTGTTAAACTGCCGTTGGGTGGTGGTAAAAAGCAAGAAAATTAGTTAACTTTGCACCCACAAATCCGCGCATGTGGCGTAATGGTAGCCGCGTTAGACTTAGGATCTAATGTCTCAGGACGTGGGGGTTCGAGTCCCTTCATGCGCACAGAAAACAATCAGAAAAGGCGTGTCAACCGGTTTTTGACACGCCTTTATTTTATTTTCAGTACATTGAACCTATATTTTAGGTTTGTAAGCCATTGTTTACTTTTGGTAAGTTACGAAAAGAGGCTGTGTCAAAATAGGCGCAGCCTCTTTTCTATTATATTGCGGTTTAGCGGATTACCACGCGGCGGGAGAAGTTGTCGACCACTACGATGTAGAGACCGGGCTGGAGTTTCAGGCATGTGTTGCCCACGGGGAGCAGCTGGTCGAAACGGGCTATGCCGTCAACACCGTAGACGGTGGCATGGTTGGCTATGCCGCTGTTTTCTATTACCAGTTGACCGTCAGCACAGTAGGCATCCCATGTGTGGTAGTCGGCAACAGTTTCCACTCCGGATTCTTTGTATGATGAGATGGAAAGGGCGTCGAGCATGAATCGGGCGCCTTCGGTGCGGTTTATGCGCACGCGGATGTTGCCTGTGCGGTTGATGACGGCTGAATAGGGTGCATAGGATGTGGCTGTGATTTCTATTGCGGGACCGGTGTGCCATGTGTCGCCGCCATCGGTGGAGTAATCGACTGTGACGGTGGGAGTTGCCTCGTTGGCTGTCCATTTTTCGGCATAGAATGTCACGGTGCCGCATCCGTTGGCTTTGTCAGCACGCATTTCAATGTAGCAGGGTGTTTTGGCTTTGCCGAAGCGTACGGCGAGCGCACCTTCGTAGGCACCGTCACCTTTATAGACGCCGGCATTCACGAAGTACCATTCACACATGGTTCCGGTGTAGTCGCCGTCGTTGTAGTTTCCTTTGTCCGATGCCTCGAAATCCTCGGTGAATTCTGCGCCTGAGGTTGCCACAACTGCTTTAATCTCCACGTTATCAGAGGTGTAGCTTCCTGCTTCGGCTTCGAGCTGGGCAGTGAAAACGCCTGCTATTTCGGAGTACAGACGGAGGTAGAAGCGATCTTCTTCGGGATCAAGACTGATTTCGCGGCTCCAGTTTGATTTGTCGGTGGAGAGCTGGAAGGGTTCGTCGACAGTGACCGTTATGTCATCGGAGATGTTCTCCACGTCGATGCGGAATTCTGCGATTTCCGAGGGTTCGCCGGCAATGGAGTTGAAGGTCAGGTCACCGTCAAAGAGGAGATAGAGGGCAGGAACGGGTGCCGCAGTTGTCACCTCCACAGTGTTTGACTTGAGGGCGCCTTCTGAAAGGGTGTAAGTGTAGGTGGTCTCCGGTTCCAGTCCGGTCACTTTTTCGGTTTCATCTTCGGCATAGACATCGCGGGGGTATCCGGCAAGCGATTCGCCGTTAAGTTTGACGTCGAGAGAGTATATGGCACCGTCGCCCGACACGTTGACCCAGTTAGCCATGAATGATTCCTCGGTGATTTCGGTGGCATCCTCGGCAGGTATGCCGTTGACTATTTCACCAGTGATTGTCACTGTGGATTTCGCGCTTCCGGAGGTGAGGGTCAGTGTGGATGAAACCTTTCCGGCAGTGTTGCCCAACAGGGTGATTTCAATGTATGCCGTGCCTGCCTTGATGTTGCTCACGGAGAGCTGACGTGAGGTTATGTTCAAAGCTGATGAGCCTGACAATGTGGCGGTTATGTCGTTTATTAATCCTGATGCGGCAATGCTGATGCGGCGTGTTTTGGCAATGCCGATGCCTGATTTGCCCATGCTGACAGTGGATCCGTCAGCCGGAGTGGCAATGCTCTCGGCGATTTTTCCGCCGGGATACCACGGCTCGCCTTGCTGATTGCCCCAGATGTATTCTACAAGTTCGGGATGGTCGATGAAGGGGTTACGGTTCTTCTGATATTTGTAAACAGCATCGTTGCGGGTGGTTTCCTTGCTTGATACGGCGTCCTGACGATGCCATTTCAGCAGCAGGTTGACGCCCCATGTGGTGTAGACGGGATAATCGTTGCCTGCCAGCATGTCCGATGACCAGCCGGAAATACGGTCGTTGTAGGCTGCTGCCATATAGAAATATGTACGCGCGAAGTCTCCTTTGTACTGGTCATCCGGCTCGAAAACCTTGCCGGAATAGCCGGGGAAGGTGGATGTTCCGCAGCGTCCGAGCGCCTTGACGCTGCCTGACGAGGGGAGAGTTGTGCCACCGGCACATTCGCCGAACGGGTAGTTTGAACGCTGACCGTTTACCTTGCCGTCGGTGGGATAGAGGTGGAATGCGTCGGAATACATAGGGGTGGCGCGGTTAAACCAGCTTTTGGGCATGGAGTGTTCTTTGTTCCAGCAGTCGCCCACAAGCTTGTAACTGCCACATTTTTCGCCGTGTTCCCAGTGCTTGGTGGAGTACATGTCCCAAAGCTTGCCGTCGGGGTAGACGTCACTGGTTTTGTAGACTTCATTCAGCCCGTCGTATGACACAACGGTGTGGCTGCCGACGGTTTCAAACAGGGCACGGAGCAGTGCTTTTCCGGTTTTTCCCTGACAGCGGTCGTAGTACCCGGCAGGGGCATCAGCCACAATGTTGAACAGGGTTGACGCGCCGAGTGCGCAAAGAGTTACTATGGTTATGCGTTTTGCAATATTCATGGTTTATAATTTTCTGGATTGGGAGTGCAAAGTTAAGAAAAACAACTTAACAGGATTGTTTTTTCACTGTGTTTAACACATGTTTTTTAAGTGTGTTAAATAATTGCGTGGAATGGGTGTCTGTCTCAGTTCTGCGATAGTTGCTGATTGCGTATGAGTTTTTTGAGGAAGCGGATCTGAATGTCGTAATATTCTGATTTCGCGGGGTGTGACACGGCAAGTCCGCTAATGATTTCCAGTGCTTTGGCATATTGCTTGCGCCGGATGTGGAATTTGGCAAGTGACTCGCTCAGAAGTGAGTCAGGCGAAGGTTCTGCCACACTGCGGGGTGCAGGCGTGGTTTCTGCGACAACGGCAGGCTCATCATCTTTATCTTTCTCAGGCGAGAACTTGCGCAGGAATTCATCGATGCGCGCATCGGCTGAGTCGGCAGGTGCTTCGGTCTGCTGCAGGGGTTCGGCAGCTGCTTGCTGTTCAAGCACCGAGGCATAGTCAGGCATGGGGTTAAATATCAGCCGTTCAAGCAATTCTGTTTCCTCGGCATTGTTTCTTCCGCCTCCGTAGCGCTGCAGGAATGTGTCAATGGCATCCACGGTGGTGGGTTTTGACGGCGTGGTTTCGGGCGGATAGAAGTTGCGGAATTCGGCTGCGCGCGAACAGAGCAGGTCGAACAGGGCTACATGTTGCGGATCGGAGAGCGCCACCTTCAGGGTGTAGCTGTTGAGCTCCTGCTCGGTGAGCATGGGGCGGCACCGTTTCAGAGCCACAATGGCAGGGAGCAGAAAGAACGGGTAGTCGTCAATCAGCCGGCGCGATGTTTCAAGAAGCTGTGGCTCAGGGGTCTGAGGGTCAAGAAGGAGCCGTATTTGTTCTTCGGTGTTTGTCATGATGATGTGATTACCAGTTACCGAGAGTTGCGTTGAAAATCAGGTCGACCAGTTCCTTGCTTATTTGCTGACAGAGTTCGTCCTGCACGTCGGTGAGCATTTCCTCGCTGCTGAAATCGCGGTATGCCGAGAAGGTCTGGTCAACGTTGTTTTTCTCATCCTTCAGGTCGGAATACTTCACGCGGACATTGATCGTCAGTCGGGTCATGGAGGCATAGGCATTCTCTGTAACTGCCTGCGGTGTAAGGTTATAGCCGGTGATTTCGCCCTCTATTTCAAGGTCAGACGCACCCTCGACAATCTGCAGGCGGGTGTTGCGTGTGACGTAGTCCATCAGCTCGTTCTCAAACGTCTGCTGCAGTGGAGGATAGACCAGAGCCGCACGGATGGGAAACTCGCTGATATGTATGGTTTTGTAAACGGAGTAGTCCATCGCCGAACCGTTGAGCTTATAGGATGGTATGCACCCCTGCCACACGGGAAGCATGGCGAGCAAGAGCATCAGAGGCAGTGCAAAGAGTCTATTCCAAGTCATATTCTTTGATTTTTCTATAAAGGGTTCGTTCAGAAATGTTCAGTTCCTTGGCGGTGGCTTTGCGCCTTCCGTCGTTGCGTTCGAGCGCCTGCCGGATAATATCGCGCTCGTCGGTGGCAGAGATGGCAGGTGCAGCAGAGGCTGCACGGGGCGATAGTCCGGTGATATCCTCAACGGGAGAGTAGGGGATGATGGCATGCGGGTTACGGGGCTGCTCCACAGTGATTTCCTCTGCCACCGGGAGCGGTTCTACGGTGGCGTTGCCGCTCTCTTTCTCATCAACGATTGAGCGCAGACGATCAATTTCGCGCTGCATGCGGAAAATCATGCTGAAAAGCATCTCGCGTTCTTTGCCATAGGAGTGGTCAGCGGATGACGCGGAACTGTCGGAGCATCGGGCAGGGGTGTAAACGGTTTCATTCTCAGGGATATATCCGAGCAGTTGCTCGCGAGTGACCTCGTTGCCGGCATCGAATATGGCAATCTGCTCCACAATGTTCTTGAGCTGGCGGATGTTTCCGGGCCAGCGATAGGTAAGCATCAGTTCGCGTGCTGACTGCGAGAATGTTATGCCGGGGAGCTTGTAGCGTTCGGCGAAATCGGCTGCGAACTTGCGGGCGAGCAGAAGAATGTCGTTGCCGCGATCGCGCAACGGCGGAACCGGAATCTGCACCCCTGAGAGGCGGTAATAGAGATCTTCGCGGAATCGACCTTCGCGTATGGCGCGATGCATGTCGACGTTTGTGGCTGCAACCACGCGTATGTTGGTGCGCTGGATCACGGATGAGCCCACTTTCATGAACTCTCCTGTCTCAAGCACTCGCAGCAGCCTTGCCTGGGTGGGGAGGGGCAGCTCTGCCACTTCGTCAAGGAAAATGGTGCCTCCGTCAGCCTCCTCGAAATAGCCCTTCCGGGCACTTACGGCGCTTGTGAAAGCCCCTTTCTCATGACCGAACAGCTCCGAGTCGATGGTGCCTTCAGGTATGGCTCCGCAGTTAACGGCAATGTATTTGTTGTGCTTGCGCGGGCTGAACTGGTGGATAATTTTTGGGAAAAACTCCTTTCCGGAGCCGCTTTCGCCGGTGACAAGGACCGATATGTCGATTGGCGCTACCAGAATGGCGCGCTGAATGGCTGCGATCAGATCGGGTGCATTACCCACAATGCCGAAGCGCATCTTTGCCTGCTGAACTTCAGGTGGTTCGGGTGGAGGGATTATTTGCATTTCCGGAGTTCGTAGGTTTTAGATTTCAGAAATTCGCCGAACTCTTCCACAGAGCCTTGATGGCGCTGTTGCTCCTCGACGGTGATGATGTCGCCCACTGAAACGTGGATCTCCTTTCCGCATTTGCGGAACACCTCTGCAGGCAACCTCAGTGTGCGCAGCTGCCAGCTGACCACACCCAAGAAGTTGAACCACCATGAGTTGGAGCCGTGAAAGAAAATGGGTATCACGGGCACTTTGAGCTGCTCGATAAGCCGGACTACGGAAGGTTGCCACTGACGGTCGTTCAGCTCACCCTTGATGTTGATTTTGCTGACGGCGCCGGCAGGGAAAAATCCCACCGGATTGCCTGCGCGTACCTGCTTGATTACTTCGCGTATGCCCTGCATCGACACCTTTTTCTTCGCGGGGTCATTCGAGGCGAGTGCATCCACGGCAATGAAATTGGGTCGCATGGCGCTTATCTGGTTCAGAACCATGTTCACCATCACCTTGAACTGCGGGCGGCGTGAGGCAATAAGATGAATGAGGGTGATGCCGTCAAGTGCGCCGAACGGATGGTTCGATACGGTCACAAATGCTCCTTCGGGGAGGTTGTCGAGCAGCTGTTCGTTGTCAATTCTGAGTTTGATTTTGAATTCGTCGAACAGCAGTCGTCGCACGAATTCCGGTCCGGGGGTGTCGCAGTTGCGGCTGTGTACGCCGTTGACCTTGTCAACGCTGAGCAGATGCAGCAGGCTGTTAACAAGTTTCTCGTGCCCCTGCAGTTTTGGGGCAAGTTTTACAATATCGTCGTAGTCAAGCACATTCGGCTTGATGGTATATTTTTGTTCGTCCATAGTAATAATCGGGACATGTTCCCTATCAACCTACAAAAATAGTAAAATATTTCCGAATATGCGGTTGCTCACGGCGAAAATATCTGTTGCAAGGAAATAACAGAAAGAAAATGGCGGTGTGTGACTCATTCTGACAAACCTAAAGAGGGTGCGCCAAAAATTGCATTTTGACACACCCTCATTTGGAAAAAATTCGTTTTTGGGAAATTTATAGAAAGGAATGTTTATCGTTTATTATAAACATCGCCTTCCCATGTGAGGGTTTTTCCATCTGATGAAACCGAATAAGGATCGGTGTTCGGTAATGCGTTGATATATAGTGGTTTGTGTGCGGATGCACCACGATGTGTCCCTACATAGAGAACAGTATCTTTTGAATAAAGAAACATGTAACACTTTTGAGTTGCTTCAACCCGAAGGACCCGGAAATGTCAGAATTTATTGGAATATTCATCCCACACTAAAGTCGCAAGATATTTGTCGCTACGACAATGCAGGTCTGCTACGCCATCTTCAATCATGTCCGCTATATCTGATTTATAGTATATGTCAGTGCCTTTTTCTAACGAAATATTATATAAATCACACATACTCATTATAACGTTGGCTGATTTATTGGCTCTCAGAACTGTTTTGCTTTCAATTGTCATAACTGTTTACTTTCAATGTGTTTTAGGCATTTGTCAAGCATCTGTTGGGAACGTATGCAATACTGATTGTTAGGTTTTTCATATTTCAATAATCCAAGTGTTTCATCTTCTGACAGTTCTCCTTCAAAATATCTGTCAAGAGTATGGATTACCTTGTCGTTGGCAATGCCGCCAATAACAATATCAAAATCTGAATCATCTTCTCCTGCCCTGCATTTTGATATAAAATCGAGCCATTTTTTATCATAGGAGTCAAATTCGATAAGTTTCCAATCTGAAGGATCGAAGATGAACTCATAGATGTTAATCCAAGCATTTTGTTTTCGCCGAATAAAACGCTGTGCATATTTTTCAGCCTGTTCATGCAATGATGTCAGATAAAACCCTTTCCCAAAGTCAAGAAAATTTCGAGAGTGGTCTGTGTCAGGTCGTTCAATTGAAACGTTGGAAGAATGGTAAAGTTTCATTGTGGAAGCACTCCTTTCTCTTTCATATAATCAATCAAGTCCTCCATGAGATAGCGGGAGCTGAATGTGTGGAGAACGTCATAGGAGGGCACAATATAGTCATAAAGAATGCCTGAATTGTACAGTCGTTCATACACTTCATGCTGGCTCAACTTCAGTTGTTGAGCGAGTTTGCTTATGCAATATGTAACAAATTCAAGAGTATCCTTATTCATAACTTTTGCAAAGCTACTGTTTTTTATGAATATTTGCAAGTGACAGGTGGGTAAATTGTACGCTCAAACGTGCAAAACGGCGCAATATATTAAGCAGTTAGCGGTGCGCCAATGTGGATAAACCGTAAAAGGGTGCATCAAAATTTGCATTTTGACACACCCTCAATGGTAAGCAGGGATGAACAATTATTTTCCTGCGATAGAGCAAGAAACAGTCAGGCGGAGACGGCCTTTTGCACGACGACGAGCGAGCACTTTGCGACCATCAGCTGTTGCCATTCTTTCACGGAAACCGTGTTTGTTCACTCTTTTTCTGTTAGAGGGTTGAAATGTTCTTTTCATTGCCTATGATATTATTTTATTATTTGCACAATTGGAGTGCAAAGATAGGTATTTTTTTTTGTTTCTGCAACGCCGTGTGTTAAATTATTTTATTTTTCGTTGATTTTGTGGTGAAAATAGCCTGATTTCACCGTTCGGCACGCATGGGATTGGTCAGAAAGTCGTGATAGGCGAGTTCTATTCCTTGGCGCAATTCGGTGCGGTAGATCCATCCTAACGCTGTGGCTTTTGACACGTCGAGCAGTTTGCGTGGTGTGCCGTTGGGGCGCGAGGTGTCCCACAGAATGGCTCCTTTGTAGCCGACGACATCTGCCACCAGTTCGGTCAGTTCCTTGATGGTCAGCTCCTTGCCGGTGCCGGCATTGACGGTTTCGTTGCCGGAGTAGTTCTGCATCAGAAACAGGCAGAGGTTGGCGAGGTCATCGACATAGAGAAACTCGCGCAACGGCGATCCGTCGCCCCAGCATGTCACTTCGGGCAGATTGGCTGCGGCGGCTTCGTGGAAACGCCTGATTAGCGCCGGAAGCACATGGGAGTGTTCGGGATGGTAGTTGTCGTTGGGTCCGTAGAGGTTGGTGGGCATCACGGAGATGAAGTCTGTGCCATACTGGCGGTTGAGGTATTCGCAGTATTTCAGACCTGAGATTTTCGCGAGGGCATACGCCTCGTTGGTTTTTTCGAGTTCGGATGTGAGCAGGCAGCTTTCAGGCATGGGTTGCGGTGCCATGCGCGGATAGATGCATGATGAGCCGAGGAAAAGGAGTTTTCTGACGCCATGTTTCCATGCGGCATGGATGACGTTCATTTCAAGCATCATGTTCTGATACATGAAGTCTGCCGGAGCTGTGTCGTTGGCGATGATGCCGCCTACTTTGGCAGCGGCGAGGAAAACATAGTCAGGCTTTTCGCTGCTGAAAAACTGCTCGACGGCGTTCTGGTCGGTGAGGTCAAGTTCGGCGTGAGTGCGCAGCAGCAGGTTGTCGAAGCCGTTGCGCTGCAGTTCGCGCACTATGGCAGAGCCTACCATGCCCCGGTGCCCAGCCACATAAATCTTGTCGTGCTGATTCATTTCACAATCCCTTTCTCAAGATATTCGGCGAGGTTGGTGCGGACATGTTCGCCGGCACGTTCGGCAGCCACTTTAGCCATGTCGGAGTCCACCATGAGGTTGACAAGCTGCTCGAATGAGGTTTTGCCTGTGGGATCCCAACCGAGACGCCGGCGCGCTTTGGTGGGGTCGCCGAGGAGATTGACCACATCGGTGGGGCGGTAGAAGTCAGGCGACACCTCGACGAGGACTTTTCCTGTGGCTGTGTCGATTCCCTTTTCGTCGGCGCCATCGCCCTCCCATCGCAGTTCTATTCCGGCGCGGCGGAAAGCAAGGGTGCAGAACTCGCGCACCGAGTGCTGAACTCCTGTGGCTATGACATAGTCATCAGGTTCGGGCTGCTGGAGTATGAGCCACATGCACTCCACATAGTCTTTGGCATAGCCCCAGTCGCGGAGCGAGGAGAGGTTGCCCAGATAGAGCTTGTCCTGCTTGCCCTGAGCTATGCGTGCGGCGGCGAGTGTTATCTTGCGTGTGACGAAGGTTTCGCCGCGGCGTTCGCTCTCGTGGTTGAACAGGATGCCGGAGCAGCAGTACATGCCGTAGGCTTCGCGGTATTCCTTTATAATCCAGAATCCGTAGAGTTTGGCTACGGCGTAGGGAGAGTAGGGGTGGAATGGTGTCAGCTCGTTCTGCGGCACTTCCTCCACTTTGCCGTAAAGCTCGGAGGTGGAAGCCTGATAGATGCGGCAGCTGTCAGTGAGTCCGGTCTGGCGCACAGCTTCCAGAATACGCAGCACGCCGATGGCGTCGACGTTGGCAGTGTATTCCGGTGAGTCAAACGACACCTGCACATGGCTTTGCGCGGCGAGGTTGTAGATTTCGTCGGGTCGCACTTTAGCCACAATATTTACCATCGACATGGAATCGGTCATGTCAGCGTAATGCAGGTGGAAACGGGGCTGCCCCTCCAAGTGGGCTATCCGTTCGCGGAAATCCACCGATGAGCGACGGATCACGCCGTGTACATCATATCCTTTATCTAACAGCAGTTCAGCCAAATAGGAGCCGTCCTGCCCGGTGATACCTGTTATGAGTGCTGTTTTCATTGTTATGTTCTTAGCCGGATTTTTGTCAAAGTTACATATTTAATATATAACTGACAAATTTTTGACTTCAGAATAAGATTCCGTTCTCCAATATTTGTTAACGCTTGACCGCCCCTGCCTTAACAAGTTATTGTGGGAAGGGGGCTGAATTGATGCGTGAATGGGGAAATAGTGCAATTTGATAGTTGACAACATCGCCGCGCAGCGGCTCCCTTCTTTTGTGATGTTTTCCCTGTACTCCCTTTGGTCGTACAGGGTTAAACACAAAATCGCCGCTCCGCGGCTGGATTACACCAAATGCCGCTGGATTACACCAAATATTTAGAGGGTGCATCAAAATTCGCATTTTGAGCTGCACCCTCTTAAAGTGTTTCTGATGGTATTTGTTAATTGTAAACTTGCTTTGTGAGTTTATCCCTTATTTCAGACGAGCGTTTATGGCTTCGGTTTCCTTCTCGTAACCGGGTTTGGCGAGCAGGGCGAACATGTTTCGCTTGTAGTCCTCCACACCGGGCTGGTTGAAGGGGTTTACGCCGAGCATGTATCCGCTGATGCCGCAGGCAGCCTCGAAGAAATAGAGGAGTTCGCCGAGGAAGTGCTCGTTGATTGTGGGAACGGTGATGAGGATGTTGGGCACTCCGCCGTCGACGTGGGCTATGCGTGTGCCCAATTCTGCCATTTTGTTGACCTGATCCACACGCTTGGCGGCGATATAGTTCAGACCGTCGAGATTGGCGTCATCGTAGGGGATTTCCAGTGCATGGACAGTAGAGTTAACAGAGATGACGGTTTCAAAGATGCTTCGTTCGCCATCCTGAATCCATTGACCCATGGAGTGGAGGTCGGTGGAGTTGTCAACGGCTGCGGGGAAGATGCCTTTGTGGTCCTTGCCCTCTGATTCGCCATAGAGCTGTTTCCACCATTCTGCCACATAGTGCAGCTTGGGATTATAGTTAACTAAGATTTCGATTTTTTTACCGGCGCGGTAGAGTGCGTTACGGGTCATGGCATAGGTCATGGCTATGTTGTCACGCGAGGGGTTCGCCACTTCGAGCTGCATGAGGCGGGCGCCGTCAATGAGTTGTTCGATGTCATATCCGGCTACGGCTATGGGGAGCAGTCCCACGGGGGTAAGCACCGAGAAACGACCGCCTACATTGTCGGCGATGACGAAGGTTTTGTAGCCTTCCTCGGTGGCGAGCTGACGGAGCGCGCCACGGTGAGCGTCGGTGATAGCCACAATGCGCTTTGATGCTTCGGCTTTGCCTAACTGCTTTTCAAGCAGCTCTTTCAGCATGCGGAAAGCGATGGCGGGCTCTGTGGTTGTGCCTGATTTGGAGATGACTATGATGCCGAATTTCTTACCCTGAAGATATTCGATGAGTTCGTAGAGGTAGTCCTCGCCTATGTTCTGTCCTGCGAAAAGCACTGGGGTGCCGCTGTTGAGATAGGGTGCGAAGGAGTTTCCGAGTGCTTCGATCACGGCTTTTGCTCCGAGATAGCTGCCGCCGATGCCTATAGCCACCACTACTTCGCAGTTTTCGCGGAGTGAACGGGCTGTGGCGTTGATGTCGTCAAGGAGTGACTGCGGGGTTTCGCAAGGGAGTTTTACCCAGCCTAAGAAATCGTTACCTGCGCCTGAGCCGTCGTGAAGCATGCTCAATGCTTTTTCCGCCTCGGGGCGAAGCGCTTCAACAGCGTCAGCCGACACAAGGGGCGCTACATCTTTAGTAATTACTTGAATTGTGCTCATATTTGCCTTTTGGTATTACTGATAAATTTCCGCAAAAGTACGCAAAGTTTCTCTAATTACATAAATATATATGTGAAAAAATCCTCCACGGGTTTATTTTTTCCTTTCAAGAGTGATGAACGAGTAGGCGATGCCGGCAGGAGTGGTTTGTGTTTCAGATGCTTCCACGGTGTGCCACTCATCGGTGTCGATGTCGGGGAAAAAGGTGTCGGCATGCGGAGCGGTGGCATCGATGCGCGTGAGGTAGAGGAGATTGGCAAGCGGCAGAGCCTGACGGTAGATTTCGCCGCCGCCCATGATGAACAGCTCGTCGCCACCGTCGGCGACAGAAGCCTCGGCTATAGCTTCCGGGAGTGAACGTGCCACCTTGAATGAGCCGTCGGCAGGCTGCTCCATCCGGGTGCTTATGACCACGTTGAGGCGCCCCGGCAGCGGACCTTTGGGCAGTGACATGAATGTTTTGCGCCCCATGATGACGGGGTGTCCCATGGTGACCTGCTTGAAGTGGCGGAGGTCGCCGGGAATGTGGAAAAGCAGGTCACCGCCGGCGCCAATGGCATTATCGGCGGTGACCGCAACTATGATTGACAGTGTCATTATTCGTTGTAGAGAAGATAGGGCTTGCGCTGCTCGCGGAATTTTTTCACATCGTCAGCCCAGCGCGCCTTGATTTCATCAGCTGACTTGCCTTCCATGATCATTTCCTTTACATAGGGCTGACCGGTGAGCAGGGTGAAGAACTTGGTGAAGAATTTTTCGCCGAGACCTGAGTTGTTGTAGGCATCGATGACATAGTCCAGATTGATTCCTTTGGCGATAATTTCCTCCGAGGGGATTTCGCGCAGGTCATGACCGTGACAGAGCTGGTCGAGCAGCGGCGGATTTTTTGCGCCGTCGACCGAGCGGGGAGTGAAGTCGAAATCGGTGTTTTTCATGTCGGGGTGACCGTAGATTTCAAAGGGGGCGTCGGTGCCGCGACCCAGACTCACGGGAGTGCCTTCGAAGTAGCATGTCGAGGGGTAGAGATAGATGGCGTGCATGTTCTTGAGGTTGGGCGAGGGTGCCACGGGGAGCTCGTAGCGGGTCTGGTGATCGTAGCCATCCATGGGCACAACTGTCAGGTCTATTTCCAGACCATCTTTCAGCCATCCTTCGCCCTGCACCATCAGCGCGAGTTCGCCAAGTGTCATGCCGTGGACGGTGGTGATGGGGAGTCGACCTACACCTGACTCGTATGCCATGTCGAGGATGGGACCGTCGACATACATGCCGTTGGGGTTCGGGCGGTCAAGCACAATGAACTGCTTGCCGTGGCGGGCTGCGGCGCGCATCAGGTCGACCATGGTGCAATAGTAGGTGTAGTAACGCAGACCAACGTCCTGAATGTCGAAAACAAGCACGTCGATGTTGTCCATCACCTCTTTTTTCGGTTCGCGTACGTTTCCGTCGTAGAGCGACGCGATGGGTATTCCGGTCACGGGGTCAACCGATGAGCTTACATGTTCTCCGGCATCGGCTTTGCCACGGAACCCATGCTCCGGTGAGAAAATCGTTGTCACGTTCACCCCGTTTTCAAGCATTATGTCGAGGGTGTGTTTGTCACCGACCATGCCGGTGTGGTTTGACAGCAGGGCTACCTTTTTCCCTTTGAGCGCGGGGAGGTAGAGGTTGGTTCGGGCGGCGCCTACGGTCACCTCGGCGGCAACGGAAAGGGGCAGCAGCAATGCGAGGAGCATCAGCAAGCGTGAGAGTGTAGATTTCATGTTGTGTTTAAGTTTGGTTTGTTTACCGCAAAGTTAGTGAAATAATTTAACAATCATCCACTCATTGTTATAATTTAGTTTAAAATATCTGTTTGTAAGGCGTAAATATTTAACTTTGCGGTCATATAACTGTTATCACGCATCAATGAAACAAATCATTTCAGCTCTTTTTCTTCTCATAGCCGCCGGTCAGCTTCACTGCCAGACTCTGCGTTACGATGAGAAGGTCTATCACTGGGAGGGGGGAGCATATCTGGGACTTAATACTGACGGCTATGAGGTTGACATGGGTGTGTCGTATTTCTTCAACCGCTTTGTGGGCGTCCGTGCCGGCATAGGGTGGGCAGCCCGATTCGACGGACTTGATTGCCTGACGGTGTCGTTTGACCCTGATGATCCGCTGATTTCGTATGATCCGTATGACCGCTACTACGATGATTCAAATCATTTCTCGCGGTTCAAGTTCACTCCGTCGCTGGTGTTGCGGACTCCCTGTCTGATCGACTGGAGGAGTCAGGAAGTGCAGATCTATGGTTTTGCGGAGCCGGGTATCACGCTTGCGTCACCAGCTCCGGGCACAACCGATGCCCGCTGGTTCAACGTGCAGCTGCGTGCAGGGCTAAACATGCAGATTGACCGCTGGGTGGTTTCGCTCGGATATGGCATTTCGGACTTCTGCCTTGAGTCGGGCTACAGGAACAAGCGTGACTATCTGACGCACTCCGTGCTTGTGGGGGTGGGGTGGAAGTTTTAGTTAGTAGTTGTTAGTTTTTAGTTTTTAGTTTTTAGTTGGTAGATTTTTGACTAATTGGGTTTGATTGAGGGTGGATTTTGACCAATGTTTGAGAAAAAAAGAACAAAAGTGGTGGTGGTTTCAGCAATTTTTATTACCTTTGCGCCTCTAACACAACTGCGTTGCATGGTCAGCGTGGAATAACACATATAATTAATGAAGAAACTACTTCTGTCAGCAGTCATGGCGGCTGCTATCGCAGTTCCTGCGGGAGCTGAAGGTTATCAGGTTAACACCCTGTCAGCAAAACAGAACGGTATGGGACATACCGGCACTGCACTGAAACTTGGTTCAGAGAGCATGATTTTCAACCCTGCCGGTATGGCATTTATGGAAGATAAGATTGATTTCAGCAGTTCGTTCACTGCCATCCTTCCTTCTGCATCAGCCACTGTGAACGGTACTAAATATGATAGTGACAACCCTGCCAGCACTCCTTTAGGATTCAACTTGGGATTCTCGATCTATGACAATCTGAAGGCGGGTATCTCGTTCTACACTCCGTATGGCTCCAATATCAACTGGGGCGAGAACTGGGCAGGCGCGTTGCTCAATCAGCGTGTGAAATTAGCAGTTTACACCATGCAGCCTACGATTGCATGGCGCATAACCCCGAAACTTTCGGTAGGCGCCGGCTTGACCGTGGCTTGGGGTAGCGTAGACCTTGACAAGGCACTCGTCAACGGAACCACGCTCGACATGATGGTAGGCGCACCGATGTTCGGCGATATTTCGGTGGCGTCGGTAAATCTGAAAGGTACGAGCCGTGTGGCGGTAGGAGCCAACATCGGTGTGATGTATGACATTAACAATCAGTGGACTGTGGGTGCGTCATATCGCAGCAAAATGGCTATGAAGGTGAAAAGCGGCACTGCCTCAGTTACTTATGCCAATGAAGCTGCGCAGGGATTGCTCAACCAAACGTTGGGTCTGATCCATGAGGCGAACTTTTCAGCCGAGATGCCGTGTGTGTCAATCATCAGCTTGGGTGCTTCATATAAACCTATTGAAAAGCTTACTCTTGCAGCAGATGCGCAACTTTCGCTCTGGAGCGAATATAAGAAGCTCGATATTGAGTTTACCCCCGAACAGCTGTCGGTGTTTGATCAGCATATCGTCAAAGACTACCGCAATGCATGGATGTTTCATGCAGGCGCGGAATATAATCTTACGGAGCGTTTCGACATCCGTGCCGGTCTGATTCTTGACACTACTCCCATCCGTAAGGACAATTATAATCCTGAAACACCCGGCATGACAAAGCTTGAGCCGAGCGTGGGCTTCTCGTTCCGTCCGGTGAAAGACTTCTCCATCGATGCGTCGCTGATGTATGTAGCCGGTCTGGGTAGAGATAATGCCTCAATTGAGTATGTCAACATGTTGACAAAGCAGCCGGAGACCTTCACAGCGGACTATAAGGTGTCAGCTTTCTGTCCCTCGATTGGCGTTTCATTTACCTTTTAATCCATTGTTTCGCAGGCTTTTGTAAGCCGAGTTTGAGCGGATTAATCCCGGATTTGAACAGGCTGTATTGAAATATTTAACAATAATTAACGCTCCTTTTGTTGCGGAAGTATGAAAAAGTCCGTACCTTTGCACTACCAAAACATCGCGGGTTGGAGCAGTGGTAGCTCGTTGGGCTCATAACCCAAAGGTCGGAGGTTCGAGTCCTCCACCCGCCACCAAAGGAGCGAAAAGGCGTTTCAGTTTATGCTGAAACGCTTTTTTTTTGTGGTTTTTTTTGGGGGGGGGGCAGGGCGACGGAAACGCGAAGCCAGCCGCAAGCGGCTGATGCGGGGGACGAAGGTAGGGGTCATAGTTATGAGGTGGAGGGAAGTCAGAAGTTAGAGGTCAGAGTGACGAGGTAGAAGGAAGTTAGAAGTCAGAGGTTAGAGTGATGAGGTGATTTTCAGTGCATGAGTCGGTGGCGTTACATTATTTTTTCAATTGAGTTGCATTTTTATAAAATAATTATTACCTTTGCGCTGTTAAATTGAGTTTGCACAAAAAATGTCCGTAATCATTCTTGGAATAGAATCATCGTGCGATGACACCGGCGCGGCAGTCATCTGTGACGGTATGTTGCGAAGCAATGTGCTGGCAAGCCAGAAGGTTCATGAAGAATATGGAGGCGTGGTGCCTGAACTTGCTTCGCGTGCCCATCAGCAAAATATTGTGCCTGTGGTTGATACGGCGCTCAAACGGGCTGGTGTCGACAAGAAGGATCTGAGCGCTATCGCTTTCACACGAGGTCCCGGTCTGCTCGGCTCGCTCTTGGTGGGTACATCGTTTGCCAAAGGTCTTTCGCTGGGATTACGCATACCCATGGTTGACGTAAACCATCTGCACGGACATGTGCTCTCGCATTTCGTAAGGGAAAATCCTGATGACAAAGTGCCTGAGTTTCCGTTTATTTCGCTTCTGATTTCAGGTGGAAACTCACAGATAATATTGGTAAAAGGGTATAACGACATGGAGGTTCTGGGTCAGACGATCGATGATGCCGCGGGCGAAGCATTTGACAAATGCGCCAAGGTGATGGGATTGCCTTATCCGGGCGGTCCGCACATAGACCGACTGGCGGCTGAAGGCGACCCTACACGGTTCAAGTTTGCCAAACCTCACATAGCAGGACTGGATTACAGTTTCAGCGGACTCAAGACGTCGTTTCTCTATACCCTGCGCAATGCCATCCGCACCAATCCCGATTTCATAGAGCAGAACAAGGCTGACCTTGCAGCCTCGCTCCAAGCAACCATAATAGAGATTCTCCTTGACAAACTCCGCAAGGCTGTGCGTCAGACCGGAGTACGCACCGTTGTCATAGGTGGCGGTGTGTCAGCTAATTCCGGAGTCCGTGCCACCATAGAGGAGTATTGCCACCAAAACCGACTCACCCCCTTCATACCCAAACGATCATTTACCACGGACAATGCAGCCATGGTCGCCATAGCCGGATATTTCAAATATCTTGATAACGAATTTTGCCCCTACGACGCCGCTCCTTACGCCCGGGTGACAGTATAACTAAACACCGCAGAAATCATGAATGTATCAATAATAGCCATAGGCGACGAGCTTCTGCTCGGACAGGTTGTCGACACGAACTCAGGCGATATAGCCCGAATAATATCAGCTGCCAACTGGCAGGTAAGGCAGGTGACCACCATACATGACAATGCGGCTTCCATCCGCAAGGCAGTTAACGAGGCGCTTGCAGAATCAGAAATAGTAATCACCACCGGCGGACTCGGTCCGACCAAGGACGACATCACCAAACCGGTGCTGACCGAGATTTTCGGCGGAGAACTCCGTCAGGACGACTCGGTGCTTGAAAATGTCAAGAAGATATGCGCTAACCGCCAGATTGAGCTGAATGAGCTGACGGCAAGTCAGGCAATCGTGCCCACTTCATGCCGCGTTATCCAGAACACCGTGGGTACCGCCCCCATCATGTGGTTCGAGAAAGATGGGAAGGTGCTGGTGGCAATGCCGGGTGTTCCTTTCGAGATGAACGAGATGATGCACAATGCTGTTTTCCCCATGTTGCTCAAGCGATTCGGTGGCGGTGTTGACATTGAACATCGAGTGCTGCTGATTTACAAAGTGACGGAGTCGGAAATAGCTGAACGGCTCGCTCGCTTTGAGGAAGAGCTTCCCCCATTCCTTCATCTTGCCTATCTGCCCATGCAGGGCTATGTCACTTTGCGTCTTGACGGCATACATACTGATTCGGCATATCTCAAGGAGGTGATGGATGCCAAGCTGAAGGAGGTTGAGGAGGAGTTTGCCGCAAATGTGGTCTGGAACGAGGACCGTCCGCTGGCAGAGATTGCGCTGATACTACTGCGTCGCAACGGGCTTACACTTTCCACTGCCGAAAGCTGCTCAGGTGGCAACATAGCACATGCCCTGACGCTTATTCCCAACTGCTCAGATTGTTATTTGGGGGGTAGTGTGGCTTACTCAAACAAAATCAAAATAAATGTGCTGGGGGTAAATCCGGAAACGATTGAATGTTATGGTGCTGTAAGCCTTCCGGTTGCGGAGCAGATGGTTGACGGAGTCATCCGCCGCGTGACACACACAGAATGCGGCATAGCCACCACCGGAATAGCCGGTCCCGGCGGAGCCACACCCACCAAGCCTGTGGGCACGGTGTGCATAGCCATCCGTACGCCTCACCGGACCCTTGTGGACTGCTTCCATTTTCCCGGCAACAGAGCGCGCATCATAGAGCGTACGACCAACATTGCGCTCATCAAGCTTATCCGCGAGCTGCGTCAGCTCGAGCGGGAGAAAAGGTTTTAGTTCCCTGCGTTGACAAATATTGGGGGAGGGAGTTTAGTCCCCGATGGCAGATGTTTGGGGTAACCCCCGTTAGCAAATATTGGGGGGTAGTCCCCGATGGCAAGTATTGAACCGGGTGTAAAAGTCCGTTCATCTCACACACCACTTCGGAAATCGGAAATTCCGCTTACGGTTTTGCGGATTTTTGGTGTATATCACTGATTATTTAAAATATTTTGATTAAATTTGTGGGTGATTTCGGGCTGTTAAAATTCAGTCCGAAAAGAAGTGTGTAAAGCAGACAGAATGAACGGAAGAAAAGACAGGATTGAGCTGATTACGGGGCTGATACGCGATGGGAAAGTGACATCGCAGGAGCAGCTGCGTGACTTGCTTGAGAGCGAGGGGGTCAGTGTGACGCAGGCAACGCTGTCGCGCGACTTGCGCATGCTTGGCGCCACCCGCCGGTTCGATCAGGACGGCAAGCCGGGTTATGTGCTTCCCGAGGGATTGCAGAGTGAGTCGCGCATGGCAGATGAACCCCAGCTTGAACTCCCCCCGATACTTTCCGGACAGCGAGAGATGTTCGCCGACACACTGCTTTCGGCAGCGGTGTCGCGCAACATGGCAGTGCTGAAAACACGACCGGGTCATGCCACCGGGGTGGCTGTGGAGATAGACTCCATAGGCAGTCCGTATATCTTAGGCACCATTGCCGGCGGCGACACCGTGATGATGGTGATCGATGACTCGCTTGACAAAGGGCAGATCATGGAGCTGCTTGCCACTTTCATACCACCGACCATAATAAACACAACAGGAATAACTCCACAGGTACGAAAAAATGATTGATATTAATGAAATTGACGTGATCGTCGCCGATGAGTCGCATGTGAAGTATGTCGACGAGATTCTGGACACGATCAACCGTGCGGCGAAGGTGCGAGGCACCGGTATAGCCAAACGCTCGCCGGAATACGTCACCAAAAAAATGCTTGAACACAAGGCGGTAGTGGCGCTTCATGGCGACCGCTTCGCGGGGTTCAGCTACATAGAGTCATGGAGCGAGCGTGCTTTCGTAGCAAACTCCGGACTTATTGTGGCTGACGACTATCGTGGCATAGGTCTTGCCAAGCGCATCAAGGAGCGCATCTTTCACCTGTCGCGTGAGAAATATCCGCAGGCAAAGATTTTTTCGCTGACCACCGGCGCCGCGGTGATGAAAATGAATTTTGAACTTGGCTACAGACCGGTGACCTTTGACGAGCTGACCAGCGACGAAGCGTTCTGGCGCGGATGTGAAAGCTGCGTCAACTACGACATCCTGCAGCGCAACGGCGGTCACAAATGTCTCTGCGTAGGGTTGTTATATGACCCGGCAGAGGAGTATCATCATAATGAAAACAAATAAAACAACGAATACAGTCATGAACAAAAAGAAAGTTGTCCTTGCCTACAGTGGCGGACTCGACACCTCTTTCGCAGTAAAATATCTGACCGAGGAATGTGGCTATGAGGTTTACACTGCCATAGCCAACACCGGCGGTTTCTCACCTGAAGAACTGAAGGAAATTGAACGCCGTGCGCTGGAATTGGGTGCCCGGCAGCATGCTACGCTCGACATCACCCGCGAATATTATGAGAAAAGTATCCGTTACATGATTTTCGGCAACGTGCTCCGCAACGGCACATATCCCATTTCGGTAAGCTCCGAACGTATTTTCCAAGCCATAGCCATCATCAACTATGCGAAGGAGATCGGTGCGGACGCCGTGGCTCACGGCAGCACAGGCGCCGGTAACGATCAGGTGCGCTTCGACATGACTTTCCGTATTCTCGCTCCGGAAATCGAGATTATCACACCCACCCGCGACATGAACCTGACCCGCGAGTACGAGATAGAATACCTGCGCAAACATGGCTTCAAGGCTGATTTCAAGAAACTTGAATACTCCATCAACAAGGGTCTGTGGGGAACGAGCATCGGTGGCAAAGAGACGCTGAAAAGCAACAAGACACTGCCGGAGGAGGCTTATCCCACCCAGATGACAGCCACCGAAAACAAGACCATTACCCTTGACTTCGAGAAAGGTGAACTTGTGGCAGTAAACGGCGAACGCTTCGAGGATCGCGTGGCAGCAATCCAGCATCTGGAAAAAGTGGTGGCTCCCTACGCCTTGGGTCGTGACATGCACATCGGCGACACCATCATTGGCATCAAGGGTCGAGTAGGCTTCGAGGCAGGTGCGCCCATGCTCATCATAGCTGCACACAAGATGCTGGAGAAGCACACTCTGACCAAGTGGCAGCAGTATTGGAAAGAGCAGCTCGGCACATGGTACGGCATGTTCCTTCATGAGGCACAGTATCTGGAGCCGGTTATGCGCGACATCGAGGCATATTTGGCTGAGTCACAGCGTAATGTCACCGGTCGTGTGATAGTGGACCTCGCTCCTTACCGCTATGTGCTCGTGGGCGTGGAAAGCGACTTCGACCTGATGAAAACAAACTTCGGCGAATATGGCGAGCAGAGCAACGCATGGACTGCCGACGATGTCAAAGGATTCACCAAGATTCTGGGTAACCAGATGACCATTTACCATAATATCCAGACCAAGAATAACAAAAGCGACTTATGATTAGAGCCGGAATAATTGGCGGGGCAGGCTACACCGCCGGAGAACTTCTCAGACTTCTGCTTCATCACCCCGACGTGGAGGTGGTGTGGGTTCACTCGGAAAGTAATGCGGGTAACCCTGTGACCGCGGTGCATCAGGGGCTTATCGGGGACACCGACCTGCGTTTCACCGACCGCACCGACTGGGATGCCATCGACGTGCTGTTCTGCTGCACACCTCACGGCAAGACACGCAGTTTCCTTGAGGGTGAGACAAATCTCCCTGAGACACTGCGCATTGTGGACCTCTCGGCGGATTACCGCATCGAGGACGGCACCCATGACTTTGTCTACGGACTGCCGGAGCTGAACCGCAAGCGGATGGTGCGAGGTGCCCGTCATGTGGCTAATCCCGGATGTTTCGCCACTGCCATTCAGTTAGCGCTGCTGCCGCTTGCCAAAAACGGCATGCTCAAGGGCGACATCCACATAACTGCCATCACCGGAAGCACAGGTGCGGGAGTAAAGCCGTCAGCCACCACCCATTATTCATGGCGCAACGACAACGTAAGCATCTACAAACCTTTCCGTCATCAGCATCTGGCTGAAATCATGCAGACCCTGCGCGGACTGCAGCCCGGATATGACGGCGAGGCACTTTTCATTCCTATGCGCGGATGCTTCTCGCGCGGCATCATGGCGGTGATCTACACCGAGGTCGATGCTCCGCTTGAGGAGATACGTCAGCGCTACGAGGAGTGTTACGACGACCACAGTTTCACCTTCGTCACCGACAAAGAGCCTGACCTGAAGGATGTGGTCAACACCAACAAGTGTATCATCCACCTGCAGAAAGAGGGTAACCTGCTGCTGATTACCTCGGTAATCGACAATCTGGTCAAGGGTGCCTCAGGTCAGGCAGTCCACAACATGAACCTGCTGTTCGGACTCTCGGAGAAAATAGGTCTGCAACTGAAAGGTTCAGCCTTTTGATTGAACCCAACGGCGCCGGCACACGTTTATCCATATTAATAATGTGAAACGACTATGATAGATAATGAAGCTCCCGAAAGGGCAGTATTGGTGGGGCTGATAACCCCACAACAGAATGAAACGAAAGCCAACGAGTATCTCGATGAGCTGGCGTTTCTGGCTGACACTGCCGGCGCGGAAACCGTAAAGAAATTTCTCCAGCGTGCCGACAGCCCCAATTCGCGCACTTATGTAGGTAAAGGCAAGCTTGAGGAAATCAAGCAGTTTGTGCAGGATAACGACATACAGATGGTCATTTTCGACGATGATCTGACCTCGAAGCAGGTGCTCAACATTGAGCGCGAACTGCAGACCAAAATCCTTGACCGCACGAGTCTGATTCTGGATATCTTCGCACGACGGGCGCAGACAGCTAATGCAAAGGCGCAGGTGGAACTGGCACAGTATCAGTATCTTCTGCCCCGACTGACCCGAATGTGGACCCACCTTGAACGTCAGCGAGGCGGTATTGGTATGCGTGGTCCGGGTGAAACACAGATAGAAACCGACCGCCGAATAATCCTCGACAAGATTTCGCGGTTGAAAGAGGAGTTGCGCTCCATTGACCGCCAGAAATCGATGCAGCGCAAGAACCGAGGCAAGCTGACCCGTGTGGCACTGGTGGGCTACACCAACGTGGGCAAATCCACCATCATGAACCTGCTGAGCAAGAGTGATGTGTTTGCCGAGAACAAGCTGTTCGCCACACTCGACACCACTGTCCGCAAGGTCATCATCGACAATCTGCCGTTCCTGCTGACAGACACCGTGGGGTTCATCCGCAAACTGCCGCATCATCTGGTGGACTCGTTCAAGTCGACACTCGATGAGGTGCGCGACGCCGACCTGCTGCTACATGTGGTCGACATCAGTCATCCGCAGTTCGAGGAGCAGATAGAGGTGGTGAACAACACGCTCCGTGAGGTATGCGATGCCGGTGACAAACCTATGATAATGGTGTTCAACAAAATCGACGCTTTCCGCCACACCCCCAAGGATGAGGATGACCTGACTCCGCGCACCCGCGAAAACATACCGCTTGAGGAGCTGAAAGCCACATGGATGTCGCGTATGGGCGATGACTGCGTGTTCATATCGGCGAAAACCGGTCAGAACATCGACGAACTCAAGCAGAAACTCTATGAGAAAGCGAAGGAAATACACCTGACCCGCTTCCCCTACAATGATTTCCTTTTCCAGAAATATGATGATGTGGAACCCACTGAACCACTGACCGATGGAGAATAAAATGAAATGGGAGCGGCTCATCAGCGACAAGCGCTTCGGGTTGGAGTCATATCATGACCCGAAACGGGGCGAGATGCGCAGCGACTTCCAGCGCGACTATGACCGACTGGTGTTCTCGTCGCCTTTCCGCCGCCTCCAGAACAAGACTCAGGTGTTTCCGTTGCCCGGCAGCATCTTTGTGCATAATCGTTTGACCCACAGTCTGGAAGTGTCGTGTTGCGGTCGTTCCATAGCCACCACCGTGGCTCGCGAATTGAGCCGCAAATATGCTTCGCAGCCCGAAGTAGTAGCCAAACTCGGCGAAATCGGCGACATTGTGGCAGCTGCATGTCTGGCACACGACCTCGGCAATCCCCCCTTCGGTCATTCCGGAGAAAAGGCTATCGCGACATTCTTTTCGGAAGGTGCCGGGAATGAGCTGCGCTCCGAATTTAATGAAAAGCAGTGGAACGACCTGACAAAATTCGAGGGTAACGCAAATGCGTTCCGACAGCTGACCCACAGTTTCCGCGGACGCCGCAACGGCGGTTTCGCCATGACCTATTCCACGCTGGCGTCGATAGTGAAATATCCCTTTGAGTCAACCGTGGCTCGCAAAAACAAGTTCGGATTTTTCAGCACCGAAGTGGAATCATACAACCGTATCGCCGAGGAATTAGGCATACTGCGTCTGTCGGCAGAGGGCGAGCCGGTGCGCTATGCGCGCCACCCGCTGGTCTACATTGTTGAAGCAGCCGACGACATCTGTTATGAAATAATGGACATAGAGGATGCCCACAAACTGAAAATCATACCCACCGACACTGTCAAGGATCTCCTGTTGGGCTACTTTACACCTGAACAACAGGCTCACAGTGAAAAGGTTATGGCTATGGTCTCCGACCCCAACGAACAGATTGCCTATCTGCGCTCGTGCTGCATAGGTACACTGGTCTACGCAGCTGCCAAGGTGTTTGTAGACAATGAGGATGCCATTTTGTCAGGTACCTTCGAGGGACCGCTGCTCAGCCACATCCCGGAACCGCAGCGGAGCGGCTACGCCCGATGCAACGAGGTGTCATGCAAAAAAATCTACTGCGCCGGCGATGTAGTCGACATTGAATTGGCAGGTAACCGCATCATCACCTTCCTGCTTGAGAAGCTGGTTCATGCAGTCCGTTTCCCCGATCAGAACTACTCGCGGCTGCTGCTTGCGCGCGTACCGGAGCAATATGATGTCGACGCACCCACGCTCTTCGGCAAAATTCAGGCTGTCGTAGACCACATCTCGTCCATGACGGATGTCTATGCGCTCGACCTCTACCGAAAACTCAACGGCATGAGCCTTCCCGCCGTATGATCAGACGTGTCCTGATATTATTCTTCCTGTTGCTGCTCGCTGTCGGCGTGCAGGCTTACACGGTCAAGGAGATACCAAACGTGCATCTGACCGACTCACGTCGCTATACCTCCGACCCTGACAATATCCTCTCGCCCCGCGCACATGCCGTAATCGACTCGCTCGCTGCCGATTTGCGTTCGCGAACAAGCTCGGAGCTTGCCGTGGTCATTGTCAACTCCATCGACGATGCCGAACCCGAGCAGTTTGCCACAGCCCTGTTCAACGACTGGCGCATTGGCAAGCAGGAGAGCAACAACGGTGTGCTGGTGTTGGTTGTGATGGATGAGAACTACTGCATTATCCGCACCGGTTATGGCGCCGAAGGTGTTCTGCCTGACATCACGGCAGGACGCATACGCCGTGAAATCATGAATCCGTATTTCCGCGACGGGCTGACTGACAGCGCTATGACTGAAGGAATCCGTGCCATTCATTCGGTGATAACCAAGCCTGATGCGGCTGCCGAACTGCTCGCGAACTATGAAACCAAGCGTCAGCAGCGCGAGGCTGCCGCCGACAAGATGGAACTGCTGTCGCTCCTTGCCTTGAGTGCTGTTTTTGGCGGTGCGATGGCATTTCTGCTGATATTCCTCTATTACCGTAAGCGCCGGAAATATGGCGTGACCGCACTCCCTAAATTATATCAGTCAACGCTGAACCTGCGTGCAGCCGCGCTCGGCACATCCTTTTTCGGGTTGGGAATACCGCTGCTTGCTTACCTTTTTCTGCGTGGACGGCTGAAAAATCTGCGTGACACTCCCCCGGCATGTTCCGGATGTTCCACCCCCATGCAGCGACTTGACAAGCCGCAAGGTTTCGGATATCTGACACCGGTTCAGCAGACAGAGCAACGCCTCGGTTCGGCTGATTATGACGTGTGGCGCTGCCCCTCTGACGGATCGGTGGTTACGCGCGAGTTTCCCGGTATAAACAGCAGTTATACGCGCTGTCCGAATTGCGGTGCGCGTGCCAGGCATCTGGTCAGCGACCGCGTGATTGTGCCGTCAACCACATACCGTCAAGGTCAGGGACAGCGACACTATCATTGCGAACATTGCGGCAACGATGACTACACCACCTACCACATTCCGCGCAAGGCACCCATTGTTGTTGTGGGTGGCGGAGGAGGCAGAGGCTTCGGTGGCGGCGGAGGTTTTTCAGGCGGCTCCTTCGGCGGCGGATTTTCCGGTGGTGGCGGATCCGGCGGCAGATGGTAGGAGCGTAAGCACTACTTAATCAGTACTTTATCTGTGTTTGAAAAATTGCGATTGTTCCTTCGGAGGAACAATCTGACATTTTGTTCCTTGTAGGGAACAATTTTCGATTTTGTTCCTTTGATGGTTTAATTTAGTAAATTGTTCCTTCTATGGAACATTAAACCATGCAAATTTTGCAATGGTTTGTCATTTTCAACCCTCTATCTCTTGACTTCGCCCTCTATTTTTTGTAATTTTGCGGATATCAAAGTGCTGTCGCAGCATGCACCGCCCTTCGGGCGACGTTCATTCTTTGATAATCCGCGAATATTTGCTACATTTGCGGATATCAAAGTGCTGTCGCAGCATGCACCGCCCTTCGGGCGACGTTCAT
>CAMWVE010000015.1 GCA_947177685.1 uncultured Porphyromonadaceae bacterium | reverse complement strand
CGCAAAGTTAACTATCTTTGCCCACAATTTAACAACCTACTTTTTACATTGACCCAGCAATTGCGGAGCGGAAGCCTCCGGCTTCCGCCTGTTACCTGTGGATGACCATATATTCGCCGGCGGCACCGGCGCCGACATAATATTTCTGGAGCCCGTAGCCATGCTCGGCGGCAGGTCCGGAAAGCGGCTGACCATAGTTGGTGAAAATGTCATAAACGGAGTGGCACTTAGGGCAATATGCGTTGAGCGCCTCAGGATCAACAACAATGCGGATATCAGGGCGTATCTCCACCGGACATGACAGGTCGTATGCCACGGGGGCACCATGCACGTCGCCACAGAGCAACACCCCGCCGTAGCCGGTTTCGGTCAGAGCGGTCCACGGAAAGTTAGGTGGCGTTTTCTCACCCTTTATGAACCGCTTGTAGTCGGTGGCACCCGGAGTGCCGTAGATCTGCCATTCAGCCACTGTGGGGAAAGCTATGCGAACCGGAGCGGGCGGTATGCGGTCGTCATCGATGGTGTGACATGAGACCGCTGCCATTGTCGCCAACAGCAGCACTACCGGTTTCAGAGTTTTGCAGACAGAGAGTGTCATCGGGCAAGCAGCGCTTCAATGGCGCTGTGATATTTGTTAAAGTCGAAGCTGCTGACAATCCGGTTTTTAAGTTCCAGAATCTTGTCGTTACAGAGGTTTCCGAGCGACCCCTCGTGGGTGTGGTGCAACTGCTTTTCAGGCGTGAATTCGCCGCGTTCTATGGTACGCCCCACAGCCTTGTAGGCATCGCGGAAAGGCACGCCCTCCTGCACCATGCGGTTGACGGTCTCCACGGAATACATCATGTCGTAGCGCGGATCATCGGCGGCATGGGGGTTGACCTGCATGCCGGCGAGCATGCGTATGACCATGTCGATGACACTGCCTATTTCGCCGAACGCCGGGATAAAGTTTTCCTTAACAAGCTGAAGGTCACGAAAATAACCGGTTGGGAGATTATTGGTTATCAAGGTAATCTCCATAGGAAGCGCCTGCAGGCGGTTACATTTGGCGCGCGTCAGCTCAAACACGTCAGGGTTCTTTTTGTGGGGCATTATCGATGAGCCGGTGGTGTATTCATCGGGCAGCTTTATGAACCCGAAGTTCTGCGACGAGAACATGCAGGCATCGAATGCCAGTTTGCCTATGGAGGCAGCTACGGAAGCTATCGCCTGAGCCACTATGCGCTCGGTTTTGCCGCGTCCCATCTGGGCATAGACCACATTGTAGTTCATTGTGTCGAAGCCAAGCAGACGTGTGGTCATTGCGCGGTCAAGGGGAAACGACGAGCCGTAGCCGGCAGCCGAGCCGAGCGGATTGCGGTTAGCCACGGTGTAGGCAGCGCGGAGCACCGTCAGGTCATCGACGAGCGATTCGGCGTATGCGCCCAGCCACAAGCCTATGGACGACGGCATAGCCACCTGCAGATGGGTGTAGCCGGGAATGATAATGTCGGCATAACGGTCGCTGAGTTCTGTCAGAGTGTCGACAAGACGTGAAATCTCCCCTACGAGAGTCTCTATTTCGGCACGGATGAACAGTTTGAGGTCTACGAGCACCTGATCGTTGCGTGAGCGTCCGGAGTGGATTTTCTTGCCTGTGTCACCCAGTCGGCGTGTCAGCATCAGCTCCACCTGCGAGTGGACATCCTCAACGCCTTCCTCAATGATGAAAGAACCATCCTGAGTGTGGCTGTAGATGTCGCGCAGCGCCTCCAAGAGCACCGCAAGCTCCTCACGTTCAAGCAGACCTATGGACTCAAGCATGGTTATGTGAGCCATAGAACCGAGTATGTCATAAGGAGCGAGAAACAGGTCCATCTCGCGGTCACGCCCCACGGTGTAAGCTTCCACGCCACCGTCAACAGTGGTGTCCTTCTCCCAAATCTTCCGTGCCATAATACTGATTGTCAGGCGTTAAGCTGAGAAATTACTTCGGCAAGCTTGTCGGCTGCCTTCTGCATCTGGGGTCCTACCAACGGACGGAGCATCATGGGAAGCTCCACATCAATGGAGGTGGTCACTTCGGTGCTGTTTTCCGACACGGGCTTGAGATCGACAACCAGATTGAGGGGCACCGGCGAGTGCTCGGCGCTGTAGACAATCTGTTCAGGTTCCTTGGCGCTCTTTATGGCAAAGGCAATCTCTCCTGCCTGAGGAGTCACGATAATCAGGCGGTTATCCTCAAAACGGAGTTGACCTGCCTGAGCCTTTACATCGTCAGGAATCTGCTCGAAGCGCTCGCGCATGGCGTCGACATTGCTTAGTTTGGAGAAGAGTTCGGTATTGGAGCGGTTTACCATTGACGGTTTTCCGGAATATTTGCTCATGATGAGATCGATTATTTGTTAGGGGTCCAGTTTTCGGGGTCTTGACGCCATTCCTTGAGAGTCTCTTCATCGTCAGGGCGAATGGCACCGATTTCAATTGCAGCCTCAATCATGGCATTGTAGTTTGTCAGGGTTATCAGCTTCACGCCCGCTTCGTTGAAGCGTTCCTCAGCCACGGGGAAGCCGTAGGTGAAGATGGCGAGCATGCCCACAACCTCACATCCGGCGTTACGGATTGCTTCCACAGCCTTCAGCGAGCTTTTGCCGGTTGAGACAAGGTCCTCTATTACAACCACTTTCTGTCCGGGCTTAAGATTTCCTTCGATGAGGTTTTCCAGACCGTGGTCCTTGGGAGTAGAACGGACATAGACGTAAGGCAGACCGAGATTGTCGGCAGCAAGAGCGCCGGCAGCGATGGCACCCGTAGCCACACCTGCCACAGCCTCGGCATCGCCGAAGTTCTCCACAATCAGACGCGACAGTTCCACCTTTATGATGTTACGAATTTCAGGATATGAGAGAGTCTTGCGGTTGTCGGTGTAAATGGGTGAGTTCCAGCCGCTTGCCCATGTGAAGGGATTGAGAGGCTGAAGTTTCACTGCCTTGATGCCGAGCAGTTTTTCCGCTAAAAGTTGTGCCAACTGTTTCATTTGCAGTAAAATGATTTATGATGATGCTATTTTGTGACGTTTTATAGGACAAAGATACGGAATAATTATGAAATCTGCCAATTTTTTTTCAATTACTGCCACACGGCTATAGCGAAAGTGATGCTGAATGTCAGAATCAGCATGGCGGTCATCCCTAAAAGGGGGTTCAGCCGGGCGCCGAGGGTACGGGTAAGGCGATACCAGAGCAGGGTGTGGAGCAGCAGATAGACGGCTGGAGCTATGAGCCATGCCGGACGGCTGTACCAGAGCCGGAAGGTCAGTGCCACGGCGGCATAGCCGTTGATCAGATAGAGCGTGGAGGTGAAACGCCGTCCGAACATCACTGCGAGGGTGTGTTTGCCCACGGCACGGTCATCGTCGGCATCACGATAGTTGTTGACAATCATGATGTTACTGATCATCAGCCCCAAAGCAAGCGATGAAAGGAACACCGACACGTTCCACTCGCCGGAGCAGAGATAATATGTGAAGTTGACAGGCACCAGTCCGAAGAAAACCACGGCGGCAACCTCGCCCAATCCATGTTGCGACAAAGGATAAGGTCCGGCGCTGTAAGCGATTACACCCACAGCTATGGCAACCCCAACGGCAATCAGCCACAATCCGCCGTAAAGGGTCAGCGACAGCCCTATGCAGCATGCCACGCCGAGCGTCAAGAACAGCGCAGCTTTCATCGCTCCGGGGGTTATGTCACCCTCGGTGACACCACGGCGAAACCCTTCGCGACCTTTTTTGTCAAGACCCTGACGGAAGTCGTAGTATTCGTTGGCGAAGTTGGATGAAATCTGTGCCAACAGGGCAAAAAGCATGCACAACAGCAACGGAACCGTGCGAAACTGCCCGAAATGAGCCGCAAGTCCGGCAGCCGTAATCACACCTGCCAGCGACGCCGGAAGGGTGCGCAGGCGCATAGCCTCAATCCATGCCTTGACACGTTTTTTCATATCACGAAATGCACCTCCTTGAACGCGAAGCGGCGTAGCTGCCCCTCGGAATCACGCAGCGTCAGCATGCCGTCAGGAGCTATGCCAACGATTTCGGCTGAGAACTCCTCGCCGGCAGCAGTTATGTAAGGATAAAATCCATCGCGGCGCCACAACACTGCGTCATAGTCGCTCGTCACGCGGGCACGCCCTTCAGCAGTGCGCAGCATTTCAATGTGTGAGAGAATGGAGCTGACCACCTCGCGCAACAGCGGCTCCAGAGCCATCTCCTCGCCGGTCAGATGAATTATCGACACCGGATTTGGAGCGTCTGATAAAAATTGTAACTGATTGACATTCAACCCAATTCCAACAATCGAGCGTTCGATATGCTCACCCATCAGAGAGTTTTCAATGAGTATTCCGGCAATTTTCTGCGAGCCTACATAAATGTCATTGGGCCATTTGATTGCTGCCTCCTCCGAGCCGTGAACAAACCGCTCAAGCACACGGACAATTCCCACCGATACGGCGCGCGAGATGAAGAACTGCTCCGAAGCCTTCACAAAATCGGGACGCAGCAGAATGGAGAACGTGAGGTTTTTACCCGGCTCCGCCTCCCAAGAGTTTCCCCGCTGTCCGCGTCCGGCAGTCTGGTCATGCGACACCACCACGGTGTCAGTGGGGAGCGAATCGGCATTATCGGTGAGCCAGCTGTTGGTCGACGGCGTCTGTGCAAGTTCAATTATCTTCATTGTCAGGGATTTCCAGAGTGATTGTTCGTGAAAGGTCATCATTGATGGCGAGGTAGACTCTGACTGTGTCGTCAGGAAGGATATCCTCTATCCGTTCAGACCATTCAAGCAGACACACCGCGCCGGAATCGAAATAATCCTCCACGCCGATGTCAAACGCCTCCTCGATATTCTCCAAGCGATAGAGGTCGAAATGATAGATCAGCTCCGCTGTGGTGTCAGAGCGATATTCGTTGATGATGGAAAACGACGGGGAGTTGGTCACATCCTCCTCTACGCCCAAGGCGTGGGAGAGCGCATTGATGAAAGTTGTCTTGCCGGCGCCCATCTCGCCATAGAAGGCGAAGATGGTGTTGTCGCCCATCAGCCTGACAAACTCAGTGGCGGCTGCCGGGAGGTCAGCGAGTGAACCTATTTTTATTTCTTTCTTCATTTTATTTCGCTTTTAAGGTCACCAGCGGCACGAGCATCTCCTCCATGGATATGCCGCCGTGCTGGAAGGTGTCGGTGTAATATTGGACGTAATAATTGTAGTTGTTGGGATAGGCGAAGAAGTCGCGGTTACCGGCGAAAATATATGTCGACGACACGTTGGGCGACGGCAGACCGTAGCGCATCGGAGTCTTGATTTCGTAAACCTGACGGTTGTTGTAGGTCAGGCTCTTGCCCACCTTGTAGCGTAGCGCCGTGTTTGTGTTCTTGTCGCCTACCACCTTTATGGGATTGGTGACGCGGATGGTGCCGTGGTCGGTGGTGAGAATCACGCGATAGCCTTTGGCTGCAATCGCTTTGAACAGGTCGTAGGCTGCCGAATGGCGGAACCACGACTCGGTGATGGAGCGGTAGGCGGCATTGGACTGCGCCAGCTCGCGGATCATGCGCGACTCCGTGCGGGCATGCGAGAGCATGTCAATGAAGTTCAGCACAACCACATTGAGGTTGTTTGTCTCCAGATTAGAGAACTCACGCAACAGTTTCTCTCCGGCGGCTGAGTCATTAATCTTATTATATGAGAACTTGCACTTGCGGCGATAGCGTTCGAAATGAGTCGAAATCAGCGGTGATTCATTCAGGTTCTTACCCTCCTCGGCATCCTCGTCGACCCACAGGTCAGGGAACATGGCTGCGATGCGCTCAGGCATCAGTCCGGAGAAGATGGCGTTGCGGGCATATTGCGTGGCAGTGGGGAGAATGGAGCAGTAAAGTTCCTCGTCAACGGTGAACAATTCGCTCAACAGCGGTTTGATCACTGCCCACTGGTCCAGACGGAAATTGTCAATGAGGATAAAGAAGATTTTCTCGCCGGCATCGAGTAGCGGAAAGAGCCTTTTCTTGAAAATGTCAGGGCTCATGATGAAATCGCGCTCCGGATTGTTCACCCACTGCTCGTAGTTGCGCTTGACAAACTTGTAGAACTCGCTGTCAGCCTCCGTTTTCTGCATTTCAAGCATCTCGTCCATATTGGTGTCGGTAGCCGACAGCTCCAGTTCCCAGAAAACCAGACGGCGGTAAAGCGCCATCCAGTCATCGACAGTCTCGCACAGGGCAATCGACGATGATATGCGGCTGAACTCCTCGCGATAGTCGCGTGTGGCTTTCTCCGACACAAGACTTGCGGAGTGCAGATGCTTCTTGATGGATATGAGAATCTGGTTAGGGTTCACCGGCTTGATGAGATAGTCTGAAATCTTGTTGCCCACAGCCTGATCCATGATGTTCTCCTCCTCGCTCTTGGTGATCATTATCACCGGCGTAGCGGGCAGAATCTGTTTGATGCGGGCAAGCGTCTCCAGTCCGGTCAGACCGGGCATATTCTCATCGAGGATGATGAGGTCAGGGTGAATCTCGCCGGCAATCTCTATGGCGTCATGACCGTTGTTGGCAGTCACCACGTCATAGCCTTTCTGCTTTAGAAAGAGAATGTGCGGCTTGAGAAGGTCTATCTCGTCATCAGCCCAAAGTATGGTTTTGTTGTTCATAATCAAATAAGGTTAAAGAAGGTCATCATCATCACCCTCCGAGCCGGGAGGATAATAGGGCAGGATTGTCTGAGGCTGCTGCTTGGGCTTGGGTGCAGGTGCCGGAACCACAGGCTTGGCGACAGGAGCCGGAACTGCCTGTTTCGGCGGCGCCACGGGTTGCAGTTCAGATTTAGGCGCATCCTGTTTAGGCGGTGCCACGGGTTGCAGTTCAGATTTGGGGGCAGTCACCGTGGAGTCAGCCTTTACCGTAACATCCGGTGCCGCGGGGCGTACGCTCCTGACAGGCTGTTCAGCCTCAGGTTCTTTTTCTTGTGCAGGTTCCTCGATAACTTCTACAGGGGCAGGCTGCTCATCCTCGAAGTCAATCACGCTCTCCTCCACCGCGTCGTAGAGTTTATCCTCGGCATAGCGGAAATAGTCATCGAACGAGCGACCTTCGCGAATAAGTTTTTCAAAGTCATCCTTGCTGATGATCACCGGTTGCACACCGCGGGGCATCTGCCACGACTCGCTGTCAGCCATCACCTTTTTGTAGGCGTTGAGCTGATTCAGGTTGTCGAACCCTTTGACTATCAGCAGCCCTAACCGTCCGAAATTCATCTGCTCCAGATCGAAGTCCTTTATGGCGAACGAGGTGAAGTTGTGCCGCGCCACGCTGAACAGCAGTTCGTTGGCATTGACACGGTCAGTGGGGAACAGCAGAACGTAGTATTGCTCGGTTTCCGGATTCAGGTCGAACGACAGTTCATCAGTCGACATTACGGAATCGTTGCCCAGACGGATATCCCACAGCATGCCGCGCGAGTTGACGGCACCGCTCTGCAGCTTGCGTCCGCGAGCCAGTTCGCGCAGATAGTTCGAGGCAATCGGGGTCATGTCAGTTTCGGGATAGCGTTCAAGCATCAGTTTCAGACGCTCGCGGAACTCATCCGGTCGGTTCTCCGTGACGTATGCCAGCGCATCGAGGAACATGAATTTCGGCATCAGTTCGCTGGTTGGATAAAGCTCCGACATGGTTGCGTATGCCTTGTGGACCTCTTCGTTGCGGTTGGCAAGATAATCCTCGTAAGCCTGCTCGTAGAGCTGCTCCTGACGCTGCTCCATCACCTTCAGGTTCTCAATGTAGTCGGGGTCACGCATAGCCTGACCATAGAGGCTTTCAGGGAACTGGTCTACAATGAGCTTTCGGTAGTGCTCAGCCATGGCTGTGTTTCCGGAGCGGACATACATCAGATAGAGGTTATAGTAGACATCCAGCCGGTAGACATTGTCAGGGTAGCGTGACAGCAGCCTGTCAAACTCGGTTATGGCAGCCGGGAAATCCTCCAGTTTGTCCTTCAGGATGACACCCATGTTGTAGAGTCCTTCCTGAATGACCTCGTTGGCAGTTGCACGCTCCACCTCGGTTTTGGGTATCTGTTTCAGATAATATTCAACCTTGTGGGGGTCATTTTCGTTCGCCTCCAGTTCAGACTGGCGCTTACGCTCCTCGGGCGAAAGTGTGTCGTTAGGCTGCGATATATCCTCGCCGGATTCCGACTCTTCCTCTTCGCCTCCCGACTCGAAGTCTGACATGTCGAACGACGACTTGTTGCGCCGTCGCCAGTTATCTTCAAGCTTTCTGCTGCCCCAACGGCGCTGGAACTCGGTCTTGCCGGCGTTGCGGGTGGCAGCATTGTAGAAATACCATGAGTTATCGGAGTTCAGCACGAAGCTGTTGGGTGCCGATGCCGAGGAGCTGTTCTGCAGACCTGTGCCTGCGGCTGCCTGATTCGCCAGATATTCCTCACGGCGTGCTTCCTCTGCCTCTTTTTTCTCCTTCTCCTCCAACTCCTTGATTATCTTGCGGATGATTTTCTCCTGCTCTTCGAGCGGCAGTTGCGACAGTCGCAGCAGCGAGTCCTGAAGGGTCACGTTCTGCGAGTAGATGGCAAGCTCGTCGAGCACATCTGACCGGCGCTTGATGAGTTTGTAGTCAGGGTAATCATCAGGAATCTGAGCAACAGCCTCGGCATAGCAGGGCTGCGCTTTCTCATACTGATGACGGTCAAAATAAAGTCCGCCCAGCGTCAGCTGCGCCATAGCCTTGTCGATTCCGCTGCGGGTCGATTTCTCCACTGCCAGCTCATAGTTGGCGATAGCCTGAGCGGTGTCGCGGCGCGAAAGGTAGAGGTTGCCGATGGCGTAATATATCTGGTCCAGATACTCCTTATTACGTCCGTAGCGGGTCATGCGGCGCAGTGCGTCAACCTCCTTCTTTATGTCGGTGCCGTCGAACACCTCGCTCTGCTTGATTCGGGCGTTGAACTTGGTGCGGTAAGATGCGGAGTTTGAGCTACCTGCCTTTTTGTAAGCCTCGTATGCCCCTTTACGGTCGCCGGAGCGGCTCAACGCCTGCCCCAACAGAAAGTAGAGGCGCGTTTGCTGAGTGCCTGAACTCAGCCGTGCTGCCTCGTGGAGATATGGCACAGCCTCGGCATATTTTCCCGACTTGACATAAAAGTCGCCGTAGGTGACGTTGTAAAGTTCCTTCAGTGTGTTGTTTGTCAGTTCGTCAGGCTTTATGCGGCTCACTATCGCCTCGGTCTCGAACAGCCAGTCCATGGAGCAATAGCTGCGAGCCTGCCACAGTTTTGCTTCGGTAACCGTCTGAGGCAGCCATGTGAAATGCTTGCTGACATAGAAAAAGGTGGATGCAGCCCCCAAAAAGTCACCGTTCATGTACTGGCTGCGCCCCATCATCATCCAAGCGTTGTGAATGAACGGGTTGTACTCATCGCGTTTGAGCCATGCCTTGTATTCGGCGCTCTGCGACTTCCCCGGCTTGCGGGCAGGGCGTTTTTTTATTGAGCGGAGCTGTATGGCTTTCTGAGCCTTTTCTATTGAGCGGGTGAAGTCGCCCTGCGGCTGCGGTGCCTTAGGATTCTCGCGCGCATCAGCCGGGTGAGCGTAGAGGAGCCGGGTGTAGTCATCCTCATAGTTCTTTTCCATCTCCTGCAACGTTTCCTTATAGTGCTTGTCGCCGTTATAGTAAATGTTGTAACGGGTTATGAACGCGGAGTAGTTGCGCGATGCGGCAGTATTTTTTTTCATGGAGCACCCCCCTGCCAGCAAAGCTATCAGCAGTGTGGCAAACAAAACAAACGATGTGCGGGCAGTGCGACTCATGATTATCAATTAGGTATAAATCAATTTGTTACATTTTTCGGGCGAGATAATCCGGCGGGCAGTGTCATTGACCTGCTCCACGCTGATTGCCCGGTAGCGCTGATTGAGCTGTTCGGTGGTCTCGCCGTGATATTCCGCCATGGCTATTTCTTGCGCGCGCGCAGGCGATTTGAGCAGCGAGAAGGTGCGGGTGCTTTCCGACTTGTTTTTGGCGCGCTCCAGTTCATGCGGTGTCACCCCGGCGGCAAGCAGACGGTCAATCTCGCCGGCTATGGCATTTTCTGCCCGATCAACCGTGACTCCGGGATTAAGCACCGCCGTTATCATCAGGTAGCCGGCATCCTCCGAGCCACTGATTGAGGCATCGACTTCGGCGAACAGCTCCGTGCCGAGAAACAAACGGCGGTAGAACCGCGATGAAGTGCCGGCTGAGAGTATATCGGTCAGCAGGTCGGCTGCAATATAGCCATCCGTGCCGTAGCGGTCCATGGGGTAAGCCATGCACAGCAGTGGCGCGGGGAGCGATTCGTTGACCTCAGCGCTGCGCGGAGCTGTCTGGAGCGGTTCGGCAGGCAGGTCACGCCGATCGGTGTCACGCACCGGAATGTCGCCGAACCATTTCTCGGTCAGACTGAAAAGCCTGTCGGGAGCGATGTTGCCTGACACGCCAAGTATGGCTCTGTCAGGTGAGTAATGACGTTCGAAGAACTGCTGCACCTGCTGTCGCGACACATCGCGGATATGCTCCGGGGTCAGTCCTATCACGGGCCAGCGGTAGGGGTGACGGGTGTACATCAGTTTGCGCAGGTGGTGGCTGAATCTGCCGTACGGGCGGTTGGTGCAGGTTTGCTTAAACTCCTCAAGCACCACGGAGCGCTGCACTTCAAGGGCTTCATCGCCGAGTTTCGGCATGAGCATGCGGTCGCTTTCCAGCCGCAGCGCGGTTTCTATGTTATGCGCCGGCAGAATATCGTAGAAATTGGTGAAGTCATTGCCGGTCCATGCGTTGCTCTGACCGCCGGCACGCTGCAGCTCGCCGTCGAAATCGTCCACGTTGACGCTGCCGCCGAACATCAGATGCTCGAACAGATGCGCCAGACCGGTGTGTTCAGGATTCTCGTCACGCGCTCCCACGTCATAGAGCACGTTGACCGCCACCATCGCCGTCGAAGGGTCGTGGTGGTGGACAATGCGCAGTCCGTTGGATAGTGTGTGACGCGAAATTTTCACTTCTCTACGGTGACGGAAATGATCTTTATATCTTCTTTGGGACGGTCGGCGCGGTCGGTTTCCGCAGCTTGGATTTTATCCACAACATCCATGCCGCTGATAACCTCACCGAACACGGTGTAGGCACCGTCGAGATGGGGTGTGCCACCTTTTTCTTTATAAGCCTGACGCACATCGGCAGGAATGGTCATGGGATTAGCCTTTGTCTCAGCCTCGGTTTCGGCAATCAGCTTCTCCTGCAGCGCCATCAGTCCTGCCTGATCGCGGTTGCGGCGCATCTCCATGATTTTCTCGCGGTAAGCCTCAGCCTTTTTGTTGAACACAGCCTGCTTCTGCTGCTGTTGCATCGAGCGCTCCATCTGGTTGAGGGTGGAGTCGTTGTAGGTCTGTCCGGTGACAATGTAGAACTGCGAGCCTGACGAGCGGCGTTCCGGATTAACCTGATCGCCGGTGCGGGCGGCTGCCAATGCACCTTTCACATGGTAGTGGCGCGGATAGTTTATCTCAGCCTCCACCGTATAGCCGGGATTGCCTGAGCCGAGCATCTGTCCGGGTGCGGCACTCTTCGAGTCGGGGTCACCGGTCTGAATCATGAAATCCTTGATGACACGGTGGAAGAGCACCCCGTCGTAATATCCCTCGTTTACCAGTTTGAGGAAATTATCGCGGTGGAGAGGAGTATCGCCGAAAAGGCGCACCTTGATGTCGCCGGCGGTGGTTTTGATGTCCACTATTGCATCAGCTGTCGAGGCAGCTGCAGCAGGTTGTTTGTCGTCTGTCATATTCTTGTTGTTGGCATTGCTCTGGCTGCATGACATCATCACGCATGCCAGAAAAGTTATAAGTAAATTGCGTATCATAAACTCTGTTTTTTCATTTTTACGGGTCAGAATCCGCGGGGGAACACACGTTTGTAAACACGGCGGAAGTTATCGTCAGCCGCCGATAGCTCCTCGGCGCGGGCTGCATAGTCCTCACCCCATATTCCTGCCAACAGATCGCCTAAGTAGCGGTGTTCGCGGTCTTTTTCTATGGCGAGCTCCACCAGAGTGTCAATTTCGGCAGCAAACCGCTCCGCGTCGATGGCATGGAGATAGCGGGCAGTGCTGACCACGAACTGTCCGGTCATGTCCACACGCCTGATATTGTCGATGATGTCACCGATCACCTCATGGGCTGAGTCGATGTGGTTGGCAAGATATTCATAGCTTTTCAGCCCGTCGATGTCGTCGCCTATCGCTTTTTTCAATTCCTCGTTCATAATCTTAACTGTTTTAGAGGTTGGTTCTGCAAATTTAGTAATAAATGACGGATTTTTTTATAAATCATTGTTAAAAATAGCATCGCGCTGCGCGTAATGTGGCGGTTTTTTCGTAACTTTGTAATTATGAAAAAGACACTACTGATAACATTTTGCATGATTTTAGCACTGCTCCCCACGGCTTGCTCAAGCCATGACGATGAACCTGTCGACACCCTTCCGGTGCGCACGGTGCTCGTCTATATGGCTGCGAACAACTCGCTGGGGCTCTGCGACTACGATAAAAGCGACCTATCGGAAATGAGGACTGCCGCACTCCGCGGTCAGCTCGGAAACGCCCGATGGCTGGTTTACCATCACCCCTATAACGGCGAGGCTTCGCTCTTGGAACTGACTGCCGACGGCGAGTTCAGAACACTGGTGGAGTACACTGACGGCAAACTCTCCGTTTCGCAGGAGCGTATGAGCCGTGTGCTCGATGACACACGCCGCCTCGCACCGGCTGCCGACTACGGTCTGGTGCTGTGGAGCCACGCCAGCGGATGGCTCGAAAACGGCATCACCGAATCGCGTCAGCGCTCTTTCGGCATCGACAACGGGCGCTACATGAACATAACCACTCTGGCTGAGACCATCAAACCCATGGGCTTCAGCTTCATCTATGCCGACTGCTGCAACATGGCATGTGTGGAGGTGGCTTATCAGCTACGCGACTGCGCCGACTACTTCGTGGCGTCAGCTGCCGAACTCCCTGCCAAAGGTATGGATTACTCGCTGAACATGGGTCTGCTGACCAGTCCGCAGCCCGACCTTATAGGCGCCGCACGCAACACCTTTAACATCTACGCGCCGTTCAACGATCAACGCGGCAACTCATGGTGCACCATGTCAGTGATTTATCTGCCTATGATGGAGGAGCTTGCACGCGCCACCGACGCCATCTACCGGTCAGGCTCGTTCCCCAAGAATTTTGAACCGCAGAGCTTCACCGGCGGATATAACTACTACTCTGACCTGACTCAGTTCGTGGAGCAGACAGCCTCACAGCCCGAGCTGTTCGAAAACTGGAAAAGCGTCATGAACCGCACCGTACTCTATCAGGCTGCCACACCCTACATCACCGGAGCAATTCCCGTCAAGACCCACTGCGGTCTGACCACATACATCCAGAATTCCAAATCTGACAACACCATGCGCAACTACAACCGGCTCGACTGGTATAATGATGTGGCATGTCATCAACCCCTACCCTGATGCTATCACGTTTCCTGAATCCGCTCCTTGAGCAAACCCCCACCCTGCTTCCCGAAGCTGAAATACAACAGTTCAAAGCCCTGTCAATAGAGCAGCTCCTGTCAAAACTTGCAGCCGGAGCCGTGCAGTTCGGCATCAACCTCTGCATTGCAGTGGTGGTGTTCGCCGTCGGCAAGTTCATCATCGACCGCATCTACAACTTCCTGTCGCTGATACTGTTCCGCCGCAATGTCGACCGCTCGCTGGCGTCGTTCATCCTCTCGTTTGTCAGGATTGTGCTCTACTTCGTGCTGTTAGTGACTTGCATAGGCATCCTCGGCATTGAAACAAGCTCGTTCCTCGCGCTGTTCGCCTCGGCAGGTGTCGCCGTGGGTATGGCACTCTCCGGAACCCTTCAGAATTTCGCCGGCGGTGTACTCATCCTCTTCCTCAAACCTTACAAGGTGGGCGACTACATCGAAGCGTTGGGATATGCCGGAACCGTGAAGGAAATCCAGATTTTCCACACCCTCATCAACACATTCGACAACAAATCCATCATAATCCCCAACGGTCCGCTCTCCACCTCGAGCATCAACAACTGGTCGCGCGAGAAGTTCCGCCGCGTCAGCTGGGAGATTTCAATCTCTTACTCCGATAGCGTGGAGGATGCCCGCCGGACAATTGAAAATCTGCTTGAACAGGACCCCCGCGTGGTAAAGGGATTCCTTGAGGATCATGTGGAGCCGGAAAGCACCTCCACTGACGACAGCGAGGAGAACACCGTAGCCGAGGAGAATGAGACTGCCGAGCAGCCTGAGAGCCGCAACTGGCTGGTGAGGCTGTTCAGCTCATCAAAGAAAAAACGCGAGGCAGCGATTGAGAAATGGAAACACCGCCGCGAGGAGAAAATACGTCAGCTCGTGCCGAAAACACAGGCGCGGTTCTCGGTGGTGGTCAACGAGCTCGCTGACTCAGCCGTCATCATCAAAGTGCGCGCATGGGTCCAGACAAAGAACTTCTGGGCAGTGTTCTACGAATACAACGAGAAATTCTACAACGAACTGCCGAAAAACAACATCCACTTCCCCTTCCCGCAGATGGATGTGCATCTGGACAGAACCGACATCAAAAAAGACCAACCATAACCACCACAATGATAAAACTGCGAAAACCGGGGCTGCTCCCCTGCATCATCATCGCCATGCTGCTTGGCATAGCAGCCGGATTTGTGTCGCCTGACTGGCTGACACGCATTTTCCTCACTTTCAACGCCATTTTCAGCCAGTTCTTGGGCTTCGTCATTCCGGTGCTGATACTGGCGCTGGTGGCTCCTGCCATCGCTGACATTGGCAACGGCGCCGGCAAAATGCTCGTGGCTACCGCCCTGATAGCCTATTTTGCAACCGTCTGCTCCGGACTGCTCTCCTATTTCACCGGCATCACCCTGTTCCCCTCGATGATTTCGCCGGGACAGCTTCAGGCAGTGGAGCAAGCCGCAGGCGAGGCACTCAAACCCTACCTCACCGTGCCGATGCCTCCACTGATGGATGTCACTTCGGCGCTGGTGCTCTCGTTCATCCTCGGACTGGGTGCGTCAGCCCTGAAAACCGATGCCATGCGACTGTGGCTCGATGACCTGCGCTCAATCATTATGATGGTAATCAAGAATGCCATCATCCCGCTGCTTCCGCTCTACATTTTCGGCATATTCCTCAACATGACCGTGGCAGGTCAGGTGGCAGTGGTACTGGTGACATTCGCCAAAATTATCGGAGTGATTTTCGTGCTCCACATAGGTCTGATGGTGGCTATGTACTGCGTGGCAGCGTTCTTCTCACGCCACTCCCACAACCCGTTCCGGCTGCTCTGGACCATGATGCCGGCATATTTCACCGCGCTGGGCACACAGTCCTCGGCAGCGACCATTCCGGTGACATTGAAAAACTCCATCCGCACCGGGGTAAACCCCGATGTGGCAGGCTTTGTCATTCCGCTCTGCGCCACCATCCACCTGTCAGGCTCGGCACTGAAGATTGTGGCTTGCGCCATGGCACTGATGATAATGCAGGGCACCACAGTTGACTTCCCCACTATACTCTACTTCATTTCCATGCTCGCAATCACCATGGTGGCTGCACCCGGCGTGCCCGGCGGAGCCATTATGGCAGCCCTCGGCGTGCTGTCGTCGATACTGGGCTTTTCCGAGGCTGACAATGCGCTGATGATAGCCCTCTACATTGCCATGGACAGCTTCGGAACAGCATGCAACGTCACCTGCGACGGCGCCATTGCCCTAATCATCGACCGCTTTTTCGGTAAGAAACAACATTCATCGGCAGTACCGGCATGAAACATAACTGTTAACCAACATGAATCTGAACCGTTTTATCACATCAGCCCTGCTGTTCGCAGCCTCCGCAGCCGGCTTCAATGCCGCTCCATGCACCAGCCTTATCGTGGGCAAAGCAGCCTCGGCTGACAGCAGCGTAATCGCAACCTATGCCGCCGACTCCTACGTCCGCTACGGCTTCCTCGATTTTCAGCCTGCCGGCGATCACCGTCGCGGTGACATGCGGCAGATAAACAATTGGAGCACTTGGGAGCCCATGGGCGAGATTCCCGAGGTGCCCCACACCTACTCCACCATCGGCAACATGAACGAGAAAGGGCTGACCATTGTGGAAAGCACTTGGGGCGGACGGCAGGAACTTGCCGAACCTAACGGCATAATTGACTACGGCTCCGCAATCTTCATTGCCCTGCAACGTGCCGCCACTGCCCGCGAGGCAATCAAAGTCATTGACGAAATCATAAACGAACACGGCTATGCCGGCACCGGCGAGTCGTTCACCATCGCTGACGCTGACGAGGCATGGGTAATGGAACTCATCGGCAAAGGAAAGGATGAGAAAGGGTTCGTGTGGGTGGCTCGCCGCATACCTGACGACTGCATCAGCGGACATGCCAACAACCCGCGCATACATCAGTTCCCGCTCGACGACCCGGAGAGCTGCCTTTACTCGCCTGACGTCATTGAGTTCGCCCGGAAAAAGGGTTATTTCAAAGGCGATGACAAGGATTTCAGCTTCTCGCTGGCTTATCAGGACTACGACAACTACACCAAGCTACGCGGCTGCGACGGGCGCGTGTGGAGCTATTTCAACAAGTATGCCGACGGCATGGAGCGCTATCTGCCGTGGATTCTCGAGGGGAAGGGTGAGCCACTGCCGCTTTTCGTGAAGCCTAACCGCAAGATCGACGCCACTGACATGAAGTGGATGATGCGCGACCACTATGAGGGCACTCCGCTCGACATGACTCAGGATGCCGGAGCCGGATACTACGACTCCCCCTACCGTCCGCGTCCGCTCACATGGGACTACGACGGCAAGCACTACACCCACGACCGACCCATTTCCACCCAGCAGACCGGTTTCTCGCTGGTGGCTGAAATGAACGCCTCGCGTCCCGACTTTCTCCGCGGGCTGATGTGGTTCGGCACCGACGATGCCAACACCTGCGTCTATCTGCCCGTGTTCTGCTCCGTAACCAAGGTACCACGGCAGCTCAGCGGCGACAACGGCTCGCTCTACGACCTGTCGTGGGACTCTAACTTCTGGGTCAACAACTATGTCGCCAATCAGGCTTATAACCGCTATAACGACATGATGCCTGACATCCGCGCCGTCCAGAAGGCGTTCGAGGACTCCATAGCCGTGGATGTGGCGGTAGTCTGCGAACAGGCACCGGATTTCGATGACCCCGAAATACGCCGCCTCATCACCGATGACCTCCTTGAGATATGGGCGGAAAAAGTCACCGCCGGCTACAAGAAACTCGGCGACTTCCTGCTGGTGAAATATCTTGACCAGTCAGTGAAGAAACAGGATGAAAACGGCAATTTCATCACCACCCCTTATGGCAAACCGGTCAACCCGGCTTCCTCAAATATCAGCAAGAACTATTATGAATCAATCGTCAGGAATAACGGCAAACAATTTCGCGTCCCTGACTTCAAAAAGAACATAAAGAAATGATAAAACACTGTTTGACAGTCATTTGCTCTGTCGCCATCGCTATTGCGCCCGCGCTGGCATGCACCAGCCTCATCGCAACCAAAGGGGCTTGCACCCCCGGCACCGGCAATCTGATAACCTATGCCGCCGACTCCCACAACCTCTACGGCGAACTCTATAACCAGCCTGCCGCCGACCATCCCAAAGGCGCCATGCGGCAGGTCATCGACTGGGACACTCACCGCCTGCTCGGCGAGATTCCCGAAGTGCCCCACACCTATGCCACTATCGGCAACATGAACGAGCACGGGCTGACCATAGGCGAAAGCACTTGGGGCGGAAAGCATGAACTGGCTGGCTCAGGCATGATCGACTACGGCTCGCTGATCTACATCACCCTGCAGCGCGCCCGCACTGCCCGCGAGGCTGTCAAGGTAATGACTGACCTTGTCAAGGAATATGGCTATGCCAGCGAAGGCGAATCATTCTCCATCGCTGACCCTGACGAGGTGTGGGTCATGGAAATGGTAGGCAAAGGCAAGGATGACAAAGGTGCCGTCTGGGTAGCCCGTCGTGTCCCTGACGGCTACATCTCCGGTCATGCCAACCATGCTCGCATCCACCGCTTCCCCCTCAACGACCCTGAGACCCTCTATTCGCCCGATGTCATTGATTTCGCGCGTCAGAAGGGCTATTTCAACGGTGCCGATGAGGATTTCGACTTCTCCAAAGCCTACGCCGTCACTGACTTCGGCGCCCTGCGTGGCTGCGACGCCCGCGTGTGGAGCTACTTCAACAAATTCACTCCTGACGCTGCAGCTTATCTGCCGTGGATCAATGAGGCTGAAGGCGAGCCCATGCCCCTGTGGGTCAAGCCTGACCGCCTGCTGTCTGTCGACGACCTCAAATGGATGATGCGTGACCACTTTGAGGATACACCTTTCGACATGACTAAGGACTCCGGCGCAGGTCCGTTCTATACCCCTTACCGCTACCGCCCCATGGGATTCGAAGTCGACGGTGCGGAATACAGCCATGAACGCGCCATTGCCACCCAGCAGACCGGCTTTTCATTCGTGGCGCAGATGCGCGACAACATGCCTGACGCACTGAAAGGACTGCTTTGGTTCGGCACCGACGATGCCAACACCTGCGTCTACCTCCCCATCCCCTGCCGCACACCTTCGGTGCCCGAACAGCTCGGTCACGGCGACATCAACACCCTCGACTGGAACGCAAACTTCTGGGTCAACAACTATGTTGCCAACCTCGCCTATCCGCGCTATTCGCGCATGATTCCTGACATCCGCAAAGTGCAGTCGGAACTGGAAAAAGGTATTGCCGCCGATGTCGAAGCCCTCGAAAAGAACCCCGACATGAAGGATAAAACCAAAGCAGCGCAGCTCTCGCAGCAGCTTGCCGACAAATGGGCAGCCGAAGCCACTTCACGCTACAAGGCTCTCGGTGACTTCCTTTTCGTCAAGCACCTCGACGGCAACATCAAGGAGGAGTCAGCCGATGGCAAGTTCCTCTACACCCCCGAAGGTTTGCCCGTCACACCCAAATTCGGCGGTTATGACAATCCCGAGTATTTCCGCTCCATTGTCCGCACTTCCGGCGACCGCCTGAAAGTTCACAATCCCAAAAATTAAATATCCTCACCGGTCATCAACGACAAACGGACGCTCCATGGGGCGTCCGTTTGTCGTTACTGCGTCCGGAGCGGATGTCTCCGGCATCCGCAATCCTATAAAAACGTTGTTCTCCGGGCTAATAGTAGGATTGTCATAATACAATTTATACGGTAAACGAGTATGTCAACCATGTAGGGACGCACCGTGGTGCGTCCGATAAGCAGCTGATATAATGAATTTAACAGCGGACGCTTCACAAAGCGTCCCTACATGGCAAGCAAAATCCAACTGCAAATACTCATTTTGACACACCCTCCCGCAATTGCGGACGCTCCACGAAGCGTCCCTACAACATCAACCAATTGAACGCCAACCATGTAGGGATGCACCGTGGTGCGTCCGTTATTCTAATGCGAATCAAATGTTATAGCAATCGCTGTCCCACTTTGCAATATTGTTTTTTATGTATTCCGTGATTTTTAGACCATCGCGGGAGCCACGAATTATGTGGTCATGGTATCTGGCTTGCCAACCGAATTCTATGTTGTTTCTTTGGGCATATCTTGTTACTGCCTGTTTATATCCACCAATAACAACCGATAATGCTGACCTTAAAGAAGGAACTCCCGGCTTATCAAAGATGGAAACGATTGCATGGATGTGGTTCGGCATTACCACATGGAGTGGTACTTCTATATATGGGTAATGTTCATGTAATGAAGATAAAAAAGCATCCGCAATCCTTCCTATTTCAGTAAGTATAATATCCCCTGTCTGAATTTTTCCAAAGTAGTGCCCCTTGTCCCGGGTGCATATAGTGATGAAGTAATCGCCTCCCGAATAATCATGGAAGTCAGCACGGGGTGATTTACGTTGGGGATATTCGGGTGTTATTGACATCGCAATTTGATTTGTTTGTTACGGCGGACGCACCGTGGTGCGTCCGGGGCATCAAATGCCGTCGTTGTTGGCGTAAATCAATTTGATGGGGAGTGCATCCGAACACTCGTTAATACTTGATATGGTTGCTGCCTTACCGGTCCATCCTGACAGACTACCATAGTCATAGGGGTTGAACACAATGGTGAAATAGTTGATGTCCCATGAGGCATAATCAGGTTGCTCCTTGCCATTAACTTTTTTTGTCACCGGCTTTCTTATCCAATAAACAGCACCCGGTCGACGGTAGATGTTATATGAGTTCGGACGATATGCTGCGTTAGTCCATTCTCCGTTGTCATTTTTATTTGGAAGGAGAGTAGTAAGACCGGTGTAGGTCAATCGACCTGAGCCACTGGGACCCTGACGCCGACCTTGTCCTATTTTGCTGAGCGGGAAAATGATGTTACGTCCGCCGCTTTCTTCGTAAACCACACAGGAACGGACTCCGTTAGGGCTTTCCACGCCGGTGTTATCAGGGTCGATATATCCGTTTGAATCAGCATAATTGTCAGCCGTTTCAGTGGCACCGTCAGCGTAGGCTATGCCGTAACCGAACTTGCAGTTATTCTTGAGGCTGTTGAAATGTTCGACGGTGGGCACACTGAATTTCACGCCTGACTCCTCGTTGTTGAGCGCCTTCCAGTTGTCTGTCCATTGACGTGTATATCGTTGCGCAGAACCATTATAGCTGTACCATGCGAAACCCTGTATGGAATCCCACGCATTACTCTTTGTCTGAACCTTGTTTTTTGCGTCAATATATCTGTTGGTTACTGATTTACTTCCAATCGGGGTTAACCAGCCGTAGGTGTCACTTGCCGATTCCGGAATGGAGTAATTATACTGGCAACGTCTGAGATAAGAGCCTATTGAAAGAGGACTGTTGGTGAGCATGACCGGAACTTCTTCTGTGGTTAAGTTCGAGGGGGCGTATGGGTCCGAAGATTTATAAGTGTCAAGGTAAGATGTAGCAAAAACATTGTAACAGCTCCATGTGGCATTTCCCAGTTTGACACCCTTATGATAGCCCTGACGCACGAAAATCAGGTGAACACAGGTGTAGTCATTGTATTCAATCCTGATGATGCCGCACCGGGTTTTGTCCTTGTCTATCGTGCCACTCGGTTTATAGGTGAACTGAATCGGTTCATCGGTTGAGCCGGTGATATATTTTCCTTTGGTTTTGACATCAGGTTGTCCGGTGCGTGACAGCACAATGAAATCTTCGGTGCTTGCCATAATGTAGGCACGCCACGGACCGTCGGAAATCACAGGAGTGTAGTTTGTGGCGCCCGCACCGTTCAGAATCTTCAGTTCCACATCGAACGATGCCGCACTGTCATGCTTGCGGTAGATCGCCTTGGGGTTGTCGACACGCGGCACCTGAAATATGTTGGTGTCGAAGTACATCACATCGTCACCTTTTTCGTTCTTGAACGACACCTGCTTGCCGTTCTTGTCCCATAGGGTGAAACGCACCACCGCCTTACGGTAATAGCAGTTGTAGGGGTTGTTACCTGTGAAGTCGGTCGACGGCACCATCTCCTTGTTTCGTGTGTACATCGGCACCTTGAATGAAAGTGACTTGTCAGTGGCATCGAAACTCGACGGATAGGTTGACAGGTTGAACTCCTGCTGACTGATTCCGGGATGCTGTATGTAGTAATCTTTCAGCCATTCCAGACCCACACCGTTTCTATAGTCCACACCGTCACCGATAATATCCGCTTCATTGGGTGTAAGCGAAAGGAAGCCGAAATAGGGCTCCTTGAGTGATACCGCAAGCCCGGTGGCTTCATATGCTTCCTTGTCCCATGAAAAACCGTAGATATCATTTTTATCAAATGGAGGATTGGGAGCTATCTTGCCGGTGGAGTCACAGGGAATCCAGTTATTTTCGATGATATCGGCATGCACCGTATAGTTCTTCGCGTCAGCCTCGGTGTCATGTCCGGTACTGAATCGCAGAGGATAGTTGATGCTCTGACCGTAAAGATATGAAATATAGTAGTCCTTCGGTCCTGAGAGCTGCGGGGTATATTCCTTGTAGGCGATATGCCAGTCAGCCTCATTGGCGAAACCGCGGAGTTTCAGCGTCAGTTTATAGTGATAGTTTCGCTCGGCATTGTAGTTGTAGGTCACATCTTTTCCGAGCATGAAACGGTAGCGGATAGGACCTGATGTCACCTTCTCCGAGTTCTTGCTCTCGTAATAGCCCACCACTTCAACGTAGGTTCCGCAAAGCACACGGTCCTTGTAGTCCGGACCGTCCGACGGATAATTGATGGGTGTGCCCAACTCCGGAATCTGCTGCTCCTTATTGTAGTCCGAACCCATCCCTTTCTTGTCGCCCTGCATGTTTTCGAAAAAGTAGAGGGCTTTGTCCTTCTCCGTGTGATTGACGGCACCTTTGACACCGGAACCTTTCGACACTATCATGCCCCACTTGGCGCGATCTTCGTCAGAGGCTGTCTCGGCGGTGTAATACTTGAGTTCCTCACCATATTTGATAAGTTCGAGCGTATCGGTGGGAGTGTTAGTCACGCCGAGCTTGCAGGTGCGCGGAATGTCGCGGATGCTGATTGACTTGATGTAGACGCGCACCGACTCTTTCAGCCCGGTGGGGTCGATTGACACGGTGACCTTCGACACAAGGCGCTTGATCCATGCGTGGAGGTCGACGCTCTTGCGGTTGATGTAGACAATCGGCGCCTCGAAACCGTTCGAGGTCTGCGACAGAGCGGGGGTGAAGTAACCGAACATGGCATTGTTCTTTGCCACATCGGTCTGCCAAGTGAACGATTTGTTGCGCAGGGTCTCCATGGTGGCGCAGTCGGCATCGGTCAGGTCAGGGACATTTGCCACGGCATAGATTCTGTAACGTCCGAAGTCAATGTCAGTCAGCGAGAAGGTGGCGTGCGGCGTGGTCTCGCCCGTTGCCCCCAAGTTAGGACCGGTGGCTGCATCGCCCGGCTCGGCGGAGTTGCCGTTCTGGTCAATCTTGTAGCCGTCGAGGCTGCTGACAAGTATCTTTTTGTCGAATTTCGCGTTTCCCTGAGGGTCAACCTTGTAGAACACCATCCAGAGCGAGGTGACGTTATGCACGGCATCGCCAGCCGCACGGCTTTCAAGAGCCGGTTCAAGCGGATGGAATGACACGGTGGCATTGATGTTGGCGATTCCCTCGCCAGTGTACGGGTCCTCGTAAGGGAAATCATCCTCACACGCCGTGAACCAGTAGGGAATAATCAACAACAGTAATATCTTTATATAGCGGTTGAGCATTTATTCTTCTTTATAATGATTCGTTTATCTCTTTCTCAGTTATGCTTTGTTCTGTTATCACTCGCGCTGATTAGGTTTCTGTTTTCATTCGCGCGGTATGCCGAAATAGGGCTGCAGCACGCATCCGCGGTAAGGAACCAGATCCACGCTGCACTCCAGTCCGGCTTTGCCGCTCAGATTGACTATGACGTGGGTGTTGCGGGGCAGCAACGGCAGGTTGGGCAACCGTCGGTTTTCGAACCATGTGCCGCTGACATCGTTGCCTACGGGATCCTTGGCGCCCTCGTCGAACAGCGCCGACAGGTAGAAGCTCGAGCCGGGGGTCTCCATCAGGTAGATGGGGTCGTAGCGATAGGTGGAGGTGCCGTCAGGCAAGCCGTCGATGCCTAAGCCGTCAACCTTGTAGCGACCTGTCAGTTTCACCTGATAGTCGGCACAGACCGGGTCGTAGGGAGCGGTGAAATTGATTATGTTGCGACCGGTGATGCCGTTGATGGTTTCGCCGGGGAGATATTTTCCGGGGTCATACTGCACCTCGTTGGGCATCAGATACTGCTTGGTTGCCACGCCGGCGAGCCTGACGGTTATGCCTGAAACCTCTTCAGGACACATGAAGGTGTATTTCACCGCTATACGGGTGACGAACACCCGTGCCGAGCAGTAGGTGGGTTCGCCCTCGGAATTGTCAGGCTCCAGCGTCAGGTCGAAGGTCTCAGCCATCGGAATTTTCTGATTGCCGGTGAAGAACGGCTGATAGGAGTAGCGGCTGAGAGTGGCTGCGTTGAGAACATCTTCCGGGAATACCGAACCGATGGGGGTTTCCAGAAGGTCGATTATATCAGAGGGGAGCGAACTGCTGTTAGCCACGAGAAACAGGCGCTTGTCGCCTGAAGTGAGTTTGAAAATGAGGTTGTCGGCGCTGACAACGGCATTGTTGTCGAAGGTGACGAAGCGGCGACTTTCCACGGTGTTGTCCTCGGAGCGGACCACCACCACGAACAGGTCGTGCATCCGTTCATTATCGCGTGTAGGTTCCTCGAAGTAATATGTGCCGTCGGCTCGCGAGGCAGGCGCCATCGATGAGCCTTCGTTAACATCGACCTTGAGGGTCAGATAAACCACAGGCTCATGCGTGGGGGGCACGGGGGGATTGACCGGATTGTCGTCAGAGCATGACCACAGCGGCAGCGTGGCGACAATCAGTGCCGTCACTGCCTGCAGGCGGCACACAAGGCGGCGCACCGCTTCAGTCATTGTCATGTTCTTTTTTCCGGTCATTTAACGTTTCGTTTTAGTTTTGGGAGAGAGGGGTCAGATTTGATAGTAACGTTTTGTTTTTGTTTTGAAGAGAGGGGGTCAGATTTGGTAGTGAAGGTCACCGATATTATTGATTCTCACAATCCAGCCGTTGATTACAATCTGAACCTGATACCATCCGCCCGTTCTTGCGTCGAGGAAGAGGATGAGGTCCCAGCGGCTTTCACGATCCAGAAATTCCTGCTTGCTCATTGAGGCGAATTCCTGACTGCGGAGCAGCAGCAGATATTCCACCAAGGGGATGGAGAGCACGGTTTCCTTGCCGTCGGCAAGTGCGGGGTCTTTCCGCTTGATTGTCAGCCGGGCGTCGGAGTCGGTGATGAATCGTGAGGTTGAAAATTCAGCGTAAGCCAGCGTCACGGCAGAGCCGTCGGCGTTGGTGCCTGCGGTCTCCTGACCCTGCGTCCACGGGCAATAGGTGATTGTGGGAGCGGGATTGAGATCGTTGTTCCAAGCAAATGAAGTGTTGTTGTCAGTGATTTCAAAGATGAAATCACGGTTGTCGACGGGCGAGCCGTCAGTGTTCTGCAGAAGGATGCGCACGTTGTTCGTGTCCTTCATCATGTAAATGGTTCCCTCCGGAATTTCCAGAGTTTTGTTCTCGGTGAGCGAGAACTCTCCGCGCCCGTAGAAAAGCGGGTGCAGACGTGTGCCCACGGGTGAGGTGAGCAGATTTTTGTCGAGGTCGACGCCGAGCGATGTCAGTTGCGAGCCTGTGGTGGGTGTGGTGACAAAGCTGAACGAGCTTTCGTTGCATGCCATGCCGCCGTATGCGACAAAGGTGTAGTCTCCGACAGGCAGGTCGATGTGCATGCGCCAGTTTTCGTCGCCGAGCTTGTCGCGGTCGGTGACGGTGCGTGTCTCCACATAACGCCCTTCACCGTCATAGATGAGCAGCGACAGACAGTCCACCTGCGAGGGAAACGCATTGGCGAACTCCATGTTATAGTCATAGACAAAACGCAACTGCATGCCTGTGGGACACGCCTCCAGATCCTGATAGATAAAGTCGCAGGAAGTAAGCGCCGTGACCGGCACCGCCACGAGGGCGGTGCCGACAAGCGCGTTTATGAGATGTTTCTTAAATAACATCAAGATTTGTTTTGATTGTTAGATAAACAGTCTTGTTTCAAACAGTTACCGGAATCAGAATACAATGTTGTTTACGCGGACAATCCACGGAAGCACACGGCAGGTGACGGTGATGTAGATGTCATCTGATTCGTCGGGGGTGTCAGGAGTGGGTTTGTCGGGGTCATTTTCGGGGATACGGGGGTGACCGAGAGCACCGATTTTGGTAACAGCGAGTTTGTAAACGTTGTTACGCACGGTTGCGAACTCCATTGTGCCCATTGTGCCGTTGTCGAGGTTGTCGTTGTGACGGTTCTTGTAGTAATAGTAGAAGTAGTAACCGGCGCCGAGAACGGGGTCAACGCTTGACTCGTAGATGGTGATGAGCTGAGAAGTGATGGCGTTCTTCATTGCCATGTAAGCTTTTTCATCAGTGTCATTGGCAAGCCAAGCTTCATAGAGGTAGTTTGCTGAATTTTCGTCAACTGACATACCTTCGGGAGAGTCATTGTAAGTTTTGGTACCCCAAGTGAATTCACCCATGCAACCGTCGCCGAACACAGCCAGATAGAGTGATGTTGAACGGCGTACGTTCACGAGCTGACCATTTTCGTCAACTACGGGCACATTATCCTTCAGCTCGATTGCCGATGCGATGGCTGCCTTGCGCAGATTGTCCCAACCGAAGTAGATTGAGTTGTTGAAGTAGTAGATAGCGGGGTCTTTGTCAGGATTACCGGTCAGTGTGCAGGGATGAGCATCTGTACCGTCGCCCATGCGTTCTGCCAGAGTCTTGGTATTCTCGTCTGTTGATTCGAAAGCGGCTGCATCCGGAACGAGTTTACCTTTGAAGATGATCATTGTGGTGCGTGACATGGTCTGGTTGGTGTTCTGAGCGGGAACAGTGTTCTCTGTTATGTAGCGCCAGATCTTGTACTCTTTGCTCTTGTCATTCTTTTTGCTGCCGAGAACATCCGAGATGTTGTTGAAGTACCACTCGTTGTAGTTGTAGGTGGGCTCGGTAGCACCTTCGGGAATTGTGAAGAAGGGGTAGTTGAAGTAAGTGTCGAAACCTGAGGTGACAGGTTTGTCAAATGCGGCAGCGTTGGGCGAAACCACATAGTTGGTTGAAATCTCGGCACCGCAGAGTTTTGCACCGGTGTTCTGACCATTTTCTGAAACGCGGGGCAGATAGTAGAATTTCTTGTTCAGGTTGGCAAGACCGATGCGGCTGAGCTGAACGTTGAACAGAGGAATCTGGTTGTGTGCGTCGTCAACGGTGTAGATAACATTATAGGTGTTGTTGCCGAGTTCCGAACCATCCTTGAAGTCGAAACGAGCAACGGCGCGCTCAACTTTCACTGAACCGCGACCGCGGGTCGATGAGTTGTCGATTTCTGTATCAGAACCGCTTGAGTTAACACCTGACAGGTCAAATGCAGTTGCCTCGGTGTTGTATTTGGTCCATTCCTCCATGGTTGCGGGGAGCGTACGCTGTGCGATTTCCGAGTTGCTCATCAGGAATGAGTTGTCAGCCCAGATGCTGGTGTTTTTCTCAGTCTGACCGTTACCCACGTTGAGTTCGCAGATTGAGTTGGTCCACTCGGTGTCGAGCAGCGGAGTTGTGTCAACAATGTCGAGAAGTTCCTTGGTGGGGTTACAGAACACGAACACCGAAACCTCGCGGCTGTTTGATTTGTTATAGAACTCGGAAATTTCAGTCTTGTCAATCTTAGCTACTGATTTGTAACCGTTGATGTTGGTGATGGGGGTGAGCTTGCTTGAAGAAACAACGCCTGAAGAGATGAACGCGTTATCGCTGTAACGGGCGAGAACGATGAGCACCTGCTGAACGTTGTTTTCTTCGTCCTGACCTAATTCGGTTCCGTTGGTGCTTTCGCCGTAACCATTGTCAGTAGTCTCGCTGCGCGAGCCGTTGGAACTGGGGAGAGTGATGTCGAGTGCCATGTAAACACCGTCACCTGCCTGTCCGTGACCCTTGTTGGGGGTGTCAGGAGCATCAATCTCATTGGAGCATGCTGCCATGAAGGAGAGCGCTCCGCAAAGCAGCATGGCTTTGCATAATGATTTAAGATTCATAAATGATTGATTAATTAATGGATAAATTTATTTTATTTATTGATTTTTCTTTAGAAGTAGGTTACCACCGGGAAGTTGAGCAGGGCGTCGATCTGCTCGATAAGCTCGGCTGCCTGCGGCATACCTTTTTCGCCGGCTCCCTTCAGCAGCGACTTGGCAAGTTTCAGGTCGCCGCGACGTGCGGCAATGTTGGCGCGTGTGAAGATTGCCTCAGGGGAGTTGCCGGCACTTGCCAGATACTGCTCGGCTTTGTCAAGGTCGTTCTGAGCCAGATAGATGTTAGCCACGTTCAGCGCTGCCTCCGGGTCGTTGGGATACTGCTTTGCGGCTTTCATCATCACATCGATATATTCTTCGGAGCCTAAGGGGTAGGTTCTGGCAATCATGTAGAAGTCTACCGGACGCAGACGTTCAGGTGTGGTCGCCATCATCTGCTTCAGATGCTCCACATCATTGGTGGTCTTGATGTTGTAGCGGATGGTATAGTCTGAGTGACGCAGCGCGGGGTAAACCTCCTTTAGCAGGTAGGCATACTGGCGCGGATAGAGTCTTTGAATCTTGCTGTTGCGCGGGTCAGGCTCCAACGATTTGTCGCGGGCAATCTCAAGGATGGCTGCGCCGTTCTCTATCTGATTGTTCTCCAGCCATTTGATCAAACCGTCCCAGTCCTCGGGCTCATAGTCGGTGAACATCACCTCGGGGTTGAACGAGGCATGTCGCTTGCTGATGTCCGAGGTCACATAATCCCTCAGTGTTTTCGTACGACCCAATGCAAGGCGGGTGTTGTTGGCGTAGGTGCCTTCAGGCGACGCATAACCTTTGATGGTGATGCGGGTTATGATGGCGTCGGAGTCCTGCGCCACAAGGTCAATGGACTTGATGATTTTGTCGATTTCCTTGCGGTTGCCTCGGTAGTCGGGTTTCAGCTCGGTGCGGTTGACAACGAAGTCCACGAATGCCGAGCCCTGTGCCTCGATGACAATGGTGGAGTCACCGGTCAGAGCCACATACATCGGGTCGAACTCCATGTAAGGGGGTCGGAAGTTGTGACGCGCAATCAGCGGCGAGCCGGAGTTGACCGGAGTGTCGCAGCAATTGCCTGTCTGACAACGGAAATTCAGGTCGCTGTGGTTCATCCACGGAAGCCACGGTGTCTCAAAACGGTAGTCCAGCGGCGCGTCCTTGCCTGCCTGAAGCAGTGTCACCCCTGCGGGAAGATCGTTGTTGCGGATGTGGGAGAAGTAGCGGTTACGACCTGACACATAAACCGTAGGCATGACAATGGAGTCCTTGCCGTCAGCCGAGGTCAGCACCGGGGTTATTATCATCTCGCGGTCGCGTCCCGGTTTAATCACGCGCGGATTGAGCTGCATGGAAAGCACATAGTTGTCCTCCACGCGATTCGAAGTGAGGTCGTCCGCTCCATGAAACGACACCTGCGCCGCATCGGCGGCAACGATGGCTAACAGAGCGAATATCACTGCGGGTAGTCTGTATATTAATCTGGTCATAGCTGACATTGTGATGAATTAGACTTTCAGAATGTATAGACAAGATTGACGGCAGCCTTGGTGGGACCGACATAGTTATGAGGCGCATTGCGCTTGACACGGGTGGCGCAGTTGGTGCAGTAATACTGGTCATAGCGGGTGTAGACCCATCCGAAACCAATCTCAGCCTCTATGTTCCAGTGGCGGTTCAGAATCCATGAGTAGCCGTAAGCCACGCCGGCGCCTACCATCCAGCCCTGATAACGATAGTCTTTGAGTTTGCCGAAGTCTGTGCCCAGCATAGTGAAATCCATGTCGAGGTTGCCCCAGTCATACTGTCCTCCGAGCAGATGCGCACCGAGGAAATGACCTGAGAACGACTGACAGAACCAGTAGCGCACCTCCGGCATCACCGACCACTGACGCCAGCTGTGGCTGTCGATGGTCCACGCGTTCAGATTCCCTCCGAACTCAGCCGTCCACCGGGGAGCAAGCTTCAGTTCGTATGCCCCGTTCAGCGTCAACGTAGCGTCACTCAGCAGGTTAGTCTTTAAGGCATGGGTCTGCGCTTGTGCGCCTATAACACAAACCATGAAAACAATGCTGCATAAAATACCCTTTAGGGACCGTTTCATCTTATATATTTTTTAGTTGTTTTGAATTTTGTCGGATCTTCCCTGAATGTTGGAAATATTCAATAAATTAGTGTCTTTTGGTTAAAATTAATTAGAGTTTACTCAATTGACCCTTGAAAAAATCCACAGTTAGGCAATTTCGGAACGCAAAATTAAAATTTATTTCTGACATAGAGAAATATTTATGTATATTTTTAATTTACCCCCCCCCATTTAACTTTATTTAACTTCATTTTCAAATTTTTATTAATTTGAAATTTTATAACCGCTCGGCTCACAGGGAATTAGCCAAGTTCCACTGGTTCCGGAGCGGCTACAGCGATTATCATAGCCACCTTTTGTAGGGGCACACCGTGGTGTGTCCGGAGCGGATGTCTCCGGCATCCGCAACTGCCATAAAGTATTTGTTCGCCGGGCTAACAAGCGGAAGCCGGAGAGTTCTTGCTTTGCAAGCGCTCCGAGATGACCGCTCCGCAAGCCTGAGAAAAAAAGAAGGCTTCCCGCATGGGGAAACCTTCTTTATTATGTGGAACTTCCTTATTATATATATATATATATATATATGTGGAAGTCCGATTTCAGCAGGAGTCTGTTTTATCAGATAACGCCCTGTTCCATCATGGCTGTTGCAACCTTCATGAAGCCGGCGATGTTGGCGCCCTTCATGTAGTTGAGGTAACCGTCAGGTTCAACACCATATTTAACGCACTGTTCGTGAATGTCCTTCATGATCTGGTGCAGTTTGGCGTCAACCTCTTCTGCTGTCCACTGCAGGTGCTCGGCGTTCTGAGTCATTTCCAGACCTGAGGTGGCTACACCACCGGCGTTAACCGCCTTACCGGGAGCATATATGATGCGGGCATTGATGAAAGTGTCGATAGCTTCGGGAGTACAACCCATGTTTGAAACTTCAGCAACAAGCTGAACGCCGTTTTCAACGAGCTGACGTGCATCGTCGCCGTTCACCTCGTTCTGAGTAGCGCAGGGGAGTGCGATGTCAACTTTCTGTTCCCAAGGTTTCTTGCCGGCGTAGAAAATTGAGCCGGGGAATTTCTCGGCATAGGGAGCCACGATGTCGTTGCCTGATGCGCGGAGTTCGAGCATGTAGTCAACTTTTTCGCCGCTGATGCCGTTCGGGTCATAAACATAACCGTCGGGACCTGAGATGGTGACAACTTTTGCACCGAGTTCGTTAGCCTTCTTGGCTGCGCCCCATGCAACGTTGCCGAAACCTGAGATAGCCACAGTTTTGCCGGCGATGTTCTGGTTGATGCGACCGAGGATGTTTTCTACGAAATAGAGAGCGCCGTAGCCGGTAGCCTCGGGACGGATGCGTGAACCGCCGAAGTCAAGACCTTTGCCGGTGAATGTGCCGGTGCACTCGTTCATGAGTTTTTTGTACATGCCGTACATGTAGCCTACTTCACGACCACCTACGCCGATGTCACCTGCGGGAACGTCGCGATCCGGACCCAGATATTTCCAGAGGCAGAGGATGAACGCTTGGCAGAAACGCATGATTTCGCGGTCAGATTTGCCACGGGGTGAGAAGTCGGAACCACCCTTGCCGCCACCCATGGGGAGTGTGGTCAGCGCGTTTTTGAAAGTCTGCTCGAAGCCGAGGAACTTGAGAATTGAGAGGTTCACGGAAGCGTGGAAACGGATACCGCCCTTGTACGGACCAATGGCGTTGTTGAACTGTACGCGATAGCCGATGTTGTTCTGGATTTCGCCCTTATCGTCGATCCAAGTTACGCGGAATGTGAAAATACGGTCAGGTTCCACCATGCGTTCGATGATTTTGTTCTTTTCGAACTCAGGGTGCTGGTTGTAGATGTCGTTAACTGAAAGAAGAACCTCCTTCACTGCTTGGAGGTATTCTTTTTCACCTGGATGCTTGGCTTCCAGGGTGCTCATGATATTATTAATATCCATTGCTTTAGATGTTAGAAATATTAGGTTGTTTGGTTCGGCAAATATAATAACAATCTTTTAATTGATATAATTTTTTGTCAACTTTTTTCGCCATCATTTGAATAACTCACCCATTCACGACGCTTTTTTCCCTTTTTGCAACTCGCCACAGTGTCATTTTTCCATTCTCAGTCCTCCGCCCCGACCGCTTGCGGCTGCAAATAACCTCTCCGGCTCCTGCCTGAGGAGCGGTCGTCGCTCCCTTTCCCATTGGTCCCATTAGTCCCATTAGTCCCATTGGTCCCATTAGTCCCATCGGTCCCATTAGTCCCATTGGTCCCATTGGACTAAAAAATAAAAACTAAATTTTGGTTATACAAAATTTTCTTCCTACCTTTGCCACCGATAACTTTAGTACGTTGGTTTCCGGTAAAACGGAATCAAAAGGGAACCGGGTGAGAATCCCGGACAGACCCGCTGCTGTAAGTTCCATTATTTCAGCATCAAAACAGCCACTGACCGAGCAAGAGAGCGGAGGTTGGGAAGGCGATGGCTGAAGGGAACAAGTCAGAAGACCTGCCAACATAATTTCGCGCCGAACGCACTCGTGGTAATAGTGCGGCGAATAAAAACTTTGTGGATGAACTGCTCTGCCATCAGGCTTTGGCGGCTATTTGCCGCAGCGCTTATTTCGCTTTCATGTAGCACAGGGGTTTCTGCATCTGTCTCAGAAACCGCCGACTCAACCCTGCTCCTCACCGAGGTGCATGTCACTGCCACGCGCCGCCCGCTCGCCACAGCGCAGACACTTGCAGGTGCCGATCTCCGCGCTTTGTCATCCACTACCATCGCCGACGCCCTGAAATATTTCGCCGGCGTGCAGATCAAGGACTACGGCGGTCTGGGTGGTCTGAAAACCATTAATGTTCGTTCTTTAGGCTCGCAGCATGTTGGCGTCTACATCGACGGCATCCGCCTGACCAATGCCCAGAACGGAACTGTAGACTTAGGCAAATTCTCCCTTTCAACGCTGGAATCGGTGGAGCTTTACAACGCCAACAAGCTCGACCGGTGTCAGTCCCCGACAGAATACGCCTCCGGAGCCACAGTTTATCTGCAGACACGCCGCCCGCAGACCGATTCACTTTCCGTGCTCGCCGCCGCAGGCTCCTTTCACACCTACCGCGCTCGCGCCACTGCCGAATTCAACCGGCGCGGATGGAGCGGTTTCATCGATGCAGAATATCTCAACTCCAAAGGTGACTACCCGTTTCGCTACAAGTCGGAATATGAGGACACCGTGGGACGCCGCCGCAATTCCGACATAGAATTTTTCCGCACCGAGGCAGCTCTGTTCAAAAACGGCTTCGCTTCACACTTCTATCTCTACCGCTCGGAGCGCGGATGCCCAGGCGGCATAGTGCGCCGTCTCTCTGACAAATACACCAACATAGGACGTGAATGGGACACCGACATGTTCCTGCAGGGTTCCTACACCCATAGGTTCAACTCCAGCCATCAGGTGAAGTTCAATCTGAAATACACCCATGAATATCTGCGCTATTTCACGGACTATCCTGAGAACCAGAACACCGCGCGTGTCGACAACCACTATTGGCAGAACGATGCTTACGCCTCGGCAGCCTACGTCTGGAACGCCACCAAGTGGTTGTGGCTGAACGCGGGCTATGATTTCCGCGCTTCGTGGCTCGACGCGGATCTGAAAAAATTCTCCCCCATACGCCGCCACGACCAAAAGGCTGTCCTTGCCATGCAGTTTCACTACAGCGGCTTCCGCGTTGCCGCTTCCGTGCTTTACCAGCATTACAGGGACTATACGTCGCTGAATGTAGGGGCTGCCGACCCGCTGAACCGAACCACCCCGTCAGTCACATTGGGCTACACACTGAACGACCTCTCGCTCCGGGCATGGTACAAGTGCATTTTCCGCGTTCCCACCCTCAACGATCTTTACTACACTCAGTCGGGCAACCGTAACCTCAAGCCCGAATACACCCGCCAGTGGAACATAGGGGCGGAATATCACCTCACCCCTGCCAACTGGCTGCTCTCGGCACAGGCTGACATCTATCTGAACCACATCGACAACCGCATTGTGTGTCTGCCGCTACGTGGCACCTACACATGGTCCATGATGAACTACGGCAAAACCTTCTGCCGCGGACTCAACTCCACACTCTCGGCTGCTGTGACAATGAACCGATGGCGCCTCTCGCTGCTCACCTCCTTCACATGGCAGCGTGACCTGAACCGCACCGACCCCGAGGATGAGGACACTTACAATAAGCCCATCTGCTATGCCCCTACGTTTTCATGCGGCGTCACCGCCATAGCCGAGTGGCGGTTCCTGAGCCTGACGGTGTCAAACCTCTATGTATCCTCACGGATGTGGTCATACGCCGATCCGGAAGACAGGCTCACACCTTATAATAATGTGGACATCAAACTGACCGGGCAGCTACGCCACTGGATGCTTTCCGCCGAGGTCAATGACCTGTTCGATGTGCAGTATGAGCATATCCCCCGCTACCCCATGCCGGGCAGAAACGTGAAATTATCCCTAACATACTCATTTTAAACTATGAAACTGAAAACATTCTTTCTTTTCTGTATCCTATGCTTCACGGGGATGACCCTCTCCGGGCAGGAGCGGATCATTCTGCTTAACGAAGGAAACTGGCAGGCTGACAACGGCAAAATCACTTATTTCGTGAACGACGCCGTTGTCAGCAACCAGTGGTTCCGCGACGTGAACAAACAGAAATTAGGCGATACTCCCAATGACATCATCCAAGTCAACCCGAACCTCATCGCCATCTCCGTGAACTGGTCGAACATAATCCAGTTCATCGACACTGACGGCAGAGCGGTGGCTGCGACCGAGGATGTGCCCAACAACCGCAAGCTCGCCACGGACGGCACCCATGTCTATGTGTCGTCCTACGGGCATGAGTGCGCCACCGTCAGCGGATTTAAGTATTTCACCAAAGGGTTCGTGGCGAAAATCGACATATCTACCTTCAAGGTGGTAGATGCAGTGGAAGTGGGCTATGAACCGGAAGGGATAGCCTATTACAACGGCTATCTGTTCGTTGCCAACACCGGGGGCTACGCCTTTCAGGAGGACCACGAATATGAAACCACAGTGACGGTGCTTGATGCCGCCACCCTGCGCACCGTCCGCACCATCGACACCGGGCAGATAAATCTATACGGAAAGCTGTCGCAGTCAGGTCGCTATCTCTGCATAAACTCTCCCGGCGACTATTATGATGTGCCGGCTGCCACCATCATCCTCGACTGCGACGCTGCCATCGCCGGACTAAACGACCGCGACTGCTTCGTGAAGCTGGACTATGCCGCCACCTACAGCTGCACTGCCGCTGACGGCTCCTTCTATGCCATAGGCTCACGCTACTCCTACTACACCGGCGAATACACCTTCAACTACGTTTCCATCGACCCCCGCAGGGTTATGGAATCAGGCGGCGCGGAAGGTGTGGGCGACAATATCCCCGGCAGCGTCATCGCCGACATCCAAAAGATGGGTATGCCTTACGGAATATACGTCAACCCCTACACAGGTTATATCTACGGCACTGATGCAGGCTCTTTCGCGGCTGCAGGTGCCCTCTATCAGTGGACTCCCGACGGAAAACTTCTGGGAAAGCATAAGGTCTACATCAACCCGGCGCATTTCCTTGCCCTGCCCCCTGACGGCATGGAATTCAACGGCGTGGAACCGGTCACTGACACCCACTGTCCACCGTCTGCAATCTACAACCTTCAGGGAATCAGGGTGACACACCCACTGCCGGGACAGCTTTACATCAGCAACGGAAAAAAATTCATCTATAACCATCAATAAATCACAATTATGAGAACCAAATCACTGCTATTAACCCTACTGACCATGGCAGGCTGCTATGCCTCCATGAATGCCGCCACTGTCAAGGTGACCATGAACAACGTCTCCAAGACAATGACACTGATTTCCGCTACCACCGGAGAACCGGTTGATGTTGGAACCCCCGCGAACCTCGACTACACCCTTGACTTGCCTGCCGACACCTATCGCCTGACAGCCTACGCCACTGATGGCAAAACCATCAATGGCACAATCGACCTCAACGTCACCGATGAACCGGACCAGCTGTTCAAAGTGATAACTTGCACCGTCTACGCCACAAACAAAAATGCCGACAACTCCGTTTGGAGTGCCGCTAACGGCGACTATACCCTTGATGTTAAGGTAAACACCCGCGAAGGGGTCTCTATCCCCGTAACCGTGGGTCAGAGCACCACAGCCGGACGCAACACTTTGCTCGCCCTAAACGGCAACAGCTACCATGTGGCTTTCGTCCCCTCGGAAGCCCACCGCAACGAGGGCTTCACCACGCTCTACCGCTCCGGTACCCTAACCGCCAACATCAACATTTCCGGAATCGTACCCTTAGGAGAAAACTACACCATCTCCGTTCCAGCTGATGCTTACTTCCAGTTAGGGATGAAGTTCTCCCACTTCGTTGATTTCACCCCGGTGGAACCCACCGAAACCAAAACTGAAGGCTCTACCCGTAAGCTGACCTATTTCCTTGCACAGGGTCAGATTTACAACTACCGCACATCGCTTCCCGGCAAGGTGACTCAGGCAGGCTACTTCACCATGGCTGCTGACCCGGAGAAACGTCCGGTGCTCAACTTCACCGAGGCTGACTATGACGGCAACCCCGCACAGATCAACCATGAGGTAACCGCCAACCAAGGTTACGAAACCGGCGACATCTTTGTCAACATCAACTACCGCGGTCACCTTGAAATGAAGCAGGGGGAACTGTTCAAAGCTCATGCCATGCGCACATGGGAGCTTACTGACAACTCCACCAACAACTATTTCATTGAGCCGGATTTCCACTACACCGTTCTGGACCTTGACGGCAAACCCTCGGATAAGGTTGTTACCGTAACCGGCAAAGAAGGTTCGGCATGGGCTGAACTTAAAGCCGTCGGGAACGGTACCGCCATTGTACTCGTGACTTACGATGCCATCAACCTCAACTATTACAGCAACCAAAACAAGTCTCCTTACATGGGGGACGCTTTCTGGGGTGCCATCTGGCCTGAGAACACCGCTGCCTACGTTGTCACTGTGGGTGAAGGGGAATCAGCCGTAAAACCCAATATGCTTATCAACCAGAACTACAACAAGGAAACTCTCAAACTGGCAGGATTGAATGTGGATGCCGAGCATGACATCTTCTATTACCTTGACACCGAGGAGGGACATCCTTATACTTTCAAGCCCGAAGGGGTTGCTGAAGTCACCATTGCCTATCCCACCATCGGTGAGCGTATGGCAACCTACAACGGATTCTCCGGCGAAGGAGTGACCAAAAACGACGACGGCTCCTACACCCTGCTGCTGAAACACGGTCGCCAGATTGTGAAGATGACTGATGCCGCAGGCAAGTCAGCCTATCAGGTGCTGACAGCCAAGATGTGTCACCGCGAAATCATAAATGCCACCCGCGAAGGAAGCGCCATTTTCCAGCCCGGCGATGCTGTCAAAATCCAGTATTCCGGACTGTTCCACCCCGCAAACAAACTGGCAGGTATCTACAACATGTCAGCATACGTGACCTATAACGGCACGCCTAACGGCAGCTCTCTGATTCTCGGCTCAGGTCAGTACACCTTCGGCTCAGCCCCATCCGCACAGGCTGTGACAATTAATATACCCGCTGATATTGACGTGAACTCCCAATCATCCATTGACATGACCGACGGTGTCATTCAGGTCAACGGCTACGGTGACCCCATAGGAAACCACCGCACCATCGACCCCGTTGCCGGACGTTCACCCAACTTCACCGCAATAGCACATAAAACATATTTCGGCGCAATCCCCGATATCCATATCGACCTCACCTCAATCAAATATTTTGACATTGACATAAAGTGCAACGTCACTCCCTCTGAAATGGAAGTACTGTTCAACGGCAAGCCTCTTGCTGCCAACGAGGATGGCACTTACTCAGGTACTTACGGCTCATATTCAATCACCGCAGGAAAAGCCGGCTACCGGTGCTTCCGCCACACCTTCGTGATTAGCGATGACGCTGAGGGTGTACAGACGTTCAACGTTGACCTTGAGGATGCTCCCATGGCATGGGACGGCAAGACAATGGAGCAGCCTGTAGCTGAAAGCGGGATTTACCAGATTGCCACCGGTGCCGGACTGGCATGGTTTGCCAACGAGGTGAACACCAAGGGGGGCGAGTTACACGCTGTCCTCTGTGATGACATTGATTTGGGCGACTACGCATGGACTCCCATAGGCACTTCAAACAAGCCCTTCACCGGTAGCCTAACAGGCTGCGGGCACAAGGTGGACGGTCTTTATTACAATGCTCCCGCAGCTCAGTATGCCGGACTGGTAGGCTATGCCAAAGGCAGTTCAGCCGATAAGTATACCACTATCACCGGACTGACCGTAAGCGGTTCAGTAAGCGCCAAAGCCTATGCAGGCGGTGTAGCCGGTTATCTCCATAACTATGTGAGCATCGACACCTGCGCCAACAATGCCTATGTCACCTGCGTTAACACCAACGGCGGCGGTATCGTGGGATTCATAGGCTATGCCACAGCTAAGGTTGCCAACTGTTATAACACCGGAACCATCAAAGCCACAAGCAACTGTGGCGGCATAGTTGGCTCTCATCCCAACACCGGAGTTGACGTGAAGAACGTGTTCAACATCGGCGCCATCGACTGCACAAGATATGCCGGCGGTTGCGTTGGTTCATCAGGTGCCAAGACAGGGGTTGAAAACGCCTTCACAACCGTGGCAGGTGACCTTACTGACGGCTACACCCTTGTAACCGAGGAGCAGATGGCATCCGGCGAGGTAGCCTACAAGTTAGGCAAGCCTTTCGGTCAGACAATCGGCGAGGATGCATACCCCGTATTCGGTGGCAAAAAAGTGCTTTACAATGCCGAGACCGGCAAATATTACAATGACCCTACACAATCAGTTGATGGCGTGACAGCTGCTGAAGGTCAGGAGATCGAAGCCTATTATAACCTCCAGGGAATCCGTTCAGCCGTTCCCTTCAAAGGTCTCAACATTGTCCGCATGACTGATGGCACCTTCCGTAAAATCATTGTAAGATAATCTCATAAAATCCATTTCAGATTTCCAATTGAACTCTACTTAAGGAGAGGCCCCCGCCCCGGAGTCCTCTCCTTTTTTCATCCGCCATGGAGTTTAATGACCTTAGGGATTTTTAAGTCCTTAGACCTTAGAAGCAGCCGAGTAGCTAAATTTTTGTGGCGGCAGGAATGCCGCCACTTCATAATAAAAAAGCGGACCCGTGTGTGTGGGTCCGCTTTTTGTGGGTTATGGAAGGTGAACGTGATTACTTAGTGTTCTCCTCAGTCACACCGGCGAGCTGGGGGTCGATCATGATGCGACCGCAGTATTCGCAAACGATGATTTTCTTGTGCATCTTGATTTCAAGCTGCTTCTGCGGGGGAATACGGTTGAAGCAACCGCCGCAGGCATCGCGCTGGATGTAGACCACGCCGAGTCCGTTGCGGGCATTCTTGCGGATGCGCTTGAAGGCGTTGAGCGTACGCTCGTCGATACGGGGCTCGATGGCAAGCGCTTCCTCACGCAGACGTTCTTCGTCCTGACGTGTCTCAGAAACGATTTCGTCAAGTTCGCTTTTCTTGTCGGTGAGAATATGACGGCGATCCTCAAGCTGAGCTTCGGTGGTTTCGATGTCGCGGGTTTTGGTTTCGATTACTCTGCCGAACTCATTGATATGCTTTTCGCAGAGTTCGATTTCCAGAGTCTGGAACTCGATTTCCTTTGAGAGAAGGTCGAACTCACGGTTGTTGCGCACGTTGTCGAGCTGTTCTTTGAAACGTGCTATCTTTGACTGTGCTTCTTCGATTTTCGCTTTTTCGGCAACCAGTTTCTTGCGGAGTTCCTCAATCTCGTTCTTGAAGTTGGTTATACGCGTTTCCAGACGCACGATGTCATCCTCAAGGTCCTGAACTTCAATGGGAAGCTCGCCGCGGATGATTTTTATACGGTCAATTTCGGAGAGGATTGTCTGCAGCTCATAAAGCGCTTTCAGGCGTTCCTCAACTGAGAGGGTTTCGTTTTTAGCCATTCTTTAACAGTATGTTATGGGATTCTTTTCTTTTTCTGACTTATAGACTGCAAAGTTAGGAAATTTTTCTGAAATAATCTGATAAAAAATCTGTTTTGTACATTGCTCGCTTTCAAAATGCCCTATATCGACCAGAAAAATGCTGTCGGTGTAGTCCAGAAAGTGATTATGCTTGCAGTCAGAGGTGAGATAGAGCTGCGCGCCGGCGGCTATGGCGTCAGGTATGAAATCGGCACCGGCACCGCCGCAGAGTGCCATTCGGCTGACGGGACTGCCGTCAGGGGCTGGTGCGCAACGCGCCACGGGGCTGCAGAAAGTGTCCTTTATCAGCTGCACCACCTCGGCATAGGTCATGGTGGCAGGCAGATTGCCCACGGCTCCGCTGCCGGCACCGTCAGCGTTGACGGGCACAAGGGTGGTGACATCGCGCAGTCCGAGCATCCGTGCCATGGTGTGCGAGACTCCTGCCGCTGGCGCATTGTCGATGGAGGTGTGACAGCTGTAGATGTCGATGCCGCGACGGATGGCGCTTACGAGAGTCTGCTCCACCCGGTTGCGCTGCTGAAGCGACTTGACGGGGCGGAACATCAGCGGATGGTGGGTTATGACAAGGTTGCACCCTTTCTGCTGCGCCTCCTCCAGTATTTCCTCCGTGAGGTCGACGCAGAGCAGCACTCCGGTGCAGGGTCGCGAGGAGTCGGCTATCTGGATGCCTGTGTTGTCGTAGTTCTCCTGAAGATTCAGGGGAGCCACGGCTTCCAGTGCGTCGATGATGTCACGTTCCGTAACCATCATTTATCCTTGAGGTCGAGTGCGAGCTGAAGCTCGTCGAGCTGTTTCTGATCCAGTGCCGCGGGAGCGTCGAGCATCACATCGCGTCCGGAATTGTTTTTGGGGAATGCGATGCAGTCGCGGATGCTGTCAAGACCGGCGAACAGCGACACCCATCGGTCCAGACCGTAGGCAAGACCGCCGTGAGGGGGCGCGCCGAATTTGAAGGCGTTCATCAGGAATCCGAACTGCTCCTGAGCTTTTTCAGGGGTGAAGCCGAGGATTTCAAACATCTTCGCCTGCAGCTGGCTGTCGTGGATACGGATTGAGCCACCGCCCACTTCCACGCCGTTGATGACCATGTCGTAGGCATCGGCGCGAACGGCTGCCGGGTCGGTGTCAAGCATGGCTATATCCTCATCCTTGGGATGGGTGAACGGGTGGTGCATAGCCATCAGGCGCTGTTCTTCATCGCTCCACTCGAACATGGGGAAGTCAACCACCCAGAGGCATGCGAATTTGTTTTTGTCGCGCAGACCCAGACGTGTGCCCATCTCCAGACGCAGTTCGTTGAGCTGCTTGCGGGTTTTCATGGCGTCGTCGCCGCTGAGAATCAGAATCAGGTCGCCCGGTTCGGCGTTGAATGCCTGTTTCATCTGCTGGAGCACTTCCTGAGAATAGAATTTGTCGACTGACGACTTGACGGTGCCGTCAGGTTCCACGCGTGCGTAAACCAATCCTTTGGCACCGATCTGCGGACGTTTCACGAAGTCAGTGAGCTGGTCGATCTGCTTGCGGGTGTATGAAGCGGCTCCTTTGGCACAGATACCGCCTATGTATGCCGCATTGTCAAACACTGAGAAGCCGTAGCCTTTGAGGATATCCATCAGCTCCACGAAGCGCATGTCGAAACGGAGGTCCGGTTTGTCCGAGCCATAGTATTTCATTGCTTCGGACCAAGGCATGCGTATGAACGGCTCGGTGAGCTCGATGCCGCGGATGGTCTTGAACAGGTGTTTAGCCATGCCTTCGAACAGGTTGATGATGTCGTCCTGCTCCACGAAGCTCATCTCGCAGTCGATCTGGGTGAACTCCGGCTGACGGTCGGCACGCAGGTCCTCGTCGCGGAAACATTTGACAATCTGGAAATAGCGGTCCATGCCTGACACCATCAGCAGCTGCTTCAGAGTCTGGGGCGACTGCGGAAGGGCATAGAACTGACCGGGATTCATGCGCGAGGGCACCACGAAGTCGCGGGCGCCTTCAGGGGTGGAGCCTACGAGCATGGGGGTTTCTATCTCAAGGAATCCTTTTGAGTCGAGGTAGCGGCGAACCTCCATGGTCATGCGGTGGCGCAGTTCAAGATTCTTGCGCACGGGTGTGCGTCGCAGATCCAGATAGCGGTACTTCATGCGGATGTCATCGCCGCCGTCGCTCTCATCCTCGATGGTGAACGGTGGCACTTCCGAGCTGTTGAGCACGCGGAGGTGGTCGGCTACGATTTCAATTTCTCCGGTGGGGATATTCTTGTTTTTGTTTGAGCGTTCTGAAACGGTGCCGGTCACCTGAATGACATATTCCCTGCCGAGCTTGTTCGCCTGCTCGCAGAGGTCAGCGTCGATTTCATTGTTAAACACTACTTGGGTAATACCGTAACGGTCGCGGAGGTCGACGAAAGTCATGCCACCCATTTTGCGCACTCGCTGCACCCATCCGGCAAGCGTGGTTTTCTTGCCGGCATCAGTCAGGCGGAGCTCTCCGCAGGTGTTGGTTCTGAACATATCTGATATCTTTTTATTAGAAACAAGGCAGGAGGAGGTCACCCTCCAAAAAAATGAATGTCTGAAATAAATTCAAACATTCAATATGAAATTAATGTGTAAAATTACAATTAATTTATGTATTACAAAAATGAAAGTGGAGTTTTTTTACTATTAACGGTAAAATGAGCCTGTTACGACTGCTTAGAAAGCGGCGTTCTTGAACAGGATGTTGCGCATGCGCTCAACAAGGCCTTGCTTCTCCTCCTTGAGGTGGATGTTGATTTTGTTGTTCACTTTGCTCAGGAACACGATTGATGTGGGGAGGACCACTGCCACTGTTTCCTCAAAGTCCACGATGGCATGGATGTTTGACAGAGGAATTGAATGGAAGGGCGACCACTGGGCGATGGAGTTGATGATCAGATTTTCACCGTCAATTTCAATGCCGTGTGAAGGATGTGCGCCTTCAAAAAGCAGGATTATGTCAAGACAATCAGGCGATTCGGGTCGGGTGTTGTGTTTTTGATAGATGTAGTCGATGCTTTTCTTAGTTATCATTTTTGTAAGTATTATGCGTCAGAATAGTAAAAGTTTCAGTGTTTGTTTCTTAGTTTCTGAATTGTAAACGCAGGTGTGTTTAAAAAGTTTACGAACCCTTAAAGATACACAACTTTTTTATCTGTTTGTAACACAATTGCAATCCGAATCAACAACTCCGGGGGCTATGAGAACTCTGAAAGCTTAGAGAACACCAAAAGCTCTCTGACGCTCATCGTGGCGTGCGGAGAATCCACGGCGCCGGCTCTTTCATGGGCACACGTTTCTCGGCTGCTACGGAGTCGAGGGCTGCGCGGGCTTCGGCAGGAGTAACCACGCTGCGTGCGACAACGTAGTATAGCGGCTCACGGGTCTGAACCACAAAAGCATCGGGGTAGCCAGCGTCGATGGTCCGCCGCAACATGGCTTTTGCATTGAAAAGCTGCTTGAACTGAGCCACCACTATATTGTAACGATGAAAATTCTTGACATCGCCACCCGCCTCAGTGGTGAAAGAGACATACTGGGTGGTCATGGGGATGGTATCGTTGCCAAAAATGACCGTCTGGTTGCGTGCCTCCTTGCGGATGTTGGCATAAATGGTTTCCTCCAGCGGAGTGGCATCTTCCTTTGCCTTGGCAGCCTCATAGGCTTGACGATAGTTTTTCTCGCTCGGCTTGCATGCGGTCAGCAGCGACAGGCAGGCGATCGTTAGGATTAGTAACTGTTTCATAGGGTATGATTATTTAGGGGTCGGAGATTTAGGAGCGTGGGTATGTCAAAATGAGTATTTGCAGTTGGATTTTGCTTGCCATGTAGGGACGCTTCGTGAAGCGTCCGCTGTTAACACTCATTATATCAGCTGCTTATCGGACGCTCCACGAAGCGTCCCTACATGGTTGACATATTCGTTTACCGTATAAATGTATTATGACACACCTACATTCCGACTTGTCTGACAATAATAACAAAGGAGACATCATTGCTGATGTCTCCTTTGTGTTAAAGTTTATGAACTCTGCATCAGAAGAGCTTGGTCTTGTTGGGGTTGATGCAGACGCCGTAGATGGCATCAGAAGTTTCGCCGTAGCGCGCGCACTTCTTGGTGTCGGGATCGTAGTAAACGATACCCTGACCGAGTTTGGAGTCGTCGTTGGCAAGAGGACGGAAACCGAAGTAAACGCGACCTGTTTCCTTGTCAAGAGCCAATTGAGTGGTGAATACACCTTCATTAGCTGTGGTGTTGACGGGATCTGCGCTCATTGAAATCTTCACTTTAGAATCTGTCAAAGAAAGTGATTCGCTAGGAGCGGGCAGATTATATACATGGAAACCTTCTTCAGAAACAATACGCCATACATAAAGGGCATTGCGATCCTCATCGATGCAGAATGTGCGGATGGGCGCACCGGCGATAAGGATTGAGTAGGGCGAAGGAGCGGCTGTTGCCTCGGCAGCTGTTGTGTAGATATCTTCCTGTTTGAAGCGGAAGATGCCTTGGCTTGAGTTGTAATACTTAGCCCAGTACCACATGCCTTTTGAATCGCGACACATGCCGGCGTGGATAGCACCGTAGGAGATACCGCGGTTATAGTAGGGGATACGGTCGTTCTGGAATACGTAAGAGTCACGGTTACCGGCTGAGTTGGCATTCTGTTTCTGACCACGGTCAGTCAGGAGAACCTCGCTGACACCGGTGTTACGGTCAGAGTAATAGAGCTTGCCGTCAGCAACGAAGCCTTGGAAGGGGTCGTTGAAGGCGTAGCCGCCAACATTGGTGATAACGGTGTTCACACCGGTTCCGTCGACACGCATAGCGGTGATCTGACCGTCGCCGAGAGTACCGTTCTCATCGCTTACATAGTAATACTGCTTGCCGGCATCGAGAATGTAAATCCAGCCTTCCTTGATTGTGTTGCCTTCTTCATCGGTAGCATCGGTTTCACCGTAGCAGATGTTGAAGGGGTTGTTACCTGACTTCACACCCATGTCATAGGGGAGGATTTTGGTTCCCTTGGGCAGCAGTGAGGAATCAATCAGCTTGAGGGCCTTGATGTTACCATCTTTTTCAGCATAGTAGAGGGTGGGAGCCTCGATGGGCGAACCAACCTGAACATTGAGGTAAGAGTCATCCAGACGTCGGTTTTCACCATCGATGTCAAAGAATGTCTTGATTTCGATTTTCTGAGAACCGATGTTCGAGAATGTAACATCGCCGGGATACTGGATTGTGCCGTCAGATTCAGCATATCCGATGAAAGTGGTCATCGGGTTGCCGGCTGCGTCCTTTGTACCTTCGGGGAAAGTCCACTCATAGCGGCAACGGAGGTTTTCAGGGTTGGGAAGGGTGAGGTGGAACGAAACCTTGGTTTCATTGATGCAGATGATATCATCGCTCTGCTCCTCGATGCTGAGGGTGGGAGTGATGTCAATGATGAGGATTTTCAGCTCCTTGTAGCCGCCATTGTCAAGAGTAAGCTTGACGGTGTACTGACCGGCTTTGGTGTATTTGTGAACGGGGCTTACCTCGTTTGAGGTTGTGCCGTCACCGAAGTCCCAAGTGAAAGTTCCTGTTTTAGCTGACTTGTTGTTGAACTGGATGTGTGAAACCACATAGTAGTCCAGTGTGTACTCGTCACCTGCAACCTCATAGGAGAAGTCAACATCAGGATCGGGAAACACCTGATACTCCGCTTCCTTATCAACGCATGAGGTTAGGGCAAAGACGCCGAGACCGAATATTGCTAATTTATTGATAAAATTCATAGTGATGATCAGTTAATTGAGATGGTACGAATATCGGCAGCTTTACCGCGGTTACCTTCGGTGTCAACCACATGGAAAGTTGATTCCAATGAGTAGGTACGTCCGAAAGCCACGCTGTAGCACTGGTTTGAAGAGTCATAGATCCATTCAGAGAATGTAATCTGCTGAACGAGTTCCTTGAAAGCAGGCATGTACTGCGCACGCACAGAAGTGATAACCGAACCGGCTTCGTCATCGTAGCGGCAGAAGAGCCAAGGAGATGATGAGTAAACGGGGAAGAGGTTAACATCGGGGTTCACATAGTCCACGGGAACTTCGTGAACAACGGTGTTGCCGTTTCCATCAACTGAGGTGTAGTAGTAACCTACAACTTTCGCGGGGTTGTGGGCACGTTGGGTGAACCAACGGTCACTCTTGTCAGCATCAGGTTTGGTCTGGTCGATGTCTGTGGGGAGTGAAACACCATATTTTTCGTTAACCGCAGCAAACTGCTCGTTGGTGAACGGATAGTTGATGTAGGTGTTCTGCAGAGCTGCCAGATATGTGCTGTCCTTGGTGAGGTATTCCACAATCTTGTCACAGAATTCCTGAGCGAACTCAGCGGGATAGTAGCTGTCAAATTTTTCCTGATCCCAGTCTTTGGGGTTCTTCCAGTCAACGGGAGCAAGTGTTGCGGAAGTGGGAACGGAGGCGTTGAGGACAAACTGCTTGCCATCCCATTCAGCCAGAGCATGGTCGAACGAAGCAATCAGCTGGTTTGAACGCACAATTTCAGAATTGTTGACTGTCTGTGTATAGTTGAGTGTTGTGCCGGGGAGTTTTACAGTTGCAGCAGCTGATTCGTCGCGCTGCACCGAGTACCACACTTCAGAGTGATGGGGCACATGACCGTCCTCTGTGTAATACTTTCCTTTGAAAGTAAACTCCTCGCCCGCCTTGCAAGCGGTTGAACCGACTTCCCAAGAGGCGGTGGGGACGCGCTCGCCCATCACCGTGTTCTTTTCAAACAGGTCATGCTTAGCGCAAGAGCCGAGGGTGAGCGCTGCGAGAGCCAATGTAAATGAACAATATTTTATATTCATGATTTACTTCTTTTGTCTGATTAAACAATTACTGAGGACGCTCCTCGGTCAGTGAGGTTCTTGAACCGTATTCCTCTGCCCAGATCATGGGTTTGCGGAGCCATTCGAAGTTACGGAACGCGCCCAGACGGATAAGTTCGGGACGGTTGTATTTTTCCTCGGTTTCGGGGTCGTAGTTGATGCGCTGAATCCAGCAGTTTTCTTTCTGCTCGTCAGTCAGACCATCAACCCAGTAGGCTGCATAGAGGTTGTAGGGACGGCGCAGGGTGGGATAGATGATTTCGCCTGCGTCACCGATGCCGTAGTTGTTACGGTTGTTTGAGTAGTGGTAGCGGCGCATGTCAGTCCACTGTTCGGGCTGCATGTACATGGCTACATATTTCTGCTCCATAAGGTCAGAGAGCGAGAAGTTCTGGGGGTCGAAGAACCAGCGTTTGTTGCCGACTTCGGTACAGGGCAGTGCATCACGCAAACCTTTTACTCCGTCCGTGTGACCGGTCTGGTTATTGAGGAAAGCGAAAACCATGTTCTCGAAACGTGCCTTGTTTGCTTCTTTAACAGCGTCTTTAGCGTTTTCAGCTGCGGGCAGACAGTTTTCAGCAGGATATTCACCGCCGTTGTCAGCGAGGAAGCGGTCAAGATGACGCTGGATGTTGTTTTCAGCTGCTTCACGGGTGAGCTGGCATGCGGTCTGTTTGTCACCCATCCAGTAGTAAGCCTCGGCTTTGATGAAGTAAAGCTCTTCCATGGTGAACAGACAGTTATAAGCGTCGACACCGCCGGCGTATGCACCTGCGTAGAGGTCGGGATAGTGTGCCTGTTTATAGGTCGAACCTGAACCGATGTTGTTCTCAAGGTAGCGGATCATGACCTTGCTGTTTTTATCATTTGCGGGTGACACGGGACCTGACTGCGGTCTGAGCAACAGCATGATGCGGGGGTCAGTGCCATAGCCGTTCTTGGCATCCCATGTGCCCTGACTACCTTCAACACCGGGCTGTAACACACCTAAAAGATCCTGAATGAAGAACTTTGAGGGAACAGCTGTTGTCAGCAGGTTGTCACGAGACTCCCATGAGTTGATTTTGGGCTGTGCGATTGACCACGGTGCGTTCTGTTCGCCTGTGCCGCCGTCGAATTTGTAGCGGGGTTCTGAACCGAACCATGCGCCATAGTAGTTGTCACCTGAACGCCAGATGTCGATAGCTTTCTGTGCGTTGTCAATGATTTCCTGACAAGTTTTTGCGCTGCGGTCGATGTTGGGGATGTTACGCAGCAGCAGACGTGCCTTGATAGCGTAAACCAGACCTTCCCACATCTTGAGGTCACCGGCATAGATGCGGTCCATGCGTTTGGTGATGGCGTGAGCGTTAGGATTGTTGGTCCATTCGGGGTCGTTGTAGAGCTTGATGAGTTCATCAGCTTCCTCGAACATCCATTTGTAGATTGACTCCTGAGTGTCGTAGTGAGGAGCGTTTGAGAGATAAGCCTCGGTGCGGGGCATATCGCCGAAAACATCGGTGGTAAGCTGCATTGACATCAGTCGGATTGTACGGGCAATCAGGATGCAGTTGGGCGAGTTCACTGCTTCGGCGTTCTCGATGAGGATGTTGGCATTGCGACCGATGTCATAGAAGTGGCGGCGCCACTGCGGATGACGGTTCATGGTCAGGAATTCCCAGCCGCTCTTGTAGCCGTAGCTACCGGTCTGGCTCTTACCCATTGTGGTAAGGCACTGCGAAAGATATATGTTGTATTCGGCGTGGTCGTAGATCGTCTGGTTGGCATAGAACACCAGAACAGGCATGCCCTGTTCGATTTCGTTGGTGTGAGCGCGGTCAGGGTTGACATTATCCTTGAGGACATCTTCACACCCTGTCAGCGTTGCACCCGCCAGAAGAGTAACTGCCAAAGTTTTTAAAAATTTCATATCGTTAGTCCTATTTTTTATTAGAATTGAACGTTAACATTGAAGTTGAAGCTACGGAGCGAGGGAACGCTGTAGTTGTCGATACCCATGGCACCCATACCGTTAGATGCGGCTGGCATCACCTGAGGATCGGAACCTGTGTACTTGGTCAGCAGGAAGAGGTTACGTCCGGTGAGTGTGCATTTCAGACCTTTCACGGGGTTCTTGCTGCCCAGTTTCTTCATCAGGCGACCGAAATCGTATGCCACTGAGAGGTGGCTCAGACGGATGTATGAACCGTCCTCAACGAAGTTCGATGATGCGTTGTAGATGTAGTTGTTGATGGTCTGCTGGTCAAGGATGATGGGAGTGGTGTTGGGGATGTAAGAGCCGTCGGGCTGCTCAACCACACCTTTGAAGATTGCTTCGCGGTTACGGTAGTTCTCCAGAATGTAAGCCTGACCGTTTGAGAGCAGACCGCGACCGGTGATGTTGGCTACGTCACCGCCTTTACGTCCGTCGAAGAGGAATGAAACCGAAAGGTCTTTCCATGTGAAGGTTGAACCGAGACCGAGCAGGAAGTCGGGTTCGCGGTTACCGATGAGGTTACCTTTGGCAGGGTTGATCATGGGATAACCGTTTTCGTCGCAGATGATCTGACCATCCTCGGTGCGGAGGTAATCCTTACCGGAGAGTGCGGTGGTCGATGCACCCAGATAAGCTGACGGGAAGATGTCGCCGTACTGAGTACCTTGGATTTCGGTCATGTCCTCAGGGAGTGAACGCAGACGACCGCGGTTGAGCGAGAAGTTCACGTTAGCAGTCCACTGAATATCCTTGGTGGTGATAATGTCCTGACCCAGAGTCAATTCAACACCGTAGTTCTCGACAGTACCCTCGTTGCGGGTCTGGAGGATTGTACCTGATGCGGGTGACACGCGAACGGTCACGATCTGGTTGTCAGCGGTGGTTGAGTAGTAAGCCACGTCCATGCGGGTGTGTGAGTTGAAGAAACGGAGGTCAGCACCAATTTCCCATGTTTTGATGAACTCAGGTTCGAGCAGGGGATCAGCCACTGAAGTGGTGGGGTCGATTGAGAAACCGCCGTCGGGGAAAGTGGTCCATTCTTTATATGAGGGGGTAAAGAGGTTGGCTGCGCAGTCCTTACCGACTTTTGCCCAGTTACCGCGAATCTTACCGTAAGAGAACCATTCGTTCTGAAGTTTGAACATTTCAGAGAAAATCACACCGGCGGTGATTGAGGGATAGAAGTAGTTGTTCTTGGGAGCCTGACGCAGACGTGAAGTGGTGTCGATACGTCCGGTTACTGACAACTGTGCCATGCCTTTGTAGTCAGCGCGGATTTCGCCGAAGTAACCGTATTTGTTCCATGTTGAGTGGCTGAGGGTTACGTTCTTCTTGGAGAGCCACTGGTCATTGATGTTGTTGAATGAGAAGTAGTCGCCTCCGAGAACGAATTCCTGACCGTCCATTGAAACGGAGTAGCTGTTCGATTCCTGATATTCAGCACCGAGGAATGCAGAGAGGTTGAGATCCTGATTGATGTCGATGTTGTAGTTTACGAGACCCTGAACCACGATGCGGTCAGCCTGTGAGGGCTGGAAGGTGTAGGTACCCATGCGTTCTGCATACGACTGATAGAGACCTGAGTTCTTGATTTCTTCGACGGGAACGGTGAACTCTGTGCCTTTGAAGCGGGGACGGGTGTATGAGTCGTAGTAAGAGTTACCCTTGTCATACGAAATCTTACCGGTGAAGATAAGGTTCTTGACAGGTTCCCATGAGAGTGAACCGTTGATGATGACACGTCCGCTCTTTGTCACTGCATCGTCCATGTAGCGACCGTACCAAGGAGAAACGGTGGCGCTGATACGCTGTGAGTCAGTGAGTTCGTCCCATGCGTCATAGCGGTTGTCCCAGTTGGGGTAACCGTCGATGGTGCGGTAGTCTGACATGTCGCGGTTGATAGCCCAGCCGTAGATGGTGCTCATTGAGTTACCGAAGCCGCGTGACTTGGTGTCGATGTAGTTCATTGAAACCATTGCCTTCACGGTGTTCGAGGGTTTGAACTCACCCTTGATGAACACACCCATTTTCTTGCGGTAGTCGTTCTTGACGATACCTTCGGTGTCCTGATAGTTCACTGAAGCGTAAGCCGAGAATTTTTCAGAACCACCTGAAATGGCGAAGTCATATTTCTGCATGAAGCCTGTTCCGAGGAAGTTGCCTACATTATCATAGATGGTTTCGTCATCGCCTACACGGGGACCCCAGCCACCTGATGCGTTTGTGGTGTAGAAACCGGCACCACCGGGACCATAAATGCTCTGCAGATGAGGAGTGTGGAGGGCTCTTGAGATTTCCCAGCCACCTGATGCTGTAACCTTCACTTCACCGGCTTTACCGCTCTTGGTGGTGATCATGATGACACCGTTGGCACCTTCAGTACCGTAAAGCGCAGAAGCGGCAGCACCTTTGAGGACGCTCATGCTCTCGATGTCGTTGGGGTTGATGTCAGCCATGGCAGATGCGCTTCCTCGCACAGCCATACCGTCGATTACGAACAGAGGTTCGTTGTTCTGTGAGGTGTTGACTGAAGAAATCGCACGCACGATGATCTGTGAGGCGGAGTTGGGCGAACCACCCGCCATTGAAACTTGCACGCCGGCAACCTTACCTTGCAGAGAGTTCACGAAGTTGGTGCTCTGTCCGGCAGTGATCTCGTCACTGTTCAGCGCCTGAACGGCAAAGTTAAGTTTTTTCTTTTCCTGAACCTGTCCCATGGCGGTTACCACAACTTCGTCAAGAACTGTGGCGTTTTCCTTGAGGACAACATCAATGACTGAGCGTGAGCCTACCTTGATGGTCTGTGTGTCCATTCCGATGTACTGGAAGATGAGCTCAGCATTGTCATTGTTGACTTCGATTGAATATTTTCCATCAATGTCAGTCTGCACGCCATTGGGTGTGCCTTTGACCAATACGGAGGCACCGATAACAACGTCACCGTCACTGGCCTGTGTTACAGTACCCGTGATCGTACGTCCCATCATGAGACCTACCGATACGACAGAAAATAACAGAAACAATAGCTGTTTTTTCATAATTACTTTTTCATTTAGTTTTATGGGTTGGTTTATAAGTGTCTGATAGCAAGACTGTGTTTAGTATTTTCGGCAAGAAGCTGGAAAATGGTTTGTATTAAAGCTGTTTTCTGTTGTTTTTGTAATTGTTTTAAAGGTGATAATGACTATGGTTTGTATTTTTTCTTTCTTTTTGCTAATTTTTGGATGAAGAGGGCAGAATGTCCACAGGACACTCTCCACCTATTCTTTACAAAACTAACATTTTTTTTTGGTTCCCGAACACTTTGAAGTGAGTAATTAACAATCTTTAATGTTCTTATAGCAAAATTCACATATTATGCAAATTACGTCTGATGGGAAAAAGGGAGATTTGTGTGTGTAGGATTAAGAGACTTTTTTGTGTGTAGAATTAAGACGGTTCTGTTGATGGTTGTGTTAGATCAAGATAGTTGTGTTGATGGTTGTGTTTGATAGATTAGTTAAGAAAAGGATTCTGAAAGCTCCGGGAACTCTGAAAACCCTGTGAGATCCGAAAACTCCGAGAACTCTGAAAGCTCCGAGAACTCTGAAAGCTCCGAGAACTCTGAAAGCTCCGAGAACTCTGAAAGCTTCATGAGCTTTTGTAGAATTCACAAGCCGGTGCAATTTGTTTGACGCCGGCTTGTGATTTTATTTTGTTATTGTGCCTCCGGAACTGAGCGGTAATGCGGTCAGTTCACGCGCGTACATTATATTATATGGGCGCTGAAGGCGTAAAAGTGACTGTTGCGGATTTCTGTAAGCTAAACAACTCCTTTCCGATTTGTCAATGTCAGAGACTGGTGACAGACTTTTGATGGTTTAACTTACGGAATTAATCCTCAACTGAGCGAAGTTTCTGCACATAAACGGCTTTCATCATTTTCTTGCGGTTTGTTACCGAAGGTTTTTCGAATGCCTGACGGTTGCGCAGTTCTTTAACGATGCCGGTTTTTTCAAACTTACGTTTGAATTTCTTAAGTGCTCTTTCGATGTTTTCGCCTTCTTTTACTTGTACAATAATCATGTTTCTTTTTTGATTTTATTTATTATTACGGTGAATTTTAGCGGGGCAAAGATAGTAAATCTTTTTGATTCTGCAAAATTTTCTCCTTCAATTTACCTATTTTTCAGATTCTTGTGCCGTTTCGGGGTCACTTTCGTACCATTTGGAGTACATCAGATAGTTCTTGGCTATCTTCACGTTCATTTCCTTAGCCTTTTCCGGCTCCACCATTTTTATGAATTTGGCAGGTGCGCCACCCCAGAGTTCGTGCGCGCCGATTTTCGTACGGCTCAGAACCACCGAGCCGGCAGCTACCAGCGCACCCTCGCCCACTTCGGCGTCGTCCATCACCACGGCACCCATCCCTATGAGCGCATAATCGCGGATTTTGGCTCCATGAACGGTGACGTTGTGACCTATGGACACATCGTTACCTATCTCGATGGTCGATTTCTGGTAAAGGGTGTGCAGAACTGACCCGTCCTGAATGTTGACGCGGTCACCGATGCGGATGGAGTTGACATCGCCGCGCAAAACGGTGTTGAACCAGATGGAGCAGTCCTTGCCTATGACAGTGTCACCGATTATGGTGGCGTTCTCGGCGAGGAAACAGCCCTCGCCTATTTCGGGGGTGAACCCGCGTACTGGAATTATCAGTGCCATGATCAGAGTTTTTCAGTTTTGTCAATAAGCCACCGGCGGTCAGCCTCATCGGTGAGCAGCGGGAGCAGCTGCTGACGCACGTTGGCATGATAGTTGTTGACCCAGTCGATTTCTGCAGCGGTCATGATGGAGGTGTCGAACAGCCGGAGGTCGAAGGGGAACAGGGTCATGGTCTCGAACTTGTAGAAGTTGCCGAAGCTGTTTGACACGGCAGGAACCACCAGTGTAAGGTTCTCGCAACGGATGCCGTGAAGCCCCTCTATGTAGAGACCCGGCTCGTTTGAAGTGAGCATGCCGGGCTGAAGCGCCACATTGACATGGTTCAGGCGTATGCTTTGCGGACCTTCATGCACATTGAGGAAGTGACCCACACCGTGACCGGTGCCGTGCAGATAGCTCATGCCCTCGTTCCAGAGGAACTGACGGGCGAGCGCGTCGAGCTGATCGCCACGGGTACCTTCGGGGAACATCTGTGTCCCGAGGGCTATATGACCTTTCATCACCAGTGTGAAGTGGCGTTTCTGTTCGGCAGTAGGCTCGCCGAGCGTTATGGTGCGGGTGATGTCGGTGGTACCGTCGAGATACTGCGCGCCTGAGTCGATGAGCAGCAGCGAGTCAGTGCCGATGGCAACGCTGCTCTCCTCGGTGGCAGAATAGTGGACAATGGCTCCGTGAGGACCGTAGCCGGCTATGGTCTCGAACGATTCGTCGAAGTAAAGCGCCTGACGCGAACGGTGTTTGGTGAGGATGTCGGCGACATCAAGCTCTGTGGTGCTGACGCCGGCAGCCACACGCTCCTCGATTTCGCGGAAAGCGCCTGTCAGCGCGGCGCCATCCTTGTGCATGGCTGAGCGTATGCCCTGAATCTGCACATCGTTCTTGATGGTTTTCATCATTGCCACGGGCGACACACCAATCTTGTAGTTCTTGAGCAGTTCCTTGACACGCACCGCAGTCTTGGCAGGGTCGATGAGCACGCGGCTGTCACCGGCAGCTGACAGGAAGGTATCGACGGTGTCATAAGGAGCCGTGGTAACACCGCGTGAACCGAGATACTGCGCCACGGTGTCATCCACCTTGGCAGGATTGGTGAACAGAATCTTCTTGCCGTCAGAGAGATAGAGGAAGGCTGTGGCTACGGGGTTGCAGTTCACGTCGCGCGAGCGGATGTTGAGCGTCCATGCAATGTCATCAAGCGCGGAAATGAAGATGGCGTCAGCGCCGTCAGCTTTAACCTTCGCCATCACGCGCTCCATTTTCTGAGCCGCATCTTCGCCGGCATAGACGTTCTCATGGATGAAGATTTTGTCGGCAGGGAGGTCCGGACGGTCGTTCCATATCTCATCAATGAAGTCAAAACCGGTGGTCACTTCGATGCCTGCTTTTGCCAGCTCGGCTGTGAGCGCCTCACATTCGTTGACCGAGAATATCCATCCGTCGACGCCAACCTTGTCACCCTTGGCAAGCGTCTGGGTCAGGAATCCGGAAATCGAAGGTGTTTCAGGCAAACCCTCTTTCATCAGCGCTATGGGAGTACCTTCGAGCTGCTGTGCCGCCTGAATGAAATAGCGTGAGTCTGTCCAGAGATAGGCAGCATCCTGCAAGATGAGCAGCGAGCCGGCTGAACCGGTGAAACCGCTGAGGAAACGTCGCACCTGCCAGTGCGATGCAATATACTCGCTCTGGTGGGGGTCAGTCTGCGGTATTATGACAGCTGCAGTTCCATTCTGCTTGAGCAGTTGCTGCACCTGTTTGATTCGGTTTGTAATTTCTGTGTTCATGATGTATCTGTGTTGTGTTATTGATTATCAGCATTGAGTGTGCGCCAGCGCTCTATCATGCGGGTCATGTCAGCCGGTACCTCGGTCTCGAAAAACATCTCCTTCCCTGTCACCGGATGAACGAACCCGAGGGTGCGCGCATGCAGCGCCTGACGGGGACAGATGTCGAAGCAGTTCATGACAAACTGGCGATATTTGGCTGATGTGGTGCCACGCAGAATCTTGTCGCCGCCGTAGCGCGAGTCATTCAGCAGCGGATGCCCTATGTGCTTCATGTGCACGCGTATCTGATGGGTGCGACCGGTTTCGAGAACGCATTTCACCACGCTGACGTAGCCCAGTTTCTCCAGAACGGTGTAGTGGGTGACGGCAGGCTTGCCGTAATCTCCCCCCACCGGAAACACCTCCATCTGCAGGCGGTCGCGCAACGAGCGACCTATGTTGCCCTCGATGCGCCCCATGTCAGGCGAAGGTATCCCCCACACCACTGCCACATACTCGCGCTTGGTGGTTTTGTTGAAAAACTGTTTGCCCAGATGGGTCTTTGCATCGGGAGTCTTTGCCACCACCAACAGTCCGGACGTGTCCTTGTCGATGCGGTGCACCAGACCCATGCGGGGGTCATTGACATCGTAGTCGGGGTTATTGCGGAAATGATATGCCAGTGCGTTGACCAGTGTGCCTGAGTAATTGCCATGTCCGGGATGCACCACCAGACCGGGAGGCTTGTTGACTACCAACAGTGCGTCATCCTCATAGACGATGTCGAGCGGAATATCCTCCGGAATAATCTCAAGCTCATATTTCGGGCGGTCCATGACAATGGTTACGACATCGTCAGGCTTGACTCGATAGTTGCTCTTTACCGGACGACCGTTGACAAGGATACACCCCGCCTCGGCAGCCTGCTGGATGCGGTTGCGCGACGACTTCTGCATCTTCGCCACCAGAAACTTGTCGACGCGAAGCAGTGTCTGACCCTTGTCAGCCACAAAGCGGAAATGCTCATACATCCCCGTGCCGTCAATCTCGCCGTCAAGTTCCGCAAACTCGTCGGCTTCAGGCAGCTCCACATCCTGTTCCTTGTCGTCAATTACCATTGAAATAGCCTTTTATATAGTCAGATATGCTCTGGTCGCCATCCTCATCGAGCGAATCAGGCATAGCAACGTAGCCGCGTCCCACCTCCAGCGTTATGACCGAGGTCTGCGGAACGCGCTGCCCCGCCTTCAGCGGCACACCGTTGATTTTGGCACCTAACACCAGATCCTTGTACTCTGACTCCACCTCCACGACTTTCACCTCCTTGAATCCGAGTCCTTCGAACATGGCGCGACCTTCGCGCATCGACATGTTCATGAACGGAGGCACCGTCACCAGCTTGGGCGAGAAAGCCACTATGGTCAGATAGACCGTGCGCCCCGGTTTCACCTTGGAGTTGGCGCGAGGATTCTGCTCCACCACCGTGCCCGGTTCATAGCTGCGGTCATAGATGGAGTCCGCAAGTTCGTAGACCATGCCGTGGTCGCGCAGCACACGCTCCGCCGCATAAAGATTAAGCCCTTTCAGCATGGGCACCACCGATGTCTCACCGTGACGAGTCCACCCGTCGAGGAAAAACATGGCGGCGACAAGCACCAGCCACCCCGCTATGACGATAAACAGCAGGTGACGCACTATGGGGTGGTTCTTGAAAAACTGATATATCTTATTGAGGTATTTCACGTTGACTGAATTTTGTGAACACAAAGATAATAATTTATTCCGAGAGTGTGACCGTAGCCTGCCAACAATTAAAGATTTTTTTGCAAATACTTGTGATGAACTGCGATAATCGCTATATTTGCATCACTATCTGTTCAGATCCACAAAAATTTGGCTTATGAAAACATTTATTCTCGCACTCTGCCTGTTATCAGGATTTTACGCAAGTGCTCAGGACTACGAAAAACAGTTCTATGAACTGCTTGAAGAAAAGTCATACGAGCGGGCTGACAGTATTATTAAAGAGTGGGAAGCTGCAGACAAAAACAATCCGGAAATCTTTCCGGCACGTTTTAATCTGCTGCTGTGGAAATCACAGAACAGCATAGTGGTATTAGACAGTAACCCTGACGTTGAAGAAAGCATTTGGGTTCTTACGGATTCCGCCGGAAAACCTGCAGGATCCGTCTACAGTTCAGTAACCATAAACGATTCCATTTATTACGAGGGGATAAAAGTGATTGATCAAGGGATAGAATTGTTTCCTGACCGTCTGGACTTCAGATTAGGCAAGGCAGCAGCCTACGCCTACAAGGAGGACTGGGAAAAGCTGTCGAAAACAGTCATTGAAATTCTTGAACATGGCGAAAAGAACCGTAATGCGTGGATATGGACAGGAAACGAGCCCCTCGATGCCAAAGATGCGACAACAGCCGTACTTGAAAGCATACATGAGTATGAAGGTCAGTTGATTGACAACTATAATCCCATGGAGCTACTGGATGCCAACCTCAAATATTACCCCGATGATCACATAGCGCTGAATTCAAAAGGCGCGGTTCTGTTCCTCGCAGGCAAATCAGAAGAAGCACTCGAATATATCGAACGGGCACACAAACAAACCCCCGAAGATCCGCTTGTGTCATATAACATCGGGTATATAAACATGGAATTGGGCAACAAAGAAAAAGCCCTGACAGGTTTTCAGCTGGTACTTGACAATGAAAACGCCAGCGAAGAAATGAAACGTTCGGCACAGGAAAATATTGACATCCTCAACGGCAAAAATAAATAACCAACAAAAGATTATACCCATTATGGTGTAAATTTAAAAATTTTTATTATCTTTGCACCCCAAAGGGTATATTATGACTGAATTAAGCAGATATGTAAAGGAGAAACGTAAGGAATTTGGTCTTACGCAGGTTGACTTGTCCCAAAAATCCGGGGTGGGTCTACGGTTCGTGCGTGAGCTGGAACAAGGCAAGGACACCCTCCGGCTTGATAAAGTGAATCAGGTCTTAGCTCTTTTCGGAGCCGAAATGGCACCTTCAAAAATACATAATTTATGAAGAGGGCTAAAGTGTTGATTGGAAACGTCTTGGCAGGAATACTGACTGAAGACGACATGGGCTATGAATTCCGCTATGATTCTGAATTTCTAAAATCAGATAAAGCTGAAGCGGTGAGTCTTACTCTGCCTCTTACAGAAAAAGTATATAGGGATAAGGTTTTGTTTCCATTCTTTGACGGTTTGATACCGGAAGGGTGGCTTCTTGACATTGCCGAACAGAGCTGGAAGATTTCTGCCCGTGACAGGTTCTCACTGCTGCTTGCCTGTTGTAAGGACAGCATTGGAAACATCAGCATAATACCCGAAAAAGAAATGGAGGTGGCAGATGAATAAATGTCTTTATTGCTATAAGCCTCTTG
>CAMWVE010000014.1 GCA_947177685.1 uncultured Porphyromonadaceae bacterium | reverse complement strand
CAAACTGTCTCTTGATAATAAATGGGACTCTCGTTATCTCCAACAACAGATAAAGAGCAATGTTGCTGACAAATACGGGGCAATCCCTTCAAACTTTGGCATAACAATCAAGGACAGTCGCGAAGCTGTTAAAGAACTCAACATGTTCAAAGATGAGTACTTACTCGACTTTATCTATACCGAAGAAATCGGCATTCGCGACATTGCAGACATAGATGAACGAGTTGTTGAAAAGGAAATTATCCACAATATCAAGAAATTCATAATGACTTTCGGACGTGATTTTGCGTTTGTCGGCAACCAATATCATCTTGAAGTGTACTCTGAAGATTTCTTCCCGGATCTTCTGTTCTTCAATAGAGAATTGAATTGTCTTTTGGTAGTGGAGCTTAAAACAGGGAATTTCAAGCCCGGTTATCTTGCTCAACTTATGACATATCTGCGTATTTTGGATGACAAAGTTAAAAAACCACATGAGAATCCTTCCATAGGATTGGTATTATGCAAAAATGCGAATAAAGACTTCGTGGAGTATGTCATTCAGGATTATGCCAAACCTATGGGCGTTGCCACATACCGGCTAAATGAAGATATGCCGGAAAAATTACGAGAAGCTCTGCCTGATGTAGAAGAATTAAAGAAACTACTCTGATTGAATTTCAGGTAATGCAAAAAGTTAGCTTTACCAGTCACCCTTCACAATTCCTATAAATGTCCGCAATTAATCTGAGGGTATTTCGTAACTTTGCACCATAAAATCATTAACACAGCAAAAAACTTGATATGTCGAATTCAAAACGCATTCTCTTTCTTGACTATCTTCGTGTAATTGCCTGCTTCATGGTGGTCATAGTTCATGTGACGGAGTGTTTTTACGCGCAGCCTGAAGGTGTTATCCTCTCTTCGGAAAGCAATCGTTTCTGGGTGTCAGTGATTAACAGTATCTGCCGACCGGCTGTCCCGTTGTTCGTCATGGCGTCATCATATCTTCTTGTTCCATTGCCCTATGGGAGCGGAACATTCTTCAGGAGGAGATTTGTCAGAGTTGTGATTCCTTTCATCTTTTGGTTGGTTATGTATGCACTACTTCCCCCATTTCTCATGGAAAATACCGGATGGGACGGCGTAAGTGAGAATATGGTCAAGATATTGTATAACTTCACTGACACGAGCGGACATCTCTGGTTCGTTTATATGTTGATTGGAGTCTATTGCATTATGCCCATAATTTCGCCATGGCTTAAACAGGTAAGCAAAAAAGGGGAAATGATTTTCTTGGGTATATGGTTCCTGACAACGTTCCATCATTATTTCAAAGCAAATTTAGGTGGCGTAGTGGGTGAAGCTACATGGAATGAGTTCCATCTCCTTTACTATTTCTCCGGCTACATAGGCTATGTGGTGTTGGCTCATTTTATCCGCACTCACATCCGATGGTCTTTGGGCAAATCTCTGGCAATAGGCATACCCTGCATAGTTATCGGATACGCCGTCACTGCCGGACATTTCTATAATGCCAGCCTTTCAACCACAGATTACTATGCCGCCGAGTTAAGCTGGCGATTCTGCACGTTCAACATAGCTCTGATGACATTCGGCATGTTCATAATCCTGCGCCATGTCGACTACGCCGGAAAGATTGTTTACCGGGCTGTCAATAGCATTTCCGGATGCAGCTACGGCATTTATCTTATGCACATCTTTGTGCTGGTGTTCATGTTTGGCTGGATAAATCCACTTCTGTCTTTCTCCACTCCGCTCACTGTTTTTGCTACGGCGACTGCAACTTACATTACCTGCTGGTTCCTGACATGGCTGATAACAAAAGTGCCCGGAGGAAGATATATTACCGGGTAAGGCACAGCACCTCTGCTGACATTCGCTCTCTATGAACAAAACTTACAATTCCGTGTATATATTATTGAGCGGAATTTGTAACTTTGCACCGCAAAACACTTAAACATCAAACGCAACGATATGTCACAGCAGAACTATACCGGTCTGACCGACGAACAAGTAATCGAGAGCCGTAAAAAATATGGTCAAAATATACTGACGCCACCGCAACAGACCCCTTGGTGGAAAGAATTTTTCGGCAAATTCTCTGACCCCCTCATAATCATACTCTCGGTTGCCGGAGTTCTCTCTATTGGCATATCCTGTTATGAATATTACGGGCTCGGACACGACTGGAAAGTGTTCTTCGAACCCATGGGCATTTTCATGGCTATTATCCTTGCCACAACTCTCGCATTCATCTTTGAACAACGCGCCAACAAAGCCTTCAAGATTCTGAACAAGGTCAACGACGATGAACCGGTGGAAGTGATTCGCAACGGAGCCATGACCACCATTCCACGTCGCGATGTGGTTGTAGGTGACATTATCATTGTAAACACCGGCGATGAAATAGCTGCCGACGGCGAGCTCCTCGACTCCGTCACACTCAGCATCGACGAATCGACTCTCACCGGTGAGCCGCTCTGCGCCAAAACCACTGACCCCGAGCAGTTCGACAAGGAAGCGACATACCCCTCAAACCACCTGTTGCGAGGCACAAAAGTGATGGAAGGACACGGCACAATGCGTGTTCTGAAAGTAGGTGACGCAACCGAAATGGGCAAAGTATTTGAAGAAGCTCAGATCGACGACTCCGTGAAAACGCCGCTCAACGAACAGCTCGAAGGACTTGCCGTGTGGATCACAAACGCCAGCTACATCTTCGCCGCCATCATCATCCTCGCGCAGCTGATCCACTTCCTCGGATGGCACACATGGCAGTCATGGACCCTGCTTCCACCCATTGCCATCTTCTTCTGGTTGGTCATAACGAAATTCAAAAAATGGTCGAAAACAGTCTGCTCACTGACCATCATAGCGTTCTTCATCATCTTCTTCGGCGTGCTTATCGGAGCCTTCTCCATGCTCCATCCCGATGCTACCACAACCCAATGGTCTGACCTGCTCGCACACACGCTCAAAACCCTGATGATAGCCGTGACCCTCATCGTAGTATCAGTGCCCGAAGGACTTCCCATGGCTGTGACCCTGTCACTCGCCTACTCCATGAGCCGCATGCTCAAGACAAACAACCTTGTCCGCAAGATGCACGCATGCGAAACAATGGGCGCCGCAACGGTCATCTGCACCGACAAAACCGGCACACTCACCCAAAACCAGATGCAGGTCTACCGCACCAACTTCTTCGGACAACCGTCTGACGAAATCATATATCAAGGTATAGCAGTCAACTCCACCGCACAGCTCGACAACTCAGGTCCCAAACCACAAATCCTCGGTAATCCCACCGAAGGCGCACTCCTGCTGTGGCTGAAAGAACGTGGCGCTGACTACCTCAAGCTCCGCAACAATGCAACCCGCGTGGAAGAACTCCCCTTCACCACCGAACGCAAATACATGGCAACCGTGGTCCGCACATCTGACAACAAAAAAATACTCTACGTCAAAGGTGCGCCCGAAATCATATTCGCCATGTGCCGGAACACAGCAGGTGTCACCAAACAAGAAATCGACGCACAACTGCTTGAATATCAGAATCAGGCAATGCGTACACTCGGCTTCGCATATCAGGAACTCGCCGATGACCAGCATGGCATCGCCGACAACAAAGTCATAGCCGCCAACCTGACATTCCTCGGCATCGTAGCCATCTCCGATCCCGTCCGCGCCGACGTTCCCGAAGCAGTCCGTGAAGTCCTTGACGCAGGAATCAGCGTTAAGATAGTTACCGGCGACACCCCCGGAACAGCCAAAGAAATCGGACGCCAGATAGGACTATGGAACGACGCGACCGACACCGACCGCAACATCATCACCGGTCCGGAATTCGCCCAACTCACCGATGACGAAGTAAAACAGCGTGTAGCCGACCTCAAGATAATAGCCCGCGCACGCCCCTTGGATAAAAAGCGCCTCGTAGAGACACTCCAGCTTAACAACCAAGTAGTTGCCGTAACAGGCGACGGCACCAACGACGCCCCGGCGCTCAAAACAGCCCACGTCGGACTTTCCATGGGCGACGGCACCTCCGTAGCCAAGGAAGCATCTGACATCACCATCGTTGACAACTCATTCTCCTCCATCGGACGTGCCGTGATGTGGGGACGCTCACTCTACAAAAACATCCAGCGCTTCATCCTCTTCCAGCTCACCGTCAACGTAGCCGCATGTCTCCTCGTACTCTTCGGCTCATTCATGGGAGCAGAATCGCCCCTAACCGTCACACAGATGCTTTGGGTGAACCTCATCATGGACACCTTCGGCGCCATGGCACTCGCATCACTTCCCCCCTCGCACAGCGTCATGCACGACCGACCCCGCGACCGAAAAGCATCCATCCTCACCCGTCCCATGATGGGCGAACTCCTCGGAGTCGGCATCATCTTCTTCGCCATAACACTCGGCTTCTACTGGCTCTTCAACCATGCCGATGTCACTTCAGTAATCCAGATGCTCCATGTTCAGATCGGCTCCTTTGACCCCATGACCACCTACGAAGCCACCCTGCTGTTCTCCATCTTCGTGTGGACCCATTTCTGGTACATGTTCAACGCCCGCAGCTTTGAAACCGGCGAAAGCATCTTCCGCCTCCAGATGAGCCAGAGCTTCTGGACCATCGTAGCCATCATCATCCTCGGTCAGCTCTTCATCACCGAGGTAGCCTACGAATTCTTCAACGTCCAGCCCATGCTCCACACCACCGACTGGCACTTCAATCCCTCCGGCACCCTTGACCTCATCATCATCATTGCCGTCTCCTCAACAGTCATCTGGATCCGCGAAATCTACCGCCTCTTCAAAAAATCCGATAACTAAAACTTAGAGCCCGTCCAAGACTATTACATCATCTTCGCCGCAGGGCATAAAAAGGGTGTCTGTAAGATTATAGTCCGGGACTTCGATTAAGTATCGCTCTTTTTGGGCGTCAAGCGGGATTGTGAGCTTCACCATTCCCATAGAATCTGAGACCGCTTCCCATCGGTCGACTCTGACCGGTTGATTTATGACTGCTTGCTCCGGTCCGGAGAGCCACAGTTTCTTTGAAATCTCTCCGAAAACAACGGCATCACGGGAGATTTTAAGGGTCACATCACGGGTAAGAGCTATGGTGGTGTCAACCGGCAGAAAATTGGTGCAAGAGAAGGTAACTCTAACATCTTTATCGAGATAAGAGTGCGGAATATTCACAAATTCGGCATGCTCACCTTCCCTGAATATGGTGTCGGTCTTTGATTCGCCATCGAGGTGCAGCGTGACGGTTGCATGGCTCAGTGGCGGAAGATCAGAATTGTGGACCGTTGATTCCTCAAGACTGATTTTTGTGGTGAAAGGCTGATTGTTTACCCATACCGCAAATATCGCAGCAAGCACGGCAACAATACCTACGGACCATGCCACACACTGCGCTATCAACCGGCGGCGATGTCGTTTCCAGATGGAATCGAACTCTACTCCGAGCAGCTTGGAGATGAGCTGAACGTAGGCACGCTCGCGGTTAAGCCATTGCCAACGATAGTTTTTCTCATGGATATTGGCGCCCAGTTTCTCAGGAATACCAAGTTCTCTTACTACAGGATTGAAACATTCGGTTGCAGGGTCACCGCTGTTCGGGACGCCGTCAACAATGAAGAAATGCAGGTTCTCATCACGCCCAAGCTCATGGAAATATCTTATTTCATTACCCACCCAGTCCGATTTCGCCGAGTTTGGCGAGCTTATTACAATCAGATTCTTGGATGCCCGCAACCGGGCTTTAATCTCCTCAGACAGCGTCCCCGGCTGAATATCAGTTGGAGCAAAAAACACCGGATTTATCGGGCAGCGTTTCCATCCGCGTTCCGAGCAGAGTGTCGCAGGCATCCTGTAATTCTCCAGTTTCCGCTGAAGCCGCTTCCCCCACTTTAAATCCTTACTGCTATAACTTATGAACGCATAGTAAGAATAGCTTTCGTGTTCCTTTGCTGTCATTTTCAATACATGTTTTACCTCGACTTACGACTGCTACGCTCCTGTCGCGCTCCCTTGAAAAGCAGTTTCAGGAATTCAAGAAAACCGCGCGAACGATTTTGTCGCCGGAGGGCATGGACGACGAAACGGAGAGGATAACTTAGCGGATGAAAGCAACTTATGACCGCACCGCGAGTGAGCAACATACCCTCTGACTCACCCTCACGGTCGCTGGTTGTCGATCCGTCGTGACGGCTGTTATACTGAGGGATGAATCGGATTCTGGCACCCTGTTTCAGTGCCCGCAACACAAACATATCCTCTTCTCCGGCGAGAAACGGCGAGTTAAGCCCGAAACGCTCATCGAACCACACGCGGTCTTTCACCGCACGGCGTCGGAAACTCATTTCAAAGTTGCAGTAGTAATAGAACCGCGGGGCATTCCTGAAATCAAACTCGTGGTCAGGATAGCTCTTTTCGTAATTCGCGGAATGAAATTTGAAGAAAAGCATGTCAGCATCGGGACGTTCGTCATAGCATCGGATCAGATTCTCCAGTTCCTCAGCTTCATAGTCGATGTCGTCATCAGAAAGCATCCCTATCGGTGCCTCGAACCGCTCGAGTGTGTGATTACGGTTTCTCGCACTTCCGGTGTCATCATAACGGAATATGTCGAAATCCTCTCGCGTCCGGAGCTGTTCAGGGACATACGCATCACCGCTCCGCTGCCAACAGACAACATAGCGCACTCCTGCCACTTGCGGATGACGGTGCGAGGCTATCCGCTCTATTCCGTCAGCCCCGTAAGTGCTTATCAGCACATCAAGTCTCAGAGTTTCCTGTTCCATGCGTCGACAAATTTTTGTGCCACAACCGTCATTTCATTATTCTTTTCCACCAGCTTGCGCGTCTTTGTTCTGAGGCGTTTGATCTTCTCAGTGTCAAGAATATAATCTCTCAGCTTAGTCTTTAAATCATCGGTAGGACGCAGCGGATAAACAGGCAGTTCACCATCTTCGCCCAACCACTCGGCATATTCCGGTTCGCAGCCTGTCAACGGTATCACTCCGGTTGCCAAAGCATTAAGCGCGGCTGTGGCAGGAGCATAGGCATAAAGCTGATCCACAAGCAAATGAGCATCGGTCAACCCATCGAGGAAATCCTCGAACGGTACGTCATGCACCACCATCAATTCCATCTTGTCAGGCATCTCATCCTCCAGCTCGCGCAAGATACGCTCCAATTTGTAAGCACCCTTTTTCTCAATCTGGCTTGTCTTGTAGGCAAGCATGACACACACCGGGCGGTCCATCGGTGCCGGTTTATATGCTATCTGCTCCAGATCGACGGGGATACCGGTTCTGAACAATTTTCCCTCCAGCCCGGGTTTCACGCCCATGGCATATTCCGGCAGTACAGCCATCATGCCATCTATCTTATCAAAGAAATATTGCTGATAATCAGCTGTTTCAGGCAGCAGCCAGTCATCGAAAAAATGAGGATTATCGGTGTAGAACCGTGTGGGAGTGTCGCCTACTTTTGCCTCGCTGTAACGGAAAACATTGCGGTTGAGCAGAGCGTCGACATAGGGGGTATCCTCGCTGCAAAGGGTCACATAGACGCTTTTGTTCTGCCGGCGCAACCTGTCGAAAATCCGTCGGAGCTTGCCGGGACGCAGATTCAGGAAATGAGGATTAATCAGTTGAACCACGTCGTAACCGCGCCACTTGCGCGATTCCTTCAGCACGCTCAGGAGATAGCCTATGCTACCCGTAAGCCCCGGTTTCCGCGCCAGCATAACGTCAGGCTCCACATTCATGAATCCGCATCCGTCGCTGACCAGAGTCACCGTGTGTCCGAGCTTGCGCAACCCTTTGGCAAGATTGGCATGACATCCTGAATAGTCGCCGAGCAATAATATCTTCATTGTTTCGCTAATGCTACCTGATTGCTTAATACTATCAAGGCTTCCACCGGTGGGTTCTGACCCTCGCCGAGGAAGCCTCGATATTATATTATAAGATTTTACTGCTGGTTCAACAGTTTTGAGAGGTGTTTGACCTTGATGCCGTAGTTGAAGTTCTGAGTGCCGCCGAGACCTGCGAAGTTCACTGCCACCAAGTCGCCGTATTCATCAACAACGGGGCTGCCGCTCGAGCCGTGGAGTGTGGGGATAGAGTAGAGCATCTGTTTGCTGTCAGTGTTCTGGGTGATGGCACCGCTGAACACCTGAGGTTTCAGACCGTCCTCGGTGATGGCGAGTTCCGGACCATGGTTATAGCCCACAAGGAACAGCTGAGTGCCCACGGGGCAGTCGTTCTCGTCGCCTTCGATATCATCATACACCTCGAAGATGTATCTGCCTTCAGGTGTAACCTTTGATTTCAGCTGCATGATGGCTACATCATGTTCGCCGTCGGAGCGCAGAAGCACACAGTCGTTGAAGTCCGACAGTTTGTTGACATGAGTGTTGGAATAAGCTACACTCAGGTCGCTGTGGAGTTTGATGTCGCAGTCGCCTGACGACAAACGGTTGTAGATGTTCACGAAGTTCTGCGCGTTTTCACGCTGTTCCAGCAGCTCTTCGTAAATAGCCTGCATCTGACGGCGTTCAGAGCCTGACGAGCCTAACAGTGCCAGCTGCGCGATGTTGATTTTATCAGTGATTTTGTTGATTTCATTAGTCATTTCATCAGCTGTCTCGCTAAGAGCGTTGACTACAAAGCCACGCGCATCCTTAGCCGAAATCTGCGGGTCGGCAACGTGGGCGTTGGTTGCGATATAGCCGTTTTCGTTGATGAAAAATCCGGTGCCCCAAGCCAGTGTAGGAGTCACTTCATTTATATCGAAGGTGAAACCCTGAATTTCGCCGTTATCCAAACCTGTGAAATACATAGGATTAATGCCGTTCACATGCAGTTCATAATAGAACTTGTTCTGAATCAGAACCACACCTGAGCTGAACTCCTCCGCAACATCAGCTGCTGTGATGGTCTGGGGAGCGCTTGATGATGCGCCGCATGAACTGACAATCTGCATCACTGCCATAACGCAGACCGTACAAAAAATGTGAAATCTCTTTTTCATTATATCAGTTGGTTTATTTGTATTATCTCTTTGTGGGCAAACCGGTACGGATTAGCCGTCTGACCATGAAATTCCTGCAAATATAAACATTTTTTTTGATAATTTCCCGTTTTATTTCAACTTATCTCACTAATTTTGCAAAAAAATTGGCATAACAGATTTCAAGCTATTAAAATTATGAGAAATTTCACCTCTGTAAATGATATAGGCGACTTGCACGGAGCTGTCCGCGAAGCGCTTCAGGTTAAGGCTAACAGATTTGCCTACAAGCACTTGGGCGAAAACCACACCCTGCTTATGATTTTCTTTAACTCATCGTTGCGTACCCGACTGAGCACCCAGAAGGCTGCCATGAACCTCGGCATGAACGTGATAGTGCTCGATGTCAATCAGGGCGCATGGAAACTGGAGACCGAGCGCGGCGTCATCATGGACGGCGACAAGCCGGAGCATCTGTTGGAAGCTATCCCGGTGATGGGTTGCTACTGCGATGTGATCGGTGTACGCTCATTCGCGCAGTTCGCTGACAAAAACAAGGATTACAGCGAGGAAATCATCAGTCAATTCATCAAATATTCCGGCAGACCGGTGTTCTCCATGGAGGCAGCCACCCGCCACCCTCTCCAGTCGTTCGCCGACCTCATCACCATCGAGGAATATAAGCGCACCGAGCGCCCGAAAGTGGTGCTGACATGGGCACCCCACCCCAAAGCGCTCCCGCAGGCTGTTCCCAACTCATTTGCCGAGTGGATGAACCGCACGGACTATGACTTTGTCATTGCCAACCCTGAGGGCTACGATCTCGCTCCGCAGTTTGTAGGCAACGCCAAGATTTACCACAATCAGGACGAAGCACTCCGCGGAGCCGATTTTGTCTATGCGAAAAACTGGAGCGCCTACGATGATCCGAACTACGGCAAAGTACTCAGCACCGATCGCTCATGGACCATAACCACCGAGAAAATGGCGCTCACCAACGATGCCTACTTCATGCACTGCCTCCCCGTAAGGCGCAACATGATTGTTTCTGACGACGTCATCGAGTCAGACCGCTCGCTCGTTATCCCCGAAGCAGCCAACCGCGAAATCTCAGCCGAAGTGGTTCTCAAACGTATTCTCGAATCTCTCTAAGACAACGTCAACCCTCCGACATGAAAAAAATCATCCTCACCATAGCTGTCCTCTGCAGCTCGCTCACCGCACTGGCTTGGGGACAGAAAGGTCATGACACCGTAGCCTTCATTGCCGAGCAACACCTCACTCCCGCCACCCGCACCGCCGTCGACTCCATCCTCGACGGACGCTCCATGGTCTATTGGGCTAACTGGCTTGACAACGCCAGCCACACACCGGAATATGCCTACACCAAGACATGGCACTACAAGAATGTCAATGCCGATGAAACCTATCTGACCGCACTCGCCAACCCTTCCGGCGATGCTGTCACCGCAATCAAGGCACAGCTTGAACTGTTCAACTCCGGCGAAGCCACCAAGCAGCAATCGGAGCTTGCCATGAAAATTCTTGTTCACATTGTCGGCGACCTCCACATGCCGCTCCACATGGGACATGCTTCGGACCTCGGTGGCAACCGCATCAAAGTTAAATACTTCGGTCGTGACAAGAACCTTCATTCGGTGTGGGACACCGATTTGGTGGAGTCTGCTCACAAATGGAGCTACTCCGAGTGGCAGTCACAGATCGACCGGCTCTCGCCTCAGGCGCAGCAGCAGGTCATCGGGGGGAATGTCGATGACTGGGCGCAGGAGTCAATCCGGGTTGCCGATGAAATTTACAAAAGCACTCCTGAAGGCACCAACCTGTCATTCAATGAATTGGCGAAATGGGCACCGGTAATTGAGAATCAGCTTCTCGCTGCAGGGTTGCGACTTGCGCATCTGCTTAACCGGACTTTTGATCCCGGATACGGAAAGTAACATCAGAAAGGATAACCTATTGCGAGGTGGAATGCCAGCGACTTCTTGAACGACTCCATGTTGTAATAGCCGCGTTTACCGGTGTCATACGGCGCATGGATGCCGATACCGAGGTCGGCACGCACCACAATCATGGATAGGTCGAGGCGCAGACCGGCACCCGTACCCACAGCCAGATCCTTGAAGAACGTATGCGCCTTGAGCTGACCGCCGGGGCGCGACGGATCGTTTTTCAGCAGCCAGATGTTACCCGTGTCAATGAAAGTGGCACCATGCACCGGACCCATGATGGGGAAGCGGTACTCCACGTTGAACTCAAATTTGAACGTACCGGTCTGGTCGAAATAGCCGTTCTGAACCGTCACCGGCGGATGATAACTGCCCGGACCGAGCGAGCGCACTGTGAAGGCACGAATCGAGTTCGCACCACCGACATAGAACTGCTCGGCATAAGGCACCTCGGAAGAGTTCCCGTAGGCATGCGCCACACCCACAGCCGCACGGCTGACGAGCCAGTTCTCGCCACCGAGCCGGCGCCCGTAGACAATCTGTGTCGTTCCTTTCACGAATTGCGAGAATGGGGTGCCGAACAGCTTTTTCTCACCCTTTGAGCCGCAAAGTTCATAGATGCTCCAGAAAATATTTCCTGCCTCCATCACCGAAAAGTTCCATGAGAACTGATTGTCGCGACCGAAATTGCGGTTGTAATTATAGCTGTAGCCCAGCGAGGGGATATATTGCGAGCGGAACGAGAGAGCTATGGCACGGTTGGCATCAGTGATGGAGTCGAATTCCGGCGTGGTGTGCATCAGCTTAGTGTAAGTCAACTTGAACGGTGTGAACGTGGCTGTGCTGTAACGCGATGGCGACCAGTCGTAGTTCACCGAGGCGTTGAATTTGGCAAGTTTGAAATAGTGCGGACGGTTGAGCAGGTCGGCACCCAGTGCGAAACGGGTCCAGTTGAGATTGCGGTTTCGACGTGGTATGAACCGAGGGGCAATCAACCGGGGAAACGCCAGCGAACTGTTCAGTCCGATTTCATAGGAGTTGAACACCGATGAGTGTTTGCCGCCCGAAGTACCCGTCTGCCACTCGTAGGAGCCGGTCAGCGCCACATTCAGCTGCTCGCCGCCCCCGAAAAGGTTACGGTTAGTGACATTGAAGGTGACACCCGGACCAATGTAGGAGTTCGATTTCGATGTAGCGTTGACCTCGATGCTCGCCTCCAACGGAATATCGAACGTGCATGACACTGCCACATTAAGCGTAGGGTCCTCGGCAAGAGTGTCAGGCGCTACGTCGATGGAGATGGCGTTGAAGATGCCCAGACGTGACAGTCGTGTCTGTGTCACATCCATGGACCGAGCCGAAAGATAACGTCCGCGGCGGAATATCACACATTCAGGTATAATTTCATGGCGAAGTCGCGAAGGCTGCATCTGGATGATGGTGCCGCGCGAGGTGGGTATGGTGTCGGGGGTACCACCGCCGTCGGGGCGGAAAGCATAAATTGTCACATTTCCTGTTTTCCACCGTTTTCGGGCTGTTGCCGGAGTGTTTTCAGCCAATGTCAACCGCAGGGCTATGTGCTGCGGATCCTGTATGCTGTCAGCCAGATATTCAATATAATCCGGGCGGAAATAGTAGTATCCGCGGTTACGCAGAGCGTTGGCAATGCGATTGCGCACCACCGAGAGCGAGTCGGTGCAGTAGCGGCTGCCTGTGCGCAGATATTTGTCAGCCGATGCAACGGAGTCAATCAGGTGACAGAGATGACAGGTGTCAGGAAGAAGGCTGATAGAGTCCAGAGTGTAGGCAGGACCGGTGACCACCGTATAGCTCAATGATCCTTTTTTCTTGTTTTTCCCCTGATTGAGGGTGTAGTTGGAGTAGCCCCTGAAATAGCCGTTATTGTCAAGAATCTCATCAATCATTTTCACACGCACCTCCGGGCGCACGTCACTGACCAGAATCGGCTCCGAGGCAAACTTGCGGTAGATCCATCCCTTCAGACCTTTTGCTTCAGGATTGACATTGTTGTAAATCCACAGTCCCACCGGAATACGCAGCTTTGGGGTGAATGTGTATTTGTTAGCCTTGACATTGACAGCAGCCTTGATGCCTGCGGTCATACCTTCGGGCAGGTTTTTCGACCCTTCGCCGTCGGGGTTGTATTTGACTCCCTGCAGACCGGTGTAGAGCACCTCGTCCGACGGCACTCGCCGCGTGGTGGAGCAGGCAGTCAGCAACAACAGCAAAGCAAGAGTGAATATAAGTGATATATGCTTCATAAACAATTGTCAGTTAATGGGTTTACCCTCTTGGGGTATGATGGTGGTCTGATTGCGACGATAGCGTCTGAAAAGGTCACCCAGACGGCGCAGTTTCCGTTTGTAGACAAAGCCCACACCGGTTTCCGTAACCTCGCCCTCCAGAATACTCTCGAAATCGTTGTGACGGAAAATTCGCAGTATCATGGTGCCGTTGCGGTTTATGTAATATTCAAACGAAACGTCATTGATCAGCGACTCTGCGAGTTCGGCATCGCTTTCGGCATCGTTCGAGTAGTTTCCGCCCACAACAATCTTGAAGCGGTCATCGAACAGGCTCTTTGACACTTTGTAGCTGTAACTTGTTGTGGTAGACGTATTTCCATTGATGGTTTTGTCATACTGATTTATGCCGAACGACAGGTCCACACCCTTGATGTTGTTCGCTGCCCATGAGTTGATCTGCGACTCAAGGAAGGAGTAGAGGGTGTTGCCGCCAATGTTGGCGTTGCCGCGTGTGCCGGGTCCGGTGTAGATGTTGTACAGAAGCAGGTTCATGGCTTGTGAAGCGCGCTGCTCGGCTGACATGGACTGCAGCTCGTTGGAGATGGTTATATCCTGTTCGGTGGCGAGGTCGAAGTTGATATCCATCTGCTCCAGAGAACCTCTGACGGTCAGAATCACAAGGAAGTCGACAAGACGCGAGTTCTGACCTTCCTGAGTGACGTTGGCTTTGATGTCGTCGATCGCGCGGATATTCAGCTGCGGGTTCATCATGTTTCCGTTGAAGCTTACATAGCCTCCGTCCTGAAACGCGAAGTGCTTTTCTGACATGAACGGAGGTGTGTAGCGTGCGAAACCGCCGGTGATGTTATATCGACCCACAAGGCGGTCAGCTCCCATGGCGTCCATGGTGTAGTTCAGGTTGGCGTTACCCTTGAGCGACACCTTGTTCTTGCCGTCGGTCGACAGGTCAACGTTGATGTCTGTGCCCGGCTCCATTATCAGCGTGGCATTCAGGTTCATGCTCATGGCTCCGGCAGAGAGCGAGTCGGCATCGATAACCTGAGTGGTATCGGCGAAGTTGACGAACTTGACCATATTGCCGGTTGAGTGCGACGTGATGGCTGACTCGGCGCCTGCCATGACGTATGTTATGTTGGTGGCGCTGAGAATCCGAAGTGCGGCATCGATGTCGAGAACTGACATATCACCCTTCACCGAGGCATCGAGGTCAACGAAACCTTTGCCGTAGATGTCGGCGCCACGCGGACGGTCGGAGTTGACAATCTGCATGTTGTCAGCTTTCAAGTCAAGGGCGAGCGACGGGTTCATCAGGTCGCGCAGGTTGACATATCCGTTGATTGTCAGCGGGTTCTTGTTGCATGCCGTGATAGCGAAATTATTCAGGCTGACCATGTTGCTGTCAACAGGAATGGTGGTGGGGGCGAACTTGAAGTCAGAGCCCAACATGGTGACGCGAGCCTGAGCCGAATCAAATTCCAAGTAGCCGTTGAGCAGCGGCTGGGTCAGCGAACCGGTCACGTCCATCATGCCTGAGAGGGAGCCTGAGAGGGTTGCCGTGCGGGGTGGCAGGAACGGGTTCACGGTTTTTAGCGGGAAGCGGTCAAGCTCAAGGTCGATGCGCACCGGAGTTTTGCTGACAGTGTCATTCATCACACCTGAGAGGATAAGCACCTTGGCAGAATCCACGCTCAGCGACGCATGCGCTGCGAGGGCGCCGCGTGTGTTGGTGGTCACGTCGAGGTCGAGGTCGAAGTCACCTACCCGCTGCTTTCCGTAAATGAAGTTCTGAAGCTTCACGGTGCCGTCGCCTGAGATTCCTTTCTCATCGTGGTTCTCACGCAAGCGGAGGTTCGCCGAGAGGTCACCCTTGATTTTCGGTGCGAACGGATTGAGCGCAATCCAGTCGGCAATCTTTATATCGCTGATGTTGAGCACTATATCTTCCTGACCCTCTATGCTGTCGTTATGCTCGGTGTAGAGATGCAGCGATGACTCGTCGTTTTTCATCACAAGGTCAGCGTCAAGATGACGTTTTGCCAGATTCAGTGATATGAAATTGTCCTGATTTACGGTCCACTTTTTGTATGCTATGACAGGGTCGTAGGGGATAAGGTTGAGTCGGATTATGGAGTCCTGATACTGGGTCATCAGACCTATGCGGTATCCCATCTCGCCCTGCAGGTTCGACTGGCGGCAGAACAGACCTGCCTTGCTGCCGGCAACGAATCCGTGAACCACCACATGTGCGAAATTATCCATGGTGCCGGGTGCGTTATCCATCTTTGCCTCGAGCACCAGATATTTACCCATCTGCCTGAGGTTCAACGAGATGGTGTCAATAACCATGTTTGGAGCCGTGAAGTGGTTGATAATGCCGTTCAGATGCAGGGTGGAGTCGTTCGATGCCGTCATGGCAATCTTTTTCACACCTTTGCCCGACAGGCGCAGGTAGTCGTTGATGGAGTTGTTGTTTCCCGCGGTGAGATCGAGCGTGAAAGGAGGCAGGGCATCACTGATGTCATTGACGCGGATGTCGAAACGCCCCATCTGCATGCTGAGGCTGTCGATGGCAGCCGAAAAGCGGGTGCTCAGGGAGTCGAGCGATGAGGGTGACTCAAATGTCAGCTTCAGGTCGCGGTTCACAAGTTCGGCACGGGTGAGCGAGTCATCGGCATGTAACGACAGATTGATGTCGGTGGTGGTGAGGTCCAGTGTAGGATCTGACACGAACCTTAACCTCGGCACTGTCAACGCGGCATCAATGATATTGCCATCGGGGTCAAACGAGCCTGTGCCGGCTATGGTACCGTTGAAGAACGAGCGGTTGGGAGCCATTCCGAGCGCCTGCAGGTTGATGTTGCGGATTTCGCCGTGAAGATCGAAATCGTAGGGCGTAGGAGCGATGTTGCCGTTGACTGACAGGGTGAAGTCAGCATCGCGGTTATCCGATGTCAGCGTCAGGTCGGCAAGCCCGTCGTGGAGAGTGGCGTCGGCGACTATATTCCTGTAGACCACATTGTTGTAGGTGACGCTGTCAAGGTCAATGGAAGCCTTTATGGTAGTCGACTTCGCGAACGGGTCATATCCGTTGCCGCTCACTGTGGCATTTGCCGACAGATCGCGCACGCCTAAGGTGGGCAGAATCGACTGAATGGGGAAACTGTTGAAATCCATGGTGGCGTCGTAACCCTCATGACGATTATCCCACCGTGCTTTCAGAGCCACATTGCCGCCCGGAGTGCGCGCCGTCAGATTGCCGTCCATCACGCCTCGGCGCATCCTTACGTTGCCCGACAGTGTGAGGTTGGGGATATTGATCATGTCGCGCGACGCTTTCGGCAAGAATGTTTTCTTGACAAAATTCATGTTATTGATGGACCCGCCGAGCTTGATGTCGCCATCCACGTTATTGAAATCCATCACGTTGCGCAAGTTGCCGGAAGCTGTCAGCTCCAGATGGCGTGGCACGGCTATGCGGAAGCGGTTGAGATGAAGGTCGCCCACAGTGCCGTCGACATCCACCTCCGCCTCGGGAACCGAGTATTGCGGCAGGGCGGTTATCATCTGCTCCATGGAGGGGAACATGCTGATGAGGTCGACCTGCGCCAGACGTGCCGACGCGTTGAGTCGCAACGGCAGCGTAGGGTCAGTGGCGAAGTCACCGACTCCCATCATGGCATTCAGATTGATGGTGGAGAATCCGGTTGTGATGTTGAAACTGTCGGCATGCATAGCCACCGAATCCATTGCGAATCTGCCGCGGGCACGCAGCTTCACGCCGCAGCGTTCAGTAGCTTCAAGGTTCTGCAGCGGCACCGCCACTGATGTTCCGCGGTTATAGAGCGAGTCAACCTGCAGGTTTATGTCACTTACCTGAATGTACGAGGGGTCGAATCCGGGCAATGGCACTGCGCCGGATGTGGCATAGAGAGCATTTGAATTGCGCAGGCTGATGTTGTGAACCTGCACCGTCCACGGCAGCGATGCCACGGAATCGGTCGACTGCGACGGAGTAAGTACAGCCGGGGTATAATATGCCGCTACAATGCTGTCAAGTTCAACCTCCTGCACCTCAATGGATTGCGTTTCCATTCCTATTTTTCCTTCGCGCAAGGCTGCCGAGTGCAAGGTGACGTCGAGCGAGTCGATCAGCCCCTCCATAGTCATCCGGTAGTTGACGTTGCGCAGCACTATGGAGTGAGCCAGAATGTTCATTTTCATAGGGGGAGCCACGCTGTCAGGGGCGGTAACCGCCGTAGTGTCGCGCTTCATGTTCAGTTCCATGTCGCCACCGTCAAGGAGCGCCTCGCCAAGGTCGATGTCCATGTCGGACAGGCGCACCGAGGAGTCGGAAAGTCGGAACAGGCTCACCTGTGCCGACATCTGCATCACAGAGTCAGGGTTTCCCATGGCGTAGACAAGCGAATCCACCTCAAGGTCATCGATGCCCACACGTCCGCGCAACAGCGGCAGAACGCTGATCGCGCCGCGGATTTTCCGGGCAGTGAGCATGGTGTCTGTCTGCTGCCGGATTGTCAGGTTATCGACCCGCAGGTTCAACGGGAATGTGAGGCGCACGCGATCCACGCTGATTGTCATGTCGCCTCCGGAGTTAACCTTGTCAAGTGCGGTGTCAACGGCATAGTCCTGAACAAAAGGCAGATACAGCGAAGCCACAGCCAGAATGATCAAGGCGAACAACGTGCCTAAGATTCTGACTGTAATCTTCTTGAACTTACTGTTTTTCTTAACAGGTTTCTCCTCCATGTAAAGCTTAAGTGATGAATTTATAAGTTAAACGCCATTATGTTGATTTTGTTTCAGTCCGGCGCGATTTTTTTGCTGTATCAGCACATTACTTATAGAGGAAACGCTTGATGGAACGTTTCGGAGTCTTTTCAAACTCAGTGTCGCGTATTTCAACTTCGGAAATACGTTCGTAGGGTGCGAGGCGCGGATTCACCTCGGCAGGGATTGAACGGATAATCTCGTCGACCTGAGCGGTGGTGAGGTTCTGCAGCTTCCCTTTTTCGTAATCGGGATGAATCAGTGCCACGAGCTTGCCGCCACGTTCCACCACCACTGACTCCATCACAAGCGGGTTCGCCGCTATGCGGGTTTCGATTTCTTCGGGATAGATGTTCTGTCCGGAAGGACCTAAAATCATGGTTTTGTTGCGCCCGCGGATATAGAGGAAGCCGTCAGCATCGAGCTGGCAAACGTCGCCGGTGTTCATCCAGCCGTCGCGCATTACGGCAGCGGTATCGTCGGGATTGCGGTAGTAGCCGTTCATGACATTGTCGCCACGCACCCACAGTTCGCCGGGCACATTGACCGGGTCGGGCGAGTCAATCCTGAGTTCCATGCGGTCAACAACCCTGCCGCATGAGCCTTTGCGGTTGATGTCCCAAGGCGAGTAGCAGATCAGCGGAGCGCACTCGGTCATGCCGTAGCCGACCGTGTAGGGGAATCCTATCTTGCGCAGGAAATCCTCTATGTCGCGGCTCATGGCTGCACCGCCCACCACCAATTGTTGCAGTTCGCCGCCGAACGCTTCGAGTAGCGACTTGCGTATCTTGCGATAGATGATTCCGCGTATTCCGGGAATCTTCACCAATGTTTTCACCGGCTGTTTCTGAAGCTCGGGGAACACCTTGCCGCGCACAATCTTCTCAATGATAAGCGGCACGGCTATGATGAGCTTCGGACGCACCTGTGCAAACACCTTCAGCACTACCGAAGGGGCAGGCACACGCGCCAGAAAATGAATGTGACACCCTTTGAGCAGGGGGAACATCAGCTCTATCGCCAGCCCGAACATGTGAGCCATAGGCAGCATCGAAACGGTACCGTCGTCGGGGTAGAGATAGGGTATGTTGTCAAGAGCGAACTGCAGGTTGCTCATCAGGGCGCGGTATGACACCATGACTCCCTTCGAGAAGCCTGTCGAACCGGAGGTGTAGTTGATGACAGCCACATCAGAGGTGTCGGCAGGAGTGAAATAGCGCACGTCATCAGCCGTGTAGCCCGACGGATATTTCTTGCCGAACTCCTCGTTAAGATGCTCCACTGTGTCGGTCAGCCCGAAGCCGGGAGCGGAGTAAAGTGCGGTGTAGTTCTCCAGAGCCACGGCGCCTTTCAACGCCGGCATCTCGGCAGTGGAGAGTTTTTTCCAGATGCGTGACTCGGCAAAGAGAATGACCGCCTCGGAGTGCGTCACGAGGTGGTGGATATTCTCTACCTGAAAATCATGAAGCAACGGCACTGCCACCGCGCCGTAGGTGATAGTGGCGAGAAAGGCACCTGCCCACTCCATCGAGTTCTTGCCGCAGAGGGCGATATGGTCGCCCGGGCGCACTCCGGTCTGTTCAAAAAGAATGTGCAGCCGTGCTATGCGGTCAGCCAGATCCGCGTAGGTCCATGTGGAGCCGTCGCTGTCCGAGAGCGCCGGGTGTGTCCAGTTTTTTCGTATGGTTTCAGCAATTGCTGTTGTCAGATGTTTCATAAACAAATAGTTTTTTCATTATAACAGATGGACCGGAGCCACGGTTCAAAATATCGATTCGTTAGTGTAGGTGGTAAGCTAACTCACAAAATTAGCTATTTATGAAAAAATAGCAAAATAGTGGGCTACAATAATTTGAGTTAATTGCTGAAATTTCGCCCAAATTCTCCGGCATCCGCGGTACACACCCTTGCGGAGCGGTCATCGCGAAGCGCTTGCGAAGCAAGAACTCTCCGGCATTCGCGGTACACACCCATGAGGAGCGGTCATCGCGATGACCGCTCCGGCATGAAACAACTCGCCCCGGCAACCGGGAGGTTGTCGGGGCGAGGATAAGGGGTTGTTATGACTGATTAGCGGATAACCACTTTTTCAGTTTTAGCACCCTGACGGCGGATGTAGATGCCGGGGGTGAGGTTGTCAGCGTTAACTTTAACACCCTGAAGGTTCCAGTATTCAGCTGCGCCTTCAGTTTCTTCCATGTCAACAGCTACGTTGTCAACACCTGACTGGTGACCGGTGAGTTCAATGAACGAGGGAGTGTTCACCACGGGTGATTTGCGAACGAGAGCATATACATGGTAACCGCCGTTTTCACGTTCGTAAACATGGAGGTTGCCTGCAGCATCGAAGCGCATGTGTGACCAAGCGACGCTCTTTGAAGTGGGGATGGTGTAAGCAAGAGTCATTTTGGGATTGCCTTCTTCAGTCCATTCAACATCGAAGATGTCAATGCGTGAGGGTTCACCAGCAGCGAAGATTGTTCCTTCTTTGTTGATTGCGATACCGGAGTTGTTCTGAGTCAATTCCTTGATTGAGCTTGACTGGAACATGCCGGGGTTAGTGTTCCAATCTTCTTCATTGAGGATGTATGCGAAGCAAGGACAGCCCTGTACGTTGTTGCCTGCGCCACGAACCTGAGAAACGAACATACCGTTGCCGTAGCCGATCATGTCAACGTTGGTGTTGGCAAGGAATGATTTGAAACCAACCTGGGTGGGAGCTTCAGTGATTTCCCAAGCGTTACCGAGATCGTAACGAACGATGGTGTTCTCTGTGCCGGCGTGGTCCTCAGAGAATGTGTAGAGTTTGGTGTTTTCACCGGTGCCTACGAAACAGAGACCTGAGTTGCCGCCACCGAGGTTCTTTTCTTCATACATCCAGCTACCACTATTCTGTTTTGTACCCTTGAACATTGTGAAGGGTTCTTCTTTTGCGAGGGGGTCTACAACTACTACGCCGTAAGCTGCGTCGCCCCAAGTAGCAAAGACAGCTTTGCCTTCACGTTCATTACCGCGGAAGGGGTTCGACTGGTTGCCACCACCATTGGTGCCACCAAATGTAGCGTGGTCTTTCCAGAGGCGTTCGCCTACTTTTTCACCTGCAGGGTTGTAGATGTCGATACCGGCTGCTTTACCATGACCGACAACTGTGTAACCGAATGATTCAACAGAAGGATCTGTGATGGTAATAACGCCACCGCGACGTGCATCCAGACCGCTGGGATCAGCATAAACTTCGCCACCTACGCCGTTTGACTTAGATGTTACATTTACGCTCCAGTTGTATTTGCCGCTTTCCATCTGGTCAGCTGAGAGCGAGTAAGTGTGAGCGCCCTTGGTTGCCTCAACAGGAATTTCAATAGTTTCACCTTCTTCAACCGGAGTAAGGATGATGGCTGCTGCCACTGCATCGCCTGAGATTGAGTATTCGAGTTCGTAACCTGAATTTTCTGAGCTTTCGGTAGTTTTCAGACCGTAAGCGAACTCAGTTTTGTAAACGGGCTGTTTAACATTTTCAGTTGTGAAGTGTGACACACCGTTTGCATTGGCAACATAGAGGTTGATGTGACCGCCGGTTATGTTATCTTCAACGTCGCGTTTAACGATTGTCTGACCCATGGTTGTGAAGCCTTCGTATTCAGCGGGAGCGAATGTAGCACCTGCTACGCCGATTTCCTGTGCTTTGTCAAGACCTTCGGTGATATCGAGCAGTTTCAAGCCGGCTGCCTTGGGTAATTCAGGAGCTTCTTCGCCTTCTGCTGCGGAAGCAACTGCATCGACAGAAGCTACCATGTAAGTGTGACCTGCATATTTGAACAGCTGAGTTCTGAAAGAGAATGGCTGCAGTTCAGCGCTCATTGATGCTACGGGTGCGGGAACACCGGCAGCTGCAGGCGCGCAGACATATTCTGCTGCAGGAATCACTGATGATGTGATGATGAACTGATTGTCAGCTGCGGGTGAGATGTTGAGCTGATATTCACCAAGAGCAACTTCGTTACCGTTTGCATTTGAGTTATGGTTCATGTGGTGAGCAGAAGCCATTGTGCCGTTAGCAATTGTCACATTGGTAAGGCGCAGGTTTTTGCTTTCGGCAGTGGTAACAGCTGAGTAGAGCATGCGACCGTCATCGAGAGTACCTGCGAAAGCCATAGTCTCACCGGTTACAGCATTGCTCCAGTTACCGCCGTTGTTGGTTGAGAACCAAACTTCGGGATTACCTTCTGCAAGACCATCCTCGGCGTTGTTAGCCCATTTGTAAGCGTGAACTTCTTTAGAGCCGCCATAAGCCTGATTGGTTTTGTTGATACCAACGAGAACGCCTTCAGCAGTCAGTGCGATATCGCTCAAGGGGAGGATTGCACCTGAAGTACCTTCGGTGCCGAGTTCGCGAACAACAGCTTTTTCTTTTACATCGTAGATGAGCAGGGTTGCTGCACCTTCGCCATCGAGAGCGAGAATGTAAACGATTTCGCCGCGAGCGATTGAACGCTTGATGGTTTTACCTGCGAGTGCTTCGAGAGCAACATCTTTCGATTTGTCAGTGAAGTTGTATTCATCCTGAACACCAGCGGTGAGTTCATCAGGATAAGTCACATAGTTGATCTTCGGGGGCTGATATGCGGTATTCTCCAGTTTTGACTTCGGACATGAAGTCGCACCTGCTTTCACTTCAACTTCAAAAGGTTCAAAAGCCTTGTAGTCGGGGTGAGAGATTTCGATGGTGTATGTGCCGGGATCAACATCGCGGAAAACGTATGCACCGTTATAGTTGTTATCGGTGGTGTATTCGGCAATGATGTTCTCGCCCTGTTTCAGCACTACTTTAGCACCATTGAGGGGGAGATATACGTCATCGAGAGCAGGATTGGGCTGATACTGTTTGTGAACGAATTTCTCATGCTCGTCACGAACGATACCGTAGATGGAGCCTTTTTCATCCTTAAGACCGAAATATTCTGCTATACCACGGGCGTAAGCGTAACCTTCCATGTAGTCAACATCCCAGTTCATGGCGCGCTGACGTGCGGGCTGGTAGGTGTGGAAATAACCTTCAACAAGGAATCCGGGGGTTTCATGCTTCAGTGCGCCCAAGTAGCCGTAGGTGCTTGTAGTTTTGTAGAAGTTGAGGTCACCGCGGAGGTTGGTTTTTGTCATTGAATAGTTGTTCCAACCCATGTGTTCCAGTGCATAGGAGTGAGGCCAGCATGTTTGTGCCATCTCATAAGAACCGGCAACTTTAGCACCGTCCTTGCCATCATAACCACGATAGAGGTAGAGGGGATAGTTGGAGGTTGTTCCTTCAGTTGCTGCATTTGAGTGGATTGAAATGAACATGTCGAAGTTGTTTGCGTCAACCTCAGCAGCGATTTCACCCAGAGAGCGGTTGAAGAGATACAGACGGGTTTTAAGGTATTTTATATGGTCTACCGTTGCTTTTTCTTCGTCTGTGAATTTGGTTTCGATTTCAGCTTTTTCTGCAGCTGTAAGTTTGGCATACTCCTTTCCGTTAGAGTATTTTTCGTAAATAGGTTTACAAACTAAATCCAACTGGTTTTCAGTACGGTAGTCACCTTCGTGAGGACCTGCCTTAACATGGCTCATGACGATGTTGTTGCTCATGTCACGAGCGGCACCAATCTGATGGAGCTCACCGGTCTGGTTGAGGGTGGGATCGAATTTCAGACCCATCTGACGAAGTTTCTCGAGCAAACCGTATCCTTTGCGGAGGTTGGTGTTTGACTCGAAGAAGTTGGTTGTGTCGGGGTCATTAACATCATACGCCTTGTGACCGACCAACTGGCAGGGGCGGTCGTTACCGGTCCATGAACCGTGACCGGGGTTGATGTAAATACGGAGTTGGTCTGCGTCCTTTGCAGTCAAAGAAGCAGAAGCCATCAGCGCCATTGCGCCAAAAAAGAGTAGTTTTTTCATTGTTAATCTGCTTATTTGAGGTTGATGACAAAGAGTTCGCCCTTATCGGTTGAGAAGGCGATTTTTTTACCGTCGGCGCTGACTGAGGGGTTGAGCGCGATAACCGATGCGTCGGTGAGAACCTGACGTTTGCCGTTGAGGTCCGATGCAATCAGCTCTGATTCGAGGATATACTCACCGTTGTCGTGGTCACACTGACCAACAATGGTGTTGTTGTCAATCCAGCGGGCAGCGCGGAGTTCGCCAAGGCTTACAGGATTTGAACCGTCGAGGTCACAAACGAAGCAGCCTTCGTAAGCCACCCAGTAAACGATCTTGGTGCCATCAGGTGAGAGGGCAGGCCACAGATAGCTTGAACGACCCTGAGGATCGAGGGTGCGGGTTTTGCCGTTAACGGTAACATTGAGATGACCTTCCTGAATTGAAACCACAGGACGGGCAATCTTGTTTTTGCCAAGATTTTTGGATTTAGCTCTACCCTTTTCAATGGCAACGACTTCGGTGCCGTTGATGGCTACGCCGTTGAGGCTGCGTGAGGGTTTGAGGATTTCCTGTTCAGCGCCGTTTGCAAGATTGTGCGAGCGGACAGCTGTACGACGGAGATGATGTTTGTCAGTTGTAACCTGACGATAAACAACAGTCTGACCATCTTCTGAAATCTGAAGATCAACGCCTGAACCGTTGTCAGTGATGAGTGTAAGTTTACCGGTGGCAAGGTCAACGCGGTTAAGCGCGCTGCTGCCAAGATCCGATACCACGGCGAAAGTGCCGTCGGGGCTGATTGTAGGCTTGTTGACAATTACTTTGCCGTCGAGGTTGATACGCTGAACGGATTCAACGTTAACCAGTTGAGCATTAGCCAACAAACCGCTACAAATCAGCAGAGCCGAGATGAAAATTTTCTTCATGGATTGCTAAAATTTGATAATGAATTGGGTTCGTTTAGTAATTTAGTGCCGTAAAATTAATAAATTAATTTCTTTCGGCAAAATTTTGTTTTTGAAAATTAATATTAATAATAATTAAATTTTGTGAATTTGCACCTCAAACCCACCTTTTTGGGGTGAATCACGCTTCGCCTTCTACTCATTATTATATATGCGATAGAAATTTTGTCAGTTGAAACTTGCAGAATCCAAAAAAAAGCATTAACTTTGCCCCCGAAAATAGCGAAGATAAGGGTCTCGACCGGCGTTGAGATTCTTATATTTTTTATGTTGCACCAAAAATCTACTACATAATGGCAATTACTTTTATGACCAAGGAAGGCTATAAGAAAAAAATGGAAGAGATAGCCTATCTGGAGAATGTTAAACGTCCCGAAATTTCGCGCGCCATTGCTGAGGCACGCGACAAAGGTGACCTTTCGGAAAATGCTGAATATGACGCGGCTAAGGAAGCTCAGGGGATGCTTGAAATGCAGATTTCAAAGCTCAAGGAGCTGGTGGCAAGCGCCCGCATCATCGATGAGAGCAAGCTCAACTGCGATGAAGTGCAGATCATGAACAAGGTGAAAATCAAAAACCTTGTCAACGGCATGGAAATGGAATTTACCATTGTGGCTGACAGCGAGGCTAACCTCAAGGAAAAGAAAATGGCATCATCAACCCCTATTGCAAAAGGGTTACTCGGTCACAAAATAGGCGACGTGGTGGAAATTAATGTTCCTTCAGGTCTGATGAAGGTTGAAATCAAAGAAATCAGTTTCTGATGGCTACCATATTCTCCCGCATCATCAACGGTGAAATCCCCTGCTACAAGGTGGCTGAGGATGAAAAGAACTTCGCGTTTCTCGACATCAATCCGCTTGCCGAAGGACATGTGCTGGTTGTGCCGAAAACCGAGACCGACTACCTGTTCGACCTCAGCGACGAGGACTACACCTCACTGCAGCTGTTCGCCCGCAAAGTGGCTAAGGCGCTACGCGAGGCTGTTCCCTGCAAGCGCGTAGGGGTGGCAGTCCTTGGCATGGAAGTGCCCCACGCCCACATCCATCTGGTGCCCCTAAACAGCGAGTCAGATCTGGACTTCCGCAAGCCCAAACTGCAGCTCACCCCTGACAGAATGAAACAGATAGCAAACCTTATTGCTGAAAAACTATGAAGCGTTTTTTCCGCATGGCAACGGCGGCTGTCGCAGCTGCTGCCATAATGACAGGTTGTTCCGATAACAAATGGCACCTCAACGGCAACATCACCGATGCCGACGGCGAGGAGCTGATTCTCGAGAGCATGGGCACGATAGGCTGGACTCCGGTCGACACAGTGAAACTCGATGCCAAAGGAGATTTCAAGTTCGCTCATGAGGCACCTTCCGCTCCTGACATCTATCGCCTGCGCCTTAAAGGGCAGACAGCATACTTCCCCATCGACAGCATCGAGTCAATCTCGCTGACAGCCTCCGCCAAGGATTTCGCCGGCAGTTATCAGCTCAGCGGCAACGACAACGCCCGCATGATGATGATGGCTGACTCGCTGATCAATGCCTCGCTGGCTCAGAAAGGTGAAGCACTGACCATCACCGATCCCGAGCTGAAACGCGAGCTCGGAAAGATTATTCTGGTGAATCCGGGCAGCGTGGTGGCTTATTACATCGTCAGCAAAACCATTGGCAACGCGCCGCTGTTCAACCCCGATGAGAAAATGGATCACCGCCTGATAGGCGCGGTGGCAAACTCCATGAACATGGAACGTCCCAACGATCCCCGCACATTATATTTAAAGGATAAATATCTGCGCAACCGCCAAGTGCCCGCTGTGGTTCAGACCACTGACACCATTGTGGCTAACATCACCGCACTGTTTGAGATAAACAGCCACAACGCGCAGGGCAACAACGTAAGCCTTCGCGAAATGGCATCGAAAGACGATGTGATACTGCTGAACTTCACCTCGCTCACCCATCCGCAGTCAGTTGAATACAACATGGCGCTCAACAAAATCTACGACACCTACGGCAACCGCGGATTGAAAATCTATCAGGTCAGCATCGATGAGGACGAAGTGGAGTGGCGCACAGCGGCAAAGAACATTCCTTGGACCTGCGTCTACAACCCGCCCACTTACACCGATGCACTCATTAAATATAATGTAGGGGTGCTCCCCACCACCTTCATCATCGACCGCAAAGGCGAACTCGCCGAACGCGTCAGCGACATCGCCGAATTGCCCGCACAGCTGAAGAAATACATCTAAGAAACCTATTGCTCAGAGACATGAAACATCTCTTTTTCACGGCAATAACACTCATTCTGCTTTTCACCTCCTGCAATCGCGACGGGGGTGAAAAGTCTGTTTTTGACTATATCCCTGACGGCACCCCTGATGTGGTGCTTGTCGACCTTGACGCCATACTGAAAAACGCCGGCTGCCGCATCCGCGATGGTAAGGTGACCACATCGCCCGCCATGGATCAGCTTCTCGACGCATTGACCGAGCCGGAGCAGCAGGAGTTCACCGACGCTCTGATCCGGCTTTACCCCGTGCTTGACCTGAAACAGGTGGCGCTGGCTGCGGGGTATGACAACATGGCTGCGGTCGTGCCGGTGAAAGACCTTGAACAGATTGAGCTGTACCTGCAGGAGAAAGGTATGGAGGCTGAAAGCCGCGTCGGTACAATCTATGTCATCTACGGTCTGACCGTGGCGCTGGAAGGCGATATGGCTATACTGACCGAATCGCCCGAGCAGTCAGCCGATTGGCTTGAACTGTCGGCTGAGGCGCCATTGTCGCTGAACACCGAAGTGATGGAGATTTTCTCCATGGAGGAGCATACGCTTGTGGCTATGTCGATGCGCCCCGCAGGCAAACGCCGTCATCGCGGTCAGGAACAGCAACCCATGTTTACCCGCCTGCTGCAAGCCGATGTTCATGAGCAATTCATCGATGGCGCATTGACCCTTTATGACCCCGCTTGGCAACCGATAGACTTACAGAATTACATCCTTCCTGCTGAACCCGAGCTGCTGACAGCCGTGCCTTATGATGCGCAGGGTGTGCTGGTAGCCGGCGAACAGGTCGACCTTGAAGGGCTACTGCGATTGTTTGAGATTGAGTCAGGCGATATCCTCCCGACCGAAGCACAACTGCTTATGTTGGGCGACTTTCTTTCCGGTCCGCTGATGGTCAGTGCGAGTCCGGCATCGACAAGCACCTACCTGCGCTCGCTGCAACCACCTGCTTGGGTTTACACCGGTGCATTGTTGCGCGAGGATGATGCCGTCAGCTCACTGCTCAACCTAATTGCCATGCTCAACGGAGGCGACTCCCCCCGAAACCAGACCGAGGAGGAGGGTCAGACCCGACTCCGAATTACCCCTGACATTTCGCTCTATGTGAAACAGAACGGCAATCTGATGACCTTGTCAACCGACTACATACGCTCATCTTCAGCATCTGACACCTATGCGCCGCTGATGGAAGGAGCTTCATTCGGAATTTTCGTGAACGTTCCTTACAACAGCGAAACCATGCGGGCTTTCAATCTCCCTTACGCACCCAACCTCACCATTGTGGGACGCGACACTGAAATCAGTTTCCGCTTTTCGCTCAACGGCTCGCGTACTGCCATCCTTCAGGCACTCGGCGAAACCATTCAAGCAGCACAGTAATCATGGAATCAATCACCCTGCGACAACTGCTGCCCGACGTATTCCTTGAAGAACAGGAAGAACATCGCGGCAGCGAGATATGGCTGACGGAATACACCTTCCGCCGGGGCAACCGCTATGTGGTACATGCCGGTTCCGGCGCCGGGAAGTCGTCGATGTGCGCCTTCATCTACGGGCTGCGCACCGACTACCGTGGCGAGATTCTGTTTGACGGCAAACCTGTCAGGCAACTCGGAGCCGAACAATGGTCGCAGCTGCGTACCCGCTCGCTGGCATACGTTCCGCAGGAGATGGCGCTGTTTCCCGAACTGACCGTCATGGACAACATCATGCTCAAAAACAGCATGACCTCGCACCTGACCGAGGCAGAGATACACCGGCTGCTGCAACGTGCCGGCATAGCTCAGAAAGCCTCCGTGCGCGCCGACAGGCTCTCCATAGGGCAACAACAGCGAGTGGCTATCATCCGTGCGTTGTGCCAGCCGCTCGATTTCCTGCTCATGGATGAACCGGTGAGTCACCTCGACCCTGAAAACAACCGTCTGATGGCATCGCTCATTGACGAGGCGCTCACACTGAACGGTGCCGGACTGATTGTAACCTCAGTAGGCAACCCGCTGTTAATCAACCCTGTCACCGAGTTAAAACTATGAACGGACTGGTCTGGCGATTGCTTCGCAAAAACATATCGAAGGCACAGGTAGCCACCTATTTCACCACTCTGCTGTGCGGCATCACACTGGTGATGCTGGCAATTCAGTTCCACCGCGACGCATCGCTCCGACTGTCGCCCGACGTAAACACTCCCCACGAATACATCACCCTTTCAAAGACCGTAGACCATTCGGGATTCGGCAATAACGGATTCACGGACAGCGAGATAGCGCAACTGCGCCATCAACCGTGGGTCGACTCCGTGGCGCCCTATCTGTCAGGCGACTTCTCGGTGATGCTGTCAATGGAGATAGGGATGCCGTTCACCACACAGATGTTTCTTGAAGCCGTGCCGGAGGAATTTCTTGACACAATACCGGAGCGATGGAGCTATACGCCTGACACCCGCATAGTTCCGCTTATCATACCGCGCGACTACCTGACACTTTACAACTATGGGTTCGCATCGTCGCAGTCGCTGCCGAAGCTCTCCGAAAACACCATCAAGAGACTTCCGCTGACACTGGAACTGAGCGGAAACGGCAAATCGAAAACCTACAGCGCACGAATCACCGGTTTCTCATCGCGCATCAATTCCGTCATCGCGCCGGAAGAGTTCATCCGCCATGCCACTGAGGAATACGGCGAAGGAACCATAGAACCCACCAAGCTGATTGTCAAGACGTTGACTGACAACAGCAGCATCAACCGCTATCTGGAGGAAAATCATCTGGAGCGCTCCGGCGAAGGAATCGACACCACACTGCTGCAGTCGGCGGTGACACTGCTCACCACGTTGCTGATTGCCATAGGTGCGGTGATAATAACCCTTTCCATCATCATACAGCTGCTGTGCCTCTACCTGCTCGTGGAGAAAAACCGTGAAACCACGCGGCGCCTGATAATGCTGGGCTACTCGCCGGCAGCACTCCGCCGCTACTATCTCCGCTTCATCGCAGTCTCAAACCTCATCACTTTCATAGTCGCTGCCCTGCTGACACCTCTGTGCGCCCGACTCTGGCACACCCTCCTGCCATCGGACGGCTTCACACCACTCCCCTATCTCGCCGGGCTGCTGATAGCCCTGCTGCTGACGCTCCCCATCATGCCGCTGCTTCGCCGAGCCGTACGCTGAGTCAACGAAAATCATCAAAAACTGATTCCTATTGGATAAAAAACATGCAATTTTATCCAGTACAGTGATTTTATTGGATAAAAAAGATTGCAATCAGTAGCCTGAGAACTTATTGGCTGATATTTTTTGAACTCTGTCTAAAATTTAGTATCTTTGCGCCTCAAAACAAAGAAAATAAAAAGATTACGATATATGGAAAAGAAATTCAAACGCACTCTGGTCACAACCGCTCTCCCCTATGCCAATGGTCCGGTCCACATCGGTCACCTCGCCGGCGTATATGTCCCCGCTGACATCTACGCCCGCTATCTGCGCCTGCGCGGTGAGGATGTTGTCATGATCGGCGGCAGCGACGAACATGGTGTGCCCATCACCATCAAGGCGAAAAAAGAGGGTGTCACCCCTCAGGACATCGTTGACCGTTACCACAACATCATCAAGGAGTCGTTTGAAGGTCTGGGAATTTCTTTCGATGTTTATTCCCGCACCACTTCAGAGATACACAACGAAACCGCATCGGAATTTTTCCGTCATCTCTACGACAAAGGCGAATTTGTGGAGAAAACCTCCATGCAGCTCTACGACGAGAAGGCTGAACAATTTCTTGCCGACCGCTATGTGACCGGCGAATGTCCCAACTGCCATGCACAGGGCGCTTACGGCGACCAGTGCGAGAAATGCGGTTCATCGCTCAACGCCACCGATCTGATCAACCCGGTGAGCGCACTCACAGGCAGCGTGCCCGTGCTCCGCGAAACCCGTCACTGGTATCTGCCCCTTGACAAATGGCAGCCCGCGCTTGAAAAATGGATTCTGGAGGAGCACAAGGAGTGGCGACCCAACGTCTACGGTCAGTGCAAGTCATGGCTCGACCTCGGGCTACAGCCCCGAGCCGTGAGCCGCGACCTCGACTGGGGTGTGCCCGTGCCCGTGGAAGGTGCCGACGGCAAAGTGCTCTACGTTTGGTTCGACGCACCCATCGGCTACATCTCAAACACCAAGGAACTTCTGCCTGACAGTTGGCAGAAATATTGGAAAGACCCCGAATCGCGCATCATCCATTTCATCGGCAAGGACAACATCGTGTTCCACTGCATAGTGTTCCCTGCCATGCTGATGGCTTACGGCGACGGCTATCAGCTGCCGGACAATGTACCCTCCAACGAGTTCCTCAACCTTGAAGGGGACAAAATATCAACTTCGCGCAACTGGGCTATCTGGGCTCACGAATATCTTGCCGACTTCCCCGGCAAACAGGACGTGCTCCGATATGTGCTCACCGCAAACGCCCCCGAAACCAAGGATAACGACTTCACATGGCGCGACTTCCAAGCTCGCAACAACAACGAGCTGGTTGCCATTCTCGGCAACTTCATCAACCGCGCCGTTGTGCTGACTCACAAATATTTCGGCGGCACCGTTCCCGCAGCCACCGACCTGCAGCCCATCGACAGCGACACTCTCGCCGAACTGACAACAATCAAAGCTGCGCTGGAAGAAAACCTCGACAACTTCCACTTCCGCGAAGCCCTCAAGGAAGCCATGAACATTGCCCGCCTCGGCAACAAATATCTTCAGGAAACCGAACCGTGGAAAGTTGCAAAGACTGACATGCAGCGCACTGCCACCATCCTCAACGTGGCGCTCCAGATCTGCGCCAACATCGCCATCGCTTTCGAGCCGTTCCTCCCCTTCATGTCTGCCAAACTGGTAAAAATGCTCGGTGGCGACAAAATCACATGGGATATGCTCGGATGCACCGACCTTGTTCCCGCGGGTGCTGTCATCGCGCAGCCTGAGCTCCTGTTTGAAAAAATCGAGGATGAAACCATTCAGGCACAGCTCGACCGCCTTGAGCGAATCAAAAAAGAAAACATGCTCAAGAACTTCAAACCTGAGCCTGTGGCACCGGAAATCCCCTTCGAGCAGTTCGAGAAACTCGACATGCGCGTAGGAACAGTTCTGGAATGTTCAAAAGTAAAAAAATCAAAGAAATTGCTCCGTTTCCTCATTGACGACGGCATGGAACAGCGCACCATTGTCAGCGGCATTGCTCAGTACTACGAACCTGAGCAACTCGTTGGCAAACAGGTGGTTTTCGTAGCCAACTTCGCGCCGAGGGTAATTCAGGGCATAACCTCGCAGGGGATGATTCTCTCCGCAGTCAATGCCGACGGATCACTCTCTGTTGTTACCACAATCAATCCTGCCACACCGGGTGGCAAGGTAGGATAAACCGCACATACCTCCTCCATGAACAACACAAAACCAAACATTCTGATAATCTACACCGGCGGCACAATCGGCATGATTGAAGATGAAGCCACCGGAACTCTACGACCCTTCAACTTTGACCATCTGATTGAAAACGTGCCGAAAATCAACAAACTCGGCTACGACATCAGCCACATCCAGTTCGACGAGCCCATCGACTCGAGCGACATGGACCCTGAATGTTGGAAACAGATTGCGAAGTGCATCAGCGACAGCTATGCGGCATACGACGGCTTCGTGGTTCTGCACGGCACTGACACGATGGCTTACACCGCTTCAGCACTGTCGTTCATGCTCGGAAACCTCCACAAACCGGTCATCATCACCGGCTCGCAACTCCCCATTGGCGAAGTGCGTACCGACGGCGAGGAAAACCTCATCACCGCACTCCAGATTGCAGCCGCCCGCGATGCCGCAACCGGTGAGCCGATGATTCAGGAAGTAGCCATACTTTTTGAAAACTACCTCTGGCGCGGCAACCGCTCCACCAAAATGAGCGCCGACAACTTCAACGCCTTCAAGAGCAACAACTATCCGCCGCTTGCCAACATAGGTCTGGGCATTCACTTCAACAACGAAGCCCTGTGGCGCACCCCATCCAACCGTCCGCTCGACCTGCATCTGGAGCTGGACCCCTCGGTGGTCATCATTGATCTGTTCCCCGGCATAACCCAGTCCACACTGCATCATCTGCTGAATACTCCCGGAGCAAAAGGTATAATTCTCAAAACCTACGGCGCCGGAAACGCTCCCACCAACGATTGGTTCTACCAAGAGATGAGCGACGCCATCAAGCGCGGACTCGTGGTGCTCAACATCACCCAGTGTGCCAACGGAGGTGTCAACAACCGTTACTATGCCGGTGACCGACTGGCACGCGCAGGTGTCATTTCAGGTTACGACATGACCGGTGAGGCTGCCGTGACAAAAATGATGCACCTGTTCGGCATGGGACTCTCTAACAAAGATGTCAGCAAATATCTGTGTTGCTCGCTGATAGGTGAAATCACCGTCTGAGCCTGTGCCCATATCAACTCCCTCCCAAAAAAATATTGTAGGGACGCTTCGTGGAGCGTCCGATAATCAGCTGATATAATGAATGTTAACAGCGGACGCTTCACGAAGCGTCCCTACATGGCAAGCAAAATCCAACTGCAAATACTCATTTTGACACACCCGCTTATTGACCCGGCAAACAAAGCCCCTATAAGATTGCGGATGCCAGAGACATCCGCTCCGGACGCACCGCGGTCCGTCCCCACAGAATTAGCAAGATATCATCTCTCAAAAAAATTGTGAAATTTATTTTTGAGATTTAAAAATTTATTCATAACTTAGCGCCGCAAAATCACATCTGATCAATATCATACTTACATTATAATTTAAGGGAACTTTTAGATACACCAACGATGGCTTAGCTGTCAACCTCCGTGTTGCCAGTTATTTAGCCGATTTTATGGTATATTTGATTCACTTTGATTATAACGTAAATCTGTAAGACTGAAACGAACTAAAAGTACCATTAAATATCAAATTTCTTAACCAATTCTGTTATGAAAAAATTATTACTTTCAATGATTGCTGTCCTCGTGGCTTTCGCTGCCTCGGCATGGACGGTAAGTTTTACCAATCCTAATCATTGGTCAACAGTTTATGTTCATGCTTGGGATGATGGCGGTGGAAATTATACAGGTGGCAGCTGGCCCGGTAAAGTGATGACCAAATCAGGCGATGTTTGGACTTATACAGGTACCGGTTCAGGTGCTCCTACCAAAATTATATTCAATAATGGCAGCGGGGCTCAGACCGATGACCTGAAATTCTACGATAATTCAACCTACGACATGAACGGCGTAGTGGGTGCCGTAATCACTTATGCCAACATCTATGTACCTGTTTCCGAATATAACAAGAGCACCTGCTACATTTATTCATGGGAACCGGGAATTTTTGGCAATCCCGGCACAAAAATGGAGAAAGAGACTGTTGACGGCACCGAATATTGGGTAGCCAAAGTAAATGCAGATAATCTCCCTGCCACCGTTGGCGGATGGTTGCTGCACAATGGCAGTTGGGGTGACAAGACCGGTGACCTGCCGAGCGTCGAGTTCAAGGAAAACTACGTTTACTACACCAACGGCAAATCTACCGAATTAGGTTCAGAACCTGATCCCACCCCTGTTGATGCCAACGTATTCCTCGCAGGTGAATTCAACGGTTGGAATGGCGCGGATTCGGGCTATAAATTCACTAAAGGCGACGACGGACTCTACACCCTCTCAGTCCCCTCACTCTCAGGCTATTTCAAGGTGGTTTGCAACAATGAATGGCTCGGCACAACCACTCCCGTTGAATCAGGTGTTGAATATACACTCTCTGACATCGGCTACGAGAACATGAAACTTGCAAGTGAGCTTGGCAACGACGTGACCCTGAAATTCAATGCCGACAGCAAAACTCTGGTTGCCACTTATACTCCCGCTACCGAACCGGCTCCCGATGCACTCTATGTGATCGGCACACTTGTAGGCGACGGCAATCAATGGAATCCTTCCTATGGCATTGCACTCACCAAAGATGGCGACTCTTTCAGCGGCAAAATTGAAATAGGCACAGCCTACGAAAATGAATACGGATTCTTCAGCCTCTGCACTCAGCTCGGAGCAAACTCTGACGACTGGAACGTTGGCACACGCTATGGCGCAGATGCCAATGAAGATGTGCTGGCACTCCCCGGCGAAACCTACGCCTTTGCCAAAGCCGGCGATCCTAAAGCTTGGAAGGTTAGCCCTGCCACTTACAACATCAATGTTGACTTCACTGACTATACAATCACACTGACTCAGCTTTCAACCGGCGTTGAAACCATTGAGATGGACGAAGCTGCAGCTCCCGTTTACTACAATCTGCAAGGCATTCGCGTAGCAGAACCCAAAAGCGGTCTGCACATCGTTGTCCGCGGCAACAAAGTAGCCAAAGAATTTGTAAGATAATCCGAACATCGGATACCACTTTAACAGGACTCCGGAAAGTCGGCAAAACCGTCGGCTCTCCGGAGTCCGCTCATTATATGCCACTTATTATATATATGTTTAGCAGAAAATAAATTTATCAAAAACTTGGGTATGATGAAAAAAAAGTTTAATTTTGCTTTTTGAAGTGAAATAGTATCTTTTCGCTTCCTCTATTCTTGCAGATTAATAAAAACCAACATATTACTGATTGATACCCATGAACAAGAAATTCCTGAACTTAGCACTCGGAACAGTAGTCCTCATCGGATTAGGCACTGCAATTACTTTTTTGGAAGGTTGTGATCCTCCCGAGGATGATTATGTGAAACCGGCGCCCGACACGGAATATATTGTCCGCTACATGGAAGCTCGCGACACTCTTGAAGTTGCTCCGCTTGCAAAAGGCTATGCTGCATATTTCGATTTCTCCGATGGCGTGAACATGGCTTATGCCGATCCCGTAAGCAAAGACAATCTCCACAACATTGTCAATGCAGTGACTACGCCTGAAACCGAGTTCTACTCTCTCGGAAACCACGAAATGAAACCGATGACCGGCGACTCCGAGCAGATTTTTCAGGACATCATGAACCCGAAAAACTATGAGCAGCAGGCAGCTCCTATCCGCAAGGCGCTTCAGCAGATTATCGATCAGAACAAACCCGCGCTTTTGGTTACCGACTATGAGGAATATGACGGCGAAAAAATCTTCAAGGGTGCCTACGCCAAGCAGTATTTCATCGATTGGCTAAAACGCGGCTACGACATAACCTTCTACGTTGTCGATTACAAGGAAAAAGGAAAGGACAAAAAACTGTTCTACACCGTTTTCGACGGCAAGGAGGGTAAACTTATGGAGAAAATCCGTGCCGGTCTTGACGGTAAAACTGTCAACTACCGCACTTTCACCATGGGTAACAACAACTACAAAATCATCACTGACTATCCCTCTGCCACTCGCGGCGGCAACTTCCACGATGAAAACGGCAACGACGAAGTCACTTGGGTATGCGAGGATCCCAAAGACCCCAACCATTTCGTGAAAATGGATCAGTTCCGTTCTGAATATTATCCCCTGCAGGAATCATATCAGGCTGTAACACGCGATGCAGCCCTGCGCACCATCGATGCCGAAAAGGACTATCCTCCCACAGTGTTCCGCTATATAGTGCAGAATCTGTTCATCAGCACCGATGACCTCCCGTACGACGAAGTGGAACTCGGCATGAACGTCTACTCCGTTCAGAATGACTATGAGTCATTTGACAACCACCTTACAGCCATCAAGGAAAAGCCCACAATGAAAAAGGATGACCCCTACTATCTTCCGGATGGAGTTCTCAAATCTGAATTTGAGTATATTCCCCAACCGTTCAATAAGATACATGACCTTTTCATTCTGGTTGACGAACCTACCAAAGCCATCAAAGGTTATGAGAAGAACGGCGGTAAGACCCACGAAGGATTCCGTGAAATCGGTTTCACATTCAGCCCCGACTTTGATTCTGAAGCTGAAGAAGTGGTTCTCACCGGCGACACAAAATCATTTGATGCAGATGACCTGATTCGCGTTGACATTATTATCAAGGATGTGGAACACCTCAAGGATGACAAACTCAACGACCTGTTCAAATGGGGTGACTACGACAACCTCTCGGAGTCAATTCGCCTCGCTCTTCACGAGGTAAGTCCCAAAGGCAAAGTGCTTTATACTTACTACATCTCACCCACCGGCACTATTGACCCCACCGAATATACCAAAGACATAAGGAAAAGTATTCTTCAGGCTCTCCCCGCTCAGTTCAAATACTACGAACAGTCAGAGGAAGCTGACGATTAACCTCACCACACCAAATAATATTGAATTAATACATAAACCATCAAAATACATAAAACCATGTTAATCAACTTCTTAACTTTCATTGCACCTCATGCACACCGTGCAGCTTCTCATGCCAACAACGCGCTGGAAGCCAAAGTTGCCATCCCCGGCATAACTTTCCCCATCATGTGGGCAGCCATTGTTCTGGTGGTTCTTCTGCTCATAACCATTTTCTCCTCAATGAGTGTTCCTTTCCGCCCCAGCGGTACTGACAATACAACCCGCAAAATCCTCTTCTGGATTTTCGCAGTGGCAACTCCCATCTGTGCATTCGTGACAAATATCTTCACCTGCCACGTTTACAGCGAAGAAATCTTTGGTGAAACCTACATTGTTCCCAAAGGTCAGAGCATCGCCGAGAAATTCACCGAACTGCTCACCAACATCTCCATAATTGCCATCGTATCATTCTTCGTATTCGTAATCATCGGCTTCATTCTGAGCAAAGCTTTCAAATCATCGAAACTCGGCTCTTGGTTCTAATCCCATATACCTCGATTAATCATGAATGACAGACTATTTGTAATAGGCATCGGTGGAACAGGCATGCGCTGTCTGGAATCATTCGTCCACCTGTGCGCCATGGGCATGTTTGACGGTCAGGAAATCAACATCCTGACCATTGACACCGACACCGGCAACGGTAACAAGGACCGCACCGAGAACCTCATCGCCCTTTATAACGAAATCAAGTCAGCCACCACCGGTCAGACCAACGGCGGTGTGGCTACAAAAGACTCTTTCTTCACTGCAAAACTCAATCTCTACAAATTCGCCACTGACTATTCAGGCAACCGCGTTTCTTATCGCAATCTTGCCAACATCAGCGATGATGATATTGACAATCAGGATCTTGCCGACCTTTTTCTCGACAAGGAAACTGTGCAGAACTTCAACCTCTCGCACGGCTACCGCGCACAGACCCATCTGGGCAGCATGCTCATGTACACCGGCATTGTGGAAGCAGCCCGCAACGCCTACACCAAAGGCGACGACAACATACTTCCGCAGGAAAAAGCCCTCAAGGAATTCGTTGACAAGCTGCTCGCCGCAGGTGCAAACGCACGCGTGTTCATCTTCGGCTCGGTGTTCGGCGGAACAGGCGCAAGCTCCATTCCCGTGGTGCCCCGCGCACTCAACGAAGCTGTCAGAATCATCTCCAACGGCACCAACACCCTCGACCCCGACAACGTGAAATTCGGCGCCGCACTGCTGACCGACTACTTCAGCTTCCGCTCGCCCAACAACACACAGATCACCGAGGAACGCGTAGTTGCCGACTCACGCAACTTCGCGCTCAACTCACAGGCAGCCCTCGACTTCTACCGCAAGGACCCCACAGTGAAGGCATACTACCGCCGACTCTATCACATCGGCTGGCCTCAGGCAATGCGTCGCGACATCAGCGAAGGCAAACTCCTCACCGGTGGCGGAGAGCAGAAAAACCCCTGCCATGTGGTAGAACTCATGTCAGCAATGGCAGCCTACGACTTCTTCACTCAGAAGGAACTCCCCGTCAACACCAACGAGGACAACATGCCCTGCTACTACCGCACCGTTGAGCAGACTGACGACGGTCACTTCCTCAAATTCTCAGCAGAGAGCTTCTACAAAACCGACAATCCCCACAACCCCTTCTTCGAGAAGATGGCGCAGATGTTCTCGCTCTCGAACCTTGTCCTCGTATCGCACGATGCCGCACATGCCCTCAACACATCTAATAAATATTATGGTCTGAGAGGTCTCATCCAGCGTCTGAAAGAAGGCTCGAAGAACGAAGTGCCTTTCGTGAAAATCGACACCGCTCACCTTACCAAAATCGAGAATTTCCTCCGCAACTTCTCGTTCCGCTACTCCGATAACGGCAAGAAAGAACTGATGCCCGGATGGCTCTATCAGATTCGCCACTCGGTTGACGGTGGCAAGTTCATTTTCCGCAACGAAGCCTTCATCAGCTCACCCTCGCAATACAGCAATATGGCAATGACCCCCGGCAACATTTTCGACGGTGACAACGCCAACAAAAACTGGGAAGGTGGCAGCAGCCAGTACAACAAGTTCATCGACTCCATCAAGAACAACATCTCCGTGAACTCCGGAGTGGGTGGAACCTCTGAAATGGACCAGTTCCTCGGCTTCCTCTATGCCGGCATCCGCAAAGCTCACAAATTCAACTAACTCCTAAAACTCCACAAGAATGGCAGAAAAACCTTTGGTAATTGACGTTCAACAAAATTGTCAGGCACCTTCAGATTTAAATAAATGGCGTTTCCTGGAGCAGCAGGAAAAGTTCATCAACAGCATCGAAACCCCAGCTATCGACAGCGAGACAGCTGACGTTGGCGCAGTCGTTTCCGGAATCCCCACCGTGTTCGCCCGTGTCAACATGTTCCGTTCGGCTATCGCTGCCGTAACCAACAATCTTGTCAAGGACGACAGCAACCTCGGCAAGACATACAGCCTCATCGTGGACGAATGGAAAGGCTTGATTTCAGCCATAGCCATCGACCACGCCATCATCTCCGTACGCCGTATCAACATGAAATACTCGCGCGAGGAGAACGATACCCGCTTCAACCTCTACGAGCCTAAAGGCGCTTTCGGCAACATGCTCATGGAAGGTCGCGCCAAATGGTGCAACCAGACCATCGGTGACCCCCTCTCTGACGTTCCTTTCATCGACGTCATCCGCTATGACGGTCAGGTTGTCGGCGGTACTTCGCCCGAAACAATGCTCTTCACATCAATCGGCTACGAATTCTCACGCGATTTTATCGAGCAGAACAGCCGCACATGGATCAGCAGCAAGACCCTCCGCTTCACCGACCCCGTCAAAAACGGCATAAAAAAAGAGCAACTCCGCTCGCTCTACGCCTATGTAGACTACATCATCGGCAACCTCAGCAAAGTAGAGGATTACTACCACAAATCGCCCCTCAACGAGGATGGCAAACTCGCCTGTGACTACACCATTCTGCGCAACTTCCTCAGCGACTGGCGTAAATCAATGAAGGAGTATGCTGAAGGTCAGCAGTGGAACATCGAAGATGCCGTAGTTCCATCAGTTAACTGCTTCGCTCTCGAAGGTCAGGAGAACGCCCCCTACAACATGTTCTTCAACTATCAGAGCAAGATCTACATGGCTGACGGCGTCTGCCGCTTCGAAGATTTCGACAACGCAATTGCCGTTGATCCGCAGGAGCTTCTGCTTCCCGAGGACAGCAAGATTGCACGCCTCGACATTGATGAGGATATGGAAGCAACCCTCCCGGTCTATGTCATGCGCGCCGACATTCTCGGCAGCGACGAGCATGCCTATTTCGCTCTCCCCTACAGTCTCGTGGGTCTGAACGCATTCGGCAAAAACATAGGCATGACAGTGAAAACCGATGGCACCGACTCAGCAGTGCACTCGAAAATCATTGCCCAGTATAATCCCGAAGCCACCGAAAACAATCTCCGCGTGACTCTGCATCTGGAAATGAGCGAAACAGGCAACTACACCATCATTGAACGTGCCTACACCATCCAGAACAACAACATCATCCGCTGCAAGGATATTCTCATCTGGCCCAACTTCATCTCTAAGCAGTGGGACCGCTACTTCCTCTTCTCGGAACTCCCCCACAACGTTGAGGACTACAACTATCCTTACCGCGCTTTCCCCTTCGTAGGTAACCGCAATGACGCCGAGTTCCCCATCATCACTGACACCGACGGCAACCCCATCCGCATTGCCGAAAGCGGCGAAATCAATTCTGACAACGAACTTATAGAAGCAAAACTCCACGTTGTAGCTGACAGCCGCATCGCCGACAAGAGCTATAAATACGAGATTTACGAGAGCAACCAGCCCTTTAAAGGGGTTGAACTCCGCACAAACTCCAACAAGCCCGGCGGTTTTCTCTTCATCCGCTACACCACTGACAAAAACACGTCGTTCCCCGAGGACCAGCTCCGCTACGATCCCACGCTTACAAAGGTTAACCTCGGCATTGACTTCGGTTCGACCAACACCTCGGTAGCCTACTACGATCCCCACGGCGTAAACGCGCAGGCTGAAGGGTTCACATTCAACAACATGCGTGTGTCGCTGTTCGGCAACAACAAGCCCAGTCCTTTCGCAGCCACCCCCAACCAGCTCTTCTTCTTCCCCAACACCGAACTTGAATCAAACGAAATCAAGAGCATACTCACCATTCATGACACCAACCGCATGAAACGCAACTCCGACACCATCACCATGGATGAGATGTACGGAACCGAGGTGCTCGGCGGTTTCCCCTGCTTCGTAAAGAATCTCCCTGTGGAGAGCATCGAAGGGGGCAGAATCAATGTCAAGTTCGACGGTTGCGGCACCGTTCAGCTGATTTCCGACATGAAATGGACAGACTCCGGCGAGGACAAAGCTCACAAGAAAGCTTTCCTCCGCACTCTCATGCTCCAGATCTATGCACAGCTGTTCCGCAAGAACATGGTTCCCACATCGCTCTGCTGGTCTTACCCCTCATCGATGAGCAACAACCTCTGTCTGCAGTATCAGAGCATCTGGGATTCACTGCGCACCCTGCACCCCGTCCTCAACAAGGACACCGGTCACTACTATGAGCTGAACGTTTCGCTCTACAATCCGGTTATCGGCAAAGTGCAGCCCCGCCCCTCAACCGAACAGTCGCAACGTCCTGTCAACCCCGGCACACCCAATCCGGTTGAACATGACTATTTCGGAATGGGAAGCAGCACACCTGCTCCTCAACCCGCACCTCAGCCTGCCGCCGCTCCTGCCGCACAGGGCTGGGGCAGCAAACCCGGCGCTCAGCCTGCACCGCAGCCTGCCCGCGTAAACACCGGATGGGGCGACAAGAACCCCACAGCACCCCGTCCTACCGTAGGTGCAACATGGTTTAAGGAGAACGACGACGAACGCATCTCATACAATCCCAAGGTTCTGTCTGAAATCGGTGCGAACTACGCTCTGCCTGAAGCTTGCGCCGTTGCGAACTACATCTCTACAAGCAACCCCAACGTATTTGCCAACGACACCATCACCCTCTGCTTCGACATCGGTGGCTCGACAACCGACATCACCGCCGTTTGCCAGCTCCGGTCCGCAGGTCAGTCGCTGACCATGATCAAGCAGAACTCCATACGTTTCGCAGCTCAGATGGTGGCTCAGGCAACCAAATACTCACCCAACTTCCGTCAGGTGCTCCTCTCTACCTGCAACCGCTTCAACCTCCACATCGAAGGTCTGTCGGCAGGTCAGAACAGCCGTTTCTCAAAGGACACCGCGCCCTTCTACTTCGAGCAGATAGTTGACCGTCTGAAACCCCATCAGCTACTCGACTTCTACCGCGAACTGGTTGCGAACTGTCAGGAACTGATGTGCGTAAACCTCTATGTGACAGGTATGATCATGTTCTATGCCGGTCAGATAACCTCAAAACTGGCGCAGCAGCTGGTCAACAGCGGTGAAGGAATGCTCGCACCCGGTCAGCTTCCGAAAGCGAACATTGTGTTTGCCGGCAAGGGCGCACGCCTGTTCGAATGGTGGAGCACAACCAACCACGACGCAGCAAATGAGTATTACATGGACATGTTCATCCTCGGTCTCGGCGGTCTTGAAAAAGCACAGCAGATTCTCGGCGGATGGCCCACCATCAACCTCACCGGCACCGTCAACAATCAGGTGAAATTTGAAGTATCGAAAGGTCTGGCTTGCTCCAACACGCAGCTCTGCATACCCACTGACAACCGCGCTGTGGAAATCATCGGCGAGGACGGCTTCGCACGTCTCGATCCCTCGATGAACTACGAGTCACTCCCCTTCAACCATCGTCTCACCCCTGAAATGATGGCTGACTTCAACACCAACTTCATCTGGAACAGCGACAGCCTCGGTCACATCAAGTGTCCGCAGTTCGCATCGTTCTGCGGTCAGTATCACCACACTGCCAACTCGCTGTTCGCCCTCAGCCTCTCCAAGAACGACTTCATCAACGCCTTCAACAACATGAACATAGCCGGCTATGTGATTAACCTGCCTGAGTATCGCAATGCGCAGACTCTCCGCAGAAACAATCCCACCGAACCGTTCAACTTTGTTACCCCCTTCATCATCCTCGAAGGCAAGAAGTTCTTTGAAGAAGTGCTGATGCCAAACATCGCTAAATGATAGACTTCCCGCCATGAAGGTGTGTCAGGTTTTCACCTGACGCACCTTTCATGCGGTTTGTCATAACCTCTTAACCCAACACCCTTTTCTGACGATGCGTTATTTCGTTACTGTCACCCTCTCACATCATGAAGTCACGCTGAAATACTATCGTGACGATGACGGACTTGACCGCCTGATACCGCTTCAGGGTGCCGATGCGCAGCCCCTCGCAATTCACATCAATGACTCCGACATCATCGTCGGTAAAGAAGCGCTCAACCGTTTTGAAGCCAGTCAGCCCAACACGTTCTACAACCTGTTCTCGCTGATTGAGACAAGCGACACCTATCGCCGCTTCGACCTTCGCAAAAGCACTTCCCACCTGATTTACCTTGCGATAGAGAATCTGCTCGCCCCTGCCCTTCTGACCCAACTCGGAGTCAATCTCAATGATAGCAGGCAAACGATTCCCATCGGGTTCAACTTCAAGCCCGACGTCGAGAAAGAGGAGCGCCGCCATGTCATATCGCTTTTTGAAAAAGGGAGCCAAGGCGACTGTGGCGGATACGCAAACGTGGGTGAAATCGATGCCGACAGCCGGCTCGCTCAGCTCGCGTTCAGAAACAACCACCGTAACCATGCGCTGGTGATTCACACCGTAGGACAAGACCTCGCTGTCACGCTCTACGACAAATCCGATCTCTCGCAGTGTATCGGTTCAAAGGTGATGAAAGAGATTGGCATTGACCGCCGAATCATGAACGGGGTCAAGCTGATCAAATCCTACATCAAATACAAAAATCCCATAGTGGATTTCGCACCCGTTGAAAGTCGTCTCGAAAAAATCGTGGAGGACTTCATTGAATCCGGAAATTCCGAGCTTAACTCAAAAGTGAACATCAACGGCGTCAACTACCGCTTCCTGCTTCGCTCCGACGACCTGAAGTCCGAAATGGCTTCCATGGAACGCCAGTATGTGGGTCAGCACATCGTTCACTTTCTCCGAAATAACTCCGTCCAGCCTGAGGACACCATCATGGTGCTGGCTTCGCCACGACTTCAGAACGCCTACTTCCTCCCCATTTTCAAAGAATATTTCGAATCAGTCTACTGCGTCACTCCGCAGCAGACCGACGAGATGCAGCGTAAAGTCATTGAGGATATTGTCAAAAATGACTACAACTTCAACAAAGAGGTCCAGCGGCTCAAATCACTGGAGAAGAAATGGTCAGAACTGAACACTTACATCCGCAACGTAATGATTCCCGGACGTCAGTTCGAGGATGCCGTTGAAGATGCACGCGAATTCCTCTCCGAACTTCATTCTGCCGCCATTCCTGACACTGACAAGAACCGCATGGTCGACAATCTCCGCAAGACCGTCGACGATCTGCTCCGGATGCAAAAAGAACAGGCTGACAGAGAAGTCGAGGAGCAGAAACCGCGTGAGCGCGAACGCCTCGAACGTGAGGAACGCGAACAGAGAGAGCAAGAACAGCGCGAACGTGAACAACGTGAGCGCGATGAGCGCAAAAGAATGGAGGAAGAGAACCGTAAACAACAAAACAACAATAGATTCGGCGGCAGGACTGACAGACCGGGCGTCGACTACAGCTACTACGACAGCCTGATTGAATCATTCTCCGAAGAAATAGAGCAGTTTGTACAGTACGGCGACCTCAAATCAGCTGCCAACAGCTACAGCAGCCTGTTGCAGGAAATCCGTGGCGCAAATCTGGAACAGCGCTATGCCGGCTTACTTGCCAGACTCAAACAACAGGTTACTCCCGTCGCCACCCCGCCAAAGCACACAACCGCCACAACCACACACACCCCGCCTCCCGCACCTGCCGGCGATGATATGGCTTCTGCCATCCGTGCCCGTGACTTCCGCAAGGCACGCAAAATATGCCGTGACCGGGACGATGTCAACAACTATCAGAAAATGAAAGAGTTGGACGACGCATACAAAAAATTTGTGGTTGCAGAGAAATATTACAGCCAGTATGTGGCTGAACACAACACCGTTGCCATTCAACGTGCCATACGCGAAATAAAAGAATACTCCGCCCTGCTCGACTCCATCCGTGAGCCGCATCCCGAAGTTGACAAATTGTTGAACCAATATAATAACGCAGGCTGAACCACCGATGACCTCACTCATTTTTAAAATAGTCCTTGCCCTGATACTCATCTTCGCAATGCCCCACATCATTTCCGCTACCGTGAAACGTAAAGGCAACCGCAAAGGGCTCACCGTCATCAGCAAAATTTTCGGCTGGCTGCTGCTATTCCTTGCAGTGTGGTCGCTCGTTCAAGATTTTGTCTACAGCTATGATTAGACATGGTCAATCGTTCAAGATTTTCTACAGTTATGATTAGACTTTTACTATATATGATGATTACGACAATGCTCTGCTCCTGCACCGGTGCTCAACGCAACACAGGGTCCGTTGCAGAGGAGGCTGCCGAATCTTATCAGAAAGTGACTTTCGACACTGACTCGGCAATGAACTTTTTGCTCATGCAAACAGCTGCCGGTCCACGAGTTCCCGGTTCGGGAGCGCATGCTGCCACAGCACGTTTTCTTACCGATAAACTCGCATCATACCATCCTGACACACTGCTGGTCCAGAACCCGCAGATAACTGTTCCCGGAACTGACAAGTCTGTAACAATCAGCAACATATTCGCCCGTTGGGGTGCAGAAAAACCGGCACACATACTGCTGCTCGCCCACTGGGACACCCGACCGTTCGCTGACAATGACCCTGACGCTGCCAACCACAGCATACCGTTTGACGGCGCCAACGACGGTGCCAGCGGTGTAGCCGTGCTGCTTGAAGTGGCTCGAAATCTGGCACAGCGGCTTCCCGACAACATCGGCGTGGACCTGCTGCTGACTGACCTCGAAGATTCCGGCATCTCCAATGACGATGACTCATGGTGTCTCGGCTCACAATATTTTGCCGACAATCTACCCTATCAGCCCGGGCAGTTCCCCCGTTATGCCATTCTCCTTGACATGGTCGGGGGCAAGAACGCCCTGTTCCACCGCGAGGCATTTTCTGACAGATTAGCCCACGATGTGGTGGACCACGTCTGGGCTGCCGCCGCACAATCAGGGTTCGGAGACAAATTCGTGAACATGTATGGCAACCCCATCAACGACGACCACATTCCGCTGAACCGGACAGGCATACCCACCATTGACATTATCGAGAACAACAACTCTGCCACAGGTTCGTTCAACCCTACATGGCACACCATGGATGACAACTACGACAACATCGACCCGAAATCCATAAACGCCGTAGGGCAGACAATCCTAAACCTCATTTACAACGAATAACTCAACAACGACTATGACCATACAAGAAAAAGAACAGCAAATAATCGATGAATTCTCAGAACTCGATGACTGGATGGACCGCTACTCCATGATCATTGACAAAGGAAACGATCTGCCACCCATCGATGAAAAATTTCGCACACCGCAGCACCTCATCGAAGGCTGTCAGAGCCGCGTGTGGCTCAACGCCGACTACAACGATGGCATTGTAACCTACACAGCTGACTCCGACGCCATAATTGTCAAAGGCATCATCTCGCTGCTGATCGACACCCTGTCAGGTCACACCCCTCAGGAAATCATCGATGCCCCGCTTGACTTCATCGATAAGATAGGGCTTTCGGAACACCTCTCGCCCACCCGCTCCAACGGGCTTCTCGCAATGGTGAAACAGATGAAACTCTACGCGCTCGCCTTCAGTCAGAAAGAAAAATAAATCAAATATTATTCACTAATAACACCAATCAACTATGTTAAATCAACCTAAAGGTCTAATCCCTGCCGCCCTCAGTAACATGGGCGAGCGCTTCGGATTCTACGTCATGATGGCGATTCTGACACTGTTCCTGATGTCAAAATTCGACCTTGACGGCACCGAAGCCGGAGCTCTTTACTCCATCTTCTACTGCTCAATCTACATCCTTGCCCTTGTAGGTGGTGTAATCGCCGACAAAACAAAAAACTACAAAGGCACCATCATCGCGGGTCTGATTGTCATGTCGCTCGGCTATGCCCTGCTCGCCGTGCCCGCGCTCATCACAACAAAATATATTGCCTTAGGCGCACTGCTTGTCATTGCCTTCGGTAACGGTCTGTTCAAAGGAAACCTCCAAGCTGTGGTAGGTCAGCTCTATGACAACCCCAAATATGCCCACAAACGCGACTCCGGTTTCCAGATTTTCTACATGTTCATCAACATCGGCGGCTGTATAGCTCCCTTCATCGCCGTTTGGGTCCGCAACACATTCGTCAAAATGCAGGGCTACGCCTACCACGCCGAACTGCCCGGTCTCTGCAACCGTGTGCTCGACGGCAAGGTGTTCGACGCCGACCTCTTCCTCCAGTATGCCAACGAAGTTTCTGAAACTGAAGTAAATCTTGAAAACCTCAAGGAATTCGCCCAGAACTACCTCGACGCCTTCAACACCGGCTTCCACTACGCATTCTCCGTTGCAATCCTCGCAATGCTCATCTCACTGGCTATCTTCCTCATCTACAAAAAGAGCCTACCCACCCCCGGACAGAAAAAACCGGGTGCCAAGATGGATGCTGCCGAAGTGCGCCAGAGCGCCAAAGAAATCAAGCAGCGCATTCTCGCCCTCATGGCAGTGTTCGGCATCGTGATCTTCTTCTGGTTCTCATTCCACCAGAACGGTCTTACCCTCACCATGTTCGCCAAAGACTACACCCAGCTTACCATAGGCGGAAAAGCTGCTCCCAAAGCTGATGAAAACACTGACGTCAAAACCGATGACACCGTCTATGGCGAGATGATGCAGGACAACACCATCGTTCACCTTGTCAGCAAGAAAGTCAACGATCTTTCCGATGACGACATGTCAAAAATTGCCAATGCTGAAGATCGCAAGTCTGTCGAAAAAATGATCGCTGAAAAAGGTCTCCAGAACTCTGCATCTTCAACCGAAGCTAAACAGGGAAAAGCTGACAAGCTTGAAAATGTCTATCTTTTTGCCGATTCCGCCACACAGGCAAAACGCTACACAGCCCTCACCACCACAGCCTACAAACACCATGAAGAAGAAGTTGAAGAAGCCAACAACGGCGGCATCAAACTCTCTGCCGAGGTGTTCCAGTCAATCAACCCCTTCGTGGTTGTATTCCTCACCCCCCTCATCATGCTCTTCTTCTCAGCTCTCGCAAAACGAGGCAAAGAGCCTTCTACCCCCGCGAAAATCGCCATCGGTATGGGCATCGCTGCACTTGCCTATGTTGTCATGACCGTTGCTTCAATCCATCTGCCGTCGCAAGCGTCGCTCAACGGTTCACCCGTTCCCGAAGCTGACAAAGTGACACCCATGGTGCTCTTCGGCGTTTACTTCATCCTCACCGTTGCCGAGCTCTTCATCTCGCCCCTCGGACTCTCATTCGTTTCAAAAGTTGCCCCCACCCATCTGCAGGGACTCATGCAAGGCTGCTGGCTCGGCGCCACTGCCGTTGGTAACGCATGCCTCTTCCTCGGTGCGCTTATGTACGACACCATCTCGCTCAGTGCCACATGGGGCGTTTTTGCAATCGTCTGCTTCATCTCAATGGGCGTAATGTTAGCCATGGTCAAATGGCTTGAACGCGTAACCGCGTAATTCCCACATCCAATCCCATAAAACCTGAAAGGTTGTGCCGCAATCACCATCGGCACAACCTTTTTTCGTCTCCCGCATAATAGATTATCACTGCAGTTGACAAACTAATCCATCTGCGGCGTTGCTTTCCGGAAGCAGTATCGGTTATATACTAAGGTAGGTGTGTCATAATACATTATACGGTAAACGAATATTTCAACCACGAAGCGTCCCTACATGGCAAGCAAAATACAACTGCAAATACTCATTTTGACACATCCTCCTTTTCGTAGGGAAATGGGATGAGACCCCCCGTGTTCGTCACCGCGAAGCGCTTGCATAGCAAGTTACCGCGAAGCTCCCCGCATTCCCTCCTGTCATACGGGGTTGTTGGCAACGTCGCCGCTCTGCGGCTCCTTTTACACGGCGCCGCTCAGGAGGGTTAAATAATGGAAAGTTTGTAATATGGTGTTTATGATACTTATGCAAGAGTTCCGGTAGTAAATTTATAGTAAGGAGGGGAAATTGATGGCATTTATTTGCTACAATTTAATTTATTTAAAATAACAAATCTTAAACCGGAAGTTTTTTTCTGCATAATTTTGAATTTTCAAAAAATTATTTCTATTTTTGTATTAAATTTCCCAACCCTAACGACACACAAATGAAAAGAGTAATCTCTCTCATACTTTTTTATCTTTGCGTTATTGTAGTGTCAGGGACTGTATGCTGCGATTCTGTCAAGGTTTCATTCGCCTTAAATAAAGCAACTTATGATCCCAGACTTGACAATAATGCTGCGTCGATGGAAAAATTCATCGAAAACCTTGCTGTGTCTGTCAAATCCGGAAATATCGACAGATTGGTGGTGCATGGATATGCTTCGCCGGAAGGACCGTTCACCACAAACGACAGGCTGTCAACGCAGCGTTGCAATGTCATTGCCGAATATCTCAGTGCGCATGCCGGCGTTCCGGTGTCTGACATTCAGACTTATCCGGGCGGTGTGGCATGGACGGGTCTGCGTGACCTCGTTCTGAAAGAAGCTGCGACGCCTTCGCGTGAAGCTGTACTGAAAATCCTCGATGAGTATGGACCGGAGGCATGCACCAACCGCATCAAGTCGAACCAGTGCAGAAAGAGCTTGATGGAACTTGACGGCGGCAGCACATATAACTGGCTGCTCGACAACCTTTTCCCACGACTGCGCTATTCTTTAGCAGTATTTGTATACCGTTGCGCCGATGTTGCGACAAACGATTCGGTTGTTGAGAACGAGGCGCAAGCTTACACTGACACGACAGCTGGCACTATCCTGCCTGCTGACACTGTTACAATAAATCCGACTGGAGATGTTGTTATAGGTGGCTGTGAATCAGTAGGTTATATGTCACCCCCCCCCCTAAATTCCGCACCTCTTCATCGCCTTGCTATAAAGACTAACCTCCTTTATGACGCTGCCCTTCTGCCGAATATCGAGGTTGAATATAGAATCAACAGCGAATGGTCGGTAGCGCTTGAAGGTGGCGTGGCATGGTGGGGTAAATACTCGCATCAGCGAAGCTATCGTCTGGCATTAGTTTCACCCGAGGTAAAACGGTGGATTCATCCGAAGGCACCGTGGCACGGGTTATATGTCGGCGCATTTACCGGAGCCGGTCTATACGATTTTGAGAAACCGAGTCGAGGCTATCGCGGCGAAGGCGTGATGGCAGGGATTTCGGTGGGCTACATGTGGACCCTGAAACGCAATCTGTCGTTTGAAGCGGCTGTTGGAGCAGGATATCTCTTTACCCGTTACAAGGAATACAAGCCCATGCACGGGCACCATGTTTATCAGCGCACCAAGGACCTCAATTATTTCGGTCCCCTGAAACTGAAGTTTTCAATCGTGTGGCGTCTGTGGGATCAGAACAATCACAAACGTCAGCAAAACTCCACAATCGCAGCTTATGAGAATTAAGAATTATCACATATCGATTGTGGCGCTTGTTATGCTGATAACGACTGTGTCATGCCGAAAGGAGATTTGCTATGATCATTTCCCGACGGTTGACCTGCAGTTCGGCTGGGAGCTGGAATGGGAGCGCGACTATGGCATGAACCATAAAGTCACTTGGGATCCGTCGCAGCATCGCTATGAATATGACGAGCTGCGTCCCTCGGTGCCTGAATGGGTCAAGATGATAAAATATTACGATGACGGTCACATGGTCGAGGGCTTCTTTGACCCTGACGGCAAGAAGTTTGAGGTACCCGTCGATGACAAGTGCTCGATGCTTTTCTACAACGGTGACACGGAATATATCATTTTCTCCGATGTGGCATCGCTGACCGATGCCCGCGCCATCGCCACCACCCGAACCCGATCAGGCACCTCGCTGCAGGAGATGCGTGACCTGTATAAGGTGTCACGCACCACCAATCCTCCTGATGTGATCTATTCGGCGTTTATCAATGAGGCACCCACGGCGCAGGTGCATGAGGTTAAGCCTATGTCAGTGAAGATGCAGCCGCTTGTCTACACCTATCTGGTCACTTATGAGTTCGATAAAGGCATAGAGCATGTGGCAGCTGCCCGCGGCGCTCTCGGCGGCATGGCAGAAGGTGTTTATCTGCGCACGGGAGTCTCCACCGATGAAACCTCCATCATACTTTTTGACTGCGAAATTCATTCCGATGCCTGCCGCTGTCAGGTCCGCTCATTCGGTATACCCGGGTTCCCGGATTCGTATTACGGACGAGCCGACCAAAACGCCCCTGCCGCACCCATTTCACTCAATCTTGAGGTGAGGCTGAAAAGCGGTAAGACAAAAGAGTTCTACTTCGATGTCACCGATCAGGTTAAGAATCAGCCCCGCGGTGGTGTCATCAAGGTCAGTGGCATCAGTGTGGATGACGACGGAGATCCCTCTTCATCATCAGGTTTTGATCCGAGCGTCAGCGACTGGAGCGATGAAGTTGAGGTGGTGATTCCAATCGGACCAATAAAATAATACCCGGAAGATTACGACAAACTTATCATAATTCAGCAAATTTAAAAAAAATCAAAATAATCAATCATTTCAAAATCAACAACAAAACTAAATTAACATGAGAAAAAGTTTAATTTATCTCGCAGTCGGCGCACTCGCTCTCACTGCCTGCACATCGGAGGATGTGGTTAACAATGTTGGAACATCATCACGCAATGCCATCAAGTTTAACAATGTGGTTAACAAACACTCTCGTGGTACAGACATCACTACTGATGGACTGAATCAGTTCCAAGTGTTTGGATTCTACACAATGCCCGGCAATGCACAGCATGCACATCAGGTATTCGATAACACCACGGTAAAGAAAGTTGGAACTATCTGGGATTACGCATCTGAAGGCATTGGCGAACGTTACTGGATTCCCGGTGCACATTATTATTTCTATGCTTATAGCTGTGACAACAAGGCTATCAGCGATGCAATTGTCAGTGATATCAAATATGTTCTTGACATGGATGGCGAAAAAGATGCATCGAGCCGTGTTCTGGAAATCCAGGATTATGTTTGCGACGACACACATCAGCACGACCTTATCTTCGCATCAAATGCCGATGGTATCGTTGGTAAGGAAACCGGTAATCAAGATGTGGCATTGGAATTCTCTCATATCCTTTCAAAGGTAAGAGCAAGCTTTACCACCAAGTTCCCCTCAGAATATGAGATTGAGATCAGCGACATCACTATTCAGGATATCCGCAACAAGGGTAACTATGATCCCATCAACAAATGGCATGCAGTAGCTGGAAAAACCAACCTTACTATCTTAGGTGATGACAATAGCATCATGGTTAAGAACGCACTGGATGGCGAGAAGCAAATGTCAACAACAACTGACCAGTTCTATGTAATTCCTAACGGAAAGGATGATCCTGCAGAAGGTGTTACAGTTGCTCTCAAATTCACCATCGATGTTTACATTGGTCAGGACAGAACTGAAAAGGTTATGTCAAAAACTCTTGTCGGCGAGTTCACTCCCAATTGGCAGGATGGTTATCAGTATGTTTACAACGTAGACATCAACGGTAACACCACCAACATGCAGGTTATCTCGTTCACCACTTCTGTAAACGAATTCGGTACTCCTGAAACTTCTGAGGAAATTAAAGAGTTTGAAGTAACCAACAACGCCATCTGATTAATCTCTACAACAGTATGCCATAACGAATTATCGTTATGACAGTTTATGAGAAGGTGTGTCAAAATGCAAATTTTGGCACACCTTCTTTAGGTTTGTCAGAATGAGTTAGATGCAAGGCGCTGAATGAAGCTGCTGGGAGCATACTTTAGGAGGGTGTGTCAAAATGAGTATTTGCAGTTGGATTTTGCTTGCCATGTAGGGACGCCTTATGAAGCATCCGCTGTTAACATTCCTCATATCAGCTACTTATCGGACGCTCCACGAAGCGTACCTACATGGTTGACATATTCGTTTAACGTATAAATTGTATTATGACACACCTACCTTTCTGCGGAAAGAGAATGGGCGGTCTTGGTTGGTTTCGCCGTTGCTGTGAGTGGACTTTACGACCGCCCATTCACTTTCCACTTGTATAGCAGTCCACGGATCGAGACAATGATGAGCCGCCTTCGTACCGTGTCGGTTGCGTATGGTGGCATGCAAGTAGTGAAATGTACGTTAAATTTTGAAAATTAGTTAGGCCGGATTTGAGATTTTGAAAATAAATAGTTATCTTTGTAAATCAAAACCAATAATTATAACCTGTGCGCATAATATTTTCTAAACGGAGTTTTTATTTCGTTCTTCCTTTTCTCGCAGTTTGTGTTATTTCTTCGTGCGCTTCCGACTCGCTCGTCAACGAAGAGAAAGGGAGAGTCGAGTTGTCGTTCGCAACCAACGGCGCATCTCGTGCTTCCGTGGTGACTGATATTAACACTAAAGGAGCCCGCTTCGCCGTATGTGGCGATATGATAAAAGGGGAACCCGACAGCAAGCGCATTGTGATATTCAACAATACAGAGGTTGAATACGACGGCGCAAGCTGGAATTATGGTGAAACCCGCTACTGGTTTCCCGGCTACGAATATAGTTTCGTTGCAATACATCCCGCCACTCTCCTCTCCGGGGAGGATGCGGATTCGCAATACTCCAATTCCACACTATCCTTTCGCTATACCATTCCCGAATCAGATGGAGGTCATATAAATATGGATGAGCTTGCCGACATTATCGCGGCTGCACATCGGAGAAAGTATGACAACAATGACATCCTTTCGGTCTCGCCCGTAAAGCTGAATTTCATTCACACGATGTCGAGGATTAACTTCCTGCTGAAATATGAAGGACAAGCTGATAAGGTCACGATAACCAAGATAGAGCTTGAAGGAGTCGATAAAACAGCTACATTCAATCTCGTTCCGGCTCCGCTTTCTGCCGGCGGCAGCCAGACCGACGATTACTCCCTTTCATGGGACGGCATCTCAGATAGAGGCACTCTCATCGCGGATATTAACGCCGATGTCAATAACGGCGAGACAAAGTCGCTATGCCCCGACAGCTATGCAATCTTTATGATTCCGCAGCCGGAGAATAACGGCATAACGATGAAAATCTCCTACACCATTGACGGCGACGATGACGCTGAGGAGCAGACTTTGACAGCCCAAACCACGATTGGCGGTTGGGAAGCAGGAAAGATTTACTCATATTCTCTCGCCCTCAATATTGTAAATGAAGATGTTAATATGAGTTTTGATGTAAATGTGACAGAATGGAAAGAGGGCGCAAGCACCGATATCTCCGTACCACGTAAATAATATCCTAATCTATATGAAAGCAATAAAATTCACATACCTGACATTTGGAGCCGCGCTATTGTTCGCCTCGTGTACGAATGATGATGCGGAGCCGGGATTTCCGAAAGATGATAGCAGAATTTATTTCCGCACATCACTCCCGGAGAGCGCAAGCCGCGCGCTGACAGTCAGCAATGATAATCTTACAGAGTTTTCTGTGACGGTTTTCAATCCCGCTGATGGCGCCGACGGCGAACTTGATCCATTTATTGATAATATATCAGTAATAAGAAGCGAAGAGAGTGGCGTGTTCTCTTCAGAGGAATGTCAATGGCCCGCAGCCGGAAAAGAAAAAAACGACCTGACATTCTTCGCCTATTATCCCGCACCCGAAAATACGGATAATAAGACGACAATAGACGGCGTTGTGTCCAATTTTGACTTCAAGATACCTGACTTCAGTGTTTCTGAAGATATTTCGCAGCAGGTTGATTTTATTGCCGCTTATAAAAGTGTATCAATGAAGTCTGAAATGTACACCGACATCCGGCTTGATTTTGAACACAAGCTCAGCCGCATTGATGTGAATGCCAAAGGGGAGAACAAGAACTGCCAAATAGAGATTGCCGGCGTGCTCATTGGCGGCACTTATACTAAAGCATCATTCGATTTCAAGCCACAGGCAGGAGCCGGCGACTGGATCCCGGGGGAAGAGAAACGAAATGTGCGATATGTCTATGCAGCCGGGGAGAAGATTGTGACGATAAACAATACCACGTCAGGGGTTTCAATCATGGGTGGCACGCAAGACAGTAACTACGCGATGCTGATACCGTCTGATTATGCCGCATGGGACCATGAAAATGATAACACCAATTCCGGTCAGGGATTGTACCTCGGTGTACTTATCAGAGTGACAGACATAAAGGGTACGCAGCAATATCCCTATACCAACACCAATCAGGGTCCCGACGCACTGGAAATTCCCAAGGTTTACCTGGCGGTTGACGACAGCGGCACGGTAATGTCCGGGCAGCTATACAAAGGAGCGAATGGGACGTATTTCACGGACTCCGAGCTGACAGCCCCGTACACAGTTCCTCAGGGAAGTACAGTAAGGGAGTTCGGCTGGTCAGCCATTCCCATCACCGGAGATTGGACACCGGGATATTATTATACCTACACCCTTGACTACACCTATGGGGTTGGTCTGCACGCCCCTGACGTTAAGCCCTCCGAGGGTCCCAACGCCGGAGATCCGATCATAAGTGACAAAGTTGGCCTCACAGTCACAGTCAAAGGATGGCAGAACGGTACGTCATCCAGCATACAAGTGCCGGGGTCCTAAACACAGCAACTATGAAAAATAACAGATTTTATTATACGGCGCTTCTGCTGCTACCGGCACTCATGCTCTTCTCCTGCTCGCAGGATGAGGAGCCTTTACGCATAGGGTCAGACGACGATTCCGAAATCGTCTTCACGGCCGGATTGCCAGGTGTCGAGACTCGCTCCGAGTCATTCGTGACCGGCAGCCTTGACGACGGCTTTCATGTCACCGCCTTCTGCCCCGAAGACGAGACGACTATCGACGGCTTAGGAAACATGCGGCCGTATTTTGACTATCAACTTGTGACCAAGACCCCCGGCATGGGCAATGCTTTCCGCTCCGAGATGTGCCGCTGGCCTCAAAATACGGGCACAAGAGAGGGTACGCTGAAGTTTTTCGCTTTCTATCCCTCCCTTGAGGTGTTGAGAGAACGCTCCGGAGGTAATGAAGGCAACTTCAACCTGAAAAACACCTCAACCAAGAAGGGAAATACCATCGCCTACAAATATGTGATGGAAAAATTCAAGGTGAACAGGGATATATCCCGTCACGTGGATTTTGTGATGGCTACGGCCCAAGAAAATCGAAAGAACGGGCTATACTCAGGCGTGGCTCTCAAATTTGAGCACCAGCTTGCTCGTGTCGATTTTAAAGCATGGGGAAATCCCACCGCTTATGATGTCGAAATTGCCGGCATAAGATTGGGAAATGTCTACACCGAATGTAATTTGGATTTCACCCTAAAGCCCGCCATCTCATCCGCCGCTAAAGACTCCACGCAAAATGGCCAATGGCTGAAAACACCTGCCCCGACCAGAGGTGTGGTGGAGTATATTTACCGGGAGGGCGAGTCCGTCATTCAAATAAAAAATGGTGGAAAATACAACACACAGACTAAAGCGACATCGCTGATGGCAAACGCAGGAAGCGCATTTGTAATCCCCGGTTCCTATTCAGCCTGGACTAAGACGAAAGCAAACACGGGAATCTATTTCAGCGTGCTCCTGAGGGTGAAGGATATTGACGGAATGCAGCTGTATCCCTACATTGAAGGTGCCAGCATGAACGCTACAACTACAACGGCTAACATGAACGTCATATATTTTGCCGTCGACAAGTCTACCGGGCTGATCAACAAACGGGTGTACAAAAAGAACGGTGTTTATTATGCTGATGAGGGCGGCACTATCCCGTACACTATAAGCGCAAACGAAGAGATAAGGGATTACGGTTGGGCCGCGTTTCCTCCATCCAGCACTGCGACATTGAAATCGGGCATTCAATATACATATACCTTTAACTATTCCACCGGTGTAGGCGTGGAAGACCCTGCCGATGTTCTTCCGGGCAAGGCAATCATCACGCCTGTTACTCCCGGCATTTCAGTAAACGCCTTCTCCCCAGGAGGCACCACCGACGTTACGGATAAGATTACGATAATTCCGTAGATTTCTATGTCAAGATATATTACAACACAGATTGAAATATATGAAACACAATATATTACATAACATACTGCCGAAGCTGATCGGATTGATGTTTCTCTACTCGTGTACGTCAGACCCGGAGGTGCCTGATTATACAACGGGAGAGGAGATGATATTCGATGTAGCAACCGCCTCAGTCACCCGTGCAAGCGTCATCACCAGCCTCAGTAATAAATCTTTCAAGCTCTTCGGGGATCTAAACACGGCCAAAGTTTATATCAACGGAGAATACTTCGAAGGGATAAGGAGGATTTTTGACGGTACCGAGGTGAAATATACTGGCTCTACCTGTAACTATGGCACCACCCAATACTGGCTTATGGGCCAGGAGTATTGGTTTGTGGCCTTATTCCCATACAGCCCCCAGGGAGTGTCTGATATGACCTACGACGACTCAAAATTGAGCTTCACCTACACCTTGCCCTCCGACCTCAACAATGCAGTAGACCTTCTTGCCGCCACCGACAGGAGGAAATTTCACCTCGGCCTCACCAATACCACTGTTTCTTTAAAATTCAACCATCTTCTGTCGCAGATTAATATCCAGGCGGCTCTTGATGAAGACCTTATGTATGAGGACGATGACGAATATGAGGCGTCAGACCCCGACTATGAGGATGAGTTCATAGAGTTCCACAGGGTGGACATTTATGGCTCCAAAACAGCGGCTACCTTTACCGTTGCGCCTGCAGCAACTCTGAGTACCAATCCGGCAACCACAGGCACTGTTGACACAAAGCTGATCGACAATGGCGCAGATTCAAAACTGTCAAAGACTTTTACCACCGCAAAGAAACTCACCAACAATAAACAACTCGTCACATTCTTCTCCAACACTGACGCTCTGCTGATTATTCCGCAGCAATTTGCCTCTGATTCGGAAGCGAAGATGGTACTTACTTACACTATCAACGGCAACACCGAGCGCGAACGCCAGATAGAGCTCCCGTTGGCCGGTTACAACTGGGAGGCCGGTAAAACCTATACCTACAAGTTTACCGTGTCTAAAGCCTACACCGGACAGATTAAGGAAGGATCGTTGACTATCGAAATCGATGACTTCACCAACCCCGGCGCCCAAGACCAATGGATAAGCGATGATGAAACAATGAAGTTTGAGTTTGACGCTCCCCGTTAAATAATAACTTTTTAGCATCCAAGAGATTCTGAAAGATATGACTATCAAAGACATACACAAAACAATAATGATATTACTGAGCTTGATACCGCTATCATGCGTGTATTCATGCACAGATCAACTGCCTCAGTATGAAAACAACGGCGATACGACCGAAGGGGTAGAAATTTCCGTTCCCATATCGCTGTCAGTGGCGCCGATGCGCTCAGGCGATCCCGGGTCGCGTGCCACTTATCTTGAGGCTACTGATGACGAAAAGAAAATCACCGACTTCTGGCTCATAGAGTATAATGAGCATG
>CAMWVE010000013.1 GCA_947177685.1 uncultured Porphyromonadaceae bacterium | reverse complement strand
TTTTTCAAGCTGCCGATTCATCTTTTTCATATATTTCTTATCCCGAACTCGCGTTGTTAGATTCTCAAATTGTTGCGAATGACTTTTCAATTGAAGCTACATCTTCCTGAAGTTGTTTCTCAATGGTCAGTCGCTCTTCAATGTTCTTGCATGCGTAAAGCACAGTGGCATGGGTGCGCGAGAGGCGTGTGCCAATGGCGGTCAGAGGCATCTTGGCATATTTCTTAGCCATGTACATGACCATCTGGCGTGCATCGGAAATCTCGCGTTTGCGCGATTTTGTGAAAATCTGGTCGGGGTCGACATTGTAGTAGTTGCTTACCCCCTGAGTCACCATCTCAAAGTTAATCTGGCGCTGTGAAATCTTCACGGCATTTGAAAGTACGCTCTTTGCCAGATCAACGGTGATGTCGAGATTGAGGATTGTGGCATGCGCAACCAGTGAAACCATCACTCCTTCAAGCTCACGGATGCTTTCGGTCACATTCTCGGCAATATAATCGAGAACATCGTCACCGATTTTCAGTCCGTCGCGCTGTGCCTTGAGTGAAAGAACCTCACGGCGCAGTTCCAGATCGGGACGTTCAAGCTTCACTGTCATGCCCCATTTGAAGCGGGTCATCATGCGTTCAGGCAGTCCTTTCATCTGCGATTGCGGGCAGTCGCTCGAAAGGATAATCTGCTTGTTGTTCAGATGCAGGTGATTGAATATGTGGAAGAAGGCGTTCTGGGTTTTTTCTTTGCCTATCAAATCCTGAATATCATCGATAATGAGGCAGTCAATGCTTTGGTAGAAATAGATGAAATCATTTATGTTCTTGTTGAGCATTGCTGATGTGAACTGGCTTTCAAAGAGACGGGCAGTGACATAAAGCACTCTCATCTGTGGATTGCGCTCTTTCAGGCGTATGCCTATGGCGTGCATCAGATGTGTTTTTCCAACACCTGACGGACCTATTATAAAGAGAGGGTTGAATGTCTTGCAGTTGGGATCGTCACCGATGGTTTCACCAATGGAGCGCGCCACTTTGTTTGACATGCTGCCACAGTAGTTCTCGAAATTGTATCGCGGATTGAGCTGAGAATCTATGTTGGGCTCAATATTTACTGAGAATGGATTGGCTGCCGGCAGACCGGGCTTGATGGCGTGCGAGGGATTCTCGCTGCGCATGTCAACGATTGTCGACGGTTCTTTGTCGACCTGATAAAAACGGTAATACAGACCGTCAACCGCGCCATAGACACGCTTGAGGGTTGCTGCCAGAAGGCTGATGTAATGTTCCTCTATGTGCTCTACATAATAAGATGTGGGCACATTCAATGTGAGCTTCCCTTGGTCAAAGCTATATGAGGATATAGGCTCAAACCAAGTTGAGTATTGCTCAGGAGAGAGATTATCTTTTATGATTCGTAGACAGTCCTCCCACAGTTGTATGTGGTTTTTTTCCATTCCAGTTAATAAATGCGATACTTTTTCCGATACAAAAGTCACAATAATTTTTTATATAAACAAATCACTTTTTATTTGGAATTTTGGTATTTTGTTCAACTGTGCTGAGATTCAACGGTTTACAAATAGTGATGAAATTTGATGAATAATTAGAATTGATATTTATGTGTAATTGATTTATAATCAAATGATTAATCCTTTTTACTAAATCAATGCTTTAAATTTGCGAATGAGAATTGCCAATAAAAACCGGAAGCTATATGGCACTAATAGTAGTGTTTCCGATATAGCTTCCGATTTATGCTATTTAGAATTAGTCTAAATTGCTGTTTGTGACGGCTGCCTGTTTAAAGCAGCTTGATGCTTATGTAGCGTTTCGGGTTTTTCTTGATGTCGACAAACAGTGAATCCAGCGAGCTGACGGTGTTGTTGAGATTGTTGTAGAGTGCGGGATCGTGCATCAGCAGACCCAAAGTGGAGTTGGGATTATTGAGTTCCTCGGTCAGTTGACGGAGGTTTTCGGTTGTTGCTTGCAGATTCTGCATTGTGGAGTCAATGGGCATCTGAGCTATTTCATCTGAGACTTGCGCTATGTTGCCTGTGATTTTGTTCAGGTTTTCTGTTGAACCTTCCACGTTTGTCATTATTCCGGGCAGGGTGTTTACTGAACGGTTGAGCTGAATCATGGACTTCTCGAGGTTTGATGTGATGCCGTCGAGGCGCTGAACGGAGTTGCGGAGTGCCGGGTCAGCTACCAGAGTGTTTATTGCTGTCACAAGCGAGTCAATTTTGGGGATGATGTTGGAAACGGTGGGCATCAGATTATCTGACACGTTTGCCATCAGTCCTTTGTCTGTTTTACCTATCAGCTTGTCACCAACGTTGTGAAAGTCTTTGGAATCGGAGAGTTTGAGAACCACGGTGGCTGTTCCGAGCATGTCTGTAACGATGACTGCTTCAGAACCTGACGGAACTTTCAGAGCCTTGTCGAGGCTAAGTTCAACGAGGATATGTCCGGGGTTGTCATACTCATATTCGATATTGTTGACCAAGCCGACTTTGTAGCCGTTGAGTGTTACAGGGGCTGAAAGTGCCAGTCCGTTGACGTCAGTATATGAAACTTCGTAATAGTTGGCAGGCTTGAAAACATTGATGCCTTTCAGATATTCAATCCCTACGAAAAGAAAGCACAGCGCCAAAACCACGCAAATGCCGATTGTAATTTCTTTTTTCTTCATGATTATTTTATTCTTTTGCCATTTTGCATTTTTATAATAAACGCTGACGGAAACAGCGCCTTGATTTCTCCAAGTTGTTCGTTTGCCTGATCCGGAGTCTGAAAACTGCCTGTCACATAGTGGTAGAGTCCTTTGTCCTGATAATAGTTCACGTCGGAAAGTCCTTTTAGTTCACGAGCCGAGCCTGAGAGTATGCGGGTGCCGGTGAGGAACTCGATCATGAAGAAAGGTTCTTCATCAGTTTTCACGGCAGCGTCATTCTCGCGGTTCACCATAAAATTCTCTGTTTGAGCCCCTAAGTCGATAGGCATGTTGGCTCGCATGGATTTATAGTCGGCAAAGGCATTTACGATTGCGTCAGAAAGTTGTTCGACTCCATTCTTGGAAGCGAGGTATTTTTCCTGCGTGGGGTTACAGATGAAGTCGAGCTCAACAAGTACTGAAGGCATGCTTGTGCTCCACAACACCCAGAAACCAGCCTGGCGCACCCCCTTGTTGGCTCGCCCTGCGGTGGAAACAAGTTGTTGCTGAATGTCGCTTGCCAGTTTGACGCTTTGTTCCATGTTGCGGTTTTGCGAGAGTTCAAATATTATGTAGCTTTCGCTTGACTCAGGGTTAAATCCCTCGTATGAACTTGAGTAATCATCCTCCAATGTCATAACCGAGTTTTCACGTTTAGCCACCTCAAGGTTGTCTGCTGACTTGTGTAGTCCGAGTGTGTAGACTGATGCTCCCTGAATATTCCTTCGGTTACGGTTCTTCTTATCGACGGAGTTGACATGGATTGAGATGAACAGGTCGCCCCCGGCATTGTTGGCTATGGAGGCGCGGTCACGCAGCGAAACAAACGAGTCGTCGTCACGCGTATATACCACGTTCACGTCATCGAATTTCTCCTTGATTTTCTCGCCTACGCGTTTAGTCACCTTCAGATTTATGGTTTTCTCGTTGGTGATTTTGCCTATGGCACCGAAGTCCTTGCCACCATGTCCGGGATCCAGCACAAGCACAAAATCACGGGCATCGGCGATTAGGATTGCTGATACGGCAAATAGCACTGTGACAAGCGCTGCTATTAGTTTTCTTCCGGGCATAATGTCAATTATTATGCAAATTTAAGGAATTACATTAATATAATATGCAGTTTTGCGAAATTAATCGTTAAAGTTACTCAAAATTGTCCGTAGGTGAAACAAAATTGGAATAATCGGAAATGATTGAGGAATTTTTTAACAAAATCAGCGCACAACTGAGGTGGGTAATTTGTTAGCTGTATAGAAATTATTATCTTTGTCAGATTTTCAGAAATAAGTTCTATTGAAGATGAAAAATATCATTATAGTTTTCGGCATGGCGGCAATGATGTCGCTCGCAGCATGTAAAGGTGGGAAAACGGAGAGCGTGACTGAGGCGGAACCGTTGCAAATGATCCGTGTGGATTCTTATCTGCTTGAAAATGATTCTGTCGTGGTCACGGACTCCTTGCTCCCCGCCGTGCAGTTCATCGATTATTTGGTGAACCGGTCAGTGACAGGTGATTCTTCGGCGCTCACAACCTATCGTGAGTCGAAGTCATTTCAGGTGTTCGCCCGCGATGTAAAAGAACGGTTCGTTGCACAGGACTCGGTGGAAAAAGTGTTGGGTGCGGTCGACCGGAACATGAAGGAACTGACGGGTAAGGGTATAGGTAAGATCTACGGGCTTGTCAACCCTTACAATGTGCCGGTAGTAACGACTGATTCAACCGTAATGATTGGACTCAATCACTATTTAGGAGAAGATTATGACGGATATCGCGGTTTTGAAAATTACCGGGTCAGAGCCAAGCGGGCTGCGCATCTGCCCTATGATGTGACGGAGGCTCGCCTTGTTGCCGATTATCCCATGGAAGAGGCTCCCGATGGTACATTGTTGAATGAGATGCTCTACTGGGGGGCTGTGGTAAATATTATGAATCAGGTGATTCCGCAATCAAGTTTAAGTGAAACTTTAAATCTTGCCCCGGGCGAAGAGGAGTGGTTAAAGAGCAATACTTCCAACATCTGGAATGCTATGATTGAGCGCCAGTTGCTTTATTCAACCAATGATGATGTGGCAGACCGACTGCTTTATCCGGCTCCAAAAAGCTTTGTTATAAATAATGAAGCGCCCGGGATGACCGGACGCTACATAGGTTATCTGATTGTTCGTTCCTATCTTGATAAACATCCCGAACTGACTGCCGCCGACATGCTTTCGCCGGAAATCTATAACTCGGAATCAACTCTGATCAACTCAGGATTTACAGGGAAAAATTGAATTACAGTTTCAGCGCGCCTGTAAGTTCATAAATGTTTTTGACATTATGTCGATGGCAATAATCCTCCATGTAATCGATTATTTCCATGGTTATGCGGGGATTGAAGAAGTTAGCCGTACCCACCTGAATGGCAGAAGCTCCGGCAAGAATGAACTCCATGGCATCGGCACCGGAAGCTATGCCACCTAGACCTATCACAGGAATTTTCACGGCGCGTGACACTTGCCACACCATCCTGACGGCTACCGGTTTCACTGCCGGACCTGACAGTCCGCCCGTCACAGTGGAAAGAACAGGTTTCTGTCGCTCCACGTCCACAGCCATTCCAAGCAGTGTGTTTATCAGCGAAACGGAGTCAGCACCTTCCGCTTCCACTGCTCTTGCAATTTCCGTGATGTCCGTTACGTTAGGCGAGAGTTTGACAATCATTGTTTTCGGATAGGCGTTGCGTATGGCGCGAGTCACCTCGGCAGCTCCTGCACAAGTAGTTCCGAACGCCATGCCACCCTGTTTGACATTAGGGCATGAAATATTCACCTCAATGGCTTCGATATTCTCCAGCGGGGCAAGTTTCTCTGCTACAGCTACATAATCACTGACTGACGCGCCGGAGACATTCACTATAATTTTTGAGTCAATATTCTTGATTTCAGGATAGATATGCTCAATGAAATAGTCAACTCCCTTGTTTTGCAGACCCACGGCGTTAAGCATGCCCATGGGCGTTTCAGCCATTCGTGGGTAGTCATTTCCTTCGCGATGATTGAGGGTAGTTCCCTTAACCACAAATCCCCCGAGACGATTAAGGTCGACAAGGTCGGCAAATTCAGTTCCGTAACCGAATGTGCCTGAGGCTGTCAAGACGGGATTTTTCAACTTCAGTGAGCCTATGTTTACCTCTAAATTTACCATGTCAATTCATTTATATTAAATACCGGACCTTCTGAACACACACACACGTTACCTTTAACGGTTTTTTCGACGCAACAGAGACATGCTCCCAAACCGCATGCCATCATGTTTTCGAGCGACACCTCACATTCAACTTCCTTACGACGAGCAAGTGCGGCTACGGCTTTCATCATAGGAGCGGGACCGCAGCAATATACACGGTCATAATCCTTTTGCCACACCGTTGAGTCAACTACAAATCCTTTTTCACCTTCCGAACCGTCATCTGTGGTGACAGCAACGGGAGCAATCCGTTCCATTTCGTCGACAAGCAGAAGCTCGGCGGAAGTTTTTGCCCCGGTAAGGAATGTTACTTCGGCGCCTTTGCGTCTGAGAATCCTACCCAGATAGAGGAGTGGGGCAGTGCCTACACCACCCCCAACAAGCAACATACGGGAGCCCGGTTGTACAACGTCATCACTGAATGTGAATCCATTGCCCAACGGAAGTAGAATGTTGAGTTTGCTGCCTTCCGGCAATCCGAGCATTTCTGAGGTCCCTTTACCGGCATTACGAATCAGCAGCCGCAGTTCATTGGCTTCATAATCGACATCGCAAATCGAGATGGGGCGTCGGAGCATAACCGAATTTACGGCAACTTCAACGAACTGTCCCGGTTTGATTTCGGGGAGCGGAGAGCCGTCGACGGGCATCAGTGTCAGCATGCCGCATGAAGGAGTGAGCATCTCCGAGGTTTTGATGATGAAATCAGTCAGTTGTTTTTTCATAACCAAGTATTGTTGTGAGAGTATCTGATTCTACTGTTATCACACCGATGAAACCGGCGATATATGCATCTGCCGCATCGTCATGTCCGTCGCGGCGCAGTTCATACTCATTGCTTCGGATTGTGAGCAGACGGTTCTGTAGATCCATGTCGCTCAACGGCATATCCGAAATAAGTTCGCGCGCTGCTGCGGCTCCCTCGCTTTCAGCACGTTTCAGCAGTTCGGACTCTTCAGAACTGCATGCCGCAATAAGTGTCATTAATATTGCCGGGAGAGCGAGCCGTATGATTTTACTCAGAGGATTCATAGGATTGTGACAGCTATTTTTGCACAAGCTTCGGCATCAGCCAGAGCATTGTGGTGATTATTGAACGGTATGGCAAGCGCTTCGCAGACCGAGGGAAGCGAATAAGAGCGACAGAACGAGCGTGGGATTTTGCGGCGCGATGCCTGAAGTGTGCAGTAGAACCTGTAATCGGGATAATCCATTCCGTAAACCCGGTGTGCGCGCCTGATGCAATTCTCATCAAACCGTTTGTTGTGGGCTACCAGCGGCAGGTCCTCAATGAACAGCGCTACCCTATGCCACACCTTGTCGAATGTGTCGGCGTTCTCGGTGTCCTGCATGCCTATCCCATGAATTTCATTGGTGAACCGGCGGATATAATATTCGGGCTCAGGTTTAACAAGTTCGTAGAAAGTGTCGGTGATAATGCCATCTTTCACCTTGACAGCACCTATTGAGCAGATGCTTTCAGGATTATAATTGGCTGTTTCAACGTCGATTGCTACGAAATTATCCATTTTGTGTGGAAATAAGATCTTTTACATGTTGCGACACCTGCTCCATAAGCCAGCGTGGGGTGGATGTGGCTCCGCAAACGCCTATGGATTTAACATTCTTGAGCCATTCAGGGTCAATCTCGTCGGCATTTGATACCAGATGGGTCACAGGATTCACCGACTTACATTCTTCAAAAAGAACCTTGCCGTTGCTGCTTTTTTTACCACTTACGAACAGCACCAGATCATGTCGCCCGGCAAACTCACGCAGGTGCGCAACGCGGTTCGACACCTGACGGCAAATGGTATCATAGCTGTGAAATTTTGTGCCGGGAGCTTTACGGCGGTTAATTTCGCGAATCATTTCATTGAACCCTTCGAGCGACTTGGTCGTCTGCGAGTAGAACTCAATGTCACGGTTAAAATCAATCTTGTCAAGCTCCTCAATATTCTGCACCACAATGGCTTTGCCATCGGTCTGACCCACGAGTCCGTTCACCTCTGCATGTCCGTGCTTTCCGTAAATGACAATCTGTGCCGTGCTGTCGGGGTCAGCCGCCTTATTTTTTATACGTTTCTGCAACTGAAGCACCACGGGACATGTTGCATCGATAATCTCTATGTTGTTCCCTGAGGCAATCTGATAGGTTGACGGCGGTTCGCCATGGGCGCGGAGAAGCACTTTGACATCGTGCAGGTCACGAAGATCATCGTGAGTTATAGTAATCAAACCTTTGTCACACAGGCGTTGCACCTCGTCGCTATTATGAACAATGTCACCCAGACAGTAGATTTTTCCACTGCGTTCCAGCTCTTCCTCCGCTTTTTTAATGGCAGTCACAACGCCGAAGCAGAATCCTGAAGCTTCATCTATTTCAATCAGCGGTGTCACGTCAGCAGGTGATTTTTCTGAAGATATCCATCAGCAGTTTGTTCTGCTCATCAGGAGTCATGTTTGAATTGTCGATTTTTATGGCATCGTCGGCACATTTGAGCGGGCTTTCCTCGCGTGTGCGGTCAAGGTGGTCACGTTTCACCACGTTAGCCAACACCTCTTCAAATGTTGTGGACTGCCCTTTTTCTGTAAGCTCCCTGTAGCGACGGATTGCACGGGTTTCAGGCGAAGCGTCGACAAAAATCTTCATTTCGGCATCAGGGAAAACGGTGGTGCCAATGTCCCTGCCGTCCATAACGATACCTTTGCTGTTGCCGAGCGCCTGTTGCTTTGCCACAAGGTCATGCCTAACCTCAGGAATAGCAGCGATTATCGACACGAGATTTGAAACATCCATGCTTCTGATTTCACTCTCTACCACTTCGCCGTTAAGGGTTGTGAGCTGTTTGCCGTCATCAACTTTGAAGTCAATGGCAATATTTTTGAGAGCGTTGACAAGATGCTCCTTATCAACAGTTCCGTCAGGAGTAATCAAGCCGTTACGCATGGCGTAGAGTGTAACGGCGCGGTACATTGCTCCCGAATCGATATAGCGATAGCCAATCTCTGACGCGAGTCTGCGCGCCATGGTGCTTTTGCCTGACGATGAGTATCCGTCAATGGCTATGATAATTTTTTTGTTTTCCATAAATCTTTATCTCATGCGGTATCCTGAGAATATCATTTCAGGAAATCATTGATGTTGAGCGTAAGGTTGAGCATGAAGGAGGTGGCGCTTTTATGGGGTTGCGCGAAGGCGAATCCCACGTTGAAATTCTTGACATCCAGCCCGGCTCCGAGCGACCATCCTGAGAGGAAGCTACGGCTGTAGGTGCTCATGTCAGTCCTCGTCTTGTAGTTGTAGGCAAGCGATACATAGAATTTGTCGGAGGGTGTGATGTCAGCGCCGAACACGAGGTGACGGAACAGGTTGCTTTTAAAGTCATCCTTTAGTTCGGGGAGATCTGAGGAAGTGCCGTCGCCGGTGTGATAATAGGGGAGATGCCATTTGGTCAGATTCCATGCCGTCACGGAAAATCTAATCGGAAGTGAACCGAATGACTGCGACCAGCCGAGTCGCACATCAATTGGCAGACGGTCGTAGGATTCATTGAATTTCTTAACCTGACCGCCGAGATTAGCTACTACTGCCGAAAGCGAGAGGTCGCGATCAGGGTCATAGTAGTTGATACCGAGGTCAGTTGCCAGTGCGATAGCATTATACTGCTCATAGCTACTGTAAAGAAACTTTACCTTGAAACCTCCGCGCAGATTGGTGGCGAGGTCATGGGTGTAACCCGCGGAGAATGAAAGATCCTGAGGAGAGAAATCGCCTATGACAGTTCCTGTTTCATCAGTCTGTTTCATGGAGCCATAGCCGAAATACTGGATTGAAGCCTGCCATGCCGCACGTTCACCGGCAGCACGGGCATAGGTGACACCGGCAAAATTGCTTTCGCCTACATAGCGCATGTAGTTTACTGAAAGCTGATTGCTCATTTCCGGACCTAACAGACCGGGGTTCTGGTCAACTGTGGCAACATTATCCTCTACGGTTGTGATGTTCACCCCTCCCAGACCGAAAATGCGAGCCGACGAGGTGACGTTCATGAAGTTGTATGCAGTGCTTCCGTCCTGCGCCATCAAGGCTGCGGGCAGCAGCAGTGAAAGTATTGCTGTTCCGAGTAGTTTCATTTTGACAAATGGATGGTGTCCGGTATTTTATTAACGGAACATCATCCATTATTATTGTGTGAGTATCTTATTTGTTAAATGCTTCAGCCACCGCCTTACGCAGGTCGTCGTCATATTTGTCACGAGCCACTATAGTTCCGTCAGGACCGAAAAGAATGATGCAGGGAATACCTGAAATTCCGTAAATGTCAGTGGGAATACGCTGCGCGTTAAGAACATTTTGCCAAGGCAGCTGATGGGTTTCAATGGCGTTACGGGTATCCTCAGGTTCATCCCACACGGCAACTCCAAGCACTTTCAACCCTTTGGGAGCATATTCTTTATAGATCTCCTTGATTACTTCGGTTTCTGCGATGCACGGTTTGCACCAGCTTGCCCAGAAGTCAACCAGAACATACTGACCTTTGCCTACAACATCACTGAGATGGAATACCTCGCCGTTTTCGCCGGGTATTTCAAAATCTTTGAACATTTTGCCCTCGCTTGTCTCAGCTTTTTTAAGTTTCGCTTCCTTCAAATCCTGAATACGTTTGTATTCACCAAGTTCGGGAGTTTTTGTAATGGCAGCTTCGAAATCTTCAAGCGACATTTCGTAGGCTTTGTTCAGGAAAAGATAGAAACCAATCGGATTAGTGATATTTTCGTTCATGGTAGCGGTCTCGATTGAGTCGAGACGCGCGGTGTAAACGTCAGACATTGCATCCTGAAGCGAATCGTTGAGTTGCAGATATTCTTCGTAGACAGCGGCTACTTCAGCTGACATGCGGTCCATACGCGCGTTAAGTTCACCCCCGACAATGGAGTCAATGTTATATACATGGATTGAATCAGCCTCAAGGATGAACGAGCCGTTGCGCTTGCCATTGATAATAATGCGCACAAGTGCCGGTTTGGCTATGTCACCTTTGAAAGATGCCACACCTTCGACTACCACGGCGCTGTCGATTTTTTCGCCGGTGTCATAGTCGTTCAGGAAAACGTAAACACCTTCTTCATCGTAATCTACCGCAACATTATATTCTGTTGCAGGTTCTTTTGCAGTCTGCGAGCATGCTGCCATCAGGAGCGCTGCTGAAGCGTAAAGAATTTTCTTAATCATTGGTCAATGTGGTTATATTGTATTGATTTATTCATTATTCAGTTTCTTGATAGCCGCCTTGTCAGCCACCACCCACAGGATGTCACCCGCTCGGAACGGGGTGTCAAGCAGGTCGCTGATATATTCGCCGTCGCGCTGAATGGCAACTATGTGGGCGGAGTAGTTCTTGCGTACGTCAGCCGTGGTTATGGTCTGACCCACTAAAGGTGAGGTAGGTCGCACCTCGGTGCTTCGAAGCTTGAAATCGCCCATGGTCTGCGTGAAATTTTCCTCCTGTTCCTTGTCCAGTATAGGGAGCAGTTTCTGGATCTGCTCATCGTTGCCGATGACACCGACCACGTCACCCGGAAACAGACGGGTCACACCTGAGGGCACAGGCATGGTGTTGTTTCCTCGCTGAATGTAAACCACCGACACTCCGAACTCACTACGCAGAGGCGAGTCCATAAGTCGCTCACCCACAAACGGGCATCCGTAGCCCACCTCCATGAAGGCAAGATGCAGGTCGCTGATGAGATTGTTATTCTTGCCGGTCTGTCGCAATTCGCGTTCATTAAGGTTGTTCATAAAGGTGGTTTCAATCTTGCGCATACGCTCGCGAAGCTGACGTGTGAAAACACCCATGATAAGAACTACGACCAATACTCCGCCAATGATACCTACCTTAATGGTGTAGAAATAACTCAGCAGATAGGTGACGAAGGCGAGCACCAGCAATATTCTGAACACCGACATGACAATGAGCGGTGCGTGGTAATGGCGATGTTTTTCCGCAAGTATGAGCCGTTCTCCTTTCTTTGATGTGGGAAGTGACATGGCAAGCAGAAACGGTGACATGGCAAGCAGGGTCAGAACCATCACCACATGTTTTCCGAACTTTGCGTTGACACCTTCAGCCCAAGGCAGAACTATGGCGGTGGAAATCAGAATTATGGCTATCAGGATGATTGCGTAAAGCAGTATTCGCCACAGGTAACGGCGCAGAATTGCCATCCAAACCTGATTGCTGCCGGTGTGGCTCTCGTTGTTATCCTCACAATAGCGGTTGATGAGGAAATTCAGTTTAGCCGGGAGGTGACGTTCCACAAATTTATAAAATCCGGGCGCCATGCGGATGAAGTAGGGGGTAGTGAACGTTGTGAGAACCGAAACAGCAACCACAATCGGGTAGATGGTCGGGTTCAATACGCCTAACGACATACCGAGCGAGGCTATGATGAACGCAAATTCACCAATCTGGGTCAATGAAAAACCTGATTCTATTGCTACTTTGAGCGATTGCCCGGTGACGAGCATACCGGCGGAACCAAATATTATCATGCCCAGAATTACGGTGACTGAAAGAATCAGTATCGGTCCCCAATATTCTGCAATTACGTTGGGCTGAACCATCATGCCCACAGAAATAAAGAACACCGCACCGAAAAGGTCTTTGACAGACATGGTCACACGCTCTATGCGCTCGGCATAGCTGGTTCCGGCAAGTATGGAACCCATAACAAACGCACCCAATGCAAGTGAAAAACCACAGAGAACCGAGAATACAGCCATGCCCAGACAGAGTCCCATGGAAACAATCAGCAATGTTTCGTTATTGAGAAAACGGCGTGCCGCTCCCAGTGCCGAGGGGAGTGCATAAACCCCTACCATGAACCATATTATCAGGAAGAATCCGAGCTTGGCTATGCTGAGTAACAATTCCGTTCCCTCCACGGAGTTGTTGATTGCTATTGATGATAGAATCACCATCATTAACACTGCGAACAGATCCTCGACAATCAGAACTGCGAATACCAGTCCGGCGAATTTCTGTTGCTTCAATCCCAAATCGTTGAAAGCTTTTATGATGATGGTTGTGGATGACATTGACATCATACCACCTAAAAACAGACTGTTTATATTGGAAAATCCCATCAGATGACCAATGCAGAAACCGGTTGCCATCATGCCGATTACTATGATCAGTGCGGTTACTACTGCCGAACCTCCTACACCCACAAGTTTCTTGAAACTGAACTCAAGACCGAGCGAGAACAGAAGCACGACAATACCTATCTGTGCCCAGAACTCAATATTAGCTTCAGTGGTAACTGACGGCAGCGGCTCGAAATTTGGACTTGCAAGAAATCCAGCCACAATATATCCTAAAACCACCGGCTGTTTTATCCATTTGAAAAGCACAGTAACCACAGCACCCAAAAGCAGAATGAACGCGAGGTCCTGAATAAGACTTTCCACGCTCATGGTATTTACTGCTTCCGGCAAAGCGTTTAATAAAATCATAATGAAATCAGATGTTCACTTGGTTGGATAATGTTATGGAGAGGGTGGGGTGAAGCTTTCCCAGCTCATTGAACAGTGAAACGAAGTCGGTCTGTTCTTTGGCAAGGACAGCAAGATTCAAATAAGTGGTGTCCTCGACGTAGTCATAGTCCACATATATATTAATAAGGTGTATCTGGTTTTTTGACAGCATTGCCTTATAATCATCAAAATTCCTCAGAATGGTCTTGACTTTGATGCGGATAATACGGGTTTGTCCCCCCACGTTGACTTTATGCTCAAAGTTCTCAAACTGAACCAGCACCAATATTATCAGCCCGGTAGCCACAAACGAGATGAAGTACAGCCCTATGCCTACTGCCAGTCCGATTGTCGCTACAATCCAGATTCCGGCAGCCGTGGTCAATCCGCGTACCGAGCCTTTCATCTGAATGATGGCTCCGGCTCCGAGAAAACCTATGCCCGACAGCACCTGAGCAGCCATGCGCCCGGGGTCGCCTCCCCGATATTCCTGCAGGACATAAACTGACAGAATCATTGCCATGGTGGCACCCATGGAGATAAGAGCGAATGTGCGTATGCCGGCGTTCTGACCTTTGCTCTTTCGTTCAAATCCCACAATGCCGCCCAGCAACATGCTGAGTATCAGTTTGAATACTGACGATGTCGCACTAATCTCCTGTGAGTTGATTATGTCAAGGATGTTTTGAAGCATCTGACGGTTATTTCTTCATAGTAAATTTGCGGGCTGCCAGACGATAGTTGTCGGCAAACAGTTCAACGGTGTATTCGCCCGGATTGAGGGTGGTGTTGACATCGTAGAATATTGTCACACCGCCGATTTCCTCGTTGGCATATTCTATGGTCGTACGGGCAGTACACTGCACATTCGTGCCCTCGAAGTGGAAAATGCCACCGTTACCGAGCAAATCCCCTTCAGGATTGGTGATTCTCAGATATATGGTTTTTTCGCCGGCAGGCGTAGAGTTGTTCTGAGGTATGGTGAAGGTGACTTTCAGCTGCTTTGCCTTGGTTATGTTTTTCTCCACTTTACCGTTTCCTTTAAGCGCTACGAGGTTAATGCCTGTGACATTGAGCTTTTCAGCCAGTGTCATGCGTTCGTTGAGTTTTTCGTTATCCTTTGAAACTGACTCAACTCTTTCGGTCAACCGGCGGTTCTTGTCCTTAATCTCTTCATTTTCAACGCGAAGCCCCTGATTCTCTTTCGACAGGGAGTCCACTTTGGCAATGTAGTGGCGCAGGATTCCTTTCAGAGTCGCAATCTCATCCTGTAGCTCTTTGATTCGTTTGGCACTTTTCTTTTTCTCACTGTTGAGTTCGGCAAGCAGCTTTTCAACTTTTGCTTTTGCTGCAGCATATCGCTCAGTCAGTGAGTCGTTTACCATTACCTGAGTCTGATTTTCATACTGGGCAAATTCATTGTTGACTGACTGGAACTCGTTGGCAAGCTGCAGCTGCTCGTTGGTGAGTTTCAGCTGTTCGTTTTCCGTGGCTACAGCTGAGAGTTTACGTCCCTGAAACGCAATGAGGGAAACTGCCACAATTATGATAACCGCAATGATTATTCCAAAAATCAGCGTAATTTTTTTCTTCGGTAAAGTAGTCATCTGTAAACGTTTTTTATTCTATTCTGCAAAATTAATAAGAATCTTTGGATTTAGAAAACTATCTGATACATAAATGCATCGGAATAACGGTCGGCGCCGGTGCAAATCCACCTTCGCAGTTTGCCACACCGTTTGTAGAGTGAATTTTCAAGAGTCCGTTTGCTGGCATAGTTTTCAATTCCTACAAATGCATATAATTGTTTGACATATAACCGCTGACGGCAATATTGATTGACAAGTGACAGTGCTTCAGCACCATAACCATTGCCACGGTGTTCCGGATCGATGATGAAGCCTACGCCGGCTCGCCGGTTTACCGGATCGAAGTCATAGATGTCGACAGCCCCTATGACCTCACTTGTAGCTGTGAGTTCCACCATCAGTCTGAGTTGACGTGTTGCAAAAATATCGGGGTTATAGGTGGCTATGTATTCGTCAATCTGATTCAGGGAGTAGGGGGCTGACGTGCTTCCGGTGTCCCACAGCGTTGTGTCATTTTCCCAGCGTGCGAAATATTCGCGGTCGTATGGTTCGGGCGCCCTCAGTCTGAGCCTATCGTTGCAGAGAAGTTGTTTCATGATGAAAATTGGTCGGAAAACAGTGTGCGGTTAAGAAGCGATCTGCCCAGTGTCACTTCGTCAGTATATTCAATCTCATTGCCTACGGAAACACCGCGGGCAATCTGGGTGATTTTCACGCCCTTTTCAGCTAATCTTCTGTAAATGTAAAAGTTGGTGGTGTCACCTTCCATTGTGGCGCTAAGTGCCAGAATCACTTCCTTGATGTGCTCGTTGTCGATGCGCTCGATAAGCGAACTGATTTCAAGTTTCTCCGGACCGACACCGTCAAGCGGCGATATGACACCGCCAAGCACATGGTACAGACCGTTGTAGCTGCCTGTGTTCTCAAAGCTCATAACATCCTTGACGTTTTCAACTACGCACACCGTGGAGCTGTCGCGCGACAGATTAGCACAGATGGCACAAAGTTCGCTTTCGGAAATATTATGGCATTTTCGACAATACGTCACGCCATCGCGCAGTTTGATGATTGAGTCGCCAAGCGCATGAGCGGTCTGCGGTTCCTGACGCAGCAGGTGCAACGCCAGTCTGAGAGCGGTTTTACGTCCTATTCCCGGCAGTCGTGACATTTCCGTGACTGCATCCTCCAGTAAGCGTGATGAAAATTCCTGTTCCATACTGACAAAGTTACGAAAAATATGCCGGACTCAGACCATCAACCCACTTTTTTTAACAAAAGATGTGTAGTTATGATTGATATTTGTCAAAGATTTTATACCTTTGCATCCGGTTTTATATGCACTTCAGGCAAGTGCGGTAACATCAAAGAATAAAAGCTTTATTTTAAAGCAATGGAAGTTATAAGAACAATCAATGAGCTGAAGCAGCGGGTTTCCGAAGCCAAGGCGAACAATAAAACAGTAGGGCTGGTACCCACCATGGGTGCCTTGCATGCGGGTCATCTCTCGCTTGTGGAACGTGCCCGAAATGATAACGATGTGGTGGTTGTCAGTGTCTTTGTAAATCCCACTCAATTCAACAATCAGGAGGATTTGCTCACTTACCCCCGTACTGAAGAGGCTGACTGCGCTCTGCTTGAAAAAGCGGGAGTCGACTATGCTTTCATCCCGTCGGTTGAAGAGGTTTATCCTGAACCCGATACCCGTCAGTTCGATCTGGGTCCGGTAGCGGAAGTGATGGAAGGAGCCATGCGACCCGGTCATTTCAACGGTGTGGCTCAGATTGTGAGCAAACTGTTTGACATGGTGCAGCCTCATCGCGCCTATTTCGGCGAGAAAGATTTCCAGCAGATTGCTGTAATCCGTCGCATGGCTGAGATATGCGGTTTTGACATCGACATCGTCGACTGCCCCATCAAGCGTGAGGCTGACGGACTTGCCATGAGCAGCCGCAACGTCAGGCTGACTCCTTCGCAACGTGCCGTGGCACCTGCCATCCACAAGGCGCTCGAGGAAGGCAAAGCCTTGAAGGAGACCGGAAAGTCAGTAGCCGAAGTGAAGAAGTTTGTTGTCGACACCATCAATGCGGTTGACCAGATGGAGGTTGAATATTTTGAGATTGTCGACCCTCTGACCATGCAGCCTGTCAGCGAATGGAAAGACTCGGTCAACGGCAACCCTGTTGGTTGTATCACCGTCTACTGCGGTAAAGTTCGTTTGATTGATAATATTAAGTTCTGATACAATGACGATTGAAGTCCTTAAATCAAAAATTCACCGTGTGACAGTCACCGAGGCGCGTCTGGATTACATCGGTAGCATCACCATTGATGAGGCGCTGATCGAAGCTGCCGGAATAATTCCCGGCGAGCGCGTCTACATCGTCAACAACAATAATGGAGAACGACTTGACACATACGTCATCAAAGGAGAACGTGACTCAGGTGTAATATGTCTTAACGGAGCGGCTGCTCGCAAAGTGCAGCCGGGCGACATTGTCATAATAATGAGTTATGCTCAGATGACTCCGGAAGAGGCTGCTACATTCACTCCGAAAGTAGTTTTCCCCGACACCGAAACTAACCGGCTCAAAATGCCATAATTGACAGTACGACTATGTTTGAAAACCTAAGCGATAAACTTGAAAAATGCCTTCAGATACTCAAAGGTGAGGGCAAAATTACTGAAATCAACGTCGCGGATACCCTCAAGGAGGTACGCCGTGCCCTGATTGATGCCGACGTCAATTACAAGGTTGCAAAGCAGTTCACTGACACCGTAAAGCAGAAAGCTCTCGGTCAGAATGTGCTTACGGCTTTGAAACCCAAGGAGTTGATGCTCAAAATAGTGCATGACGAGCTGACAACGCTGATGGGTGGCGAGCAAGTGCCTGTCAACCTTTCAGGTAACCCCACGGTCATCCTCATGTCAGGTTTGCAGGGTTCTGGTAAAACAACCCTGTCGGGCAAACTTGCCAGAAAGCTGAAAAGCGAAAAAGGGAAACGCCCGCTGCTTGTGGCAGGTGACGTTTACCGTCCCGCCGCTATCGATCAGTTGAAGGTGCTTGCCGAGCAGATCGGTGTACCGGTCTATACCGAGGAGGGAAACAAGAATCCTGTTGAGATTGCAAAGAATGCAATCGCCTACGCCAAAGCTCACTATCATGATCTGGTAATCATTGACACCGCCGGTCGTCTGGCTGTCGATGAGCAGATGATGGATGAAATAGAAGCTATCAAAAATGCTGTCAATCCGCAGGAAATCCTCTTTGTGGTTGACTCAATGACAGGTCAGGACGCTGTTAATACTGCCAAGACGTTCAACGATCGACTGGATTTCGACGGCGTAGTGCTGACCAAACTAGACGGTGACACGCGTGGTGGTGCAGCCCTTTCAATCCGCACTGTCGTAAACAAGCCTATCAAGTTCATCGGTACGGGTGAAAAACTTGATGCCATCGACTATTTCCACCCCGACCGTATGGCTACCCGTATTTTGGGACAGGGCGATATCATGTCGCTGGTGGAACGTGCGCAGAATATTATCTCTGAGGATGAGGCGCGCAAGGTGCAAAGCCGCATTGCAAAGAACAAATTCGACTTCAACGACTTCCTGAACCAGATTCACCAGATTAAGAAGATGGGTAACATCAAGGATCTGGCATCGATGATTCCCGGTGTGAGCAAAATGGTGAAGGATGTCGACATTAATGATGACGCATTCAAAGGCATCGAGGCAATAATTTACTCCATGACTCCTGCCGAACGTGCCAATCCTTCGATTATCAACAACTCGCGCCGCCAGCGAATAGCCCGCGGTTCGGGTACGTCGATTCAGGAGGTCAACAGGCTGCTCACACAGTTTGAACAGACCCGCAAAATGCTTAAGGCGGTTACTCAGATGAAGGGTAATCCCATGAACATGATGCGCAAAATGAAAGGTCGCAGATAAATTGATAATATCATGGCGGTGTATCGGAACTGATTCTGTTACGCCGCCGTTCTTTTATATATGGTAGACGATGGAACTTATTGACGGAAAGAAAATTTCACAGGAAATCAAGCAGGAAATCGCCATGCAGGTGCAATCGATTTTGGCTGAAGGAGGCAAACGTCCCACGCTTGCAGCGATATTGGTAGGTCATGACGGCGGCAGCGAAACTTATGTCGCAAATAAAATCAAGGCTTGCGAGGAGTGCGGGTTCAATTCACGTCTCATTCGCTTTGAGTCAGATGTGACTGAGGATAAACTGCTTGAAGCCATCAGGCAGTTGAACGACGACGATGAGGTCGACGGCTTCATAGTTCAGCTTCCCCTGCCGAAACATATTTCTGAACAGCGTGTTATCGAGACCATTGACTACCACAAGGATGTCGACGGTTTCCATCCGGTCAACGTAGGTCGTATGGCAATAGGGCTTCCCTGTTTTAAATCAGCCACACCCGCAGGCATAATGATGCTTCTCGAACGCTACAACATTCCCACCTCAGGAAAGCGCGCGGTGGTACTCGGTCGCAGCAACATCGTCGGCAAGCCGGTAGCCACTTTGCTGATGCAGAAAGGTTATCCCGGCAATGCCACTGTCACCGTTTGTCACAGTGCCACGGATAATATCAAGGAAATATGCCGCGAAGCTGACATCATCATCGCAGCGCTCGGCCAGCCCGGTTTTGTGAAAGCTGACATGGTGAAACCGGGTGCGACAGTCATCGATGTGGGTACTACACGAGTTCCTGATTCTACAAGAAAATCGGGATACCGACTGTCAGGCGATGTTGATTTTGAAAATGTAGCGCCACTTTGCAGCTACATCACACCTGTGCCCGGTGGAGTAGGTCCGATGACCATCACTTCGCTTATGCGAAATACTCTGCTCGCCGCTTCCAAGTCAGTTTACGAGTAAATACCGTCGCATGACACTCTCTGCCATCTTGCTTTTCATTTTCTCGCTTTTCGGCGATTCGTTGCTCGACCGCATATCTCCGCAGGAGGTAACGCTGTTATTTGCAGGCGATGCAATGCAGCATAAGCCTCAGTGCGATGCAGCCTTGCAAAAAGATGGCAGTTATGATTTCAATCACTGTTTCGAACCGATAGCCCCATACGTCAAGTCTGCAGACTATGCCGTGGTCAATCTTGAGACACCCTTGGCAGGGAAACCTTACAGCGGATATCCATGTTTCTGCGCTCCGGACAGCTATGCAGCGGCTTTGAAAAATGCCGGTTTCGACATGTGCATGACTGCAAACAATCACACCCTCGACCGTCGTGACAAAGGTTTACGCAGAACCATAAAGGTGCTTGATTCGCTGAAAATTGATCATCTCGGAACATATTCCAACAAAGCTGAACGTGAGCATAACCTACCTTATATCAAAAATATAAAGGGGATTCGGGTAGGTTTCCTCAACTACACTTACGGCACAAACGGCATACCTGTTCAGGGCGATGTTGTGGTGGATTTCATTGATAAAAAACAGATGGCTCACGACATAGAACAGCTCCGCATGTCAGGCGCAGATATAATAACCGTGGTGATTCATTGGGGAGTGGAATATGTGATGCTCCCTAATGCCGAACAGAAACAGCTTGCCGATTTCCTTTGCAAGCAGGGAGTTGACCTTATCATAGGTGGTCATCCACACGTTATTCAGCCTATGGAAATTCGCCATAACGATGAATATGACAAGGATTGTCTGGTGGTCTATTCGCTCGGCAATTTCATTTCCAATCAGAAAAAACGTGATACAAAGGGTGGGGCAATGGTAGAGGTGACGGTTCAACGTGACCTCGGCGGTAGGGTACACTTGAAAGCTGCCGACTATTCGCTCGTGTTCTGTCAACAGCCTCAGAATGGCAGCCGCCTGTACAAGGTGGTGCCGGTAGAAGAGTGTGAGGCTCCATGGAAAGCCATGTGCAACGAATTTGAAAGTTCAGCCATGAAAATCCTTGACAAGCACAATATAAATGTCAATCGTAAATCAGCTGCAATCTATTCTGAATCAAAGAACTAAACACCTGATTATACTTTTGTGGCGGACTTCACAGTTTTATTTTCCCCGGAGCGGTTATAATCCTATAAATCAGGTTGTCAAGCAAATCATATTCATTCTGGCGCGAACCTACTCCTTTTATCATGCCGTCGAACTTGCGGATTTCACTGATGACTTCAATTACCTGCCATGCCGAGTAACATGACATGGCTGCTTTTATATTTGTAAGTTGCGATGACCATTTCAGACCGAGTGCCTGCATAAGTCCCCGCTCCGATTTGTCAGGTGCATAGTAGGCTATCATGAGGTTGCTGAAGTGGGTGAACAACACAATGGAGAGGATTACAGCGGGGTTGTTCTTTGGATTGCGTCTGAAATAACGGGCAATTTTCATCGATTGACCGAAATCCTTTCGTGACAAAGCAGCCACCAGTTCATAGCTGTTGTAGTCCTTGCTGATGCCTATGTTTTGCTCAATCACTTCGGGAGTGACCATGGAATTGGGCGGAAGCACCACAGTCAGTTTATTTATTTCGTTGAAAATGCGCGACATATCTGTGCCGATATGCTCTTTGAGCATCATCAGCGCCTTTGGCTCGATGTTCAGATTCTTTTCCTTGAGCATTTCAGTAATGACCGGGTCAAGGCTGCGCTCCGTCATTTTTTTCGATTCATAGACCACCCCGTTACCGGTTTTAAGGGATGTCAGGAATTCCTTTCCCTTGAAGCTGACGCCTCGCGCGCACAACACAAGCAGTGTGGTGGGTGAAGGATTTTCGACATATTTGCGCAATCCGTTGAGAAACGACACCGTTCCCGGCACTTCCTTTACGATAACCACCTGATAATCTGACATCATGGGGTAGCACTGGCATGCACTCACAACATCGGCTGGACTGACTTCAGGAGCATACATTATCTGCTGGTTGAACTCACGGTCCTGTTCGGGAAGAACATTTGAAAAGAGTTGTTCCAGCTGATCAATGTAGTATCCTTCCTCGCCATGCAACAGATACACGGGGGCGAACTTCCTTTGCTCTATGTTTTTTTTCAGTGATGCGAATGTTATTACGTCAGCCATTTCGGTCTATGTGAAATATTTTTTGTAAATTTACAAATAATTTCTGCGAGTGCCAAGTAGTTTATAATTTTTTATGGCTAATCAGGTTTTCAATAAGCTAAATCTGCCTCCGGCAACCCTTCAGCTGCGTAACGAAGCCACTGTACAAAGCAAGGTCTATGACGTTTTGCGCAAAAAATTTGTCACGCTGACTCCTGAGGAGTGGGTCCGGCAGCATTTCACTTCTTTTCTTATCGGTCATCTCGGCTATCCTGCCGGGCTGATGGCTAACGAGGTGTCGATTGAGCTGAACGGCACAGCCCGCCGATGTGACACAGTTGTTTATGATCGCAATGCACATCCGGTAATGATTGTGGAGTATAAAGCACCTTCGGTGGCGATTACTCAGGAGACATTCAATCAGATTGTCCGTTATAACATGGTTCTGAAGGTCCGCTGGCTGATAGTTACTAATGGTATGAACCACTATTGCTGCAGGATTGATTACAGCCCTCCCTCTTACAATTTTGTTGAACAGATACCTTTTTATGATGCGCTTTAAACAGACAATGGCTTAATTGTAACAGATGTTCGGGCATCGCAAGTATTTTTAACAATTATCATTTGTAAGTTAAGTTGAAAATTGTTAATTTCGCGGGTAAATTCTGCGGTTACGCAAATACTTGAAAAATGGAAAATTAACTCCTATAATTAATAAACTAATCAAAGTCTATGAGTAAAGAAAAAAAATTCTTGACATGCGACGGTAACCAAGCTGCGGCTCATGTTGCTTACATGTTCACAGAAGTAGCTGCCATCTACCCCATTACTCCGTCATCGACCATGGCGGAATATGTCGATGAATGGTCAGCGGCAGGTCGTAAAAACATCTTCGGCGAAACTGTCCTTGTTCAAGAAATGCAGTCAGAGGGTGGCGCTGCCGGCGCTGTTCACGGTTCGCTCCAAGCCGGTGCTCTTACAACCACTTTCACAGCGTCACAAGGTCTGCTTCTCATGATTCCCAACATGTATAAAATCGCCGGTGAGTTACTCCCCAGCGTTTTCCATGTTTCAGCCCGTACAATCGCTTCACACGCGCTGAGCATCTTCGGTGACCATCAGGATGTGATGTCGGTTCGTCAGACCGGCTTCGCTATGTTGGCTGAAGGCTCTGTTCAGGAAGTGATGGATCTGTCAGGTGTAGCTCATCTGGCTACCATCAAGAGCCGTGTGCCTTTCGTGAACTTCTTCGACGGTTTCCGCACTTCTCACGAAATCCAGAAAATCGAGGCTATCGCTCAGGAAGATCTCGCTCCGTTACTTGACATGCAGGCTGTAAATGAATTCCGTAACCGCGCACTCAGCCCCGATGCTCCCGTTTCACGCGGTATGGCTGAAAACGGCGACGTTTTCTTCCAGCATCGTGAATCATGCAACAAATATTATGACAATGTTCCCGAAATAGTTGAAGATTACATGGCTAAGATTTCCGACATTACCGGTCGTGAATATCACCTGTTCAACTATTACGGTGCTAAAGATGCTGAACGCATCATCATTGCCATGGGTTCAGTCACTCAGGCTGCTGAGGAAGCTATTGACTACCTTGTTGAAAAAGGTGAGAAAGTTGGTCTGGTTTCAGTTCACCTGTTCCGTCCCTTCTCAACCAAGCACTTGCTGAAGGCTATCCCCGAAACCGTTAAGAGAATCGCTGTTCTTGACCGCACAAAAGAACCCGGCAGCAATGGCGAACCTCTGCTTCAGGATGTTAAGGCTACATTCTATGGCAAAGCTGACGCCCCCCTGATTGTAGGCGGTCGCTATGGTCTGGCTTCGAAAGACACCACTCCTGCCATGATTATTTCAATATTCGACAATCTCGCGCTTCCCACTCCCAAGGATGAGTTTACTGTGGGTATTGTTGATGACGTTACTTTCAAATCGCTCCCTCAGGTGCCCGAAATAGCCCTCGGCGACAAATCAACCTACGAGGCAAAATTCTTCGGTCTGGGTGCTGACGGTACTGTAGGTGCCAACAAGAACTCTGTGAAAATCATTGGTGACAACACCAATAAATATTGTCAGGCTTATTTTGCATACGACTCGAAGAAATCAGGTGGTTTCACCTGCTCACACCTTCGTTTCGGTGACAAACCTATCCGTTCAACCTATCTGGTGAACACTCCCAACTTTGTAGCATGCCATGTTCAGGCTTATCTGCACATGTATGATGTGACCCGCGGTCTCCGCGATGGCGGCACATTCCTGCTCAACACCATCTGGGAAGGTGAGGAACTCGCACAGAATCTCCCCAACAAGGTTAAGAAATATTTCGCTGACCACAACATCACCGTTTACTACATCAACGCAACCAAGATCGCACAGGAAATTGGTCTGGGCAACCGCACCAACACCATCCTCCAGAGCGCATTTTTCCGTATCACCGAGGTTATCCCCGTGGATCTGGCTGTTGAACAGATGAAGAAATTCATTGTCAAGAGCTATGGTAAGAAGGGTCAGGATGTGGTTGACAAGAACTATGCTGCAGTTGACCGTGGCGGAGAATACAAACAGCTCACCATCGATCCCGCATGGTCACAGCTTGTTATTGAAGAAACCGTTGCTAATGATGATCCTGAATTCATCAACAAACTGGTTCGTCCCATCAATGCTCAGGACGGTGACCTGCTCAAGGTTTCAGATTTCGTAGGTATCGAGGACGGTACTTGGATGCAGGGCACTGCCGCTTATGAAAAACGCGGTGTGGCTGCTTTCGTTCCCGAATGGCTTGCTGAAAACTGTATTCAGTGTAACAAATGTGCTTATGTTTGTCCTCACGCTGCAATACGTCCGTTCGTTCTTGACGAAAAAGAAATGGCTGGCGCACCTTTCGGCGACACAGACACAATTCCCGCTATCGGCAAGCAGTTCGCAGGCATGCGCTTCATTCAGGCTGTCGATGTTCTCGACTGTCTCGGCTGCTCTAACTGTGTGGATGTTTGTCCCGGCAAGAAGGGCGTGAAAGCACTCGAGATGAAACCCCTCGAAACTCAGCTTGAAGTTCAGAAAGAATGGGATTACTGCGTGAAGAACGTTGAATCAAAACAGAGCCTGCTCGATGTTAAGGCAAATGTTAAGAACAGCCAGTTCGCAACTCCCTATTTTGAATTCTCAGGCGCTTGCTCAGGTTGCGGTGAAACTCCTTATGTAAAACTCATTTCGCAGCTCTACGGCGATCATGAAATGGTTGCAAACGCAACAGGTTGTTCTTCAATCTATTCCGGTTCAGTTCCCTCTACTCCTTACACCACTGACAAGAACGGTTTCGGTCCTGCTTGGGGCAACTCACTCTTTGAAGACTTCGCTGAATTCGGTCTGGGTATGACTATCGCGACCGAGAAGATGGTTGAACGCCTCACCGATCTCTTCACTAAGGCTCAGACCTGCGACTGCTGCTCTGATGAACTCAAGGCTCTCGCAACAAAGTGGCTTGAAAACAAAAACGATGCTGCAATCACTCGCGAAGTTGCAACTCAGATTGTTCCTCTTTGCGAAAAATGCGATTGCGACATCTGCAAAGGCATTATAGCTCACAAGAACTTCATCGCAAAACGTTCACAGTGGATCATTGCAGGTGACGGTGCGGCATACGACATCGGCTTCGGCGGTCTTGACCATGTGCTTGCCTCAGGCAAAAACCTGAATGTTATCGTACTCGACACCGAGGTTTATTCAAACACCGGCGGTCAGGCATCGAAAGCAACACCTCTGGGTGCGATTGCCAAGTTCGCTGCATCAGGTAAACGTATCCGCAAAAAAGACCTCGGTCTGATTGCATCGACCTATGGCTACGTTTATGTAGCTCAGGTTGCTATGGGCGCTGATCAGGCACAGACTCTCAAGGCTATCCGTGAGGCTGAGGCTTACGAAGGTCCTTCGCTGATTATCGCTTACTCACCCTGTATCAACCACGGTCTGAAAGCCGGTATGGGAAGATCACAGCATGAGGAGGAGAAAGCAGTTGAATGTGGCTACTGGCAGCTCTGGCGTTACAATCCCGCAGTGGAAGCTGAAGGCAAGAATCCGTTCACACTTGACAGCAAGACTCCGCAGTGGGATAAGTTCGAAGATTTCCTCATGGGTGAAGTTCGCTACGCTACCGTAGTTAAACAGTATCCCAAAGAAGCTCAGGAACTCTTTGCAGCTGCCAAGGCAAACGCTCAGTGGCGCTATAACAACTACCTCCGTCTTGCTCAGCAGCAGTGGGGAGTTGACCCTGAAATTCCTGCCATTGAAAAATCAAACGAACAGTAATCGCTGATACATAACCGATAATTGAAGAAGCTGCCAACCCTTAGGCAGCTTCTTTTTTATTATAGAGAACGTTATATTTTATGATAACGGAATTAATAAGATAACGGAGCACGCAAAACTGTGATTTCTCCAATGCTCCACTCCAAATTGATGAGCCTGAAATTAAGCGCGTGAGGAATAGTTCGCATGAGAAAACGGCGCCTGAGAAACAAGTGAGATTGAGAAACAAGTGCCTGAGAAATATTGCGCCTGAGAAACAAAAAGAGGTTGCCGGTGGGGCAACCTCTTTTTTTGTTTCTATTATTCAGTTGTTATTTCTTGCTGTCGTCAGTTTTTTTGTAACGGGCGTTCAAGCCTTCAACAACTTCTTTGGTGATGTCAAGTTTCGGGCTCATGTAAATGCCGGCGCTCTTGAACAGGATGGCATCGTAGGGGTGAGTCTTGATGTAATCATTGATGAAGTTATTGATTGAATCAAGAACAATAAACTGCTGGTCGAGTTGTTCCTGCTGTGCTTTCTGCTGGAGGTTGTTCAGATAAGCCTCGGCTTTCTGACGCTGTTCCTCAATGCGCTGGTAATCAGCCTGAGCCATCTGCTCGCTGATGTAGCCCTGATTGCGCATTTTGTGTTCAAAAGCCTGTGCCTGCTGCTGGATTTCGCGCTGTTTGGTGTTGTAAGCGTTACGCAGATTTGCTTCGGTACGAATTGCTACTTCATTGAAATCCTTAACGAGGTTATACTGAGCTGTGATGGTGTCAAGGTCAATGTAGCGGATTGAGATTGACGCATTGTCGCTACCTGATGCTGCAACGGGCTGTGCCGCGTTCTGATTGTTGCATGATGTAGAAAGCAGCATTGATGCAAACATAAAAAGGGCACTTCCTACGATGGCTAATTTCTTCATGAGGATTGATGAGTATATTTAATGTTCTTTTTTCAAGCGGATTGTTCGCTTAAAGTGATTAATGATTATTTGATGTTCGTTTTTTTTCTGACATCCGCGCCAAGTCATGTGCATGTCCCTCAGGAAATTTGCCTCCTTTTACAAAAAGAACCTTGAATGCCATTGCTATTATGGCTACAAGCAGGAAAACAACTGTTAAAATCAGTACAAGCATTGTTTGCATGGCTGCCGGAAAAATTTTCTATGCAAATTTAATAAGATTATTGAAAATAATAGCGTTTTCTCAATTTTATTTTGTAACTTAGTGTCGTAAATTATGTGCTTTTAACATAGTTTTATATATTCGAAGAAATTTTAGTAACTTTAAACCGAATAAACCCCATGGAAGTTAAAGACCTTCAACCAAAATTGGTTTTTGAGATTTTCGACCAAATCACAAAAGTTCCCCGTCCTTCAAAGAAAGAGGAGAAAATCCGTCAGTTCATTCTTGATTTTGCTGCAAAGCACAACATCGCAGCAAAGACTGATGCTGTTGGTAACGTAGTGCTTTCAAAACCGGCTACTCCCGGTCATGAAGATGCTCCTACAGTAATCCTTCAGGGACACATGGACATGGTTTGTGAATCAAACGACAAGTCGTTCAATTTTGAAACAACTCCCATCAAGACTATCGTTGATGGCGACTGGGTACACGCTGACGGCACTACTTTAGGTGCTGATAACGGCATCGGTGTGGCTGCTTCGCTTGCCGCCCTGATTGATCCCGAACTTGTTCACGGTCCTATTGAAGTTCTTGTTACCGTTGACGAAGAAACCGGTATGACCGGTGCATTCGGTCTGCAGCCCGGCATGATTACCGGAAAAATCCTCATCAACCTTGACTCTGAGGATGACGCTGAAATCTTCGTTGGTTGCGCCGGCGGCGTTGACACCACCTGCACTTTTGAGTACAAACGCTCCATCGCTCCAACTGACTTCGCATATTTCAAGGTCAGCGTACTGAACGGACTCGGTGGTCACTCAGGCGGTGACATCCATCTGGGTCGCGCCAATGCCAACAAGGTTCTCGCTCGCTTCCTCTGGAATCTCTCACAGAAATTCGAGGTTTCACTGGTAGAATTTGACGGCGGTAACCTGCGTAATGCCATTGCTCGTGCCGCTCATGCGGTTATCGGTGTTCCCGAAGCTCATAAGGAAGAGGTTCGCATTGAACTTAACAAATATGTTGCTGACATTGAAAATGAATTCAAAGGTGTTGAACCCACGCTCACCCTCGACCTTGAAACCACTGATCGTCCTGACTACTGCATGGATGAGACTACTTCAGCCAACATCATTTCATCGCTCTACTGCGCGCCTCACGGAGTCGTTTCAATGAGCCGTGAACTTGAAGGACTGGTTGAAACTTCCACTAACCTCGCTTCCGTGAAGATGTTACCTGATAACAAGGTTCTCGTGACCACAAGCCAGCGCAGCTCGGTTGAATCACGCAAATGGGACATCGCACATCAGGTTGAAGCAGTGTTCCGTCTGGCAGGCGCAACCGTAACTCACGGTGACGGCTATCCCGGATGGCAGCCTAACATGGAATCACGCATCATGAAGATTGCCAGCGATGCCTACGAGGAACTTTACGGAATCAAACCTGCCATCAAGGCTATCCATGCCGGTCTGGAATGTGGTCTGTTCAAGTCTGTTTATCCTGATCTTGACATGGTTTCATTCGGTCCTACTTTGCGCGATGTTCACTCTCCTTCTGAAAGAATGAATATTCCCGCTGTGGAACGTTTCTGGCAGCAGCTCCGCCGCGTTCTTGAAAAAGTAGCAGATCTTAAAGACTAATCACCTTACTTGAGGGGGGTAGAGCGGGACTGACCCGTTTGCCCCTCTCATTATTTATATTATGCATAAAGTTTCACGTTTCAACCTTATTATATGCTCTTTGCTCGCATGGCTCCCGATGTCAGCCCAGATTGACATTGACCCCACCGATCGCAATGAGCAGATACAGGCAATGGTTGAACATGAACTTGACTCTCTTTTCCATTATTCATCTCTTGCCTATCTGCAGCCCGATGCTTTCAGGTTGACGGATAACGACATTTTGCGGTTCTCAAAAAGATATGACATTGAACCGGCAGCGGTGATGGCAGTGCTTGACATCGAAGCCGGCAAATTTCACCAAGGATTTTCCGAACCTCGTCTGCCATTGATAAATTTTGACCAGAAACTGTTTCGGCAACGACTGGCAAAAACCGGTGTCAACATGTCAGAAATTCAAAAACAGTACCCTGAACTTTTCGTCGCACCTGCCATCAGTAAATATGGCACGCAGCAACGAAAGGAGCATGCGCTTTTGAAACAGGCAAGGGAAATCAATGACCAACTCGCCGTGGAATGTACATTTTGGGGTATGTTTCAGATTGGCGGATTCAACTGGAAGAAGTGTGGAGCTCCTGATGTGGATATTTTTGTGGAGGAAATGAGCCGGAGCGAGCGTGATCAGCTTGCAATGTTCGGCATACTGCTGGAGAAAACCGGAATGTTGGATTCAGTGCGCAACAAACAGTGGAACAGATTTGCCCGTGCCTATAACGGTCCGAGCTACAAGGCGCGTGGCTATGACCGGCGGCTCGCCAGTTCTTATGAAAAGTATAAAAAAACGATGCAATGACCTCATTTCTTGAACAATACCATTTGGCAGGGCTTACCATAGGTGTGCTCACGTTTCTGATAATTGGATTGTTTCATCCGATTGTCATAAAGGCTGAGTATTACTTCGGCACACGTTGTTGGTGGTGGTTTCTGGTGCTTGGCATTGCAGCTTGCATATCGTCGATAATAGTCACTGATATCATCTGGTCCACGTTACTCGGCGTGTTCGCCTTTTCATCATTCTGGACCATAGGAGAGGTTTTTGAGCAGAAAAAACGTGTGGAAAAAGGTTGGTTTCCCAAAAATCCGAAAAGAAAAGGCTCAAAGTGATTTTGTAGCCAAGGTCAAATCACCTGATAAATAAAGATAAATTGTCGCACCGGCACTGTCATATCTTTCACAGTGTCTTTTCCTTGCGGAACTGTGTGGGTGATTTGCCGGTGTTGTGTTTGAAGAATTTTCCGAAGAACGATTGATTGGCGAAGTTCAGGTGCTCGCTGATTTCCTGTATGCTCAAGTCGGTATTGGCAAGCATCTGTTTAGCCTCAAGAATGACGTAGGAGTCAATCCAAGAACTTGCCGTGCGCCCGCTCAACTCCTTCACAAGCGTTGACAGATGCTTTGTTGATATGCAAAGGTCGCGGGCATAATCGCTGAGTGCTCGCTGATAACGGAATTTGTCTTCAATAAGCACTATGAACTTGTAGAACAGTTCCTCAGCTCGGGTTCGCTTGATTGAAGCCGGCGCATTAGGTTGAAGCCTACGCAGATACAGCGACAGGGTCTCCACTGTAATTGCTTCGCACAAATTCCCTAAAATCAGTTTGTTATAGGTTGTCTTACGCTCGGCGAGCTTGTTGCGTAGCAAATCGCGGAATAGAATCTGGTTTTGTAAGTCTGTCTGACTGATTTTCAATATGGGGTCCTCGTTGAAAACCTTGTAACAAATCAGAATACGCGAAAGCAGCGGCAATGAACTCTCAAGCGAATTGATAGTGGTGTTTATGGCAAATCCCTCGAAATCAGCCGAGCAGCTATAGGAGCTGATTGTGTGACCTGGAACCATCACCATCAGCGACGACGGTGTGAGCTGGTGTTCCTTCAGGTCCACCGTAAGTCGTATTTCTCCTTTCAGACAGACTATCGACCAGATGGATGATGTGACAAGTGGAAAGTTGAATTGTGGCACAGAATTGACATTGTCCAAAACAACTATCGGGTTGTCGCGTTTGGGCAAATTGCGCTTATTCCATATTTCTGTGGTAAAGTTCAACATTCCTGTTTTTTATTAAAGGAATTACGCCGGCAACAGACTGATTTACCGGCGTAATTCCGATGATTTATTTCTTGAGTTAACGTCCTGAATCCTTAATCATCTCTTTCAGACGGTCGTTGAATTCTGACAGTGACATCAGCTTTTCAACGGTGAGGTGCATGCGGTAACGCCAGTAATGACGTGAGTTGGCAGGTACATTAATCTGCTCATCCATGGGGTTTTCACGACGATATTTTCCGCTTATCGACAGGTAGTCCTGAAGCGGGATGATGCAGAGCATCGAAGGCGATTTCAGGTGGAGGTCGATTATCTTCTCGCATATCCACGGCTCCGCGAAGTAGGGAGCAGCGCCATGTTCATGCAGCATGTTGTTGTAGAAATGCTGAGTTTTCTCGCGGTTTTCTTCCCACCATTGACGTATACCGCCCATGTCGTGGGTTGATGTGGTGCATACGGAGAAGTAGGGATAGGTCCATGTGTTGCCGAACTCTGCTTTCGGGTCTTTGGGCATGCGTTGAATTTCAAGTGACAGAATTTCAAGCTGGCTCATTACGGCAGGTACACAATCCGGAATCATGCCGAGGTCCTCAGCACAGGTGAGCATGTTGGTGGCATCGATGAGCGGCGGAAGTTTCCACATTGCTTTTCCGTACCAGAACTCGTTGTGACGGCGATAGAAGAAGTCGTTGTACAAACGGTCGAAACACCATTTCTCATAGTCATTGAGCGAGCGGTAGATGTAGGTGTACTGCGCTGAGATACGAGGATGATATTTGCCTTTTTCCACCGAATCTTCAATGAACAGCACGTTGTCGACAAGTCCTGTCAGAGCATCGGCTATACGGCTGTTCTTTTCTGATTTCTCCATTGTGGCGAACAGTTCGGCAATTTTGCGCTGGGTGTTCACATCAGGTTTGAGTTCATATCGTCCTCCGCCTATTGGATTAAGATACGCGGCGCGAGCCTCATCAGTGTATTCTCCGAAATAGTCGCCTAAGAACCAATCCATTATGTAGGGCTTGGTGTGAAGGTCAACGTTGATCCAGAAGTCGTAGCTGTTGCGGAGTTCATCAGGTGTGAAGGGTAGGGCTGGATTGAATGTCCCAAGCAAACCGTGAACGGCATCCATCGGAATCTGCCAGATGCGGAAGAACCCGAGGACGTGGTCAATGCGGTAAGCATCGAAATATTCGCTCATCTTGCTGAAACGTGACTTCCACCATGCGAAGCCGTCGCGGTTCATCTCTTCCCAGTTATAAGTGGGGAATCCCCAGTTCTGACCTAAAACCGAGAAATCATCCGGCGGCGCTCCTGCCTGACAGTCAAGATTGAACAGGCGTGGCGACAACCATGCGTCAACACTGGTGCGTGAAATACCAATGGGGATATCGCCTTTGATTGCTACGCCTTTGGCATGTGCATAATCGCGTACATGCCGCAGCTGTTTGTCAAGATGATACTGCTGATAGTAAACAAAGTTTATGTCATCCTGATGCTCAGCCATGTATGCTTTAACTTTTGCCTCATCATAGACTGCATACTCGCCCCACTGAGAAATTTCTGCCGTACCGGTTGTGTCACGCAGAACGCAGAACGCCGCGTATGGCTCAAGCCAGTAGCGGTTGACTTCAAGAAATTTCTTGAAGTCGGCTGACTCCAGAGTCTCTTTGCCGTTCTGAGCGAAAATCTCTTTAGTGTATTCTCTTTTTGCAGAATTAACTTTTTCGTAATCAACGGTTTCGAGGCTGTTAAGCTCCTTACGCAGAGCCTCATAATACTCCATGCGTGACTTATCGTTGAGTGTGCCCATCTCTTCCAATCGCAGATACATGGGGTGCAGGGCAAAGGTTGAATTAGCGTTGTAAGGATATGAATCAGTCCATGTGTGGGTCATGGTTGTGTCGTTGATGGGCAGAATCTGAATGAAATTCTGACCGGTCATGACAGCCCAGTCCACCATATTCTTAATGTCATAGAAATCACCTGCGCCGAAATCCTTTTCCGTGCGCAGCGAGAAAACCGGAATTGCCACGCCGGCACCGCGCCACGGGGCAAGGGGATTATTGAATCGGAAACCTGAAGCTACCGTAGCAATATGTTTCGCCGGTGCATTAAGATTAAAACGGCGGTTTTCGCCACCTTCCCACGCAACCACTTCGCCGGTGGCTTCCTTGAGGATAATGAATTTATATTCCGTACCTGCGGGGAAATGTGCGGCATCTACATTGGCACTCCATGTGGGGAAGTCGGCATCGCTCATTATGATTGCTTTTGCCGGATTCCAGTTGCCCAGTGCATCGCATCCACCACACACGGCAACAATCTCATCACGTCCCACCATGGGCGCGTCCACTTTAAGGTTGACAAAGCCTGCTCGCAGACCGGGTCGTTTCTCACGCTCACCACGCTGATTGAGGCAATCAACAATGGCTGAGGAATAATATGGCTTGTCTGCCGGCATATCCTGCCAAAGGTCGAAAAGTTCATACTCCTTGACAGCACGTCCCTTATGGAACTTGCGGGGCGCCCCCCATTCGTGGCGTATGCTGCCGTTATCGTTGACAACCATATAGCTGTATTCGAACTCCGTAGTGTCATCAGGCAGTTCAAGTGTGAGTTGCCATCTCTGTTCGCCACGGAGTGACATTTTTATCCCTTTGTCAGCTTTATTTCCACCCATCACTGATAAGGAACCGGAGAGGTACACGGTTTCCCCCCAGTTGGTGTGATAGTCGACATTAAATGTGAACTTCATGTAAGTAGAATATTTATTTAATTCAGAGGTATAAGATTTTGCTATAAAATTACGGAATTAATTTAAAAGAAACGGCTTATTCAACGAAAAAAATGTTGAGCAAGCCGTTTTTTTATTTTAATTAACTTTTTGTCTGCAATCAACCGCACTTCGACGTGCCGCATGAGGTGCAGATAAGGCATCCTTCCTGATAAACCAATGCTTCCTGACCGCAGTTCGGGCAACGCTGACCGGTGGCACGGGTTCCGTTGGGAAGATACTTTTTCAGAGCACGTTCCACACCCATTTTCCATGTGTTGATTGATTGGCTGTCGAGTTCAAGGCTCGATACCAGTTTCAGCACCTGATCGATGGGCATGCCATAACGCAGCACTCCAGAAATCAGCTTGGCATAGTTCCAGTATTCAGGATTGAACTTGTCGCTCAGTCCCTCGATGGTGGTTTTGTAGCCGCGTTTGTTAACGAACTGGAAGTCATAGCGCTTGACACCGTTCTCATTGATGGCTTTAATGATTTTTCCGTGTGTGACCGATTTGGGGCAGAATATGCCGTCGTCATCGTCAGCCAGACCGGTGAAGATTTCGTACGGGGCACCGTCAAGCAGTCCTACAAATGCAATCCATTTTTCTTTGTTGTTCTGGAAACGGACCACATCAGCCTCAAGCTCTATCGGGCGCTTGATTATGTGCGGACGAATGTCAACCGGTTTCTCCTTTTCTTTTTTGGGTGTTATGCTGACAAGGACACCTGAACGGGAGCCGTCGCGATAAACCGTGCATCCCTTGCAACCTACGCGCCATGCCTCGGCATACAGGCTGTTTACGGTTTCTTCCGAAACGTCGGCTGGCAGATTGATGGTTACTGAAATCGAGTGGTCAACCCATTTCTGAATCCTTCCCTGCATTCTCACTTTTTCAAGCCAGTCGATGTCATTTGCTGTCGCGCCGGCATAAGGCGACTTGTCAACCATTTTCTGTAGTTCCTCTTCGGTGTAGTCCTGACGCACTTCAATGTCATTGACCTTCATCCATTCAATGAATTTCGGATGATAGACAATGTATTCCTCAAAAGCGTCGCCCGATTCATCGACATAGTCAATCCTCACATTTTCATCGTTTGGGTTAACCTTGCGGCGACGTTTGTAAACGGGCATGAAAACAGGTTCAATACCGCTCGATGTGCGTGTCAGCAGACTTGTGCTGCCGGTGGGCGCTATTGTCAGGCAGGCAATGTTGCGGCGACCATACTTCTTCATTTTCTCATAAAGCTCCGGATCCGCTTCGCGCAAACGATTGATGTAAGGATTATCTTTTTCACGCTCAGTGTCATATACTTCAAATGCACCACGCTCTGCCGCCATGTCAACCGATGAGTTATAGGCTGCCAGAGCAAGTGTTTTGTGAACCTTTTCAGAGAAGGCGGTGGCTTCCTCGGTGCCATATTTCAGACCCATGGCAGCAAGCATGTCGCCTTCAGCTGTGGTGCCTACTCCTGTACGCCGACCTTTCAAGGTCTTGTTTCTGATTTTCTCCCAAAGTTTGCGTTCGGTCCGCTTGACCTCATCCGGTTCCGGATCAGAATCAATCTTCTCGATGATAGCATCGATTTTTTCCATCTCCAGATCAATGATGTCATCCATCATCCTTTGTGCCTTCGCAACGTGGGTTTTGAACAGTTCAAAGTCAAAATAAGCCTTGTCAGTGAACGGGTTGACAACGTAAGAGTAAAGATTGATGGCGAGCAGACGGCAGCTGTCGTAGGGGCAGAGCGGTATCTCACCGCAAGGATTGGTCGAGATTGTTCGGAAACCGAGATCGGCATAACAGTCAGGCACTGATTCGCGGGTGATAGTATCCCAGAACAGCACTCCGGGCTCGGCTGATTTCCAAGCGTTGTGGATAATTTTCTTCCAGAGGGCTGCGGCATCGATTTCGTGGGTGATTGAAGGATTGGGATCACCAACCGGGAACTGTTGCATAAAATTCTCACCGTTGATGGCAGCTTTCATGAATGCGTCGCTGATACGCACCGACACATTTGCTCCGGTCACCTTCCCTGACTCCAGCTTTGCATCGATAAATGCTTCAGAATCAGGATGGTCAATGCTTACGGTCAGCATAAGGGCACCGCGACGTCCTCCTTGTGCAACTTCACGGGTAGAGTTGGAATAACGCTCCATGAATGGAACAAGTCCGGTAGAGGTCAAAGCTGAGTTTTTTACAGGTGTACCAGCCGGACGTATGTGCGAAAGATCATGTCCCACGCCTCCGCGACGTTTCATCAACTGAACCTGTTCCTCATCAATGCGGATGATGCCGCCGTAGGAGTCCGCTGTGCCGTCAAGACCTACCACAAAACAGTTCGATAGCGACCCAATCTGGAAATTGTTACCTATTCCCTGCATGGGGCTTCCCTGAGGTACAATATACTTGAAATCTTTCAGATATGAAAAGATTTCATTGTGACTCATCGGATTGGGATATTTTTTCTCAATCCGTTCAATTTCCGATGCTATGCGGTGGTGCATGTCATCCGGTGTAAGCTCGTAAATGTCGCCGTTTGAATCCTTGAGCGCATATTTGCTTACCCATACCTTTGCAGCGAGTTCATCGCCGCCGAAATAGTCAAGTGTGGCATCAAATGACTGGTCGAAAGTGTAAATGTCAGGTTTCACTTGATAATAGATTAGTTTATGTGATGATTCTGCCATGACGGTGGAATGGGAAAAAGTATCGCACGGCAGAATTGCATTTGCAAATATCGCACAAATATCCCGGATGCCCAAATTTAATCTATTATATTTTCAAAAATGTTAATAAGTTTCCCAAAACATTAATATAACATCTTGATTTTCAGGATGGTCAATTTTAATTGATTTCCGAAAAATTTCCAATATGTAAATAATGCTCTGAAAAATGTGGATACATATATAATAAATGAGTATCTTTGCAACAATAAAAACGATTTAGACATGGACAAAGACAACTATTGGAAAAACCGGGCTACAGTCAGGAGTTATTCAAAACAGGATATCCCGCAATCGCTTTTGATAGAAATGCTTGAAGAAGCGTCACATGCACCCACCACCGGCAATATGCAGCTTTACAGCGTAGTGATAACCCGCGATCCGGAAATGAAGCTTCGGCTTGCTCCGGCACATTTTAATCAGCCAACTGTGACCGGTGCTCCCGTAGTACTTACTTTCTGTGCAGACTATAACCGTTTTATCAAATGGTGCGAGGTGAGCAATGCGGTGCCCGGCTATGATAATTTCCAGTCGTTTATGACTGCCGTTCTTGACACCGCTCTTTTTGCGCAACAGTTCAACACCATTGCCGAACGGCATGGTCTCGGATGCTGTTATCTCGGAACCACCACCTACAATGCTCTCATGATTGCCGAAGTGCTTGACCTGCCAACCATGGTAGTTCCGGTTACCACTATAACAGTAGGATATCCGGCTCAACCAAGTCAGGGTGAAGGGGTAGGGCGCCTTCCGGTAGAGGCAATATTCCACAACGAAAAATACGTTGACTATACACCTGCTTCAGTAAAGGAGCTGTATCGAGAAAAGGAGGAACGCGCCGACAGTCGCAGTTTCGTCAAGGAAAACAACAAGGAATCACTCGCACAGGTGTTCACCGACATCCGCTACACCCGCGAGGCATGCGAACACTTCTCCAAAATCTATTCCGATTTCATCAAAAAACAAGGATTCTGATTCATCTCCATTAACACTTATCGGATTTGATAATGTGTGTTAATGTGCCATATTCGGAATGTGGCTCATACAGAGGGTTGTGCCCGTAAACCGATATGTCTGATAAACCTTAATAGGGCGTGTCAAAATTTGCACTTTGACACGCCCTATTAAAATTTGTGTGCTGGTGATTATTCCTCAGCGTTCTTTTCAGCGTATTCTTTGAGGAGTTTTTCCTGAACATCGCCGGGAACGAGCTCATAGCTTGAGAACTTCATGGTGAATGAAGAGCGTCCACCGGTGATTGAGCTGAGAGCGGTTGAGTATGACGACATCTCTTTCAGAGGTACTTTGGCTGTGATTTTCTCAAAGCCGTTCTCGCTTGCCATACCCATGATGATGGCACGACGTGACTGCAGGTCGCTCATCACATCACCCATAACGTCAGAGGGAACCATCACTTCAACGTCGTAAACGGGTTCAAGGATTTTGGGGTTGGCGTTGCGGAACGCATCGGAGAAGGCATGACGACCGGCGAGTTTGAACGAGATTTCGTTTGAGTCAACCGGGTGCATCTTACCGTCGTAGATGCAGACGCGAACGTCACGGGCATAAGAACCGGTCAGAGGACCTTGTTCCATACGTTCCATCAGACCTTTGACGATGGCAGGGATGAAGCGTGCGTCGATTGCACCGCCGACAATACAGTTGCAGATAACCAGTTTGCCACCCCATTCCAGAGGTATTTCCTGAGTGTCGCGAACGTTCATCTTGAATTCCTGATTGCCGAAACGGTAGGTGTCAGGAGCGGGCATACCTTCGGTGTAAGGCTCGATGATCAGGTGAACTTCACCGAACTGACCCGCACCGCCCGACTGTTTCTTGTGGCGATAGTCAGCACGAGCTGCCTTGGTGATGGTTTCGCGATAGGGGATTTTGGGTTCTTCAAATATGATGGGGAGTTTGTCATTATTCTCAACACGCCATTTGAGTGTGCGGAGGTGGAACTCACCTTGTCCTGAAAGAATGGTTTGTTTGAGTTCTTTTGACTGAACGATTTCCCATGTGGGATCTTCCTCGTGCATGCGGGTGAGGATACCGCTCAGTTTCTCTGCATCGCTCTCGGTTACGGGGCGGATTGCGCGCTGATATTTCGGAGCCGGATATTTGATGAAGTCAAACTGTATGTCACATCCTTTTTCATCGAGTGTGTTGCCGGTCTTGGCATCTTTGAGTTTCACTGTAGCACCAATGTCGCCTGCGCAAAGTTTGTCAACCTGAGTCTTGATCTGACCGCATACGCAGTAAATCTGAGCAATACGTTCCTTGCTGCCGCGGCTGATGTTGTCAAGGTCAGCTCCGGTGCTGAGTGTTCCTGACATCACTTTAAAATACTGTACTTCACCGATGTGTGGTTCAACGGTGGTCTTGAACATGAAAATTGAGAGGGGACCGTTTGAGTCAGGTTTGATTTCATTGCCGCGGGTGTCAACGGGAGCAGGCATCTCTTCTACGAAGGGAACCACGTTGCCGAGGAATTCCATCATGCGGCGAACACCCATGTCCTTGAAGGCGCTGACGCAGAAAACGGGGAAAATGGAGCGTGTGATAAGACCTTTGCGGATACCTTCGCGCATTTCATCCTCTGACAGGTGACCCTGCTCGAAGAATTTTTCCATGAGTGTTTCATCGTTTTCGGCGGCTGCCTCAACCAGCGCTTGGTGGAGCTCCTGTGCTTTATCTTTTTCTTCTGCGGGGATATCTTCGATTGTGGGAACACCTCCGTCCGGACCCCATGAGTATTTCTTCATCAGGAGTACGTCAATCATGGCGTTGAAGCCGGGACCACAAGAAAGCGGATACTGGATGGGAACTACTTTTTTGCCGAAAATCTCTTTCATCTGTTCGATGACGTTTTCATAGTCGGCTTTTTCTCCGTCAATCTGGTTGAGTGCGAAGATGACAGGTTTTTTCAGATTTGCACAGGTTCTGAAAATATTCTGAGTACCAACTTCAACACCATATTGTGCGTCAACAAGAATGACACCGGTGTCGGTCACGTTAAGGGCTGTAATGGCGTTGCCAACGAAGTCATCGGCTCCGGGGCAGTCAATAACATTGAGTTTCTTACCACCGAATTCAGCATAGAACACGGTTGAGAACACTGAATAGCCGTATTCTTTTTCAACGGGGAAGTAGTCGCTGACGGTGTTCTTTGCTTCGACTGTTCCGCGACGTTTTATAACTCCACACTCAAAGAGCATAGCTTCAGCGAGTGTGGTTTTGCCTGAGCCTTTGCTACCAAGCAAGGCTATATTTTTGATTTCGTTTGTCTGGTAGAACTTCATGATATTTTAGTTTGAGTTTATAATTCGTTTTACTATGTCAGGTTTCAAAAGTTTGCTAAAAGTAAGAAATATTATTGGATTATGAGCAAATAAATGATATGTTACAAAACATAGTTTTTTATCAACTGTGCGTTACCTGCAATTATTCAGTCAGTTAGCGTATCAGAAAAATATATGTTCATATAAAAATTATGTAAAAATGAAGAAACAGATAGCATAATCCGTCAATTCTTCGTAACTTTGGCACAAATTTTGTTATTGAGCAAATAATGTGATGTTATAGCTCTGACATAAACAAGCAATATACCTATATTATATATATGAGTGATTTTTCAACAGACGATGCTAAAGGCACCAAGGTGGTGCAGATGGGACAGATTGACATTTCCAAAAGTCGCCTGCGCCCTGTCGACACCACTGACCTTCCCATATTACCCACCCGCAATCTCGTGATGTTTCCCGGTGTGACCATCCCGATCAATATTGGTCGTGAGAGTTCGCTCCGACTCGCAGAATATGCCTACGAACATCACATCCCCATCGGTGTTGTATGTCAGCTTGAACCGGAAACAGAAAATCCTACCGTAGCTGACCTATATGACATAGGCGTTGTTGTGGAGGTTCTTCAAATTCTTCCGCTCCCTGACGACACCAAGGCTATCATTGTAGTAGCCCGTGATAAAATCATGGTTAAAGGTGCCGGCACCGGTAAGACCTTGCCCGGAATACTGTCAGCTGATGTGACTGTGGTGAAGGATCATAAGCCCCGTGCAAAATATGACATGTTCCTGCGAATGGTGGATAATATCAAGCAAACGGCTGAGAAACTGATAAAAAACAGTGGTCCGGATGGTGGACAGGAGTTCATCTACAACCTCAACAACATGGACTCGCCGGAGCTGATTATAAACATGGTGGCGACGAATTTCCCCATGAGCACAGCCACCAAGGTGGATTTGCTGAAACAGGATCATCTGCGTCAGCGTGCCAACGAACTCCTTGTGGAGTTGAACATGTGCGTTGAATACAGCAATATCACCCAGCACATTCAGGAAAAGACCAAACAAGCCATGAACGAGCAGAAACGCGCGGCATTTCTGCAGCAGCAGATGGAATCCATTCGCACTGAGCTTTATGGAGATGAGGATGATGCATCGGTGCTCGCTCAGCGCGCCGAGGAGAAAAATTTTCCGGAACATGTGGATAAGGCGTTCAATAAAGAGCTTGACAAACTGCGTCGATTGAATCCATCCACTCCCGATTATTCTGTCATTTACACTTATCTTGAAACCCTGCTCGATCTGCCTTGGAACAGCACGTCAGACTATCTGAAGGATTTTGACGAGGCTGAGGCTATCCTTGAAGGAGACCACTACGGTTTGGAGAAAGTCAAGGAGCGTATTCTCGAGCAAATAGCTCTGCTGATGAATAATCCCGAGGGACGGTCACCGATAATCTGTCTGGTTGGTGCTCCCGGCGTTGGCAAGACATCGCTCGGGAAGTCCATTGCATCGGCTCTCGGCAGGGAGTATCAGCGTATTTCGCTCGGCGGCTTGCATGACGAGGCTGAGTTGCGAGGTCATCGACGTACATACATCGGCGCGGCTCCCGGTCGTGTCATTGATGCTCTGAAAAAATGCTCCACCACCAATCCGGTGCTTCTCTTGGATGAGGTTGATAAAATTGGCAAAGACTATAAAGGTGACCCTGCCGCTGCATTGCTTGAGGTTCTTGACCCCGAGCAGAACTGTCATTTCCACGACAACTATGTGGATGTGGACTATGACCTTTCAAACGTGTTGTTCATAGCCACTGCCAACACCCTTTCCACTCTTTCGCGCCCGTTGCTCGACCGAATGGAAATCATTGATATTCCGGGCTACCTGCTTGAGGAAAAGATTGAAATTGCAAAACGTCATCTTATCCCCAAAAAACTTGCTGAAAGCAACATGACCGATGAAGAGGTGACGTTCACTGATGATGCTATCAGAAAAATAATTGAGTCATACACCTCGGAAAGTGGTGTGCGCCAGCTTGAAAAGAACATTGCATCGATAATCCGGAAGCTGGTTCTTGCAAAAATGCGCAAAGGGGAGAGTAATGTTACGCTGACCCCTGACTATGTGGTGCGTCTGCTCGGTGTTGAGAAAGTGTCGAAGGAGCTTTATGAAAACAACGATTTCGCAGGTGTGGTCGCAGGTCTGGCATGGACTGAAGTAGGCGGAGAAATTCTTTATGTCGAGGCATCGTTAGCACCCGGAAAAGGTGAGAAACTCACGTTGACAGGTAATCTGGGCGATGTGATGAAGGAGTCTGCCGTCATAGCGTTGCAATATGTGAAAGCGCATGCTGACCGGTTCGGTATCCCGGCAGAACTGTTTGACAAATACAATCTTCACGTCCATGTGCCCGAAGGCGCTATACCCAAGGATGGTCCGTCGGCAGGCATAACCATGGTAACTGCCATGGTGTCAGCCTTCACTCAGCGTAAGGTTAAGGAGAAATTAGCCATGACAGGTGAAATCACTCTGCGTGGTAAGGTACTTCCGGTAGGCGGAATACGCGAAAAAATACTGGCAGCAAAACGAGCCGGCATAAACACGATTGTTTTATGTGACAAGAACAGGAAAGATATAATGGATATTCCTGAAAAATATCTCGATGGCATGACATTCCACTATGTTGAAACAATCCCGGAAGTGATAGAAATAGCTGTCACTGATGAACCCGCTGTCGATGCAATAGATTTCAATCCGACAAAATAGTAATATCAATAATAAAGTAGAGTGAGAGGGTGTGCCAAAATATAGATTTTTGCGCCCCCTCTTTAGGTTTAATAAATAGCTATTTTTGACATAAACCTTAATTTTAGCGTTATATTGATTGCAGTTTCAAATATAATGTGTAAATTTGCAATATATTCCAATAGTAATATAAATCAATTATTATGAAAAAGTTGTTAATCTTAGGTTTATCAGCAATAGCTGTATCTGCGTTTGCTCCCGCCATGAGTGCGGAGTCTGTGGCGCACGGCTATCAGATGGGCGACGAAAAAAACATGTTCGGTTATATATCGTTCCCCGTATCGCAGTTCGCTACCCCCACAATGGATAAGCGCAATTACGGCGAGACTCATGTTTCAGCCGGTGAATGTGTTGATGGTATTTACTACACATTTGAGGTATATCCTGATGTAATGGGCGGTGTATCGGCAATGGGCTATCGCGTGCTCAATGCAAAGACTTTTGAGACTCTCAAGAGTGTGAATTTTTATAATGACACACGTCGTGTGGTGGATATGACTTATGACTATACCACCAATACAATGTACGCGCTGGTGGAGGACAAGATTGTTACATCGTCCATTGGCACGACATCGCTTAACATTGTGGATCTGAATACAGGCGATTGCATCGTTGTAGGTTCTCCCGGCAATCTCAAAGCTATCGACGGCAATGGCAAGGAGGTAGAAGAAAGCCTCATTACGCTTGCTGCCGATGCCGAAGGTAATCTTTATGCCATGGGAGAATACCGTCAGTTCTACAAACTCGACAAGTTCACCGGAAAGGCTACACAGATTGGTAGTCAGCACTCAATTGCCACCACCAATCAGTTCCAGTCAATGGCTTTCGACAATGAAGGCGTTCTCTACTGGGCACAGAGCCATCCTGACTACGGTTATTTCCTGACTATAGACCCGGCGACAGGTGTGCCTTCATATATGGCAGAAGATCCTAACCCTGAAACTAAATGGAAAAACGAGGCAAGCATACTCGGAGCAAACGCCGAGGTGACCGGTTTGTATTTTGAGAAGGAATTCAGTGGCAAAGGTCCTGAAGCACCCGCTGATCTGACCATAAAGATTGCGGATTATAATCCTAACGATGCAATTCTTTCTTGGACCCTTCCAACGGTAGACCTCAAGGGTAATCCGGTAACCGTATCAGCCGTGAATGTATACCGACTTGGTGCTGAAACTCCCATAGCAACACTTCCTGCTGATGCCACAAGCTACACTGATCAAGCCGCTCCGGGTGGAAATCAGTCATATATGGTGGCAGCAGTTGCCGGTGACGAACATGGTCGCGGCGCGGTTGAAACAATTTTCGTGGGTGCGGATGAACTGATGCCCGTAACTGATCTCAAGGCAGAAATCGAAAATGCAACCGTCACTATCACATGGAAAGCTCCCACAGCAACATACCATGGCGGATATGCTGATTATGATAATATCACTTACCGTGTATGGCGAATAAAGGGTACGGAAGAAGATGTAATCGGTGACAATATTGCAGAAACAATTTTTGTTGACGAACTCACTGAAGCCGGAACATATTACTATTCCGTTCAACCTATTACCTGCGGTGTGATTGGCTATGCCGATGACAGCAACACTGTTACCTATGTCAAAACTGCTTCAATCCCTTACTTCTCAGGATTCGAAAACAATCAGGATGGTTCTTTATGGACATTCGTGAATAATCACACAAACACTTCCTACGGTTGGTCAGTTGCAGCAGGATATGCCTACCAGCGCTATGACGGCAATTTCGCACAGCTCAAGAGCGCCGGTTCAGCAGAACCCTGCAACGACTACATGTTCTCACCTGCTATTGAATTTGAGCCCGGAACATACAGCCTTGAGTATATGATGAACGGTTCTCTTTCAGGTGACACCCACTCATGGTCAATCTACATTGCCGATGCTCCCTCTGTTGACGCAAATATGGTTGCTGACATTGAGTCACATGAAGATGAAAAGGTGGGAAGTGCATGGATCAAGAGCCCCGGTTCGACATTCACCATTGAAAAAGCGGGCACATATCACCTTGCGTTCCACGGCACTACCACTGCCACTTATTGCACCCTTAAAATAGATAATGTATCCATCACCAAGGCTCCCGAATCAATTCCTTATTCATGTAACTTCGAGGAAGGAACTGACGAATGGACCATTACAAATGAAAATCCTCACCAGCAGCGTGGTGCCGGATGGTCAATGGCTACCGATAAAAATTCACCTGCCGGCGATAAAGTTCTTAAACTTTATGTCTACGGAACCAGCAACGGTTTGTATAATGACTGGGCTGTTTCACCTGCCATCAAGTTTGATAAAGAAGGTACTTATGTGCTTACTTTCGGCGCGTCAGGCAAGTCGTATGACACTCACCGTTGGGGCGCTTACTTGGGAACTGATGCTAAGGATTTCAGCACTTTCACACTCCCGATCGTGGAATATGACAAAGCCAAATTCACTGCATGGACTGATTACTCAATCAAGTTCTTTGTAGAAACTCCCGGCATCTACTATCTGGGCTTGCATGCCGAAGGTTGTGATGCTGCAACCACACTGTATATCGATGATATTCGCATTGCAAGTGAGGAAAGCGGTGTAACAGGAGTTGCCATCGACATGACAGCCGAACCTGTTGAATACTTCAATCTTCAGGGTCAGCGAGTAGAATCGCCTGAAAGCGGCTTATACATAGTGCGCTACTCTGACGGTTCAATCCGTAAACAGATTATCAGAAACTGAATCAACAGATTGTAAAATTTTGATGAGGGTGAGTCAAAATGCAAATTTTGGCTCACCCTCTTTAAGTTAGTTGGAATTAGTCAGATGCAAGGAGTTTAGGATGAGGCTTATGCATGTGGGAATCTAAGTTTGTGACCGAAGCCGAACACCGAAACCTACACCGCAGATGGTTTTTTATGACACACCGCCTTTGTTTATTAGCATAAAAAATGTTTATTAGCATAAAAAAAGCAGGATACGCAAAAAACGTACCCTGCTTTTTTTTGTGGTGGAGAAATCTTATTTTGCTTTATTGATAAGTTCGCTTCCGGGTTTGAATTTGATAGCTTTGCGGGCGGGGATAACGATTGTTTCTTTTGTGCGGGGATTGATGCCGGTACGCTCTTCTTTTTTGGCAACAGAGAAAGTTCCGAAACCAATGAGAGTAACTTTGTCATCTTTAGCAAGAGCTTCAGTAACAGTTTCGATAGCGGCTTCCAGAGCACGTTTAGCTTCAGCTTTTGTCAGTTGGCTTTTTTCTGCGATAGCATTGATGAGTTCGCTTTTGTTCATGGTTGTATTATTAGGAGTGAATATTTTTGGCAAATATAGGAGTAATATTTTAAAAAATCGCAAAATTCTTTAAAAAAATTTCCACAAAACAGTATTTTTCCTCTTTTACCCCATAAATATTCATAAAAATGCCTCAAATGAGGTGTTTATCTACTAAATTTTCTACAAGATACACAGGACTTATTCGCCAAGCTACTATCAAAAAAAAGAGGGCTTGTCTCCCGACATACCCTCGTCTAAACCTTTATCTTAATCTAATACTATGAAAAACACACGGACAAAATTATATATTAATTCTGGAATTAGCAAATTTTTTTATAAAAAATCGCAAAAATTTAACTAAATCTGTGTGAATTCTGCTTCAATATCTGAAAAAATTCCAATATCAACAGCCCGTTCCTGCTTTTTTGACAGAATCAAGCATGTCAAAAACTTCCTGACGCGAAGCGTCGATTAGTGCCGGAACATGTGCGTCGCTATTGACAACTAAAGGAACATTGTTGTCAATCAGTTTTTTCCAATAGCGGACAGCTGGAAACAGTCTGCCACGCTCGGCATAGACTTTGGTGTTGATCTCGACGATGATTTTCTTGGCTATTATGTTGTCAATCAGTTCATCGACCAGTGACATGTACCATGACTCGTTCTCTATACCGGGTGCAAACCGACTGCTGTTTTCTCCAATTTTGTCAAAGTGACCTATGATTTCGAACCCTCCCTGTTGCACCATCATGATGGAGTGTTCATAGAATTTCTCGACAACATAGCGTATGTCACGGTTGAACTTTGTGTTCATTCTCATCGCAAACCGTTCGGGACTGCCATCGACATCAATAGGCTCATTGTCGCGGGTAGGCACGAAATGCACCGAGCCTATTCTGTAGTCGAGCGGGAGTGACTGAAAAAAGGGGTGGGAGGGACCCCACTGTTCACCAAGATAGTCAATCTCCATGGACGCAAGGAACCTGACATGGTCGCCATGTCGCCGGCGAATATTATCCACTTCCTCTAAGTAGCAACCTACTTTTCCGGCAAGCATGTTGCAACCTGAAACCACCGGCAGGGGAGAGTGGGGTGAGAACCCGTAGAAATCAAATCCCATTTCAACCGCTTTACGGGCGAACGCCTCCATTTGTGCGCGACCGTCGCAGAATTCAGTGTGGGAGTGAAGTGTGTATTTCCTGCTGTCGCCAATGAGTGATATGAGTTGCTCGGAGTTCACAGGTTCAATAGTCAAATTTGCGGGTTATTTTGTTATTGTTGTATTTCCGCAGGAAATTATAGAACAGTGCGGTAAAGGAGATTGCCACACAAACTCCCGCAGCCACGGAAATTCCCCAGTTGATGCCAAGACCTTCCGGACGTGGTGAAAACATGAGATAGCTGACGCTTACCGCTGTCATGAATATTGCAGGTAGAAGGGTGATGTAGTAGAACTTCTTTTTCCTTGCGAGATAGACGGTGCATGCCCACAGAGTGAACACCGCAAGAGTCTGGTTGCTCCATGCAAAGTAACGCCACAGCACGTTGAAGTCAATGAACATCATGGCAAAGACAATGGCAAAGATAGGTATTGAGATAGCCAGTCGCGACAGGAATTTCTTCTGGCTCATCTTCATGAAGTCAGCCACAATCAGGCGTGCGCTACGCAGTGCAGTGTCGCCGGTAGAAATGGGTGCTGCTATGACACCTATCATGGCGAGCAGCCCTCCGAAAGTGCCGAGCCAGTCAAATGACAGATCATGAACAAGGCTTCCGGGAGTGTTTGTTTTCATATATTCGCTCATAGCGTCATATCCGCCTACGAATGCAATGGCACCGGCAGCCCATATCAGCGCCACGAATCCTTCTGTAACCATTGCGCCGTAAAATACGGGTCGAGCGAGTTTCTCGTTTTTCAGACAGCGCGCCATCATCGGTGACTGGGTGGCATGAAATCCTGATATTGCGCCACAGGCAATCGACACAAACATCATTGGAAAGATGGGGTGAGTCAGAGCCGCATCTCCCTTGTAGCGGGTGTGCAGCCCGTCGGTGAGACCGTCAGGAATGGTTACTGTGCCGGTGATTGAACCGTAGATCAGGACCACGAATATCCCAACTGCCATAAACAACAGCGCGAATCCAAACAATGGGTAAAGGTTGCCGATAAGCTTGTCTATGGGCAGTACGGTGGCAAGCATATAATAAACAAGAATAATGCCTACCCACACGGTTTTGTCAAGAGATACTCCAATCCATGCCATAAAAGAGGCAACATTATCGAGCATTTTATAGTACCATTCAGGATTGCCCAGAGCATCGGCAAGCCAGTCAGTGTTTTCAATGAGCCCTTGTGCCAAAGCATTACTGTCTGTGGCATGGGTTAGGTCTGCCAACAGACCTGCCGGAGTGATGACGAATACAACTCCGACGAGTATGAGCAGAACGATGGAAAACACACGCATCACATTTCTTACGGTGCCACCCAATTCATGTCCTACAATCTCAGGAAGAGAACTGCCATTGGAACGCAGCGAAATCATAGCTGATATGAAGTCATGCACAGCACCGGCAAATATTGTTCCGAACACAATCCACAGGAAAGCTGCCGGACCGAACATAATACCCATTATGGCACCGAATACCGGACCGAGTCCGGCTATGTTAAGGAACTGAATCAGGAACACTTTCCATGTAGGCATCACAATGAAATCGATGCCGTCGTTGTTGGCTATTGCCGGTGTGGTCCGTTCAGGCTCCACACCAAAGATTTTTTCGGCTATGAAACCGTAGATGACATAGCCGATGATCAGGATTGCGAGTGAAATAAGGAAAGTTGTCATTTCATCTCCGCTTTAATGATTTGGTTTTTCAGCTTTTTCAAGCTTTCCATGCCGGTGGCTTTCTGTTTTTCGAGCTTCAGTATGTCATCAGCGACACTATGGTCACCTTTTGCATATACCCTCCGGTAGTTTTCCAACGCCTCACACATCTCTTTATAGTCATCGAGTTGAGTGAGATAGCTGTGCATCAGCGATTTTGCCTCTCTGTTACGGAACTGATCGATGGATGTTAACACACCTCGTCCGGGCACACTGAAAAAGAATTCAGGCTTCGCCTCACTCTCGTTTTCCGCTGCTGAGTTTTTTATGCGGTTGAGTAAGGCTGAGTAACCGGCGTTATCTTGCCAAGTGTCACGGTAGGAGTCGATACGGGCGTATGATGCGAGCATAGGGTCGTCGACATTATAGTTGACACGCATATCCGAGGGAATGAAGGTGTAGATGGTCACCTTGCCGGGAATGTGGTTGCGGTCAGTCGCCCACCAGCCAACACCGTTTTGCTCATCGATTGCGAGCATGTAGTCATTGTAAGGTGAGTTATAGGGCATCCCTATGTTCTGGGGCTGAAAGAATTCACCGTTGTCATTTCGACGGGAAATAAAAATGTCGTATCCTCCGAGCGAGTTCTCACCGTCATTGGCGAAATAGAGTGTCACACCGTCGTTGAGCATGAAGGGATAGTTGGCGTCGCCACCTTCATTGAGTTGTGAACCAAGCGACGCAGGAAGTTCCCATTCACCACCGTAAAGCTGTGAGGAGCTAACCAGTCCCACGGTCATTGCGGAGTCCTCAGTTGCCCATATAAGCTCCTGACCATCAGGAGAGATGTAGGCTACTGAAGGCTCGGCAGCATTGAATGCGGGTTGTATCTGCTGTGGCGAAAGCAACTGCCCGCAGTCGCGCGAAAGGTGATAGTATTTGAAGAAATCCTGTACATCGACGCTGACACTGTCAATGATGACAACTTTTTCCACGCGGTCAAGCATGTTGCGAGTGCGGGTAAGCAGTTGTTCAATGTCGCCTGAATTGTCGGGGAGTAGCTTGCGACCTTTTTTCAAACCTTTGCGGTAAAGCGCAAGATCATCCTCGGCATCCTGTATGCGATAATCGTTTATGGCGAGCTGTGCAAGTGACAGCCATGCATCGTTTTCCCCTTTCTTTTGAGCGTCGCGATAGGCTGAGATAGCTTTGGCAGTGCTGTCCATCGCTACATAGCAGTCGCCGATGAGCATGTTCAGGCTGCCGTTTTTCGGACTTTCTTTAACAAGTCCCTTCAGAATGGCAAGAGCCTGCGCCGGTTCGCCCGTCTTGAGCAGCAGCTTAGCCTCTGTCACATCCTGCGTGGCTGATAATACCGGAGTAGCTAACAGTAGCGGCATAGCCAGAGATGTCAGGCGTGAAAATAGCGTAGTCATGATGTGATTACATTATATAAATATGAAAACTGTGTCAAAATTACAACATTTTATTGACAAAACGGATATTCCTGCGTTAAGAAATTTTAAGTTGCAAAAATTATGATAAAAAACAGTTGAAGATTTGGTGGTTAACCCAAAAAAAATATGTAAATTTGCACCTATGTTTGTTAAAAGCCATGTTGTATGTGGCATAATTGAAAAAAACAAAAATTAGATTAATGATTAACATCACTTTCCCTAATGGCGACGTCAAGCAGTTTGAGAAGGGTATCACCCCTCTGCAGATTGCGGAAAGTCTCAGCTCACAGCTGGCTCGCGACGTCCTTGCAGCATCGGTAAATGAAGAAGAATGGGACCTCAGCCGTCCTATCACCGAGGATGCGACAATAAAACTTTTCAAATGGGATGATCCCGAAGGCAAACATGCTTTCTGGCATAGTTCTGCCCACCTGCTTGCAGAAGCACTTCAGGAACTCTATCCCGGCGTGAAGTTCGGCATCGGACCCGCCATCGAAAACGGTTTCTATTATGATATTGATCCGGGTGACAATGTCATTACTGCAGCCGAATTCCCCAAGATTGAAAAGAAAATGCTGGAACTCGCCCAGCGCAAAGAAGAAATCAAACGCGCCGACATCAGCAAGGCTGACGCCCTGAAACTTTTCGGCGATCGTGGCGAAGAATACAAGTGCGAACTCATCAGCGAACTGGAGGACGGTCACATCACCACCTATACTCAGGGCTCGTTCACCGACCTCTGCCGTGGTCCGCACATTCCCAACACCGCTCCCATCAAGGCTGTCAAGATAACATCACTGGCAGGTGCCTACTGGCGTGGCGATGAAAAACGCAACCAGTTGGTTCGTGTGTATGGCATCACATTTCCCAAGAAAAAGATGCTCGACGAGTATCTGGTGCTGATGGAAGAGGCTAAGAAACGCGACCACCGCAAGTTAGGCAAGGAAATGGAGCTGTTCGCATTCTCGCAGAATGTGGGCGCAGGACTTCCCCTTTGGCTTCCCAAAGGTGCCGCGTTGCGTGACCGCCTCGAGCAGTTCCTCCGCAAGATTCAAAAGAAATACGGCTATCAGCAGGTTATCACTCCCCACATCGGTAACAAGATGCTATATGTGACATCAGGTCACTATGCAAAATATGGCAAAGACTCATTCCAGCCCATCCACACACCTGAGGAAGGCGAGGAATATCTGCTCAAGCCAATGAACTGCCCTCACCACTGTGAGATTTTCCGTGCCTTCCCGCGCAGCTATCGCGAACTTCCCCTGCGATTGGCTGAGTTCGGAACCGTTTACCGCTACGAACAGAGCGGTGAACTTCACGGTCTGACCCGCGTGCGCGGTTTCACGCAGGACGATGCCCACATTTTCTGTGCTCCCGAACAGATCAAGGAAGAGTTCCTGAAGGTTATGGACATCATCTTCTACATTTTCAAGGCTCTCAAATTCGACAACTTTGAAGCTCAGATTTCGCTGCGTGATCCCAAAAACAAGGAAAAATATATTGGTAGTGACGAAAACTGGCATCTTGCCGAAACTGCAATCATCGAGGCTTGTGAGGAAAAAGGACTTAAAGCCCGCAAAGAACTCGGTGAGGCAGCTTTCTATGGTCCCAAACTTGACTTCATGGTTAAGGATGCCATTGGTCGCCGCTGGCAGTTAGGTACAATTCAGGTTGACTACAACCTTCCTGAACGTTTCCAGCTGGAATACACCGGTTCTGACAACCAGAAGCATCGTCCCGTGATGATTCACCGTGCCCCCTTCGGATCGATGGAGCGTTTCGTGGCAGTTCTTCTGGAGCACACCGCCGGCAAATTCCCCCTGTGGCTCGCACCTGAACAGGCTGTTATACTTCCCATCAGCGAGAAGTTCAACGACTATGCCTATGAGGTGAAACGGAAGCTCGAACAGCACGACATCAGAGTTGATGTTGATGACAGAAATGAGAAAATAGGTAAGAAAATTCGTGACAACGAACTCAAAAGAATACCCTATATGCTCATTGTTGGCGAAAAAGAAGCAGAAAATGGTGAAATTTCTGTAAGAAAACAGGGCGAAGGTGATAAAGGTTCGATGAAAATTACTACCTTTGCAGAAATTTTGGATGCAGAAATAAAAGCAATGACTAACGAATAATTTCCTGAATGGAGAAAAAACCTTTGAATAACCCGCAGCCCCAACGTAGCAACGGGGCTCCCCAAGCTCGACGTGTCGACAACAAGAAGAACGAGCGCGACGCTTATGCGATTAATGAACGTATCCGTGCACGCGAAGTCCGACTCGTAGGCGATAACGTTGAAACCGGTATATACACCATTCAGGAAGCTCTGCGAATCGCTGACGAACAGGGAATGGATCTGATTGAAATTTCTCCCACCGCGCAACCTCCCGTTTGCAAGGTGCTTGACTATCAGAAATTCCTTTATCAGCAGAAAAAACGTCAGAAGGAGCAGAAAGCCAAAGCGACCAAGGTTGTCGTGAAGGAGATCCGTTTCGGTCCTCAGACTGATGATCATGACTATAACTTCAAGCTCAAGCACGCCATCAGCTTCCTTCAGGAAGGCTCGAAAGTGAAAGCTTATGTGTTCTTCAAGGGGCGTTCCATCCTCTTTAAGGAACAGGGTGAGGTGCTTCTGCTCCGTTTCGCCAACGACTTGGAAGAATACGGCAAAGTTGAGCAGATGCCGCTGCTTGAAGGTAAGAGAATGATTATCATGCTTTCGCCAAAAAAGAAATAAGAACTATCAAGGGGCTGCGTGTCGGTCCGACAGATAATAACTCGAATTAATAATTTTAAAAACAAAAAAATGCCCAAGATTAAAACTAACTCCGGTGCCAAAAAGAGGTTCGCCCTTACCGGATCAGGAAAAATCAAAAGAAAACATGCTTTTAAAAGTCACATCCTGACCAAGAAAACCAAAAAGCAGAAAAGAAACCTCACACACTTCGCGCTCATCGCTAAGGTAGACGAAGGCAACGTAAAGGCATTACTTGCCCTCAAATAAAACCGTTTTATTTCAAGGTTTCATTTAATTCGTGATTTAATTTCAATTTTATTAACCGAATGTTCAGCCCTAAAGAGCATCTGCCGCTGACATTCACAAACTGAAACAAAATGCCAAGATCAGTAAACCATGTAGCTTCAAGAGCTCGTCGTAAAAAAATCTTAAAACTTACCCGCGGTTACTTCGGTTGCCGTCGTAACGTATGGACTGTTGCCAAAAACACTTGGGAAAAAGGTTTAACCTACGCTTACCGCGACCGCAAAGATAAAAAACGTAACTTCCGCGCTCTCTGGATTCAGCGTATCAACGCTGCAGCCCGTCTGGAAGATCTTTCTTACTCAAAACTGATGGGTCTGATTCACAAAGCAGGTATCGAAATCAACCGTAAGGTTCTCGCAGACCTCGCTCTCAACAATCCCGCTGCTTTCAAAGCCATTGTTGAAAAAGTGAAAAATGCCTGAGTAGAATAGACTTAAGCAATAAATCAAAAGAGGGTGTGTCAAAAATTTTGACTCACCCTCTTTAAGTTTTTCAGAATGAGCCAGATGCACGGTGCCGAGGATAAGATTGATGGGAGCATTGACCGAAGATATTTCCAAAAGACACACCGCAGATGGCTTATTATGATACATCGCGTTTGATTCAATAATGCTCCTGATACATGATTTTTAATCTTGACTTCATACAATCTCGTTTCGATGAGTTCAATAGGTCGATTTTCGGGGGTGTACTCCCGAAGATTTCCATAGTGTTGTCTGACTCCAAGTCAACACTCGGAATGTATAATGTGAAGTACAAGCGAAATTCCGACGGTTCACGCAACATGGTAAGCGAAGTCTTGCGATTCAGCACCAATTTCAATCTGGAGGAGCGCCGGCTGGAAGATGTTATCATCCATGAGATGATACATTATTATATATCTTTCCACAAATTGAAGGATACAACGGCTCACGGAAAGATTTTCCGGTCGATGATGAATGAAATCAATCAAAAATTCGGACGCTCCATCACCATCACCACTCGCGTGGCTGACACTGACAACATGTCTGTGAGCAGCCGTAAGTGGCATCTGATTGCCGTGCTTAAGCTGAAGGACGGAAAATATGGTTTGAAGGTATTGCCCCGTGTGTTGCAGACCATTATCAGTTATCGCAACGGCGTTATGAACTATGACAATTTGGCGTCAATAGCGTTTTTTCTGCACAATGCTCCGTATTTCAACAAATTCCCGGTTTCAGGTGTGCTGAAATTCCACCCTGTGGAACCGGAAGTGTTGAAACAGGAATTGATAGGCGCACAATATGTCGATGTGCAGCCGAATAAGGTTAAGACAAACGGATTTTATCGTGGCGGCGAGATTTTCTGACCGTTCTTTTCAGTCGTCGTTCAAAATTCTGAGCGAGTTTATGTTGCTCAGACTGACTCGCGTAGAGTCTGCCATAATAAGCTCATGCGTCACTTCATCAATCTTGCGGAACTGCCCGCGCAAGGTGAGGTATTCGCCCCCTGATTTACGCATGTCCGGCTGAAAATAGCGTATTTCAATTTCAGGCGTCCTGTTCTGCATCAGCATAAGTGTCAATGAGGTGGAAAGTTCCTGAAGTTCATACTCGCCCGGTTCTACGAAAACGTTAGTAACGCGAGCAGTTTCGGCAAGTGCTTCATGGTGACCGTTCAATGCGGCGAAAGGTGCGAACTGGGTAGCCCGTTCACTTAGCGACATCCGTTGCCGTGAAGGTTCGGGTCGCTCCATATTCATAATGTCATTGTAGCGGTCCGTCATGCTTTGTGTCCTCCAATCTGTTTGTTACGTTCCTTCTGCGTGGCACCGTCCTCGTAGTTCAATCCCTTGAGAATGGCATTTTTACCGAACATTTTCTTAATATTCAGAATAGCCTCCTGAGTGCGCCTTTCTTTTGCAAGTTGTTCCTCCGACAAAGTTGAGCCGGCTTCCTCCTCAAACAATGAAAGCTGCCGAGCCGTCTGTTTCGCCTCAGATTCCATCTCAAGTTTATTGAATGAAACCGTTATACGCCTGACGAGCAAATAGGGAGTGACTATTCTGTCATAGAGTTCGCGTACTCTGGCTGTCATTATGATTGCCGATGATGTGGGTGGCTCGAAATTCACCGTGCCATGGGCATGAAACGGCACCAGCCTTCCGTAGAAATCGGTTTTTACACGTCCGTCATAACGTTCGCGGATCTCCGGGCGAGTCATGTTTTCAGCGTCATATCCCACTTGAAGCACAATCTGACCGGTCACCAACTTCTTGTCAACAAGTGTCAGGGCGGTTGAGTCCACAATCTCCATGGTCACGATACGCGCTTTGTCAGCAGGGTAGGGTTCAGTCAACACCTGACCTGTGCTTATGGAGTGCGACTCGGGCTTATAATTCTTTATATGCTTCATTTCAACCGGCTCCAATCCCCATGCATGATCTATCAGCAGTTCAGCATTGATGCCAAATTGTTTGTAGAGAAATTCCTGATGATTCAGAGAGCATCGCGCTACATCGCCCATGGTCAGTAATCCCATGCCTGCGAGCCGCTTGGCAATTCCCCGACCTACACGCCAAAAATCGGTTATGGGCGCATGATCCCACATCTCACGCCTGTATGACATTATGTCGAGTTCGGCAATGCGGACACCATCGGCATCAGGTGGCATCTTTTTGGCTTTTATATCCATGGCGATCTTTGCAAGATACATGTTAGAGCCGATTCCCGCAGTGGCGGTTATGCCGGTTTCTGCCAGAACGGCACGTATCATTTTCATTGCCAAGTCGTGGGCGGTCATGTTGTAAAGGTGCAGATATTCCGTGACATCGATGAATACCTCGTCAATGGAATAGACATGAATATCCTCCGGCGCCACGAACCGTAGATAAATCTGATAGATAACAGTGCTATATTTGATGTAGTGAGCCATGCGTGGCGGCGCTATCAGATAGTCTACCGCCAATCGAGGGTTCTGTTGCAATTCCTTAAGCGATACAGACTTGTCACCGCGTGCATTACGTTCACGATTGACATCTCTAACCCTTTGGATGACCTCGAAAAGACGTGGTCTGCCTCCCATGCCGAACGACTTCAGCGCGGGCGACACTGCCAGACAGATGGTTTTTTCCGTCCTTGAACTATCTGCAACAACAAGGCATGTATCGAGCGGATCCAAACCGCGCTCAACACATTCCACCGATGCATAAAACGATTTCAGGTCTATGGCTATGTATTTTCGTTGCTCCATCTTATTACAAATCTACGAAATTTTTTTCAAAAATGCAACACAATTTCATGATGATGTTGAACCATTTAATTAACAAGATGTTATATAAGAAACTAACAACAATACAAATCATGAAGAAAACTATTTTATTTTCAGCAGCCGGTCTGGCACTCCTTTCACTGGCAGCATGTTCAGGTAACTGCCAGAAGGGTGGTTGCCAAAAAGATGGCTTATGCGTAAAGTCAGATATTGATCAAGTTTACACAGGCATTCTCCCTGCCGCTGACTGTGACGGTGTGCGTTACACCCTTACACTTGACTATGATGACGATGGCAATGATGGCGATTACAAGCTTATAGAAACCTATTTGAAGGCAGACACTGCAGTTGTCACCGGTTACAGCGACATCAAGAGTTTTGTAAGCGAAGGTGACTTCAGGGTTGAAAGAAAAGGAGACAAAACCTATCTGAAACTTGTTAAGGACCGCGATGATTCACAAATCGGTTCAGTTGACACTCCCATCTACTTTGTTGTGGATACTGACTCGACAATCACCATGACCGACAGCAATCTGCAGGTAGCGACATCGGGTCTTAACTACACGCTTAAGAAATAAATCCCAGACTTTGAAATTCGTAATGACAGACATCCTGAGGGTTAGTCCCCGCAGGGTGTCTGTTTGTTTATCTCCTTCTTGTTTGACGCTCCCTTGGAGGAGGTGACGAACCATACGCCTATGAAAATCAGCAACGTAGCAGCCATTTTTACGAATCCGAACGATGCCAGACCCATTGCGGTTGCGAGTAGGGCTGCTACTACCGGCTGGAAGTAGTTGTACATGGCTACAACTGTTGGTTTCAGATATTTCTGTGCGTAAGGGATTGTCAGATAGGCAAGGAATGTACCGAATATCACAAGATAGCCTATTGACATCCAAACGGCTGATGCTATTTTCCCGAAATCGACCTTGCACAACTCCGGAAGCATGGCAACCCCGAAAGTGCAGCTGGAAACAATGAACATCCATTTCATCAGTGTGAATGCTGAATAGCGGTTGATTATGTCACGGAAAAGCACATAATAAAGCGCTGCGCAAAGTTGTGCCAAAAGGCACAGCGAGTCACCCAATATAGGATTAGATGCTTCTGATGCGCCGGAAGCCTGTCCGAATACCATCAGTAAAGCTCCTCCCAGTCCCAGAACCACACCCAATGCCTTGAGCCACGAAATAGGAATACCTAAGAAGATTGCCGCGCAAATCATGGTGAACAGGGGTGTAAGGGTTGTCATTATCGATGAATCGATAGGGGAGGTGTAGGCTATTCCCACAATAAAGAGGGCTTGATTAAAGGTGATGATAAGCAGCGATGCCGCAATAATTTTCAGCCAGTCACCTTTTCTGATTTTCTCTTTTGGTGCCACGGATTTCGGCAATATGAGTCCCATCAGCAGAAATACGAGTGTGGCGCCTATGATCCTGACGGCAGAAAGTTGCAAGCCGGAGAGTGTGCCGTCCTGAAGAATGAGTTTGGTGAACGGTGATACACAACCCCACATTATGTTTGCGGCAAAAATGGCGCCGTGAGCCTTAAGTTCTTGTTTGGTAATCATTTATTTACGCTTCTGTTTGGGAAACATTTTCTTGAATTGCTTTTTTGAACCGTTGAACGTGTCAAGGTCAATCTTACCTTTGCAGCCGTTTAACGATCCTGTGTGGCTGTATTGCCAGAAAACCCATTTGGCGTTGATGGGCGGATCGGTGAATGAGCAAATCCACAGCGGGTAATCGGGATAGTGTGGCTGTATGTAAGTCTTGTAACCATGCTTGTTAGTGTAGAATATGATTTTGTAGCCGCTTTTCTCTACCGTATTCACCATAGCTTTAAGTCGTGCGTTGATGGTTTTGGTGGACACTTTAGTGGAATTGCCATGTTGCTCTACATCAATCACCAACGGGAACTCGAATTTTTTCCCTTTTATGCTTCTGAGAAAATTATTCGCCTGAGCCTCACCATCGACATCGAACCGGAAATAGTGGTAAGCTCCAACCGGAATGTCAGCTTTTACCGCCTTTTTGTAGAGTGTATTGAATGTAGTGTCACGTTTCAATCCCAGCGATGACCGCAGAAATATGAAATCAATCTGCTTTGACAGAGCATCGAAGTTCTTTATTTTATTATAATGTGAAACATCAATGCCTCTGACCGGATACTGCTTTTTTGACGGCGTTGCGGCTGTGGCTGCAGGACGTGCCAGATGAAGTGCCACAGTTCCCAGCAGCAAAATGGCAAGTGAGGTTATCCACCTACGCATCACTTTGTGTTTCAACGGTTCAAACATTCTGAAATAATTTTCCCGATTACAAATATTATGGCATAAACGGCAACAATCAGTGCCGAACAGGGTACGTTGATATAGGCTGAAAGAAATAGCCCGATTATTGAACCGGCTATACCTATGGCTCCCGAAAGAAAAATCAGTGACTTGAACCTGTGAGTGAACATTTCGGCAATAAGCTGGGGCAACGAAAGCATCGACATCAACAGCATTATTCCTACCAACTTGATTGTCAGTACAATACAGAGCGCCACCAATACGGTCATTAAGGTATTGATGAAAGTGACTGGCAATCCTGAAACGCGCGCGAAATCACGGTCGAAAGCAACGGCTACAATTTTGTTGAAGAACAAGGCGAAGAACAAGGCGAGCACCACAGTGTAAATGGTGAAGATTATCAGGTCGTTGCTGCTGACTGTCAGAATGTTACCGAACAGAAAACTGTTCAGTTCAGGAACATAACCGGGTGTCAGAAACACGAAAATCACACCAACTGCCATGCCCACCGCCCAAATTACCGCTATCGCGCTGTCCTCACGGAGGCGGTATCGTGACGAGAGAGTCTCTACACCTAACGATGAGGCGATGGAGAAAACTGCAGCCATAACTATTGGATTTAGTCCGAGAAAATAGCCCAGTCCGAGTCCGCCGAAACAGGCATGAGTGATGCCGCCGGAAATTGCCACAAGCCGTCGCGAAATGATGTATGTGCCTATCATCGCCGCCGCTATGTTGATGATTATCAATCCAATCAGCGCGTTTCTGAAAAACGGATATTCAAGCAGTTCAATCATTTTATTTCGTTATTACGGTTGTTTCGTGCTTCGCTTACAATCATCAGCAACTCTTCCCTGACTATTTCTGGCATGGATATTTCGCGTAACTGGAGTGAGCGAGCCCACCCGGCAATATCCTTTGGAAGCATGGTGAACAATACGTCACGGAATATCTCAATTTCCTCATCAGAATAGCTGTCGGGGGTGCGTCCTTTGAATATGTCCAGCTCCTCATCGTCGTAATAGACAACCTCAGGGCTTACCGCTACCAATAGGGAGTCTTTTTCACAAGTCATGTGCAACCCGCAGCACTCCTGAACAGGCTCCTGAACCTCCTCGGTTTTGATTCCCTGAGCGGTTCTACGCCTGTTCTCCCATCTATGATGAAGATATAGCGGCAATCCAACCGCCAGCAGCGCTGCCAATATTATGAGTGATACTGTCATACGGTGTATATTCCAAATTCATGCAGATGTTTCCAATAGTCGGGATACGACTTTGAAACGACATCTATATCGTTAATTGTGATATTGTTCCGAAGTATTGCCACGGGGGCGAATGACATTGCCATGCGATGATCTTTATATGTGTCAATGCTGATGGTTGCCGTAGAGTCGGAATATTTGCCGTCCCAACTGATTGAATCAGAAGTGATGACAACTTTGTAACCTAATTTTGAGAGCTCGCATCGCAGAGCTTCGAGTCTGTCGGTTTCTTTGCCGGGGAGTGTTGATAAACCGGTGATATTGAACGGTTTGCCTATCATTGCGGATGTCACGGCAATGGTCTGTGCCACGTCGGGCATATCTTCCAGATTGATGTCCAGAATTCCATCGGCAATCGGAGAGGGGATTAACTTGGCTTCATTTCCATCAAATTCGGTTTCTACCCCTAACTGCTTGAAAATATGAACTATTCCGGAATCACCCTGTAATGAGTCCTCTTTTAGTCCGGGTAATCTGATTGCGCGTCGGCTCAGTGCGCAGATTTCATACCAATATGATGCAGCGGACCAATCCGGCTCAACGCTTATTCCTTTCAAGTTATAACTTCCGGGGTGAATGGTGACGAAACTGTCTGACATCGTTACCGTAGCCTCGCATCGGTGCATCAGTTCGGCTGTCATCTTTATATAGGGTAGAGAAACCGGACGTGAGTCAAATCTGATGATCAGCGGTTCACTAAGGGTAGGGGCTATCATCATCAGTGCCGAAACGTACTGTGAACTCACTGAGGCATCCATCATTATTTCACCTCCTGAAAGTTTCGTACCCTTTATTTTCAGCGGTGGAAAGCCCTCGGTCTCGGCATATTCAATGAAGGCGCCAAGTTCTCTCAATGCTGTGACAAGTGGCGAAATCGGACGCTTACGCATCCTTTCTGAGCCATCAAGTGTCACGGTACGCCGTGAGATAGCAAAAAATGCTGTAAGAAAGCGCATTGCCGTGCCTGCCGCACCTATGTTGACGTAGTCATCGTCGGTGGTCAGTCCGTAAAGCATTGACTTGGTGTCATCGCAGTCACTTACTTTAAGCAACTCAGGTGATGCTCCTGAAAGGGTTGAAATCAACAAAAGTCGGTTGCTCTCACTTTTTGATAGTGGGAGATTAACCGAAAAATCGGCTTGTGATGGATTATTATATTTCAGCTTATAATCGGTCATAAGCCTTTTTCAGTGATGCTAGAGCCTCGGCAAGATTCTTCCGTGAAGTGCCCATGTTCAAGCGCATGAATCCCGTTCCTTCACCACCGAACATCGAGCCGTCGTTAAGTGCCAAGTGCGCTTTATTGGTGAAGAAATCCACCAATTCAGGTTGCGAAAGATTCATGTCACGGCAATCAAGCCATACAAGGAACGACGCTTGAGGAGGTAAAACCTTGATTTTTGGCATATTTGCCTTGAAATATTCAATTAAATATTCAAGATTTCCGTTCAGATAGTTTATCAATTCCTTGCGCCAAGGCTCACCTGAGGTATATGCCGCTTCTGTGGGAATTGAGGCTGTGAAAGGTGCATCGTTGAACTCGTTGACCGTAAGCCATGAATAGAAGCCGTCACGCAATACCGGATTTTTTATCACAGCCCATGAGCTGACCAGTCCCGGAATATTGAACGTCTTTGAAGGAGCGCCGAATACAATTCCTACCTTTTCGGCATCTTCTCCCGCTTGGAAGAAACTGTTGTGGGGTTCTCCGGAAAGAATGAGATCGGCATGAATCTCATCAGAAATGACAATCATGTTGTTGCGTGATGCTATCGCTGCCACACGGCGTAAATCCTCTTTGGTCCATCGGATTCCTCCCGGATTGTGAGGATTACAAAGAATCATCATCCGAGGTTTTTCACGTTCCACCGTTTCTTCAAGCCCTTTGAAATCCATCGTATAGGTGCCATCGGAATTTAGTAACAGAGGATTTGTGACAATCATGCGTCCGTTGCTTTCCGTTAATAGTCGGAAGGGATGGTAGACCGGTGGTTGAATCAGAATTTTGTCATCCTTCTGTGTATAATAGTTAATGGCATAACCGATGCCTCGGACAATACCGGGAATGAATGACAACTCCGCTCTGGTTACAGAAAAGCCGAAATGAGTCCGAATCCAGTTCATTACAGCATTCCAATAACTGTCGCTGACGCCGGCATACGCGAATATGCCGGTATTAATCCGTTTCTCCATGGCGCTCCTGATTTCAGGAGCGACCTCAAAATCCATGTCAGCAACCCATAGAGAATATAGGTCGCTGCGACCGTAACGGTTCCTCAGCTCATCAAACTTTATGTCGCCCGATCCTCGGCGTTCAGGTAGTATATCAAAATTGTATTGGTTCATCGTTAGAAATAATATTTAAAGGTATTTCACCTCCATAACCACAAAAATAGTAATTAATTCAGAAATAGAAAAGCGAAGAACCCAAAAGTTTATTTATTTATTAATATATGTTAAATTAGGGAGTGGAGATTTGTAAGTTGAAAATATTATTTTTAAATTTGTAAGCTTTAACTGAAGCATGCAACGGGGATGACCGGTTTAGACAGCGTGTAGAGGTGGTGAGCAAGCATGCAGAGACATAATGGCTGTTCTCTTTAAACATGGACATTGAATTTTTTAAATGGCGAAAATAACTACGCTCTTGCTGCTTAATCGAAGTACAGTAGATTAGCTTAATCGCCGCAACAGTTGCAGCGACAAGACATCGTCCGATGGTCGTAGACCCGAGACACATCGATCAGACGGTGCAGGAAAATCGGGAATAGGATTCTTTCTTTCGCGTGGAGAATCTGAAAATTTAGCGAATAAGGAACCAATTGGCTGTCGTTTGCCTGTTGATTCTCGAAAACCAATAAGCGATAAGCATGTAGAAAACTCATTAGTTCCACGTTTGGACGAGGGTTCAAATCCCTCCATCTCCACAAATAAAAGCTCGCATTTGCGGGCTTTTTTTGTTGAGATGCCGGGGGATGCGAATCCGGAAAAGAGGGTTCATTATCGCGCAGCGCTTGTGTAACAAGTTATCGCATAGCGCTTGTGTAACAAGTTATCGCGAAGCGCTTGCGAAGCAAGTTATCGCGCAGCGCTTGTGAAGCAAGAATCCCTCCATCTCCACTCAAGTCTGATGAAAGACAATGAATAATGCTGAAACTCATTGAATTGCAGGATTTTCTATTATGTAATATAATGAATAAAAATGAACATATAGGTAATATATCAGTTGGACTTCTCATTGGATTTGATATTTTCCAATTCACAAGTCCAACAGACTTCCTTATATTTCATTGATATTCAATATTTACACTTGTATAATCTGCTAATAATCAAGCCCTTTACACTATTGAAAACAACAATAAAAATCATAGTGTAATGGAAACAATTTTATTCTTTATCAAAAGAAAAAAGCTTCTGAAAGATGGTACTGCATCCATCTTTTGTAAGAGTTACATCTGGCAAACCCTCAGCCGAAGTTGCAACAGGAAAGAGTGTTCTGCCATCCCAATGGGTGGCAACTAAAGGCATAGCAAAAGGTAATACACTTAAAACAAAACAAGTTAATGCCTTTCTATATCAAATGGAATACACTCTGCATGATTTGACACTTCAAATCCAAAGAGAGGGTAAACAGGTAAGCGCGAAAGAGATTTAGAACAGATATAAAAATTTCAATGTGCCTAAGATTGGAATTTTGGCTCTATATGCCGAGCATAATCAGGAACAGAAAGAGCTAATCGGAATATCTGTTGCTCTCAGTAAATCACGTCTATATGGCTTTCTACCTAAGGCTGAACAGAAGAAACTTCCTCAGATGCTTATGACTGATACGCAGATAGGTATGATAGCACGGGCATACTATAATGACGAAAGTTTCTCTGTACCACAGGGAAGTAAGGAAATCAATATGAGGAATGTTTTTAATCTCCTTGCAGTAGCCAATAAGTCCTCCTATATTGATAACTTCCTATATAGAAGTCTCAATGCAACTCAACTTGTCTAAGGACTCAACAAGGCTCTTTATGGTGATTGTGAATACTCATGGTTCATCAATTAGATTATGGCTGCAAGTTTTATCAACCTTATGTTTATGGTGCTTTCAATCTTTCTTATTGGTCTTTTCGCTGATGAGGATAGAAAGAATAAGCATAAATAGTTAAGATTATGGAGCCAAGATATATTATAATCATGTACTTCTCTACGCGAGAACTAATCAAAATCAGACTGACAGATGAACAGCTTACTGCATCTGAAGAATATGAAGATTTTGGAGAGTTTCTTTCTACTCTTGAAGAAGAGTATGATTTCAGACTGAGAGACTGCCTCTACATGACCTGTCACAATCTATCTGAAAGGAACTACAATCTCTAATTCCTCATTATTTCCTCTCCATTATGGTAGGAAATTCCTATCCTTGAAAATAAATCACCATTTGTGATTTGTGTTGGGTGCTCCAATCTATGTATCTTTACATTCGGGTTGGAGCATTTTTTCTTTGTAAATAAACCTATTGCCCAAGCCTGTGCAGCTCCGATTTGTCTTAAATGATTTGATACCAATTTGCATTTGTCCTGTAAATTGGCTAATTTTGCAGTACAAACAAAAATAGTAACAGCCAATGAAGTAAAACTATTATAAAGACATATCGAAAAGAGTGTTTCACTTTTTACTTGATGTATTCTGAAAAATCGCCAATTTAACAGCAATACTCATCACAGTAGAAAGGAAATGCTTGCACCTACACAGGTGTGGGCTTTTTCTTATTGTATGAGTATGGGTGTTTGGCGATACCTTCAGAATAGCAATAAGTATCAAAAGCCTACACTTTCTTTTTGCTGTGTCGCAAAAAAGAACTTATGGAGATATATCAGGAAAATGGTCTATACGGACTAAAGAATGATTGTGGAGAA